>JASHNU010000075.1 GCA_030041475.1 Candidatus Sulfotelmatobacter sp.
CGTGAGCGTGGCGATGCCGCTCATGCGTTGCAGGAAATTCAGGATCACGCGCTCGCAGGAGAGAATGACGCGCGCGTTGTGGCGGATCACGGCGACAGATTGTCCTTTGTGCAGGCGCACGCCGTCGAAAATTTCCGGATGCGTGGTGACTTCGTAGTGCGCGGTGACGGCGCCGTCGAGCGCGGCGTAGACGTCGAGAATGCGGGCCACGCAGCCGATGCCGGCGAGAATCGAATCCTGCTTGGCGAGGATGGTGGCCGAGGCGCGCTGATTGGCGTCGACGCAGGCGTAGCTGGTCGCGTCGCGAGTGGCGCGGTCCTCGAGCAGCGCGTTCTCGAGGATGGCGGTGATGCGCCGTGAATTCCAGTCCATAAGCAGGGGTCAGGGATTAGTGGTCAGTTGTCAGGGTTCAGCTACTGACATCCTAATTCCCTCAGCTTCGACAGCGTCTTGTCTTTGAGCACCGCTAGTTCCTGTTGTTGCTTGCGCAGGTTCTCGACGACATTCGTCGGTGCCTTGGCCAGAAATTGCTCGTTGCCGAGTTGGCGTTGGCCATTGGCAATAGCTTTCTCCAGACGGTCCAATTCTTTCCTTTGGCGTTCGCACTCGGCCTTAAGATTAATCCAGCGTTCGTGCGCCACATGAAAGTCGAATCTCGCGGTGTGCCGCGCCCCCTGCACAAGCGTTAATGGGCTGTTCACGAAGAGAATAGTCTCTACATTCGCAAGGCGCTCGACAGCACGTTGGTTTTTCTGTATGAGCCCTTGAATTTCAGGTTCGGGAGTATAAACGTGTAAGGGCACCTTGGCCTTTGTCTCGACCTTCAGCTGAGCGCGTTCGTTCCTCACCCCGACGATCAAGTCCTGCAAAATGGCCATTTCGGTTTCAGCAGCGAGATCGACCTGAGATTCGTAGGCTTGCGGATAGGGGGCGAGCGCGATCGACTTGAGCGCCGGCTTGCCGTCGTGCATGGCCTGCCAGATTTCCTCCGTTATGAACGGCATGACGGGATGCAGCAGGCGCAGGGACGCGTCGAACAAATTCACAAGGTTCGAGCAGGCAATCTGTGCGAGTTTCTTGTCGACGCAGTCTTCAATGTTAAGGCGCGGCTTGATGAGTTCGAGATACCAGTCGCAGAATTCTCCCCAGAAAAAATCGTAGATGCAGTTCGCGCCTTCGTGAAAACGATAAGTGGCGAGTGCGTCGTTCACATCGGCCGCGACGCGGTTGAAGCGGGAGAGGATCCAGCGGTCTTCGAGGGTGACTGGTTGGAAGCGGGCGATGCCCTTGCTGTCGGGACTTCGTCCCGACTGGACAGCTGAGGGCGGCTGTCCCCACATGGTTCCTTGTGAATCCCAAACGAACCCGATTCGATCCACGTTCATGAACATGAAGCGGGCGGCGTTCCAGATTTTGTTGGCGAAGGCGCGGTAGCCTTCGGTGCGGCTCTCGTTGAAGGCAATGTCGGTGCCGGGGGCGGCCATGGCCGCCAGAGTGAACCGTGTCGCGTCGGTGCCGAAGCGCTCTATCACATCCAGCGGGTCGACGACGTTGCCTTTGGTCTTCGACATTTTTTGCCGCTCGGCGTCGCGCACGAGGGAATGAATGTAGACCTCGCGGAACGGAACACTGTCGTTCTTTTTATCAGCCCAGCCGCTAGCTTTCTTGATCGCCTCGTCCTGATGGTGCCCTTGCATGAAGTGGCAGCCGAACATAATCATCCGGGCGACCCAGAAGAACAAAATTTCGTAAGCCGTGATCAGCAGGGTGGTCGGGTAGAACACTGCCTGATCGCGCGTCTTCTCGGGCCAGCCAAGCGTAGTGAACGGCAGGAGTCCCGAGGAAAACCAGGTGTCGAGCACGTCGGGAACCTGCTCGAGTTTCTTGCCGGCGCACTTCGGGCACGTGGTCGGAGCTTCGCGGGCGACGATGACTTCTTTGCAGTCTTTATTCGTACACGTCCACGCGGGAATGCGATGGCCCCACCACAGCTGCCGCGAAACGCACCAGTCGTGGATATTGTTCATCCAGTTCAGATAGATCGTTCGATAGTTTTCGGGGACGATGCTGATTTCGCCGCTCTCGACGGCCTCTTTGGCGCGATCGGCTAGCGGCTGAATTTTCACGAACCACTGTTCAGAAAGGCGCGGCTCGATGACCGTTCCGCAGCGGTCGCACTTGCCGATGGAGAGCGTGTAGTCCTTTTCGGCGACCAGAAATCCCAGCTCGCGCAAATCGTGCAGTACTTGTTTTCTGGCTTCGAAGCGGTCCAGCCCTTTATAGCGACCGGCGTGCTCGTTCATGTGCGCGTGGTCGTCCATGACGTTGATCTGCGGAAGATTGTGGCGCTTGCCGGCTTCGAAGTCGTTGGGATCGTGCGCCGGAGTGACCTTCACCGCGCCGGTACCAAATTCGGGTTGCGCCAGCTCATCGGTGATGATCGGAATCTCGCGATTCATCAGCGGCAGCAGAACTTTTTTGCCGTGTAAATGCGTGTAACGTTCGTCGGCCGCGTTGACGGCGATGGCGGTGTCGCCGAGCATGGTTTCTGGGCGTGTGGTCGCGACAGTAATAAATTCGGGCTTTCCTGCGGAAGATCCGTCCACAACCGGGTAGCGAATCTCCCACAATTTTCCGGCGACCTCTTCGTGCTTGACCTCGAGGTCGGAGATCGCGGTCTCGTGCCACGGGCACCAGTTCACAATGTAGTTGCCGCGGTAGATCAGGCCCTCTTCATACAGGCGGACGAAGACCTCGCGCACGGCGTGCGAAAGATTTTCGTCCATCGTGAAGTACTCGCGGTCCCAGTCGACCGAGGCGCCCAGGCGCCGCATCTGGTCGAGAATGGCGCCGCCGTATTCGCGCTTCCACTCCCACACCCGCGCAATGAATTTTTCGCGGCCCAGGTCGCGGCGCTTCTTGCCTTCCTTGGCGAGCTGGCGTTCGACCATCATTTGCGTGGCGATGCCGGCGTGGTCGGTGCCCGGCAGCCACAGAGTGATGAAGCCCCGCATGCGATGCCAGCGCACGATGATGTCCATCTGCGTCTGGTTGAGCATGTGGCCCATGTGCAGGCGGCCGGTGACGTTGGGCGGCGGCAGAAGGAGCGTAAAAACGGGTCGAGTTTCGCCTGCAGGAGGCGCGGGTACGGAGAAAAGTTTTTCGCGGACCCAGAAGTCGGCCCAGCGCAGCTCGATCGCGCCCGGCTCGTAGGATTTGGGCAATTCGTGAGGCATAGAAAGCAGTCAGCACTCAGGCGTCAGCAATCAGCCAGTCGAAAGCGGTCTCAACTGCGTGCTGAGTGCTGAAAGCTGAGTGCTGTTTCGAGTGTACAGGCGCAAGAAAAGAAGGGTCAAACCGTGCCGGGGTAGGTGTATACCGACGGCAAAATGGACCCTCCCCCCTGGAGCGGGACCCGCCCGCGCTTGGGCTGAGAAAGCGAAGCTAAGACTTTAACCTCTTCAGGAGCTCTACAAACAAATTCTCGTCGGTCAGCCAGGTGCATTCGATGCACGCTGTCAAAGAAGCCGAAATTGTAGTGGGATGAATTGCTTTGAAGCCATGGTGTTGTCTAATGAACCAACCCAGGAGCAGGGAAAAGTCATGGCCGTGAATTTGATAACGAGCGTCATGTTTCAAGCTCGGTCGTTGCTCCAGAACGAACGATTTGACCTTATCCTGCAATTTCTCTTTGGGCCGTAGCCGAACCAAAGTTGCAATATAGTCTTTTTCTCTGAACTCTATATTGTCCTTCTTGCTGTTGTAAGCACAAAAGTCATGAAGATCAGGAACAGCACACCCGAGACCGAGATCTTGGTTCGCCATCCTAATTAGAAATGCTGTTTCGAGTGGTGCCCGAATTTGCGTCATAACAATATCGGGCCTCTTCGGAAATCCATTTGCCACCAGCCGAAACAGCTTTGCCAGGGCTCGCTCATTGAACGCGTACATCTCCAGTGCAGAGTAATCCGACAAAAGAAGCAATGAGCAATCGTAGATTGTTCCTTTCAAATAATCGAAATCAGCATCCGCAATGCAGACAACTTCGTTCACTTCAACTTCGTCATCTAGTAGGCAAGCGAGCGTTACTACTCGACCTTTGTTGCCGTCCTCTAGAGCCCGTTTCAGCACCTCACCGGTCGGAACCTCAACAGTTGCGATCTCGTAAACAGCAACGTCCGGGAGTCCAGATTCGATTAAGAAATGCTCGAAAAAGTGTTTGTCGCTCAATCCCTCAACGAAAACCTCCTGCACCTCCTTACCTTCAAGCTCGTGGAGAGCTACGATGTCATCGATAGTGCGTAACGGTTCGGCAAGCGTCAAGTGAGGGAAGTTGCTTCCTTCAACCCTGACGAAGGCAATGTCCAAGTTGGGGTCAATGTACTCAACTTTAGCATTGAAGGTCTGTCCGTTGCCGGTAGTGGCCGTCAGATTGGATTGACCCTTCGCAACATGTGCATTTGTAACTGCTATGCCGGTATCACTGACGAGAAATCCGGAGCCATGTCCTTCCGCACCACTCAGCAACAACACCGCCGAGTTTGCTCGACCAAATATCTCCTCCGAAGACAGGGCCGGTCGCATCGTTGCAGACCCGGTGCCCGCGAGAGTCGCTTGAACACTTCCTGTAAAAGTTGTGGACGCCTTTTCAAGTGTGAAGTTGAAAGTATCCGCCTGCAGGAGAAAGTAGTCTCCGTGATAGGTTCCGTTGAACGCGATCCACTTATACGGACCTCTTGCCAGGTCCTGGTCCTTTGGCAGAAAACCATCCAGCATAATACGGGCGTGCAGTTGGTCTACGAGTGCATGCTTGAGACAAAAGACGTTACCGCAGCCATGGTAGTACGCCTTAGGGACCTCGACTTTGTATGGAGTCTTTCCGACTACTCTTCCATTTATCTCGATGCTTGCACCTGGAGGATCACTGGTTATGGTCAGGTAGTCCTTCGCAAAACAAGTCGAAAGCAAAGATACGTGTATTGCAAGAAAGAGGCTGAGACGTAGCAAGCTGTCTGTCACATTCGGTTTGCGCTTCAGAGCCATTTGGCTACTCCGCCGTGGTGCGAGCAGGTGCCCCGCCTGCTCTGGCTGAAGCTATAGGTTCCATCGCGACATTGCGCTGTTGCTCCTTTCGGAGGTGCGGAACAATTCTCAGGCCGGGGAACCGTTTGCCCTTTGCTGTTTACGTAGGTGCCGTTATTGGTGCAATCAGCCCGCTCTTGATTTGCTTTCGAGGTTCCAGAGGACGTATTTGTGCTTGGCTGAGGTGATGGCTGGGTCTGGGGAACTACTTGCTGCAGAAACAGGACCAGGACTAAACACGCAAGGGCGTAGGGGCGAAGGCGTCGCATCTATCGTTCCCCCAAATCGGAGTAAGCTGTCACGAGCTGACGTGTCAACGTGCGGCATTCCAAGACCAGGGTCCAAGCCAAGGCAAGCCGCCGCGAGCCTTGCCTCAGCTTCCAAGAGCGAGTACAGAAAATTCAAAATTGCATTCGGGGGATTGCAAGCTAGACGGGGTGATCCGGTGAGCGGCGACACACGTGCACCGAAACTCAGCCAATGAATAGGCAAACGCGGCAATTGATTCTTTGGAAAATTGATCGGAAGCGAGGACCATGCAGACCAGTAGGCGCGGGCAGCTTGGGACTCAATCAGCCGGATCGTGCTGAGGCTGTCGGCGCTTGGTAAATCGGCGCGAAATCGGGCGATGACATTGGCTGTCGAAGTGTCCAAGAGTTTGTTTCGCGCAACCTCTTCCTGTGCTGCAAGCTTCCGGTTGATCAGCTCGCGGGAAATGTGTAACGCTGCGCCGGAAGAATGGGCGATGGCTTGGGCGCGGCGAAGTTTGGCGTCTGAAGGTCGGACCGGACCAGTTGTGGCCAGAACTTTGCCATTCCTTTCAAGCATCACGAAGCTGGCATCTTGGTCTGCCAGCCATTGGAGAGCGGCGAGAGAAATGAATCCGTCAGAGCCGATGATGACCAGCCGTTTCAGCCCATGGCCGACGCGGGCAAGCCGAATTCTGCGCCGCTCGTGGCCGATACCGTCCTCGATTTCGAGATGGCCGCATTGCATTCGGACTTTGATGCCGTAGCCGGAGAGCGCCAGAACGCCACTTCTGCCGACCGGAGATTTGCGGGAAGAGACGGGTTGCGGTAGGGTGCGTGAAGCTGCCATCGGAGCTGATACCTCCATGGTGGTCAGGGCTTGTCGGCTGCTTCCAACAGTCCGGCAGGCCCGTGCAAATCAAGGATCTCCTTCATGATAAAACACTCATCACCCCAAAAGAAGGTCACATCTGACTGAAAAATAAGATAGTTACCATAAAGTTGATCTTCGGTCACTTCCTGCTTGACATGATCCAAGGCTAACAGTTAGCCTTAAATCAACTTTGCGCTTGCCCTCCCCCAAGCCAGAAAACTGTGAGGAAGGTCATGGATGAAGCTAGAGTCTTTGTCTACAAAGGACCGGCGGTTGATGCATCATGCAAAGCAAAACCAGAAGCTCCCATATCTCCAGCGAACGCCATGGAGATTATCCGAGCGGCCTTCTTTGCGGGGCGAATGCAGATCACAGATCACTTTCGACAACAGGCAATTACGCGCCGATTTGATCTGCCGGATGCAGCGAACGCGATCAGAGATGGAGTTCTTCGCGGAGACCCTGAGTTTTGTCCCGAACGTCGGAATTGGAAATATCGGATTATTGCCGATGTGGAGGACAGGAGGTTTGAGGTGGTTGTCGCGTTAGATCCTTCAGAGGACTACGAGAGATCGCCGCTAATTGTTCTTATCACGGGTTATTGGAGGTAGAACAGCACGTGAACGGAGGAAATATGGAGCGCACGGAGCACAGCGGATCCGGCTTGGAGCGGAAGTGCTACGAATGTGGCCGGGCAATGATTGGGAAGAGGGAGAACTACTCTTACCGAGAAGTTGGTCTGAAGTCGGTTGTCCTGCTTAACATCGTCGTCTACCACTGCAAATGCGGAGCAATTGTCCCAGAAATTCCCTACGCGGGAATTCTGCACAACTGTATTGCGATGAGCATCCTTGAGAAAAAGACACTTGTGTCGGGTGAAGAGATTCGCTTTCTTCGCAAGACAGCCGGTTACTCGGCTACTGAACTCGCCCGGGTGATGGGCATGGATAAGGGAACCGTGTCGCGTTGGGAAAACACAAAAAAGACCATCGGTAAGGAATCGGACCGGCTCCTTCGGCTAGTTTGTTTTGCTCGGATGATGGAACGGTTAGCCGGGGTGAATGCGAAGCAGATTGGAGACCGTGACCTGGCAAATAACTTAGTTCGCATCCAGCAAATGGTGCGCGAGTTGAAGCTTACCGCTGTGTTGGAGCAAATCGACCCAGAGTTGGAAGCTTCGAAACCAATCCGAATTGATCCTGAGCAGTTGGTTCTTGAGGCCATCCCAGGCTTCGTCACGCACGAGGCAACTTTACAGTAAAACAACTATTGTCCGAGCGAGCGCCCGCTCACTTCACTGAGCGGGCTTCTTATTGATACGGGCGCTGGGTTTTGCGAAACGAGGTCGCTGTCGCAACTCGCTTGCGGCTCTGAGTTCTGCTTCGAATCGATCCCGCATTTTTCTGAGAGCGTCCGCGTCGTGGTTCTCTTTTCCACACTTACAAAACTCATCAAAGCACTGCACCAACTCTTCGGCAGTCAATCGCTCTTTCTCGTAACAGATAACAAGTTGGAGCAGCTGGCGGTGGACCGCGTCATCCTGAAATAGTGCAATAGGTCCCTTGCCGAACGTCAGAATTCGAAGATCGCGCTCCGTTCGCGCGATTTTGTCCCACGCATCGAGGTTGCCTTGCGCATCTTTCATCCGAGTTGCCCGCAGTGATTGCCCATGGCGACGAAAGTGGAGATACTCTCGAATTCCCTCTGAATCGGGGAGCGGCGGGTCAAGCGTCAAATAGCTAAAAGCTAACGCGTTGAAGGGTGTTCCTTTATGCCGCTTATCGATCTCAATGAGCTTCTGCTCAGACCACCGTTCCAATCGCGCCCTCTTCTCAGCAATTTCCTTTGCTGCTTTCGAAAGCTGATGTTGGTTCTTAGTGCTTGCTAGTTGCTTGCTCCTTCGCTCCAGTTCAGCCATCCGGTGTTCGAACGCTTGATTCAGCTCAGCCAGCTCAAAGAACACACCGGGGAGTTTCTGCCTCCAGCTCCCCTGTTGCTGTGTCTTCCGATGTCTGCCCACCTCAGGATTCTAATCCGGACACAAAAAAAGATTTCACGTCCTTTTAATTCTGCAGCAAGAGGAGTTCATATGGTCGCATCGTGAGACGCAAACCACAACGCGGTAAGGCGCGCAAGCCGAAAGCGTCGGCAAAACGGATCCTGCCTGCGCGTGGCGGCCAAGCCACTAGAGGGAACAACCAATCGGCTCGTGACCGTGCCCTCAAGGCCCTCTGGGCCATGCGACAGGGTGACACGCTCTCGAAAGCTGCCCGCAACAACGGTGTCAGCAGTCGTACCGTCAAGCGTTACGTGGGATCAGCCCTCGTGCAGGATCGTCCTAGCGGGCGCATCCGCGCGACCAAGAGTGACCGGCTCATTCGCTACTTGCAGATACCGGGCCCTGATGGCCAACCACGAGACATAAACGTGCGCGGGTCGAAGACGGCGAGCAAGGTCGCGGCCTACAAAGCAGATATCAACCGTCTGTTACGCGGTGATCGCCACGCAATGGACAAGTGGCGGAGTCGAAAAATTGCCGGATTCGAACTGGTAACGGACCCCAAGGTACTCGTCGCACAAGCTCGTAAGGAGTTACTGCCCTATTCGCTCTACCGCTCCCTCGCAGGCGGTGCCGCATGAAGTTGAGGCGATCACGCATGCGCTGCTGTGCCATTTGTGGATCAACGAGGAACATTGAAGAGCATCACCTCGGGCTATTCCAACATGCTCCGTTCTTCACGATCCCACTGTGCCAGCCGCATCACCAAGCGGTGACCCTCGCCATCGTTAGGGCTGGGGTAGACCCGCGCTACACAGACATTGTTGAGGAGCGTGCACGACGCGCACGAATGGCGGCATACGTGTTTCTGTGGTTTCTCGACGAACAGTTAGCAGAAAGCGAAAACCGCAATCACCATCGGAGGTCGTTATGACAAACATTCACGACATTTTCGTTCGTGCCTATGCAATTCCAGCATCGGAAGACCCTGACGACAATCGCAACCATCGTTCGAGCGATGACGCTAAGTGGCCGTCCTATGCCCTGATTTTGGATAGTGAGACCCGGATTACATTCGATCAGTCGTTAACGTTTGGCATCTTTCGCTTCTGTGAACTCAAAGACACAAAATATGTCGTTACCAGAGAAGGGATCTTCTACGCTGATGCTCTGCCCACAAAAGACCGTCAAGTCCTGCGCGCCTATGCACGAACGGCGGTGTCGGACGCTAAGTCATTTCCACCCGAATTCCCGCTCTACTCGCGGTCCGACTTTATGAAGAGAGTGTTTTGGCCTGCGATCAAGCGAAATGGTGCACTCATCTGCGGACTAAACTTGCCATTCGACCTCGCGCATCTCGCGTTGGCATGGAGTCGCGCTGAGCACAACGAATGGTCGCTTACGATGTCGCAGTACTCAAATGGAATTGAAAACAGCAATGTTCCGCGCATTTTGATAACACCGATCGACGGCAAAAAAGCATTTATCAGGTTGGCAAAACCGTGGAAACCGGACGAGTGGAAAGATAAGGGTAGATCGCATTTCCTGGATCTGAGAACACTTGGCTGGGCCTTATTCAACCGTTCTTATTCACTGAAGCGTTTGTGTGCAGAACTGCAAACTGAAAATCAAAAGATCGATCATGAACCGACCGGCGAAGTTACGATTGAAGAAATCGAATATGCCAGACAGGACGGGCGCTGCACCGTCGATGCACTCAACGCACTGAAGGAGGAATTCGACAAACATCCGATTAGCTTGAATCCCTGCCACGCATACTCGCCTGCGAGCATTGCCAAAAGTTATCTCGATGCCATGGGCCTTATCAGGCCAGCCGAGAAATTCAAGATTTCAGCGAAACACCATGGCATTGCGATGCAAACATACTATGGCGGGCGCTCGGAGACGCGCATCCGTCGTACCGAGGTCCCCGTCGTTCCTGTCGATTTCACCAGCGAATATCCGACGTGCTGCGTGCTACTGGGTCTGTTCGACATTCTGACAGCTCGGAGAGTCACATTTAAAGACGATACTGCCAACATCCGCCGACTCATCAAATGGGTCTCTCTGAATCGTTGTTTTGACCCAAAATTGTGGAAGCAATTCAACTTCTTTGCACTCGTGCAGCCCGACAACGACATTCTGCCCGTACGTACCGTCTATGACAGCGTGACCCAGAATATCGGCAACAATTACCTGACTTCTGATACACCACTGTGGTTTGCAGGCCCCGATGTCATTGCGTCCGCAATCAGGACAGGCAAAGCGCCACGCATCATCCGCGCCGTTCGCATCGTGCCACACGGCAAACAGGCTGGCATGAAAAGCGTGAATTTGCGTGGCAGCATGGTTGAAATCAATCCGTACAAAGATGATTTGTTCCGCAAAGTCATTGAACAACGAAAACTCTATAAGGCAGACAGGAAGCTGTATTACTGGCTCAAGATCTTTGCGAATTCGATCTACGGGTTCTTCGTTGAGCTGATTCCCGAATTGCTCAACACGAACGTTCAACTTGAAGTTTATTCGGGTGACAAGAAGTTTACCGATTCGTCAGATGTGATCGAAAAACCCGGACGTTGGTTCTTTCCGCCATTGGCATCGATGATCACGTCGGCTGGTCGTTTGCTGCTCGCGATGGCGGAGGAAAGCGTAAACCGGAAGAAAGGAACATACCTGTTCTGCGATACCGATTCGTTGGCTATTGTCAGCGCGGAGAACGGCGGCACACTGAAGATCGCTGGCGCTGAAGATCGCCGCATCCTGTCGTGGACCGAGACGCAGAAAATCGTTAACAGATTCACTTCGTTGAACCCCTACAACAGAAAAGCCGTCAAAGGGTCAATCCTCAACCTGGTAGACGCAAACTACATCGATTCCGATCCAAGCAACCCACAGCGCCAACTTTGGGGCTACAGCATAGCTGCCAAACGCTATGCACTATATGAGAAAAACACACAAACCAAACATCGCAATCGTTGACCCCAAAGCGCATGGAATTGGATTCCTGTACTCACCCCAAGACTCTCCAAAGGGCTGGGACAAAGAAGCTCCACGCTGGGTTTACCAGCTCTGGGATTACATCTTGCGAGGTGCGTTGGAGCTACCGAATAAACCACCGTCTTGGGTCAATGTTCCCCAGATGATGCGCCTTACCATCACGACGTACAACGTTCTGGAGATGCTCGGAGAATGGGAGATCGCACGTCCATACAACTTCCTGTTGCTGCCCATGGTCGATCCGCTTTATGGATTCGCATTCCATCGGCAAGCAAACGAAAAAGTGCTGCTCGTCTGCCCGTTTTCATCGAAGCAAAAGCAGTGGTTTGACCTAGAATGCGTGAACGTTTATGACGGCAAGAAATACAGGATGCTCGATTGCAAGAAGGCTAAAGGGAGCATTCGGTACAACGTGGTCTTTCCGTCACAGTTCGCACATCTCATCATTCAATATCAGCAACACCCGGAAGCGAAGAGCCTTGCGCCCGACGGATCGCCCTGCGCAACTGAAACACAGGGATTATTGCAACGTGCGCACGTGATCGCTGGCGACATTCGTTATGTTGGCAAGGAAACAGATCGCAAATGGGAAGAGGGCGAAGAAATCAGCGTGCTGGAATTTGCCGCAACCGAATACGGGCGAAGAGGGAAGGTCATCGCGAGCGATGAAGTGAAGGCGGCAATCCAGAGAATCGGAATCAACAAGTGCGCGCGAGAGAGCGGGTTTCATCGTGCCAACTTCATTCGCAAGTTGATGCGCGATGTGCCTGTGAAACGTAACTCGTATACTGAGTTTGTACGCTGGCTAAAAGGTTGCAACGAAGTGCATCTTGACCAACCTAAAGTGCCGGAGGATAATCCTGGGGTTTCAGTCGTAAGTCGGACTTAGTGGAGATCCAACAGATGCGGTGCTGCTTTATTGCTTTTCTTGCCTGTTTGATCGGTGCGAATGCTGCTGCGCAGTGCCCAATCCAACCACGCCAGGTATCGTTTGACCGCGTTAGAAGCAGCATTATCATTCGCTATTACAATTCAACTACTCGGGCGATCCGCGATGTGCAATTCAGTGTGACGAATGAGGACGTATCGCAGCGTACTGTGCTCGGCGAATTCAGGGCAAACAATATTGTTCGTCCGAGACAAGAGCAAACAGTTGTTTTCCCAAACGTCTCTGGAACGGCCTTCGGAGGGAATATCGCTTTAGAAGTCGTGCGAGTGTCATTTGTTGACCGTTCGCTCTGGACTCCTGATCACGACAAACCATGCAAGATACAGAGCGTGCAACCGTAGGCATAGGGATGCTGACGAAGATTATAACGAGGCTGGCCGTCGCGCTTTGCATGACCCTTGCAGTGGTCGCCTGTGGCGGCGGATCAGGTGGACAATCCGGGCAATCACCACCACCTCCATCGTTTAGTGTCGTTGCTACGCCGTCAAATCCGTCCATAGCTCCGGGAACGTCATCCACAATTCAACTCTCCGCCGTTCCGCAAAATGGATTCAGTGGTACAGTTGCCGTCACTGTCTCGGGGCTGCCTTCTGGCCTCACAGCGACTCCTTCATCACTATCGCTCCAGAGCACACCACAAATTGTTACGTTGATTGCTGCCAGCACCCTCGCGGATGGCAATTATTCTTTTTCTCTCAACGGGACAAGTGGGAACTTGAACAGTTCCACCACGGTGAACGTAGGCGTGGAAACTTTAGCGAATTTCACCATTATTCAGCCATTGATCCCACAGATCGTTATAAGGTTCGGATCTACGGCTCAGATACAGTTGCAGACGGAGGAACAGGGGTCGGGGCTGTCCAATTACCTGGTGAACTTTTCTGTAACTGGTGTCCCATCGGGCATCACGGCAACACTTGCGCCGAATCCCGTCACCGTCGGCGAAACGACCACTTTGAGCGTGACCGCTCCGACGAATTCACCATGGATTCAGGGCGTCTTGATCAATGTTGTGGGCACACCTGGCGCGTCAGTAGAGACCCAGAGCCTGGCGCTTGATTTGGTGGTAGCGCCTCCCCCCGGGAGTATCCCGAACAACCAGACGAGCTATCTCCGAACGGATGATACACCGCAGTCCATCGTATATGACGCAGCGAATCAACACATCTTTTCCAGCGACTATTTATTGAATCGAGTTGATGTCGTCTCGACGGCGAACAGGCAACTGGTGAAAAGCATTCCTGTCCTCAGCCCCCATGGACTTGCTCTCACAACAGACGGTAATGAGGTCCTCGTGGGTAGCGACTCGCAACAGGTTGAAGCCATTAGCACCAGCAGTTTGCAGGTCGTGCAGCAATGGATACTGCCTCTGTGGGAGGGGAGGACCTACGGACTATACGACCTTTTTCCGTTATCCGACGGCACCGTAGCGTTTTCTGCCCAGGGTATTCTGAATGGTTACCTCAGCGTTTGGAATCCCACGAACAACACTACAACTGCGCTACCGGTGCCGACGGCTTTGAACCAGAATGTCTGCGTCGTAGCAGGTGCGGGTACTAACATTTTCATCGGCTCCTGCAGTGAGCCTGGAGTTGCGTCAGTCTATAACACGGCCACCAATGAGTTTTCCCCACTCCTGAACTTTCCGGGCTTTATCTACCGCGCTGCTGCTAGTCCTGACGGCTCTCAATTCATAGTGTCGGATGACACATATGGAATTGGTCTATACAACTCGCAGCTCCAGGCTGAGACGTTTCTCACTCCTCCAGATGGCTACGGCACCTTCATCTTCAGTCAAGACGGCTCGAATATCTATGTGGAAGAGGGCATCCTAGCTGTCTTTGATGGATCAGGAAACTTTATTAACACCGCACCTTCACTTGGCACGATTCCTCCTGGAGCCGAAATCGGACCGTGTCCTGATTCGGAGACACCCTTTGCCGTCGACTCCAGCGGAATTGTTTTTGGCTCCGCCGACCATGGCATAGCTTTTGATGATTCGACGTATTCCGTCAATTTTGGTTCCGGATTTGGTGGGTTTACGTGCTTGGGATTGACTCTAACCCCGGATTCTGGCCCGGTTAACGCAACCACATCAACGAATTTCACTTCAGTTGAGGAGTTCGGCTCAGTACCAGATGTTTGGTTCGGAGGCACTCGCGCGGCCCAGGTGAGCACTGGGCAGAGTACACCCGGCCCGTTGAGTGCTGTCGCACCAGCGGTATCACAGCCAGGCCCGGTTGACGTAAAGATCATCCAACCGAGCGGGAATGAAAGCTATAACCCCTTAGCTTTCAGTTATGGCCCTAATCTGATGTTTGTAAATGGAGACACATCAACGCCGACCGGTGGCACTACTTCCTATATCACAGGCGTAGGAATGCCCACCGATGCGAGCCAAGTACAAGTTAGCGTTGGCGGTCAGAATGCAACCATCACGAGCGCAGTGCAGGCTCCCTTCTATGGCGTCTACTTCCCGTTTTCATATCCGTATCCAGCCGTCCAACTCACGGTTACTCTGCCACCGGGTACAGGAGACCAAGACCTGGTTGTGACGACTTCTTCGGGGTCCTCGACACTGCCGAAGGCCATTCACTACGTCCAAAGCGTGACGGACTATCCCTCGCCAAATAGTCCATTCCAGTCGATACTGTTGGATAGTACGCGCAATCAGCTTTATCTATCAGCTGGCACCCACATCGATGTGTTTTCGTTAGCGACTTCTCAATTTCTTGCTCCTTTCACTCCGCCCTCTCTAAATGGGCAAGCGGCGTTTCACGGTCTGGCACTTACGCCAGATGGTTCGCAATTGCTGGCCGCAAACTTCCCCGACGGATCGGTCGCACTGATTAATCCGGATGAACCAAGCTCAGCAACTGCTGTTCAAGTCATTCCCCCCGGGACCCCTCTCAACCCAGGCCCCGATAATGTCGTTACCACTAATACAGGTCTGGCTTTCATAGAAGCCGCGACCCCCGATAGCGAAGGATGTGGTAACGCGGTCTACGAACTGAATTTGTCAACGTTGCAAGTGACGGCAGTGAATTTGATCAACTTGTTCTGCATACAAGCTGAAGGATTTCCGATGGCCGCATCGGCGGACGGATCAAAAGTGCTTCTCGCAACGACGGACATCAGCGGGCCGCAACAGGTAACAGTCTACGATTCCGCAAGCAACACTTGGGCGACGAACATATCGGTAACCGAAAACTTTGGAGGCAACGCCGCAATCTCTCCAAATGGAACGGTGTTTGCGACTGGAAGTAGTCTCGTTGACGCGAACGCCAATGTGCTTGGTGCCTTGGCATGGCAGGATGTTTTCATGTCCCCAGGGCCATACCCGTCGCTGCGACTGGAGACGGTGTCTGATGGCGGCAGCCTTGTCTACATTCCCTACGCTAGCTTTATGCATTTCACAGTGTCTTATCCGAGCTTCGTAGATATTTTCGATGTGAATCACGGAGCGATGTTACATCGGCTGGTTTTGACCGAGCAGGTGCAGTCGGTCACGAACGCCATGGCGATCGACGCCTACGGTCAGAATATCTACCTCATCACGAACGCCGGATTGACGATCGTGAAGGTCGCTGCGGCGCCATTGGCCATTGGAAGTGTGAGTCCGACATCCGCCTCCCCTGGAACCACGATTACGGTTTCCGGCAGCGGTTTCCTGACCGGGGCTTCAGTGACCGCTAATGGAACAGCCGCCACATCGACACTTGTAAATGCGAACACGCTTCAAGTAGTTGTTCCTGCTCTCAGCGCAGGTCCGGTCCAGATTACCGTCACCAACCCCTCCGGTGGGATGTACGCATTAGACAACGCATTCACAGTTCCTTAGTGCGCACGCGCACGCCCGCGCAAGGGGGGTGCTGCAACATGGGGGGATGTCGCGCAAAGAATTTCCCGCGTGGGGGGAGGGTCCATTTTGCCGTCGGTATACACCTACCCGTCAAACCGTGCCGGGGGGGTTATACCCACCGAGGAAATTTTGCTCCACCCCTCAGGGGTGTAAGCCGGAGAGAGGCGTGCGTGCGCACGAGCAAGAGCAGGAGGTGATTTCTGCGATACTTACAATTCAATTTTGTACACGTGACTCAACCGTGTCTTTCCCCGTGCCTTGCCGAGTCGTGATCGTGCCTCAGCTATTTCCGGTCGTCAACGTTCCTGCCTGGATAATTGTGAAAACGATCCCCTCCGGAGCCACAGTTCGTGTGTAGCCGGAATCCAGGGAGGCGGTGGTCGGAACCTGCGCATAGGTTAGACACCTCTGCTGAACAGTCTCTTCCGCCCAGCGCAGTGCGTTAGCGCTTGTGGCGCCAGTCGGCAGAACCGGCTTGCAGCCCTCAATCCGCCGACATTTCGGAAGCGGTTAGCACCGGAAGCCGCCAAGCCTCGCACTCCGGGCACCGTTCTGGTTTTTCAGTGACGTTTTCCAGCGTTTCACTCACACGCGAGCTTTCGGCGTTTTCATTGTGATTTTGGACGTAGATGGCCCCGAAAAACCACCCAATCACGAACATCCATGCCCCCACAACGAAGCAATCGAAGTACGTCATTAACCCCTCCTTACCCCCTCACCTCCTCTTCTTGCCCACTAAGCACGCAACAAAAAGAGTGCTGCTATGAAAGCGGGAAACGCGGGCAAATTGGCTCATCGATACGAATATTATTTTGGGGAAAGCTGGCCCAACTCATCGGAGTCCAGTTCCGAACAACCCGTCGCGCTACCCCGCACTCTCCGCTTTGATTTCGTGGTACGAGTCAGACGCTCGTCTCATGCGAACCATAGCCTCGGTGTACCAAGTCGCCCTCCTGGATCAGGTTTTCTGTTTCAGCTGCACGGGCGAGGGCAATCCTTTGAAGCGTCGAGCTGACAACATCAAATGTCTTGACGTAGGGAGCTCCGTCGAAAAGTTCGTCCAGAATTTTCAATACTTCTGGATATCCCCATGAGCTGTAAGCCTCCGCATTCCTTTTGTGATCCCAGAAACTGATGGCTGCGACTTCCAAGCCATCGGTGGCAGCCAGAGTGATCAAGTCCAGGAAGCCTTCTTGCTTTCGTAGCCAGGGAAGAATTTCGTGGTCCACGAGATTCGTAAACTCGGCGAGTGAATTCGGTTTCAGGCGCACAGCAACCTTGCGGGCAAACATGGGCAAGCTCCGCGATTGATGTTGCCACTCACCATCGAAATAGCTAGTAGTAAGCAGCGTCGAAATCTCTTTCCCGAGACGGGAGAACCGTCCCCCAACGGCTCCCCCACCTTGGGATTACCTTTCGGGAGATTTCGTGCAGCAATTTGCTGCAGCTCTTTCCAACAAGCAACGAAACTGTTCCCGAACTTGACCTAACCAGCTAACGCACTGGGGGCGAAGCAGTTAGTCAAATCTCTGACCTGCCATGCTAGAATTCCCAGCACTTGTGGGGACGGGTGTTCGTGTATGCACCAGCATGAACCAGCTGGCCGGATTGTCCGTTTTGGATCCTTCGAGGCTGATCTCAAAGAAGGCAAGCTCACCAAGGCGGGGATTCGAATTCATTTGCAAGAACAGCCGTTACAGATTCTGGCGCTGTTGCTGGAGCACCCGGGTCAGCTCGTCACCAGGGAGGAAATCCGTCAGAAACTTTGGTCGCGCGATACGTTTGTGGAGTTTGACGATGCGTTGAACACCGCGATGCGGAAGCTGCGCGCGGCCTTGAACGATTCAGCTGACAATCCGAGGTTTCTGGAAACGGTCCCCCGCCGAGGCTATCGTTTTATTGCTCCCGTGGTTTGGACGCCCGAATCGCGAGCCGTGACCCCAGTCAAGTCCGGCCCGAGTCGCCACCCGTATTTTTGGCTCGCCGCCGCTCTCATTGTGGCAGGTGCAGGCGTCGCAGGATTCCGGCACTTTCGCCGGCCTGCTTTGCAAATCACTTCCAGGGACACGATCGTCCTCGCCGATTTTGCCAACAGCACGGGCGATACAGTGTTCGACGATGCACTGAAGCAGGCGCTGGCCGTGGAACTGGGACAATCTCCTTTCCTGAACGTGCTCTCCGACCGAAGAGTCAGCGAGACCTGGGGGATGATGGGCCATTCTGCGAGTGAACGCATCACGGGAGATGCCGGGCGGGAGCTTTGCCTTCGCACGGGCAGCAAGGCCGTGCTGGGCGGGATGATCTCCAGCTTGGGCAGCCATTACCTGATTGGCCTGAATGCCGTCGCCTGCAGCACGGGCGATACCCTGGTCCAAGAACAGAGCGAAGCCGCAAGCAAGGAAGAAGTTCTGAAGGCTCTGAGTCGAGCCGCTTCCATTCTACGCACTAAGCTGGGAGAGTCGCTCCCTTCGGTGCAGAAGTTTGACGTTCCGATTGAAGTCACGACACCTTCGCTCGAAGCCCTGAAAAACTACAGCATGGGTGTCAGAGTAGCTCACGAACAGGGAGACGCGCCGAGCATTCCGTTTCTGAAGCGGGCGGTTGAACTCGACCGTAACTTCCCCATGGCGTACGCCCAATTGGCGATAGCGTACGGCAATCTCAGTCAACCGTCCGTCGCCCTGGAATACGCGACCAAGGCATTCGAATTGAGTGACCGGGTCAGCGAACGGGAAAAACTGCGTATCTCCGCGGCTTATTTTCGTGCCACGGGAGAGGTGGAGAAGGAGGGCCAGATCTACGAACTGTGGATCGCAGACTACCCTCGTGATCCTGTTCCTCACGAGAACTTGGGGGCGAGCTACTTCAACACAGGGCAATATGACAAAGCTCTCGCGGAATTTCAGGAAGGGTCGGGGCTTGCGCCCGACCATGTCGTCAGCTACGCAAATCTTGGGGCAGCGTACCTCTGCCTGAACCGGCTGGAGGAAGCCAAAGCCACCTTTGATCAGGCGCTCGCACACAAGCTAGATGGGGGATGGTTGCGCGAGAACATGTACTATCTTGCTTTTCTGCGGGGAGATGCCGTGGAGATGGAGCGGCAAGTAGCTTGGGGTGCCGGCAAGCCCGGAGACGAAGACCCGCTGCTGTCCAAGCAATCTGACACCGAGGCTTACTATGGGCGGTTCAACCAGGCACGGGACCTTTCCCGCCGAGCGGTGGTCTCGGCTCTCCGCGCGGACTCCAGAGAAGCGGCGGCTTTCTGGCAGCTCAATGCTGCGCTGCGCGAGGCGGAGTTGGGCAACACTGCATCCGCGAGGCAAGGAGTCACGGCGGCTTTGGCGCTGTCTTCGGGGCGGGATGTGAAGGTGGCGGCAGCCCTCGCGCTGGCTCGCACTGGCGGTGCTGCCCGAGCCAAGGCCCTGGCCGAGGAACTGGGGAAGAACTACCCATCGAATACGCTGCTGATGCTCTACTGGCTGCCGACCATCAACGCCGCCATCGAACTCAGCAAGCGTAATTCATCCCAAGCGCTTGCGGATCTGGAGGCTGCTGTTCCTTACGAACTAGGCGGAGCAGGAACGTTCATCAGCTACTTGTACCCGGTGTACGTGCGCGGCCAAGCCTATCTGCTGGCGCGCAATGGAGCGGCCGCCGCCGCCGAGTTCCAGAAAGTGCTGAATCACCGGGGCATCGTGCAGAATTTTGTGACAGGATCACTGGCGCACCTTCAAATCGGTCGTGCTTACGCGATGGAAGGGGATACCGCAAAGGCGAAAGGTGCGTACCAAGACTTCCTCAAACTCTGGAAAGACGCCGACCCCGACATCCTCATCCTGAAAGAAGCCAAGGCGGAGTATGCGAAGCTGCAGTAGGCCTTACAACGTCTAACAAAGCTTAATTTCTCCAGCAATCCGTGAAAGAAGTCGGAACATCTCTACGGACGGGACTTGCCCGATGGCATCGAACTATTGCCTGATAAGTTGTGGGAACTGGTCGAACCGTTCATCCCAGTTGGCTGCGGCTAAGCCCAAAGGCGGAAGACCGCGCCTGGCAGACCGCGTTGTTGATCGCCTGAGCGGTCGTCGTCGTGGTTATTTCCTTGAACTGGATGCGCCTCACGTCGAGCGCAGGCGCATTTCTTGATATAGTTTTACCCATGTTCGAGAACTTTACTGCCACCGACCGCTGGGCGAAAAAATCCGCGCACTGCGTTTATCAGGCGCAGATCGTCGCCATCGCTACGCGTCACGCCGATGCCGTGGACTACAAATTCCTGGTTGACGGACGCAAAGTGTGGGTGGCCCTGCCGCATCCCGCATGGGTGGAATACAAGAAACGCACGGGCCGCATTATTACCGACTCGCTGGGCGTGGAGATTGCCGGGCATTATCTAAAGAGCGCGCTCGAATCAGGCGAGGGCCTTGGGAGCGAGATGTATTCGCTGACTGTGGAAGAAACGCTGGCGCATCTCGATGCGGCCATCGCAGAGATGCAGGCGCAGCCGGCATAGAGTGACCTAGGAGAGAGGTGGCGTGTGAAAAAAGAAGCGTACGTCCTCAATATCGCAGGAGAGGACAACGTGCTCGTCGCGCAAGAGGAGGAGGCGCGGGACTTGGTGGGGTGGACTCCCGACGAATCCTCGGATGCGGTAGAGGTCCGGGCAGACGATCCTCGGCTGACCCAAGAGACAGTCGAGATTGACCCGGGCGCTGACGCATTCGCACCGGTCATAGCCATCTCCATACACTGAAGGGTTCTGGCAAGATGGCCGTCAGGCCCTAAATCACCACCGCTTCCTTGTACTCCCCGAACACGCGCCGCATGGCGTCGGCGATTTCGCCCACCGTCGCATAAGCCTCGACCCCAGCCAAAATTCGCGGCATGACGTTCGCGCCGGATCTCGCCGCATCTTCTACACCGGCCAACGCCGCCTTCCATGGGCCTGCATCCCGCTTCGCTCTGAGCGCCCGCACGCGGTCGATCTGTTTCGGCTCGAGGGCGGGATCGATGCGCTGAATCGGGATCGCCTTTTCTTCTTCCACCTCGAACCGATTCACGCCGACGACGATTGATTCCTGGTGGTCGACCTGCCGCTGATATTCGTAGGCCGCGTTCTGAATTTCCTGCTGCACGAAGCCGCGCTCGATCGCCTTCAGCATTCCGCCGAGAACCTCAATCTTGCCGAGATACTCCGCCGCACGCTTCTCAATCTCGTTGGTCAGCGTCTCGAGGTAGTACGAGCCGGCCAGAGGATCAATGGTCTGTGGCGCGCCCGATTCATAGGCGATAATCTGCTGCGTGCGTAGCGCGATGCGGGCGGCCTGCTCGGTGGGCAGGGCGAGGGCTTCGTCGTAGGAATTCGTGTGCAGCGATTGCGTCCCGCCCATTACTGCGGCCAGCGCCTGAATCGCCGTGCGCACGATGTTGTTCTCTGGTTGCTGCGCGGTCAGAGTCGAGCCGGCGGTCTGGGTGTGGAAGCGCAGCATCCAGGAGCGCGGATTCTTCGCCTTGAAATGTTCGCGCATGATGCGCGCCCACATGCGGCGGGCGGCGCGGAACTTGGCGACTTCCTCGAGAAAGTTGCTATGCGCGTTGAAGAAGAACGACAGCCGCGGCCCGAATTTGTCGACATCAAGCCCGGCTCTGATCGCGGCTTCTACATAGGCCATGCCGTTGCCCAGGGTAAAGGCGACTTCCTGCACGGCGGTCGACCCGGCTTCGCGCATGTGATAGCCGGAGATGGAAATCGTGTTCCAGTCGGGCACGCGCTCGTTGGCCCAGGCAAACATGTCGGTGATGACGCGCATGGCCTGCTGCGGCGGATAAATGTATGTCCCGCGCGCGATGTACTCCTTGAGCACGTCGTTCTGAACGGTGCCCGAGAGCTTGCGGATGTCGCCGCCCTGCCGCTTCGCCACGGCCACATACAGCGCCAGCAGAATTGATGCCGTGGCGTTGATGGTCATCGACGTTGAAATTTTCGTCAGTTCGATGCCATCGAAGAGACGCTGCATATCCTCGATCGAGTCGATCGCTACGCCAACCTTCCCGACTTCCCCTGCCGCCATGCAATGGTCGGAATCCATCCCGATCTGTGTGGGTAAGTCGAACGCTACCGACAATCCCGTGGTTCCGTTGGCGAGGAGATATTTGTAGCGCTTGTTCGATTCCTCGGCGTCACCCATGCCGGCGTACTGGCGCATGGTCCACAGGCGGCCGCGGTACATGGTCGCTTGCACGCCGCGCGTGAAGGGATATTCGCCGGGATAGCCGACCTCGCTTTCGTAATCCGAGCCCTTGAGATCGGCGGGCGTGTAGAGCGGGTTTACAGGAATGTGCGAGGAAGTTTCAATGTCTCTCGCACTTTCAGGAGGGGTCGTCAGTTTTTGCTTCATTCGATTACCCGAGAAACGGATTGCAGATCGCAGATTTCGGATTGAAGATTCATGCCGAAATGTAAAATCTGCAATCTGAAATCTTCGATCTGAAATCGCGCTGTTGAAATGGCCGGCAAGACGTCACTGACGCTGGGTCTTTCTCCGGACTCTCCAGAACGAGCTTAGCCCGAACCAGGCAAAGGCTAATGTGAAGCAAATCACAATCGCGACCCGGCCGGCGGTGGTGCGCCCGGCCTGATATTTCATGTATTCCCGGACCAGGCCAACGCCGCCAAAGGCCGCCATAGTCAAGAAAAGGGTGCCAATGACCTCAAGCCACAGCTGATGCAGGGCGTGACCAAAGGAGCGGGCGGTGGTGCGCACCCCGGCCAGAAGGGCACTGAGCGTGCGGCTGCGCCCGGCCTGATCCCGCGCGGCATTCAACGCAACCCGCGCCGCCACCCCCAACTTTCGTAAGGCAGAAACTTTACTCACGGCCTCGATTTTAACAGCCTTCGGCGCTACAATGACCCCACGCGCGGCCGGTGAACCGCAAGGCCCAGCGCGGCATCAAAGTAAGTGTTTACTGGTGCAGTCGACTTGTTGGGAACGGCCAGGGGCTTTTCGTGGATCCACAGCTCAAGCAGCTCATGAAGGAACTCGGCGACGCCATTAATGAGTCCCTGTCCGACTCGGAACAGATATCCGAGGTGGTGGGCCGCATCAAGGAAGGCGGCTATGACATTTTCCTGGTGCTGGAAGCCACCATCGGCGTCAGCAAGCAGGGCGAAAAGCCTACGGACAAGACGTCCCTCATTACCACCCTTTCGACCAACCCCGAGTTCAAGGTGAGCGACCAGGACCTGAAATTCCTGAAGTCTTTGCGCATCAAGATCGACGAAGAAAAGCAGGACAAGGGAAAAGACAAGTAACCGCCCTCCAGCTGCAACTCTGCCTTCAAAAATCAGCCCAAGCGACTGTGCTACCATCTACTGTTTTCTTTCCGCATCTGCCGTGCGGAAGAGAAGATTCCGGATGGCTCAACGCTGCTCAGGACCGGAATCTCAGAGGCAGTGATGAAAGACACGCTGGGGGTTCTTTTGGCAGGCGGGGCTGGGGAGCGCCTCTATCCTCTCACCCGCGACCGCGCCAAACCGGCAGTTACCTTCGGCGGAATCTACCGCATCATTGACATCACCCTTTCCAACTGCCTGAACTCCGATTTGCGCCGCGTCTACATCCTCACCCAGTACAAGGCGCTCTCGCTCAACCGGCATATCCGCGAAGGCTGGAACATTTTGGGTCGCGAGGTCGGGGAGTTCATAGAAGTGTTGCCTCCGATGAA
This sequence comes from Candidatus Sulfotelmatobacter sp., assembly GCA_030041475.1. Lineage (GTDB taxonomy): Bacteria > Acidobacteriota > Terriglobia > Terriglobales > Acidobacteriaceae > Sulfotelmatobacter. The sequence continues at coordinate 23,740 of JASHNU010000075.1, forward strand.
GCGGGTGAGCGATCAGTGGTATCAGGGGACGGCCGACGCGGTGTATCAGAATATCTATTCGATCGGCTCGGAGCAGCCCAAGTACGTGCTGATTCTTTCCGGCGACCACATCTACAAAATGGATTACGGCAAGATGCTGACGCAGCATCAGGACTCTGCGGCCGACATCACGCTGGCGACGATTCAGATCGATCCTGAGGAGACCTGCCGCTTCGGCGTCGTCGATGTGGACAAAGACGGGCGCATCAACGGTTTTGAGGAGAAGCCGAAGTCCACTGCGCTGCGCTCGCCGCTCAATCCCGCCAAGGTCGCCGGCTCGATGGGCGTTTACCTGTTCAACGCTGATGTGCTCATTCCGGTGCTGCTCAAAGATGCGGAAAATCCGCAGTCCAGCCATGACTTCGGCAAAGACATTTTGCCGAAAATGGTGGACGATTATCGCGTCTTCGCCTACGACTTCGTCGACGAAAACAAGAAGGAAGCGCTCTACTGGCGCGACGTGGGCACGCTCGAAGCCTATTACGAAGCCAACATGGATATCACTTCGGTCTCGCCGATCTTCAACCTTTACGACGCGGCATGGCCGATCCGTACTCACCAGCGGCAGTATCCGCCAGCGAAATTCGTCTTTGCCGAGGTTGGGCGCATGGGCACGGCGCTCGACTCCATCGTGTCCAACGGTTGCATCGTCTCCGGAGGAACGGTCAAGAATTCCGTGCTCTCACCCGACGTGCGGGTAAACTCCTACTCCGAAGTGGAGGATTCGATTTTGTTCTCGCATGTCAGCGTCGGGCGCCGGTGCCGCATCCGCAAGGCGATTCTCGACCGCGATGTACACATTCCAGAAGGCACGACTATCGGCTATGACGCCGCGGCTGATCGCCAGCGTTATTTCGTCACCGAAAGCGGCATCACGGTCGTGACGCGCGACTACTCGCTGTTCGAGAATCCGGTCACCGTGGATTACTTCAGTGCTGAGTAACTACCTTTGTTCCCCGCGATCCCCTCGGCTGTGTTTTGTGCGAGTTTGCGTGTGACCGTGATCACCAACTGTGATCTGGGTGCTAGCTCGTTACTTGCACTCGGAGAGGTGCAAAATCGGAAGGACATCCGGGGATTTCCACAAGCCGCTGGGCGAGCTAAAGTTACCGAGGCTAAACGATTCCGTGAAATCTTTGGTTGACATCCAGCAGCGCTGAGGACATAATCCGGTTTCATTCAAAACGATTCAAAAAGTCAATCGTGAGCCGACTAACTTTGTCTAGCCAGCCCGCGCTGAAGCGCGACCGCAAGGAATCGACTTTGGTTCTTGCATTGAGGGGGCTGCCGAACTCGCAGCGCAGGCTAGAGGTTAACCAACAACTTTCACCACTCTGAGAAGGAGAAACCCATGAGGCGTAGTCGTTCGAAACCCACTCTATTGATCGCTGGGCTGCTGACCGGCCTGCTGATGGCGATCGTGTCCGTCCCACTGTTAGCTCAACCCGTAGGCGAGCCGGCCTACGACCTCAGTAAAGAAGTCACACTCAGCGGCACGGTATCGACTGTGCTGCACAATGCACCTCGCGGAATGGCCTGGGGCTCCCACCTCCTGATGGAGACAGCTTCCGGCAGGGTGGATGCCAGCCTCGGCCGCTGGGCGCTAGAGGGCAAAGGCGCACTCTCCGTCAGTGTCGGCCAGCAGGTCGAAGTTACCGGCATCATGAGGACCCTGAAGGACAAAGAAGTCTTCGTGGCCCGCACCGTTAAAGTGAACGGAAAGGTCTACGCGGTTCGCGACCAGCACGGCATGTCGGTGTCGCCGCAGACGCGTCAACTCGCCGCTAAGAAAGGGGAGTCGCTATGAACCGTAAACTTTACACAGGCATTCTCGTAGCTATCGTTTGTCTGGCTTTTGGTCTGCTTACGGGCTGCAGCTCAAGCTCGCCAACATACTCAATCACCGCGGCGAGCGGATCTACTCCGCAAACACAGACCGAGGGTGAAGCGTTTGCAGTCGCCTTGGGCGTGAATGTGACGTCCGGCACCACGCCCGCCAGCGGCGTAACCGTGACCTTCGCGGCTCCATCGTCGGGCCAGAGCTGCGCGCTGTCGGCCACAACTGCCACTACGGACTCCAATGGCAACGCGTCCGTTACCTGCACGGCCAACACAACACCCGGTGCTTACTCGGTGACGGCCTCGGTTTCCTCGACGGTGTCAACCAGCTTTGCCCTGACCAACGAAGCGCCGAGCGTGTTCGTGTTCGATGTGAACGGGCTGGAACAACCCAACGCGACCAACGGGGGCTTCATCAGCTACTACGCCGTTGCCGGCGCAGTGGCGTTTGACCTCAGCGGCAATGTCCTGGGTGGCGTGCAGGACTACAACGACGGCGTCGGTACGATATCCGTAAGCGGCGGCGATACGATCGGCGCGACAGCCACCTCCGCGAGCCTATTGACCGTCGATATGACCACCGGGACCGGAACGCTCGTAATCGACGTTTCAGCGGTCGATACCAACGTGGGCGTAGCCGGCGTAGAAACCTTCGCACTCCAGTTTGCCAACGCCAGTCACGCGGTCATAAGCCAGTTTGACGGCACGGCGACTTCCAGCGGAAGCTTCGACCTGCAGGGGACGGGGACGGCCGTTACGAACTTTGCCTTCACCCTCTCTGGAACCGATAGCGACTACGATGCAGTCTCGTACGGCGGCGTGTTCTCGGATACCACCCCGGGCGTAGCAGCCGGCGTCATCTCAGGTACGGTTGACGTCAATGATGACGGAACGGTGACGCCTGGCGCGGAGGGCGTTGCCAACATGACCGGTACCGACAACGGCACCTCCGGCGTCTTCGGCCGCGGCACGGCCAGCTTCGTCATCAACGGTACAACCACACTCACGCTGGTGTACTACGTCGTTGGTCCGGAAGTGATCCGCCTCATCGACATGGATACGTTCGGTACCGCTGGCGCTGGCAGTGCGGCAATCGGATCGGCCTACGGCCAGGGTGCTACTCCCGCATTCGACAGCACGGATCTGGGTACGGCTGATGTTTTCGGCTTCAACGGCAACCCGTGGGGCGAACTCTACGCTGTAGCCGGACAGGTAACTCCGGTCGGAAGCGCGGGAGTGCCGGCGGGTACATTCACGGGCGAAGCCGATCTTGACGATGACGGCATCGCTATCGTCTCCGCTGCTTCGACCGCAGGCACGTACATCATTAACCCCGATGGATACGGCAGCCTGAGCATCACCAGCGCCAACCTGGAGAACTCAACCCAGTGGGGCGTGTACGCCACCGATCCAACTCTCAACCTGTACGATCCCAACAACACAACCGCTGGCCAGGGCGGTGCCCTGGTCATGGAAATGTCACCGAGCGGTGCGCTGACGGCCGGCACGGGAATCATCACACCCCAAGGCGCGACTACATCCAGCGATTTCAACAGCAACAGTTACGCCTTCGGAGCGCAAGCCTATGCCGAATCGACTCTCACCGGTTGGGAATTCGATATGGTGGGGCAGGCACCGTTTGACACCACCCTCGATTTGACTGGAGCAACCGGAAGCATCAGCGATCCGTCCGGGGTCTTTGTCGCGGACACGAACGGTCAGTACACCGCGGTTCCCATTACGGGCACTGCGGCTGGCCCTGACACCTTCGGGCGTTACACATACTCAACAGCTCTCACCATCGGTCCCGCGGTGAGCGGCGGCACGGCCATCCCGTTTACGACGGTTATGTACGAAGCTAACGGCGGATTCGTGTTCTGGATCGACGAGGACGACTTCGCCCTGTGGCTCGGCTCTCTCGAGGAGCAGAGCAGCAGCTCACTGGCCAAGTCCCACTTCAAGAAGGGCGTCATCTCGAAGGCCCAGACGAAGATGAAGCGCCGCTAACCCGCAAACGCGCACTGCCGGAGCAATCCGGCGGTGCCCTAACATAGAGCTTCAACTGAGTGGCGCGCTCCGGCGCGCCACTTTTTTTTCTCAAGCCGGACTCGTGCCCGACTGTCTCGCGCGACCGCGTCGTTACCTTGCCCACGGCGCTCCACTGCTACAATTCCCTGTCCTACAGAAGCTTACGCGCGAGAACTTTGCACTACACATTCGCGTACTGTCTTGTGGGGTCGAGTCGAGTACTGTCCTGGTGGTAGGGATGCTTCGACTGCGGCTGAGCTTCGCGATCGCGAAGCCCCAATCCTCGCTCAGCATGACAGAGTCGAGGAGATCCGATGCATTATCGCTTAGCTAGATAATTCTTCCTGGGGAGCGCAAGTGGAAGACGTCCAGGTGGTTGCCATGCTGGTTCGGCGCTGTATCGCCGGCGACGCCGCTGCCTGGGAAGAAATCGTGCGCACCTACAACCGCAGGATTTACAACATCTGCTACCGCTTCGCGGGATCAGGGGATGACGCTGAAGACCTTACGCAGGAGGTCTTCATCAAGATGTACCGCACGCTCGCGAGTTACGACCACACCAAGGGCGCGTTCATCACCTGGGTCACGACCATCACGCGCAACCTGCTGGTGGATCATTTCCGCAAGACCAAGCAGGACCGGGTGACCGATTCGATGGATACGGCTGCGTCCGAGCACGAGGACGCCCAGCCGCTCAGTGAGCAAATTCAGGACCAATCCGCGCCCCCGGACGCCCATGTACGCAGCCGGGAGGTCTCGGAAACGGTCCACGCAGCCCTGGCCCGGATTTCTCCGGAGCTCCGGGAAGCAGTGATTCTAAGGGACTTACAGGATATGGACTACAAGGAAATTGCCACCGTTCTGAAGGTGCCGGAGGGAACTGTGAAAAGCCGAATAAATCGTGGGCGGGCGGAACTAGCCCGCCTCCTACAACGTACCTATAGGCAGGTGATGTGATGCCAGACCATACCAGCAACGGAATGCAGTGTCACGAGTTCGACCAGCTGCTCAGCGAAGCCATTGACGGCGCGCTGAGCGGGGCCGAACTTGACCGCTTCCAGGCGCATGCCCGGGTTTGCCCGGCGTGCGGCCCGCTGCTCGCCGAAGCTGAGGCGGGCCGCAACTGGCTGAAGGGTCTCACGGAGGTGGAGCCTCCAGCCGGCCTGGTGACGAAAATTCTGGCATCGACGACGGGCGTTGACACCCAGCGCCTGTCCGCAGCGGAACGCGCCACCCAACCAGGTGTCTCGTGGTGGGAGCGGTTCGAAGCCACGGTGCTTCACCCATTTCTGGCTCCGATTTGGGCGACGGTTCGCCAGCCGCGGTTTGCCATGTCGTTCGGCATGGCATTCTTTGCGCTGTCGGTGGGCCTGACAGTCCTCGGGATCAAACCCGCCGACGTTCGCCAGATCAGCCTGAAGCCCGCTGCCATCCGGCACACCTTCTACGCCACTGAGGCGCGGGTCGTGCGCTATTACGAGAACGTCCGGATCGTCTACGAGGTCGAGTCGCGGGTGCGCGAATTCCGGCGCACGGCGCCCGCCGAACCCGGCGAGACGAGCCCGGCCAAACCGAAAGGGAGCAAGAACGACACATCCCAACAGCCTGAGCAGAAGGAAGAGCGCAACTACAGCCAGAGCGATAGTCGTATCATTCTGGCCAGCGCTCACGTGAGTCAAGGTCTCAACTTTTGCGATCTGCCTGTAGTGTCGGTGACCACGTACAGGAGGTTCGTATGAACTGCGCCACGCACAGTGATACTGCTGCAGTGGCCTTCTGCCGCACCTGCGGCAAGCCACTCTGTAACCAATGCACCCGCGACGTTCGCGGCGTGATCTACTGCGAGTCGTGTCTGGCCGCGCGCATGGAAGGAACGGCTCCGGCGGCCGGATTTGCACCCGTCGGACAAGCGCCTTACGCACCCGTCGGTCAGGCGCCGTATGCCCCGGTCGGTGCACCGGTTGGAGTGCCGCGCCCGGCGCCGAGTTCTGGCCCGAATCCAGCTGTCGCAGGAATCCTCGCCGGATTCTTCCCCTTCGGCGTGGGCGCGGTTTACTGCTCGCAATACGCCAAGGGATTGGCGCACCTGGTGATCATGGTGCTGCTAATTATCGGCGAAAGCTCTGATGTGCCGTGGTACCTGCACATGCTGCTCGGGCTGGGGATCGGATTCTTCTACTTCTACCAGATCATCGATTCCGTTCGGACAGCCCGGGCGATCCAGATGGGAGAGCCTGCGCCTGATCCACTGGGACTGGCGCAGGCGTTTGGCGGCGGCGACAAGATCGAGGGAACCAAGGTTCCCGCTGGAGCGGTGGTTCTGATCGGCTTGGGGATTCTCTTCCTGCTGCACACGGCGGGATTCTTCGAGTTCGGGCTTGATCGTTTCTGGCCGCTGCTTCTGATCGTCTTCGGCGTGTGGCTTTTTGCCAAGCAGTGGGGACTGGTCAGCAGCAATATTCAGCGATGTATGTGCGAGCGATGCCGCACACGGCGGCTGATGGCGCCCGCCATGCTGGTGACGCTCGGTGTGCTCTTCCTGCTCGATACGACCACCCACGTAGGATTTGGCCGTACCTGGCCAGCGATCCTGCTGGTGGTTGGAGTGGTCAAGTTGCTGCAGAGTAACGCGTCGTCGGACGGCCATAGCGGCCCGCTGCCGCCGGGAATCCCGCCCAGTGCGCCGCCTCCGGCTCCGCCGCAGCCTCCGGCTTCCGGGGAGGTGAAAAATGGCTAGCACAGTGCAACCTCCTGCGCCACCGCAGCCGCCGATGCCTCCGATGCCGCCTCCGGTTCCACCGCCGCGACACCGCTCGTTTGCCGGACCGTTTGTGCTGATCGTGGTGGGCGTGATTTTTCTCTTGGGCAACCTGCACATGCTGTCGTGGGCCCGCATTGGCACGTGGTTCGCCCACTACTGGCCGCTGCTGCTGATTCTGTGGGGCGTGATCAAACTCCTGGAGCACCAGCAGGCGCGGCGCGAGGGAACCCGGGCGCCGGGCATCGGAGCCGGCGGCGTTTTCCTGATCATCATGATCGTGGTGTTTGGCCTGATTGCGACTCAAATGGAGCGCGTGAACTGGTCGGGCCTGCACGACGAGCTCAACTTCGACGACAGCGATTTCTCCGACGTTTTCGCCGATTCCTTTAACTTTGACGATCACCTGGAGCAGGATTTTCCCGCCGGCGCAAGCCTGAAGGTCATCGACAATCACGGCGCGGTGAGCGTGCATGCTTCCGACGACAACAAGATCACGGTGGTGGTTCGCAAGCGAATCAAGGCCGACAATCAGGGCGACGCGGACAAATACAATGGCGAAACCAAGCCCTCGATCACCACCATCGGTGGTCTGGTCACGCTTGACGCCCGAGTCGAAGGTGCGGGCAATCACCCGGTCGAAACCGATCTCGACATTTCTCTGCCGCGGAAAGCGCCGGTTTCAATCATTTCTCGCCGCGGCGATGTGAAGCTGGTCGGGCGCGACGGGAGCGTGGACGTTTCGACGCAGCACTCCGACACCTCGGTTGAAGACGTGAACGGCGACGTGAAGGTCAGCCAGCAAAGAGGTTCGGTGCGAGTGGAACAGGTCTCTGGTGACGCACACGTGGAAGGCCGTGTGAATGAAGTATCGGTCACCGACGTGAAGGGCTCGGCACAACTCGATGGCGAATTCATGGAGAGCGTGAAAGTGGCGCGGATCGGAAAGACCGTGACCTTCAAGTCGTCACGCACGGATCTTGAGTTCTCTCACCTGGATGGTTCCCTGGAGCTCGACTCCGACGACCTGCGTGCCGATCAGATTGCGGGCCCGATTCATCTGACCACGCGCTCGAAGAACATTCACCTGGACCAGGTCGCAGGCGATGTGCGCCTGCAGGACAGCAACGGCACGGTCGAAGTAGGAATGCGCACGCTGGGCAATGTGCAGATTGACAGCCGCAACGGCGACATCCAGCTGGCGATTCCCGATAAAGCCGGTTTCCGTCTCGATGCGCGCACGCGCGACGGCGAGATTCAGTCGGATTTCCCCGAGTTGAAGATTAGCAACGAGGAGCACGAGAGCAAAGCCAGCGGCAGCGTAGGTAACGCCGCAGCCCACATCGTGCTCAACAACGAGCACGACGGGATTGAGATCCGCAAGCTGATGAGCGGCGGTCCGAAAGAAGGCGTAAGCGGCGGCGTTACGGGTGGAGTCGGCGGTGCAAAGCAATCGAAGCCGGCCAAGGCGTTGCCCGCACCGAAAGACAAAGTCGAGCCGACGGAAAACTGAACAAACCAGGTTTCAAGGTGGCAAAGTGCCAGGGTTTCAAAGACATCTCTGAGACATCTCAGATTACCTTGAAACTCTGGCACCTTTAAACTCTAAAACTTGGGTTTATCGTAGCTTTTTCTGCGCCAAGTCCTCAACACGTGCCAGGACGTCATCCTCGCTCATCGCAGTCGAGTCGATGACCACGGCGTCAGGCGCTGCCACCAGCGGAGACACGGATCGCGTACGGTCGCGGCGGTCGCGCTCACGCAGTTCTGCAGCGACGCTGGCCTCGACCTCGCCCTTTGCTTGTTGCTGCTGCAGTCGGCGTTGCTCGCGCACCACAGGGTCGGCATCCAGAAAAATCTTCAGATCGGCATCGGGGAAGACTTTAGTGCCGATGTCGCGACCCTCCATCACAATGCCGCCGCCCCCGCCCAATTCCCGCTGATGCACGACCATCCAGGCTCTGACCGCCGGATGCACAGACACCCGCGATGCGGCTTCGGTCACATCGCGCTCGCGAATGCGCGCTGAAACGTCGCGTCCGTCGAGCAGCGTGCGGTTGCCACCGACGGTGGGCTCGAGCTGAATTCGTGAGTCTTCGGCGAGTTTCACCAGCGAGGCTTCATCGTCGAACGAGACGTCTCTTTCGATCGCCTTCAGCGCGAGGGCACGATACATCGCGCCGCTCTCCAGGTTCACATATCCCAGTTTGCGCGCCAGCCGCGACGCGATCGTGCTTTTGCCCGCGCCAGCCGGACCGTCAATCGCGATGATAAGTTTGCGCGGCGCTGGTTGCTCTGCCGTTGTGTCGTTCATGCGAAGCTACAGATTGTACACGGTGAAGGCATCGGGAAGGGCACGGCTTTAGCCGTGCCGTAACGGTGAAAATTTGATGCTTTAGCCGCTGAGGACTCCGCATCAACTGCGAGGAATCTCACCGCGTACCTGCTCGGGCGTCCATCCCATTTCGCGCAGCCTACGGATGCTCAGTGGATCATGCCGCTTGGCAAGGCGAACGCCAGCTTCGTCGCGCACAAGATCGCAGTGGTAATAGTCGGGGATGGGAAGTCCCAGCGCGCGAAAGAGAAGAATCTGTCGCGCAGTCGATTTCAGCAGATCGGCTCCGCGCACGACTTCGGTGATCCGCATAGCCGCATCGTCGACCACGACGGCGAGTTGGTAGGCCGGCACGTCGTCACGCCGCCATACGATGAAGTCGCCGAAGTCGCGCCCGGCGATCATTTCCTGCGGTCCGAGATGCAAGTCAGCGAAGCAGATTCGCTCTCCATCGGGCACGCGAAAGCGCCAGTTCACGCCGGCTGGTTGTGAAAAATCAGCGGAGCTTCGCTCCGCCCGGCCGGGTTGAAGACCCGGCCCCACACCTGGTCTGCACGTACCCGGATATAGCGGCTCGTCATCGCCTTCATTCGGAGCGCCTGCCGCTTGGGCGACGTCTTTTCGCGAGCATGTGCACGAATAAATCAATCCCATGTCACGCAAATTCTCCCAGGCACGCAAATACCAGGCCCGGCGCTCGCTTTGCGTGTAGGGGCCAAACGGGCCACCGCGGTCCGGCCCCTCCGACCACTCGATTCCCAGCCACCGCAGATCTTCAAGCATGGCATTGGCGAACTCCGCGCGGCAGCGCGGCAGGTCCAAGTCTTCGTTGCGCAGAATCAAGACGCCGCCCCGCTCTTTGGCCCGTTGGGCCGCGATCCAGAAGGTGCGCGCGTGGCCGAGATGCAGCAATCCGGTGGGGGAAGGCGCAAGGCGGCCGCGATATTTTGAAGGGGATCTCGGAGACGGAGCCGCGGTCATGCGACCGCCAGCTGCAATGGACTCGCAATTAATTCCGATGCCGCATACTCAATATGCAGCACCCGCCTTGGCATGGTGGCTTGTGATTTCGAGGACGCGTGTACGATGAGGGGCCGCATCGCAACCACGCCTCCCCTGGCGACTGTGCATTCGATCGGGGAGATTCGAGAAGAGAGTTCGTGAATGGCGTCATCGCCAAGAGTACCTAGCATATGTGTCCCTGGTAAAACGCGAAGCGGCCCGTTCTGGCTGGTTGAGTCATCGAGACTGACACGCAGCGCGAGCACTTGACTGAGCACCAGCGCCGGAGCGTGCGCATACTCGATGCCCCCCTTGACCGACCATGGTCCCCAGCCGGGAAGCTCGTGACGGGTCCGCAATGGCAAGGCCGTATCCTGGTGCCAAACAACCAGCCAGTTCGCCGTCTGCGATTTGTCGAAGAGCGTCGCGCGGAACGGAAATGCTTCGCGGCCTAGCGTGGCGCGTGCGATATCCATCAACGGCTGCTGTTGTGCGAAGTCGGCAATGGGAGCCAGCTTCAGGCCGTGCCGGATTCCCGCGCGACTGCGCCGGGGAGACAATTCAGCTAATTGTCGTAAGACCTGATCGATACACCTTTCCGAGAAAACATCCGGAAGAATTGCAAATCCGCTTTGCACAACGGCTGCGCAATAGTCCATCAGCTCACCGTAGGGCACCGCGCGGAGCCGTGGCTACTTTCTCCGGCGTGATCTGCAGCATGGATTTTCCGCCGACGTGGACGAAGCTCAATTCGCGCGCCGCCAGCAGGGCATTGACGGCGTCCTTCACCTTCGAACGGGCGACGAAGTTGCCAAAGAAAGTTTCGATCTCGGCCTGCTCCACGGCGATGAGGCAATCCAGATATTTCGACACCAGGGCCGACAGCGCTTCCGGCACGGAAAGTCCCACTCCCTCTTTCACCTCTTCGGGCGCCCAGCGGTAGAGCAAATCCCATACCGATCCCTCGCTCTGTATGTAGTTGACGCGGGTGATGCGCAGCTTCGACCAGAGTTCCGCCAATGCCTTGTCGAGCGCCGCGGTGGAGAGGCCGCCGCCCAGCCGCTCCAACAGCTTCTGTTTCGAGATCGGACCGTCGCGCTGAATCAGCTCGAATGCGTCGCATGCCAGCGCGGAATAAGGGGACCGCGACCCCGCCTTCGGTGCAAGCTTCGGGTTGCGCTCGCCCATCAGCGCATAAAAATAAGGGAAGGCCGAAGCGGTCACGAGAAATCCGTTGTTCTCCTCGAACAGATTCGCTTCGAACGCCGCACGCTGGCGCAATAACCGCACCATCAGTTCCGTCGCCTCGGCGGCCCGCTGGTCTGCAAAGGCATGCTGCCAATCCGGCAAGCGCTCGTCCGATCCCACGAACGCGCCGATAAAAGTCGGCACCAGGAGCGGCGGCCGCTGCGGATACATCAGGCAGAAGCCGACATCTTCGAGAAACGCCCGTGCGTTTTCGATCGTGCGGATGGGCTTGCCATCCAGGCGCCATTTTTCGCGGCGAAGTTGCTGGAGTTCGAGGTCCGTCATGCGAGCTGCGAGTCCCGAGTCCCGAGTTGCAAGCGGGGCCCTCAACCTTCAGCAGCCCGCTCAGGACTCTGAACCCGCGACTCAGGACTAGATTCTCTTAAACGCCTTCTGAATATCCTTCACAGAATACCGCAGCACCACGGGCCGGCCGTGCGGGCACGACATGGGATGATCCGTCTTTGCCAACTCGGCGAGCAGCCACGCCATTTTCTGCTGCTCCAGCGGCATGTTGACCTTGATTGCCGCATGGCAGGCGATGGAGGCAGCAATGCGCGCACGAATCTTCTCCAGATTCAGAGACTGCTCCTCGCGCGCGAACTGGTCGAGCAGTTCATGCAGCATACGCTCGACCGCCGAAGCGTCCACTCCCGCGGGAGCGACTTTGACTGCAATACTGCGCGCGCCAAAGGGCTCGGCTTCGAATCCGTTATGCGTGAGCTCGTCTGAAATTTCGCTGAACACCGCCTGCTGTGCCGGAGTCAGTTCGAGCACGATGGGCATGAGCAGGCGCTGGCTCTCGACCTTCTGCGCCGCCCGCTGCTTCAACACGCGCTCAAACAGCACCCGCTCGTGGGCCACATGCTGATCGATGATCCACAGGCCATCGTCGTTCACCGCGAGAACAAACGAATTGCGAATCTGCCCCAACGGCTTCAGCGTTCCGAGCGACGACAGCGTCGGCTCGGCATCGTTCACTTCAAGCGGCGGTGAGCAGCCATTATCGGGAATTGCCTCGCCGAGGACCGGAACTGAGCCCAACTGCGGAGTCTCAAGGCCACGGGCCACCGGGATCGCAGCGTTGGCCTCGACTGCGATTCCACCTTCGAATTGAAATCGAGGGGAAATTGGCGGAGGCTCAGGTGGGCTTAGTGCGAAGCCCGCGGCTCCCGGCTCCCGGCTCTCGGCGCCAGGAAGGCGTGCGGCGGAAGGCGGAAGCCCACGTTCGTCCGACGACGGCTCCCACGGCTCGATTCCTGGCGTCAAAGATCCGGGGGTCAGTGCCTGGCTCGCGGTCGCGTGCGCGCGCATCTCGGTCATGAACTGCGGCACCGGGCGCGCTTTCATCAGCGCGGCGCGGACGGAGTCGCGCACAAAATCATGCATCGCGGTTTGCTGGCGGAAGCGGACTTCGGTTTTGGAGGGGTGCACATTGACGTCGACTTCGCCCGCCGGCAATTCCAGAAACAGGAGCACGACCGGATAAACCGTGGGCGGAATGATATTGCGATACGCCTCGGTCAGTGCGTGCTGCACCAGCCGGTCGCGAATCAGCCGCCCGTTCACGAAGATGAAGATCGAATTGCGGTTCAATTTCTGAATTTCCGGCTTCGAAAGGAAGCCGTGCACGCGCATCTCGCCCGGATCGTTTTTCAGAGACTCGTCATCTCCCAGAGACTCGGACTCGTCTTCCTTTTGTCTGCGCCACGGCGGTGGCTGCGGCAGGCCGACGTGCTCGAGCGCTTGCCGCGCCGCCACTGGGATCAGTTGGTCAAGCGTTTCCTTGCCGAAGACCTGATAGACGCGCTCGCTGTATCCCCCGACCGGAGGCGCGACCAGCATGGCGTTTGTGGCCGAGTGCAGCTCGAAGTGCTTGTCGGGATGCGCCAGGGCATAGTGCGTGACCAGCGATGCAATGTGCGACAACTCAGTCGACTCCGACTTCAGGAATTTCTTGCGCGCGGGAGTATTGAAGAAAAGATCGCGAACCGTTATCGAAGTACCTTGCGGCAACCCGGCTTCTTCGACGCGCGCGATCTTGCCGCCATTGATTTCGATGACCGTGCCGGAGTCATCTTTTTCTGATGGATCTGGGGCCGCGCGCGTTTCCAGCCGAAGCCGCGAGACTGACGCGATCGAGGGCAGTGCCTCGCCGCGAAATCCGAGCGTGGCCACGCTGAGCAGGTCTTCGGCATCCTTGATCTTTGAAGTCGCGTGCCGCTCAAACGCCAGCAGGGCATCGTCGCGGACCATGCCGCAGCCGTTGTCGGTGATCTGGATAAGCTTCTTCCCACCCGCCTCTACACTGATCTTGATCCGCGTCGCGCCGGCGTCGAGCGAGTTCTCAAGCATTTCTTTTACGACGGAAGCCGGCCGTTCGACGACCTCACCCGCGGCGATTTTGTTGGCGACGGCTTCGGAGAGAACGTGGATCTTGCCCATGACTAGAGATCCCTCGGCTGCTACGGCCAGTGCTCAGTTTCGCAGATGAAGGGATGAGAAGCAAAGATCAGTCGCAAGAAAGAACGAGCGCTCCGCGATCAGCGGAGCGCTCTGGATTGTCGGCAACAGACGCATTACTGCGCCGCCACGTTCAGCGTGAACGTCGCGCTGCCGCTGTCGCCTGACGACGTCGTGGCGTTGACGGTGACCTGGTATGGGCCCGGAGTCGTTCCTCCGTTGCTGGTGCTGCTGCTGTTGCTGCCGCTGCAGGAGCCCAGCCACAGAGTGGAGAATCCCAACAGCGCGATCAGACTCACGAGGCGCATGCCGCTAAGTGCACGCCGCCGCGAGCCCACGGTGAACAGGACGCCGATCAGTCCCGGGAACAGAACGGCGTACAGTACTCCCGTGCCGCGGCCGAGCGGCCGCACCGCCGCCGCAGTCGGGGCCGTGGTCTGGATCATGAAGCTGACTGAGGTTTGCTGCGTGGCCAGTAACGGGCCCGTGCACGTTGACTCGGGCGCGTGGTCGAGACAGGTGTAGGTGACCGGCACCGAAGTCTGCGTGCCAGTCAGGAATGACGGTGGCCCGACCGTAAAGGTCACCGAACCGCTCTGTCCCTGCGTAACCTGTAGCTGGCCGGTGCTGCCGAGGTTCGAGGTTAGCGTGATGGTTATGGCCGTCACCGTTAGCGAGAACGTTGCGGTGTGCGACGTGCTCGGACCGGTCGCGGTGATCGTGACCGTCGAAGTTCCGGCGGGTGTGGCTCCCGAGGTTGTGACCGTTAGGCTGGTAGTGATGGCGTTGGTTCCATTCGGAGTGACCGGAGCGGCGCTGCAGGTTGCGCCCGTGGGCAGACCGCTACAACTGAAGGTGACCTGGCTGTTGAAGCCGTCCGTCGGCGTGATGGTCACAGTGATCGGGCTGCTCGTCGCGCCTTGAACCACGCTGACGCTCGTGGGGCTTGCACCCACAGTGAAGTCCGGGCCGGTAACCGTGACCACAGTCGCGGCCGAGGTCGAGAGCCGATCGTTCGAGTCTCCGCTGTAGACCGCAATAACGCTGTTCGAGCCCTGCGGCAGCGAAGATGTCATAAACGTGGCCGTTCCGCTCGAGACGGTTCCCGACCCCAGAGCGGTGGTTGAGCCGTTATCGTAGAAGCTCACACTTCCTGTCACAGTCGATGGAGTTACGGTCGCAGTGAACGTTACGCTTGTTCCGACGTTGACGTTGGTGCCAGGCGATACCGACATGTCGGTGGTCGTGGGAGTACGCGCCCAGATTGTCGCCAGATTAAAGGCGTCGAGCGATCCCAGGCCGGTGACTTGGTCGTAGCCCACGCCAGCGCTGTAGCCGAAGCTGCCGGTGGTGCAGTCGGGCGTTCCGGTTTCACAAGGAACAATGTTGTTGCCCGTGGTTATGTCGTGGAAAGGATTCGGGTTGTTGCCGGGCATGGTGTAGAGCGTGGGGTTGATGGGCGCTAGCCCCGTGGGCGGAGTATTGCCCACGTACTGGTTGACGAGCGCCATGATCGCGGTAAATGTTGGGGCGGCCGCAGAGGTTCCGCCGACGACATCGAAATCTCCGCCGGCGCTGTCGCGGAACCCGACCACACAGGTGCTCACGATCCCGCCCGCCCCGTTGTCCTCCGAGCAGATCAGGTAAGGATCGTGATCCGGCGAAGCGCTGATAGCGATGTCGGGAACGTCGCGAAAGCTATTGCTGGGCACGCCCGTTCCCGTCTGCCAGGTGGGTTTGGTGAAATAAATGCTCGCCCCGCCGCCGGACGCAGAGAGAGCGTCGTTTTCAGCTGTATCGTTCCAGGCCTCCTCGGGAATGTAAGAAAGGGCGGAGTCGACATTGTCCGTGCTTCCGGTGGTGCCGGCCCAGTATTGGGTCGCACCGGCGTTGGTGTCTGGCGGAGTTCCGGTTACCGTCCCGGCTCCATCGCCGGTGAACTCGTTCCCGCCGGCGCCGGTCACTTCAGGAATCGAAGCGGGCATGTCGACCGCGAGTCCCTGCGTAGCGACCGATTCGCTGTCGGAGTCACAGTCAGCGGCGCCCGCGTCACCGGATGCGGAAGTGAGAGTCTGCCCTTGCGTCTGCCCCTCCTGTACCCATCCTTGAACCTCTTGCGCAAAGGCCAAGCCGTTTGCCGACTCACAAGCGCCATAGCTGGTGCTGACAAATGGGGCCACTCCATTCGGCGGAGTCGTGAGCGCGTACTCTATCGCGTCCCAGACGTTGTCGAATCGGCTTTGGCAGGTATCGCCGGCGCCGAGGCCCGCGTAGACAAAGTAAATTTGCGCGGCCTTAGCCACGCCACCCGACCATTCCAGGTCCAGATCTGATTCGAGTTCGTCTCCGGAACAACGGGTGCCCGTTCCCTCGATCAAAATCTGTTTCACGGTACTTGCGGGAAGGCCCGCGGCGCTGCGGAAATTATTCAGATCGTTCGTGTTGATCGTGCTTTGTCCAACAATGGCGATACTCTGATTGCTCCCGGTCGATCCGGCGGAATAGAGAGGGTTGATATCGTAAATGGTGGCGAAATCGCCCGGGGCGAGGTAGTGATTCCCGCTTACATACGAGGTCAAGTGTGGCTGAACCTTGACCCGGGGCTTGGGAGCGAAGTTATTCAGATGCCGCATGGCCAGCGCTGTTCCGGCCAGAGCCGCGGGCACCGAAGGATCGGTCGAGTTGGCGAAGTGCACTTCGCCGTTGACCAGATAAGTGTGTATCTCGGTAGCGAACACGCGCTCCACCTGCGCCACCGTGCCGTCGAAGGACACTTCCATGCGGTTGTTGGCGACGGACACATTCGTGAAACCCTCCGACAGCAACCAGGCCACGATCTTGTTAATGTCGCGCTGGCTCATGCCGAAGCGGTCGGCATACTCAGCCACGGTCAGGAATTTGTGGTAATTCGCGGACTTGCGGTCCTGCAGTTGGGTCAGCAGGACGTCGAGATCCTGCTGCGCCGCAGAGGACAGCTTGAACGCCAGCGTGACTCCATACATTTGCTGGCGGCCGTCCACTCGGCCCTGGTCGAACTGAGGCCTGGCCAGCGCATGCGTGTTGCCCGCAAGCGGGACCATCTGGCCTGTGCTGATCGCCTCCGTAATCCGGTCCGGTTGTTGTCCAAAAGCGAGACCTGCAAGAAGAACCGACACAACTCCCAACCGCGACGCCCAAAGTTGCATACCTGCTCCGTGTGAGATTCAAGATTAGCCAGTTGTTGTAGCTTATACGTTCATTTGCTGTGTGATCAACCACTTGTCGGAAAGGTTGTACGGTTTTACGAAAACTTAACAACCAGGAGGCCAGGATTCGATTCTTTGCCTTCGATTGTGGCAGAAAGCGCGGAAGCATCGCCAATAGACCGGCCAAATCAGGCGATTCAGGGCAGAAACCGGGTACTGCTGTCGACGATTCCTGCCGTATACTGCCCCTGCTCGTTCGCCGTCTCACTTCATGGCAACCCCCGGCGCTGGACCATCCCGCCTTGCCTACATTGACTGGATGCGCGGGCTCGCCTGCGTGCTGATGTTTCAGACCCACTGCTACGACTCCTGGCTGGGCGGCCCGGCGCGTCAAAGCCGCTTTTTCATGTACTCGCAGCTCGGTGGGACGTTTCCTGCTCCGTTGTTTCTTTTTCTGGCGGGAATCTCTTTCGCGTTAGTGACCGACAGGCTAAGGCAGAAAGGTCTTCCGCCTGCGCAGATCGCCCGCACTACGATCCGCCGGGGCGCGGAGATCTTCGCCTTCGGTTTGCTGCTGCGCCTGCAGGAATACGTCTTGGCCTGGGGATGGGCGCCGAAAAGTGACCTGCTGCGCGTGGATATCCTGAACACGATCGGCATGTCGATGATGCTGATGGGCGCGGTGTGCTGGATTGTGCTGTCCAGGTCAGCCGGGCTTCGCCCGGCCGGACCCATTCGACTCCCCCTCGTTCCTCGGGCTCGCTCAGAACAGGCTTCGGGGGCGGCTGTCCCTACATCTTTTCTACCGGCTCTACAGAATCGCGTGACTCTAATCCTCGCCGCGGCCTCGACCGCACTCCTGATTTCCCTCTTGACCCCGCTGCTCTGGACCGCCTGGCGGCCACGCTGGCTGCCCTGGCCGCTGGAGTCCTACATCGACGGTGTACACAACCTGGGCACGCCGCAGTCGTGGCTCTTTCCAATATTTCCCTGGACAGCCTTCGCTTTCGCAGGACTCGCGGTGGGATTCATTTTGATGAGCCCCTGGGCGCACGCGCGCGAGGCGCGAGTATTCATTTCTATCGGCGCCGTCGGCATCGTTTTGATCGAAGTGTCGCGCTGGCTGGACTCGATGCCATTTCATCTCTATCCCGTCTACGATTATTGGCACACCAGTCCCAATTTTTTTCTGATTCGCCTCGGCATGTTGATGGTGATTCTAACCGCAAGCTACGCATGGTGCCGCTGGGTCATCGGGAAAATGCCAGCTGGGCCATGGCGATTCAGCCCGCTCATTCAACTGGGCCAGGCGTCGCTGCTGGTCTACTGGGTGCACATCGAGTTTGTCTACGGACGGTTGTCGATCCTCCCTAAGCACCGAGTGGGAATCGGCGCCGCTTCGGTGGGCTTGCTGGTGATCACTCTGGCCATGCTGGGGCTGGCCTATGCGCGCACGCACACCAAGGGTTGGACCAAAGGCCGCGGCGCAGAAATTTTCGCCTGGCTGCGCCACCGCCCGGCGAACGCAGGTTGACATCCGCTGCGTTGCGTGGGCGCCCCATCCTAGCCGCGCTCTTGCGGTCCGAGCGAGAAATTCGGTGGGCTATCAAACCGCCTCTTCCAGCAGGCAATCCGTCGGGTTCTTGTCGTCCCGCAAGCCGAGAAAAACCGGAGCGCGCAGCTTTGGGCCGGTGCCGGCAAGCTTGCCGGAAGTGATGCCGCCGGTCCATTCTGCGTATTCGACTTCCGCCACCAGCTCGGGTTTTACCCAAAACGTTTTGCGCAGGGCTTCG
The DNA here is from genome assembly GCA_030041475.1 of Candidatus Sulfotelmatobacter sp. Classification (GTDB taxonomy): domain Bacteria; phylum Acidobacteriota; class Terriglobia; order Terriglobales; family Acidobacteriaceae; genus Sulfotelmatobacter. Next base: position 42,430 of record JASHNU010000075.1, read on the forward strand.
ACCTCTCCGAAGAACGGATTCTTCTTCGTCTCCAGTTTCTTCAGCATCTGCCAGATTTCATCGAGCAGGTTTTGATCGAAGCCGGAGCCGACTTGCCCCACATGGATAAGCCGTTTTTCTTTGTCATACAGGCCGAGGACGAGCGAGCCGAAATGCGCGCGGCTTCCCTCGGGCTCGGTGTAGCCGCCGACTACGCACTCCACGCGATGGCGAATTTTGATCTTCAGCCACTCGCGGCTGCGGCGTTCTTCATAAATGCTGTGGCGTTTCTTCGCCAGAATTCCTTCCAGGCCCTTCTTTTTCGCGATCTCGAACAGGGCCTTGCCCTGGCGCTCGTAGTGATCGGAATAACGCAGCGCACCGCCTGCCGCCAGCACCGACGCCAGCTTTTTCTTGCGGTCTTCCAGCGGCACTTTCCGCCAGTCGTAGCCGTCGAGATACAGCAGGTCAAACGCGTAGTAAAGCACTGGAACATCCGCATTCGCCGCCGCCCGCCGGCCTCCGGGGCGGAAGCCCGTGCGCTGCTGCATCAGGCTGAACGATGCCCGGCCTTCTTCATCGAGCGCGGCCACTTCACCGTCGAGGATTGCATTCTTGGCCTCGATGAACTGCGGCAGATCTTTCAACTCCGGATATCGCGGCGTCAGGTCATTCTGATTTCGCGACACCAGACGCGCCTTGCCATTCTCGATGAAGGTGATCGCCCGGTAGCCATCCCACTTGATTTCAAAAAGCCATTCTTCACCGTCAAAGGGCTCATCGACCGATTCGGCCAGCATGGGATGGATGGTCGTGGGCATGGGCCGCCTGACAGGGGTTGACGCGACCTCGGGAAAGCCTTTAACCACAGAGGGCACAGAAATCACGGAGGCCTTTGCCGATTCACCGTCAGACTTACCGATGGCCGGCGCGACTTTATTCTTGCGTGTCTTGTTTCCGTTGTGTTCCTCTGTGCCCTCGGTGGTTAGTTTTTTTTTCTTCTCCACGCGCGCGATCGCATCGGCCAGCCATGCCGCCTTCAGTTTTCCGCGTCCCGTGGGCCGGCTCTTCCACTCTCTGGATCCAGCATCTCCGGCAATTTCTTCCAGGGTACGGTTGGTCAGCACCGACGTGTCATAGCCTTCGATCTCATAGCCCTCGACAATGTACTGATCGTGCTTCTTGATCATCAGCCACTCTGTGCCCTTGCTGCCCGGTCGGCGGCCCTTCATCTTGACCAGAGCGAAATCTCCCCGGAGCCGCTTGCCGTGCAGACGAAACTTCAGGTCTCCCTTGGCCAGCATCGCGGCTGCGTCCTTTTCTGTCCCCGGCAGATATTTGCCGTCCTTTTGCACCGGCGAGAGCGGCTCCCACGTGCCCACATCCCACACCAGCACCGTGCCCGCCCCGTAATTGTTCTCGGGAATGTTGCCCTCGAAATCGAAATAAGAAACCGGATGATCCTCGACCTGCATGGCCAGCCGCTTGTCGGCGGGATCGAGCGACGGCCCTTTGGGCACGGCCCACGACTTCAACACTCCTTTCATTTCTAGGCGGAAGTCATAGTGCAGGCGCGTGGCGTCGTGCATCTGCACCACGAAGCGGTCCCCCGGCTGGCTCGCCACTTCCGGCGGAGGCTCCGGCGTCTCCTCGAACCGCCGCTTCCGTTTGTACTCTTCGAGTGCCATACGAATTGCGTCCTATAAAGCTGCACCCTCAGTTTGGTGCGAAACTGCTTTGGGCAGGGCGCTTGTTCCCCAATCTTGTTACGAAAAACGGAATTCCCCAGAGCACTCTACTCGCCGTACGGATTTGGAGTAAAGTCCTCATCCGTCAGGCTCACCTGTTCTCCAGATCAACAACAAGGGCCCATCCCAGACAGATCTCAAGTCGTTTGCTCGAATGGCGCGCACCCTCTGTCTACTCCGGGAGGACACCATGAATGGTTTGTTCAGCTCCACCATCCTCGACGTGGCCGTCGGCCTCATCTTTGTCTATCTGCTCCTTGCCATCATTTGCACCACGATCAATGAGTGGTTCGCTGGCATGTTCAGTTTGCGCGCCAAGAACCTGCAATCCGCTATCGAGCAATTGCTCGACGGACAAACTGGCGTAAACGCGGCCGCCGATACGAACTGGTTTCTGACGCAATTCTATGCACATCCCTTAATTGCCGGGATGCATAAGGGCGGAGTCTCCGGCAAAGGCCACCCAGCCTATCTCCCCTCCCGCACCTTTGCCACCGCCATTTTGGACATCGTCACCCCCGCCCAACCGGCTGCAATCGACTTTCAGGCGTTAGAAACCGGAGTTAACGGCCTTCCGAATGGCGATGTGAAGAAAGCTCTGCTCGCGTTGATCCAAAATGCCGACAAAGATATTACAAAGGCGGAGAAGAACATCGAAACCTGGTTCGACGACACCATGCAGCGCGTGGGCGGTTGGTACAAACTCGAAAGGCAGGTATGGATTGTCGGCATTGCAACGGTGCTCACCTTGGCGGCGAATGCCGACACTCTCCGCATGACTCGCGTGCTTTGGCGCAATCCCACGCAACGGGCTCAAATCGTTGAGGCCGTCAAGGCCCGCGCGGGACAATCCAATGGCAACAGCAGCAACCCTACGACTGCCGAGTTGAAGGATTTGGACTACCTTCTCGGCTGGGGGAACGACAACAAGACCGCTCCTGAATCCGATAATTGCTGGTTGCGCTGGGCGCTACGCGTGCTCGGCTGGTTCCTGACGATCGTCGCAGTCTCTCTCGGGGCGCCGTTCTGGTTCGATTTGCTCAACAAGATTGTTAACCTGCGCAACGCCGGGCCAAAGCCCAAAACCAGCCAGCAGCAATCGGAGGCCTCCGCAACCGGCTAAGAGCATCGCTGGTCTTGGCGGCCAGAAACCGACTCATAATGGGTATGGGAAGGGCACGGCTTCCAGCCGTGCTGCTCCGCGCCGCTAGGAATGCGGGCTTCAGCCCCTGCGGTACCCGAAAATTCTGGGCTCCAATTCGCTCATGAGCTAGGCTCTGGCCCTCGCACGACACGCGAGGTTTTCCTCGTGTAACCTCGTGTCCTTTGTGGTTAAATCCGCTCCTGACATGAACCGCGAATTCCCAGAGCACCCGCTGGTCGGCGTAGGCGCCATTATTGTCGAGAAAGATCGCGATGGAAAAGATCGCGTCGTCCTGGTCAAGCGCGCTCACCCGCCGATTCAGGGCCAATGGTCCATCCCTGGAGGCGTTCTCGAAGTCGGCGAACTGGTCCGCGATGCCGCAGTGCGCGAGGCCCGCGAAGAAACCGGGCTCATCGTCGAGGCCAGCGATCTGCTCGGCGTCTACGATCGCGTTTTATACGATGCCGAAAAGCGCGTGCAGTACCACTATGTTTTGATTGATTTCCTCTGCCGCCCGGTGGGAGGAAAACTGCTGGCGGCCAGTGACGCCACCGAAGTCCGCTGGTTCACTCGCGACGAACTTCCCGCGCTGAACCTGGCCGAAGACACGCAGGACGTAATCCAGAAAGGATTCGAAAAACTGAAGGGCTTAGGCAGGGCAGGATCACCCGGCTAGTTCGGTATGTTCGGTGCGCTCAGCTTCGAGAGATCGGCGATCGTGGCGGCGTCGTCAAAGATACCGGCGGACACCACATAAGGCGTTCCTGCGGCCCCCAAGGCGAAGCTGATCTTGCGCGAGGGCTCTGTCTCGCCGGGCTTCATCCAGGAGTATTCAATCCAGGTGCCGGAGGGCTTCCGGGCCTCGTTGCAAAACTGAGCCGGATTCGGGTAGAGATTCTTGGCCTTCACGTCCTTCACTGACGCCAGCGGCGTGCCGATCAAATCCGGCCTTAAAGGATGAGCCGCGGTGACTTTCTTGTCACAGTCGAGAACAAAGATGTAGGTGTCCGCCCATATCCACGGGCTGGGCCTTTTGTTGAACTGCGTTACGTCGCCGGTCTTCGACAGGGCAGCGGCGGCTTCCCGAACTTTGGCGATAACTTGCTGCGCGGTCGCTTTCTCCTGCCCAATCGCGATACCCGGCAGCGTGGCGATGCATAGAGCCGCTAGAAGTACGATAGCTCCCACCCTCCGTCTCACTATGGCCCTCCCTTGAGTGACAGCAAAAAGTAAGTGCAACAGCATACGCCCTTGCCCAGACGGCCAACAATTGTTTTTGTGATGCCCGCGATCAGCGACTTCGTTGCCAGCAGTTGAATTTGAATCCAGATGGTCGGGGTCAGAGTCGTCGTGGCAAGGGCCTCGCAGGGCTAGAATGTGCGGGAAAGCGAGATAACGGGAGGGCCTGATGCGCACGCGCTCGTCGAATCGACGTATCGTCGCAGTAGCCTGTTCGTTACTGTTGTTCGGCAGTCAGGCGTCCACAGGGAGGGTTTCCATGGGGCAAAGTGGGCAATCACAAACCGAAGCCACGCGAAAGACGATTGAGGCCTTCAACGAAGTCTTCAACCGCCATGACGCGGATGGATTGGCGGCGCTCGTGACCGACGATACCGTCTTCGAAGATACGTCGCCTGCACCGGACGGGAAACGTATCGAGGGAAAAGCCGCCGTGGTCGAATTCTGGCGCAGTTGGTTCGTCCGCAATGCCGACGCCCGGTTCGACGCGGAGGAGGTCGTCGTAAGCGGGAATCGAGCGACAGTCCTGTGGGTTTATCGCAAAATGCGCAACGGCCAGCCCTGGCACCTGCGCGGCGTCGACATCTTTACCGTGCGCGAGGGAAAAGTCGCGGCCAAGCTCGCGTATGTGAAAGGCTGATACCCATGATCATTAATTGTGCAGGAGCTAAGGCAGCCGACTCGATGATTCGTCCGGCCCAGGCGTACCATCATCCTCCCATTCGACGTCACAAGAATGGCAGCGCCAGGCGCGGCGCCGCAAAGGAACCGGAACGCCAAAGTATGCGGTGACATACGCAACAGGCTTATTCAGCTCCTGGAAAGAGACATCAAGTGATTGGCAGTTCGGGCATCGCGGTTGCTGATAGTCCCCTGTGCCAAGCGCATCAAAGCTCTCGGGAATCGGCTGGCTGAGGATTTCGGTGGCTGCCTCGGCGTCTTCCCGCGCGACTTCCAGCTTCACACCGCCCATCAGGTTTGACCAGAACCAGTCCAACCGCACCACATTGTCGTCGACCAGGACGCTCTCAATGCCTGCCGAGTCCAGGCTTCCTTTTGCCAGCAGCGCCTCTGGCAGATCGCGAAATTGGCGGAGGGTGACCATGTCGCGCAACTCCAGCTCGCCATCGGCAGCGGAGAATTCTTCTTTGGGAGGATCGGGCGGCGGTGGATCACCTGGTTTTGGAGGCGGCTCTTCCCTAACAATTACCGGACGCTGCTCGACGAATCCCGGCGAAAGGCCTCTTCTGGCCAACTCGGCACGCAAGGCCTCGCGGGCGAGCTCGGTGAGTTCGTACGCCTCGGCAGCGACTTTCTCCAGTTCCCCGTCCAGCTGCCCGGCGTAGAACTCGGCCAGCCGTCGCCGCTCCTCCTTGGGGTCAATCAGCGCCATGGGAGGAGATCATACCTCGGAAAAGATGTTGGGGTGTATCCGTCAAGATCGGCGTCAATCCGCGGATAAGTTCACCCAAACGCAGAACGGCCCGCGGACTCATTCGAGCCTGCGGGCCGCCCGGTGGACTGTTTGGGATTGACCAAGAGGTGGTCACTCTACGTGGCCTCTCAACGGCGACTCCGGGTTTCGTCTTTTGGACGACCTGACCGACCTGCGCCAGGCGGAAACAATCCTTTACTCACCGGTAGTGTGCGGGCTGTAGCTCCGGCGCATACGCTGTCCCATTTCTCGCGTTCTTTGCGAGAAGTGGGGGCGTTCCGCGCCCGAAGCCCCGCTTAGAGCGACCTGCTCTAAGTCTCAGCCACCTCACCTGGTCTTTGGGTACTTCTACTACTGCCTTCAGAACTTGTCATCAGACCACCTCCTTTCCGGTGTACGCGCAGATTAGTATGAAACAAGCCACGGCGTCAATCGCGCGAACGTGGCGTACCACCAGAAGTAACAGGCAAAAGTAACAGGGCCGAACTAGGGCAGTCCGAACGCATAGATTGCGCTCCCAGCCGCAATCGCCACATATTCTTTTCCGTCGACCGCGAAAGCCATGGGCGCGGCATAGACGGCGCCGCCCATCTGGAAATGCCACAGGGGCCGGAGCGTCTTGTCCTGAAAGGCAATAAAGTTGCCCTCCGCGTCCCCGCTGAACACCAGGCCGCCCGCGGTCGACAGCACGCCCGACCATGTTGGCGAGGTGTGCTGAAATTTTTCTTTCACCTCGCCAGTCGCGGGATCGATTGCTTTCAAAAATCCGAAATAAGGTTCGGCTTCCTCCGAGGGAAAATACGCGCTGCCGTAAAATGCGTGTCCCGCCTCATAGGGCTGCGGAGCGGTTGAGAAGGTGTCACACTGATCGCGCGCCGTGACGTAAAACCACTCCGTCACAGGATCGTAGGTCGGCGACATGAAATTCGTCGTGCCGAGCGCGCCCGGACACACTGTGTGTCCCTCCAGTGTCGGTGATGCGTTCTTGTTCGCGATCGGTCGCCCCTCTGCATCTCTTGTGTCGCTCCATGTTTGCTTGCCATAAGCGGTCGCCGAGATCAGCTTTCCCGTCTCGCGATCAAGCAGGTAGAAAAATCCGTTGCGATTGGCCTGCGCGATGAGCTTCTTGCCACTGGCGTCGATAATCACCGGAACCTGGGTCGCATCCCAGTCGTGTTCGTCGTGCCTGGTGAACTGGAAATACCAGTTCAGCTTGCCGGTGTCGGCGTTAATCGCGAGCAGGGAATTGCTGTACAAATTGTCGCCGGCGCGACCCTCGCCACGATTTGACGGCGATGGATTCCCCGTCGGCCAGAAAATCTGGTTCGTCGCCGGATCGTAAGTACCTGTGTTCCACGCCGGCGCGCCGCCAACTTTCCACGAATCACCCTCCCAGGTTTCATGTCCCGGCTCACCCGGCCCGGGCACGGTGTAGAAGCGCCATTTGCGCTTGCCGGTGTCGGCGTCGTAGGCGTCGATGAATCCGCGCACGCCATATTCACCGCCGGAGATGCCGATCACGATCAGATTGTTCACCGCCAGCGGCGCTACGGTGAAACTGTGTCCCGTACGATAGTCGGCTGCAGTCACATCCCAGACGACGGCGCCGGTCTTGGCGTCGAGTGCGATCACGTGCGCATCGAGCGTTCCGAGAAAAACTTTGTCGCCGAGGATCGCCAGTCCGCGATTCACGCGTCCGCAGCACGGGCGAATGTCTGCCGGAATTTGCCGCTGATACATCCAGATCGGCCGTCCCGTGCGCGCGTCGAGTGCGAAGGCACGGTCATCCTGCGCGGTCGCATACATAATTCCGTCCACGACCAGCGGCGTAGTTTCGAGCTTGCCCGTCGCGGCGGTTTGATACACCCACCTGGCCACAAGCGAATGCACATTGCCAAGATTGATCTGATCGAGCTTGCTGAAACGCTTCCCGGAGTAGTCGCCCGAGTAAGTCAGCCAGTTCTGGGGCTCTTTGGCCGCATTCACCAGCCGCTCAAACGTGACCTGTGCGTGGGAAACGACTCCGATGCCGTAGATCATGGCACCAAGTGTAGCGATCGCAAACGCTCTAGCCACTCGGTGGAAGAGCGGCGCTTCAGCGCCGCGTAAGCGAGCAAGAAAATAGAGGGGCTTTAGCCCCGGTACACCAGGCCTAAAGGCCTTATTGAAACGATCGTTAGACGCGGCCCTGAAATGGCCGCTCTTCCACTCTTCCGTCATTTCGCCCCCACGCTCACCAGAAACGCCACGATGTCTTCGAGATCCTTGTCGCTCAACATGTCCGCGTCGTACTTCGGCATCGCCGACTGCCTCGACTTGTGGAACGAACGCAGCGTGCTCTTGTCCAGCAGATGAATCTTCTCGTTCGTGTCCATGATCTGCACGCTGAAACTGTCTTCATTCAGCGTCGCGCCCTTGATTTCTTTCCCGTCGGCCGTCACGACGGTGACGCTTTCATACTCCTGGGGAAATTCTTTGGTAGCTTCCGTCAATCCCCAGGCCAGCTGTCGGCTGGGATTCCGCACCGAATCGACAATCGCCTCGCGCGTGCGCGACGCGCCCACGCCGGTGAGCTCCGGGCCGAACCTGCCACCTTTGCCCTCGACCATGTGGCAGAGCGAGCAATTCGCATCGCCGAAAAACAAGTCTTTTCCGTGCGCAGCAACCCCGAGCGGCGTCGATGGGGCCCTCACTTCCTGGCTACGTATGTAAGTGATGATCTGCCAGATTTCCTCGTCGGTCATGCCGACGCCCTGACCGTTGGTCCCATTGGCCGGCATCGCCGTGCCGGGAATGCCGTTGCTGATGACCTGGAACATCTCCGCGTCGGAGTGCGTGTGCTTCTTGACAGCCCGCGTCAAATCGGGCCCGCGCCCGCCGCCGCGCGCGCCCAAACCGTGACACAGCGCGCAGTTGATGCGGAACTCATACTCGCCCGCCTTCGCAGCCTTTGCATCGCCTGCGAGCGGATTGTCGTTCTGCGCCGCCGTGTAGGCGGCGGTGCCGAGAAACATCGCAACGACCAGCGCGAAATAACATCGGTTGCCCATGGATCACCTGAGGGAAATTCCACGCATTCTACGCCAACGAATCACGCTTCGAGCTTTGGAAATCTGGTTCTCTGAAAAATTCCGCGGTGGTAGCAACAATCCTGCCGGACATGTCCGCCGGATATCTGACACTTGCACTTTTGGCTCTCTACACTGAAATCCTCCCCTGATTGTGCCGATTACTGCATCAGTGGCTGCTGATTCACCTGAGTGATGCAAGCTGCTGATCTGTCAGCCTTTCCAGCGAAAGGCATCGGGCTGAGGCAGTCCGAGATGGGCTAGCACGCGATGGGCAAACTCGCGCGCCATTTCATCCAAGGAGGCAGGCCGGTAATAAAAGGCCGGGATGAGCGGAAAGATCGTGGCCCCGGAGTCGGCTGCACGGTACAGGTTGCGGATGTGAATTTTGTGGAGCGGCGTCTCGCGCACGCACAACACCAGCGGGCGGTTCTCTTTCAGCGTAACGTCGGCCGCGCGCTCGATCAGGTGAGAGGCGATGCCGTTCGCGATGCGAGCCAGCGTGCCCACGCTGCACGGGATGACGACCATGGCATCGGCGGGATAAGAACCGCTGGCCACGTTCGCTCCAATGTCGTCGTTCGATTGCAGATGGATTTTCCCGGCAGAGCGCCTGCCGCGTGCCGGCGAAGAAGTGCCGAGGATGCGGGCGATCAAGTTGGATCGACCCTTCACGTTCAGTTCTTCGGCCATGACGCGCAGCGCGCTGTCGGAAGCAATGAAATTGACCGTTTCAATGCGCCGGTCGCGTTCGAGGGCAAGCAGGAAGTGCCGCAGAAAGATGGCTCCGCTGGCGCCGGTGGTGGCGACGGTCAGATTCTGCGGCGGCTGGTTAGTCAAAACGTATGGCAAATCGCCTCCAGTTTCTGGCGCACGAAATTTGGAGCATAGGGAGCCTGCCCCGTCGAAGTCAAGCCAGACGGAATAGGAGCTGGTAGCTGGAAGCTATACATGGCATCGCCCACCAATCTCCGGTCGCGCCGCAACGCCGCACAACTGCAGGCGCTGGCGGGTGTGGAGCGCGAAATCCGCAGTCAGGATTCACACAACCGGCGCAAATATCTGCGCGAGTTCAACCACGCATTCCGCAACTACGAATCTCTGCTCGATTCCGAGCAGGTTCAGAATGCTCTGCGCGCTGCCGATGTTGTGCTCATCGGCGACTATCACGCCTTGGCCGCGGCCCAGCGCTACGCCGCGTCCATGCTCGAGCAGCGCGCCCTCACCGGCGACCGCTCCGTCGTGCTGGGTGTCGAAACCATTTTCGCGCGCGACCAGCATATTCTCGACGAATGGTGGCGGCGCGAGATCGACGAGGCCGAACTGCGCCAGCGCATCCGCTTCGATCTCGACTGGGGATATGACTGGTCGCCCTTCCGCGAATTGCTCGTCGCTGCGCGCGATCACGCCGAGGCTCTGTACGGCCTGGACTGCATGCCGCGTGAAGACCTGCGCAAAATCGGAGCCCGCGATCGCCACGCCGCGGCCAAAATTTCAGAAATTCGTGAGCGTCATCCCAATGCCGTGATTTTTGTGCTCTTCGGCGAGTCGCATCTCGCCCCCGGCCACCTGCCACGGGTGCTCGAGAAGCAAATGCCGGGCGCGAAGATCCTCACGGTTCTGCAGAACGTTGACGCGCTATACTGGCGCGCCGCAGGCGAGCGCTCCGATAAAGTGGAAGCCGTCCGCGTCAATGACGACGTTTTGTGCGTGTTCAACGCCACGCCGCTGGAAAAATACGAGAGCTACCGCCTGTTTCTCGATCAATGGAGCCGCGCCGATGAAGGCCCGGACTTCGCTCCCACCATTTACAACCTGATCGACAGCCTGGCCAGCTTCCTCGAAATCAACCGTTACGCCCCGCACAACGGCACCCAGCCCAAGTTTCTGATCGACCTGCTTCCCGAGGTGCACGGCAGGTCGTCTGACGTGATGCTGCGTCGCCTGCTCAATCGCAAGGGAATGACGGAAACAGAATGCGAATCGCTGCTGGCCAGTGTCGAAGACCGCGGCAGCGCCTATCTGCCGCTGATCAATGCCTTCTACATCCGGGAAATTCAGATGGTGCATGCCGCCGAAGACGCCGCGCGCTTTCTGCATCATGCCTGCCAGGGTCTGCCGCAACGTCTGAATGGCCGGAAGCCCGACGGAACCCGAGCGAACGGGGACAGGGCCGGTGAACGCAGAACTTCGATGGACGACTTCTACGCACACGTGATCGAGCATGCGGTCGCGGACTTTGGATCGCGAGTGCTCCATCCCTCGCGGCCCGTCCCGGCCGCCGATGAATCGCTGCAGTTGTCGCGTGCCGCGCTCGAGAAGGCCGCGCAAACTGCCAGCCGTGGGGGCGACGATAAAGCGGAATCCGCAGCGCGGGAGTGGGGCTACCGCATCGGCAGCCAGATCTACGAAGCCTATCTTGCCGGCAAAGTCGCCCCCAGCGGAGTGCGCCGCCTCTTCCTCGCCCACCTCGGCGAGTCCGGGATGGCGCGCAAAGTCTGCGCGGCAGTGATCGCAAAGCTGCGTGCCATCTCGCGTCCTTCGGCGCGTGCAGCCCACGCTTAAGAGCCGTTCCCATCTGCTAATCTAGACCCCGCCCGGCTTGACGCTGATTGCTGAGTGCTTCTTGAACGCCGCATCCATCCGCCAGATTTTTGAGCAGGTCCGCAAGGGCAAGCTCACGCCGGACGCAGCAGTCGCCCGCCTGCGTCATCTGCCCTTCGAGGATCTCGGCTTTGCAAAAGTTGACCACCACCGCGCGCTGCGGGCTGGCATGCCCGAAGTCATCCTCGGGGAAGGCAAAACGCCGGCGCAAATCGCCACGATCTTCGCGCGGCTTGCGCGCCACGGCGGAAATGTTCTGGCGACGCGCGCCAGCGAGAAGCAATTTGCCGCGGTAAGAAAGAAGGTTCGCGCCGCAGAGTTTCACGAGCTTGCCCGAGCAATTGTCCTCAAGCGCGATCACGCAAAATACGGCAAAGGTGTGATCGCCGTCGTCTCCGCGGGCACCAGCGATATTCCCGTCGCCGAAGAAGCGGTCGTCACCGCCGAAATTATGGGTAACGAGGTCGAGCATTTCTACGACGTCGGCGTCGCAGGTATCCATCGCCTGCTGGCGAACCGCGAGGCGTTGACCCGGGCGCGTGTGGTCATCGTCTGTGCGGGAATGGAGGGGGCGCTGCCCAGCGTCGTCGGTGGCCTGGTCGGCGTCCCGGTGATTGCCGTGCCGACGAGTATCGGCTACGGGGCGTCGTTCAAGGGCCTGGCGGCGCTGCTTGGCATGCTGAATTCCTGCGCTTCGAATGTGAGCGTGGTGAATATCGATAACGGTTTCGGCGCGGGGTACATCGCCTCGCTGATAAACCGCTTGCCGTGATCTTGCGAAAGATTTCGCATCCAACAACCTGCCAAAAGCATTTTTGTCAATGTAAGAAATAGCTATGTTAGGAGTGGCTATGTCCCAATCACTCTCTCTCGAAGCAAAGAATCTGATCGACCGCCCCAACTTCGCCCACCTCGCCACACTGATGCCGGACGGATCTCCGCTGTCGACGCCGGTTTGGATTGGACGCGAAGGCGACATGATCGTGATCTCGATAAGCGATTGGTCGCTGAAAGGGAAGAACACGAAGAAGGACCCGCGGGTTTCGCTTTCGATTGTCGATTTCAAGAATCCCTATGAAGAATTGCAGATTCGGGGGCGGGTGGCGGAGATACGGCCCGATCCGGATTTCAAGATCATGAATCCGATTTCGCACAAGTACATTGGGAGGCCGTTTCCGATTCACATGCAGGGTCCGGGGCGGATCGCGTTGATGATCGAAGTAGAAAAAGAGCGCTATACCCGGGTGCCGCTGGAGCACACTCCGCCGAAATAGCGAAGGGCGCGGCCGCAGCCGCGCCCCGTCACCGCTACTCAGCTCATAAGTCTGCTTACATTCCCTGTTGCGCACCGGGCTGGCTCGCGCCCGCGACCTGCAGCTTGTTCTCGACCGTGAAGGCGCCAAAGATCTGGTTGGCCCGCAGGCCAGCAACTTCTTTATCCATCTTTCTGTCGACCGTGCCGTAGAGCGTCACGTGCCCGTTGGCGACGATGATGCGAATCGGCCGTGCCGGGTCCAGCGCATACTTGCTCAGCACGGAGTCACGGTAGATGGCGCGTTCGGCGCGCAGGCGCAAGCCGTCATCCATCGGGGAAACCGGTGCTACGGAGACATTGTCGATCACGTCTTTGACGCCAGGCATGTTTGCGATGTCAGCCAGAGCTTCGTCGCGGCCCACTCCGGTGCGGTCCTGGCCTTCAATCGCCACCACACCGTCTTTTACATCGATGGCGAAGTAGTCGAAGGTGCTGTCGTAGCCCGCGCGCACGTAGCGCATCTTCTTGACCAGCGTGGCTTCGAGTTGGGCGTCGGGAACACCGGGCCCGGCAACGGTGATCAGGTTGCGTACGCCCCCGACGTTCGCGATTTTGCGTGCGGCCTTGGCGGCGTCCAGCTTGCGCTGGTATAGATCGACCGTGCCGGTCAAAGTCACGATGCCGTCCTCCACACTCGACTTCACGCCGCTGAACTGACTCTTGGCCGCCATCCTCCTGGTTACCGTGGTCTGGATCTGGTTGTCATAGCGGGCCGCCGCCGTAGGCTCGGCGAAAAGCGTCGCGCTGAGCAGCCCGACGGCCAGCAGAGAACTCACCAGTTGTACCAGTGTCTTTCTTGCAAGCATTTTTCTTGTGAACATCTTTCACCTCCGTCGTTGACGAATCTTTACGAATTAACCATCCGGTTAATTCTTCGATGAACCGCGATCGGCGAAAGATGCACGCAAGAAACGAAGATATTTTGCGATCCCAGGTCAGTGAGAGCGCAACTTTTCAGGGCGAAATGGGTTCGCAGCAGAAGCCGAAGCGTGCAGATTTGACGCTGCGTTCTGCCGCGAAAAAAGAGAGCCTATCTCCGCGATTGGTGGGCGCGAGCAGGGGCGGTGTTCTTCCGTTTCGGCCGATTCTTGAAAGCTGCCCCGCTGAAGCACCAGTATCCCGCCATCGATCCGCCCGCAAAGACCGACCACAAGATAGTGTTGCCCCACGAGCTGTACTTCTCCAGACCGAGATGCGCGAGGTCCCAGAACGTGAGCGGCCAGACGAACAGTCCGTAGACTCCCAGCACCATCAGAACTGCCGCAATGCCGACGGCCAGCGCCATGGCGCCCGCCGACAGGCTCTCAAACAGGAGCATGCCCCAGTGCTGATCGGCCGGGTCGGGCCGGGCGGCATTCTCTCGCGTTCGTTTTACAAGAGGAGACATCGGTCTGTGGGAAGAAGCACGGCGCCAAGGCGCGTGCTTCCAGTTTCGAGCATAAAGAGCCGGTGGCAGCTCTCCAAGTTACGAAGGGCTCAAAGTCCTTGTCCAGATTGGCTTTCCCCCTTATGGGATTACCCCCGTAACTTTCTAGCCAGTAACGGGCGTTTTACGATTCCGAAGGCGAATCTTAGGGGGAAATTCGCGCATGGGTGATCGTGTCACCCAATCCCGGGATCGACTCGCGCACGCTCAGCGTCTGCAGGACGCTTTGGAGAGCGGCGCCCCCCCGGCTTTTCTAACCCCTCACGATCCGCCTCCGGCCAATGATTCCTGCTCGGCGGCTTCGTGTCCGGCCCCGGCGCCGCCTAACGGTTCCTCGGCAGATTTTGCTGAGCAGAGTTTCGCCAATTCAGAAATCCGGCTGCAATTTATCGGGCAGATGTCGGAAGCTTCACCCGATGGTGTGAGCATCGTTGATTGCGACAACCACGTGCTCTGGGCGAATGACGCGTTTCTCAAACTGTTCGGCTACGATCACGCTGAGGTACATGGGCAATCGCTGGAGAATACGATTGTGCCTTCGGAGCGTCTGGCCGAAGTGCAATGGTCGATCGAAGCTATAGCCAAAGGTCAGAACATCACGCTGGAAACTCAGAGGCGCAAGAAAGATGGTCAGCTCGTCGATGTCACTCTCTCCATCGTGCCCTTGTTTTGGGAAGGAAAGATCGCGGGATATTCCGCCACCTACCGCGACATTTCTGACCGCAAGCGCATGGAAGCGCTGAGTTCGGCTCTCTACCGCGTCGCGGAGAAGAGCAGCAGCGCGCACGATCTGCAGCAGTTCTTTGCCGCCGTGCATAGCATTGTCGACGAGCTGATGTACGCGCGCAGCTTCTACATCGCCCTCTACGATGAAGCCGCCGATCTCATCACTTTCCCCTATTTCGTTGACGAGCATGATGCCGCTCCGCCGCCGAAGAAAATGGGCCGCGGGCTGACCGACTTCCTCATCCGCAGCGGAGAACCCCTGCTCGCCACGCCTGAGGTGCTGCAGGGGATGGAAGACCGGGGCGAGGTCGAGCGCAACGGTTCGCGCTCGCTCGACTGGATGGGCGTGCCCTTGAAAGTGAACAACCACACTTTCGGTGCGCTGGTGGTTCAGACCTACACCAAGAACATCCGCTACGGCGAGCGCGACAAGGAGATTCTTACATTCGTGGCCCGCCAGGTCGCCAGTGCTGTCGAGATCAAGCGAAACGAGCAGGCTCTGCGCCGTTCCGAAGCTCGCTACCGCTCCCTGGTGCAGAGCTCGGTCTATGGAATCTACCGCTCCAGTCTGGAAGGGCGTTTTCTCGACGTGAACCCAGCGCTGATTACGATGTTAGGCTATGCGTCTGCGGAAGAAGTTCTTCTGCTCGATCCCGAGAAAGACGTTTTCGCTCGCCCCGAAGAGCACACTCATCTCATCGACGAATTCCGCCGCACCGGGCGGCTGGATGGCATAGAGGTGAAATGGCAGCGCAAGGACGGCAAGCTGATCACCGTACGCATCAGCGGGCGCGCCGTGAGCAGCGCGGACGAGCCGGCCGACGTTCTCGAAGCTATCGCCGAAGACGTGACCGACCGCCGCGTGCTCGAAGATCAGTTCCGGCAGGCGCAAAAAATGGAGGCTGTCGGACGCCTGGCCGGCGGCGTGGCGCACGACTTCAACAACCTGCTCATGGTCATCAGCGGCTACGCCGAAGTCATTCTTGCGGAACTGGACATGGCGAGTCCGCTGCACGAGAAGGCGCGCGCGATCCAGCAGGCATCCGACCGGG
The DNA here is from genome assembly GCA_030041475.1 of Candidatus Sulfotelmatobacter sp. Lineage (GTDB taxonomy): Bacteria > Acidobacteriota > Terriglobia > Terriglobales > Acidobacteriaceae > Sulfotelmatobacter. The sequence continues at coordinate 58,166 of JASHNU010000075.1, forward strand.
CCACCACGCTGACCCGCCAGTTGCTGGCCTTCAGCAGGAAGCAGCTACTGGAACTGAAAGTCGTCGACGTCAACACCATCGTAGAGGACATGGAGCGCCTGTTGCGCCCGCTCATCGGCGAAAATGTCGACCTGGTCACCAAGCTCGCAGCCGATGCCGGCCACACGCGCGCCGATGCCGGCCAACTCGAGCAAGTGTTGATGAACCTGGTGGTCAACGCCAAAGACGCCATGCCCGACGGCGGCACGCTCACCATTCAGACGCAGAGAATCTCCGTCGACGACAGCCATCGCTGGGGGCAGACCTTCATCCGCCGTGGCAGCTACGTCCTGCTTTCCGTCAGCGACACGGGCATGGGCATGGACAAGGAAACCCAGTCGCGCATCTTCGAACCGTTTTTTACCACCAAAGACAAAGGCAAAGGCACCGGCCTGGGACTCTCCACCGTCTACGGCATCGTCAAGCAGAGCGGCGGGTACGTCATGGTGCAGAGCGAAGAAGGCCGCGGCACAACTTTCCACATCTACCTGCCGCACGTGGATGCGCCGGCCGAGAGCCATGCCGCTCCGGTCGCGCGCACCGCCATGGGCGGCACCGAGACCGTGCTGCTGGTCGAAGACGAAGAATCCGTGCGCCAACTCGTGCGCGAGACACTGACGGCCAAGGGCTATCGAGTGATCGAGGCGGAAAACGGCGAAGAGGGCGTGGCGGCCGCCGCGAAACACGAAGGAAAAATCGATCTTGTGATCACGGACGTGGTCATGCCTGGCATCGGCGGACGCGAACTGGTCAAGCGCCTCGCAACCACGCGGCCCGACACCAAAGTCCTTTATCTCTCCGGCTATACCGAAGAAGCGATCGGCGGCGAGGGAACCATCGAGATGGGCGCCGCCTTCCTGCAGAAGCCCTTCACCCTGCAAAACCTGTCCCGCAAAGTTAGGGAAGTGCTGGGGTAGGGCCCCGGCGCAGTCTGCTTTGTCATCCTGAGCAAGCGTTCGTTGCGCAGCGAAGGATCTAGGCGAGCCGCGCGAGGCGGCGCGGTATCTGCGCCGCGACAAGCGCGCGTTTGGCTCGCTTCCCTATCAAAATCAAAGGGCCCCGTTACCGAGGCCCTCCCAAACGCAAACCGTTAGCCTAGCGGCTCTTGCCTTTTTTCAGATGTTTCCCGGCCATCGACGCCGCTCGGATCGCTACCAGGTGCTGCTGAACGGCATTCGCGCTGGCAGCCGTAGTAGCGCTCTGCGTGTCGATCGTCCCCACGGCGACCATGCCGCTGCCATCGTTGACAACGGCCAGCGAAGTGGAGTCATTTACAACGTAGGTAGCCATGCCGTATGCGTTGTTGCCTGCGGCCACCGCTCCGTGACCTGAAATGGACGTGTCGGCCGCATACGCGCTGCTATAGCTCTGTCCGAAGCTAGTCTGTGTCGTACCCGAGATCGTGTCGTTGAAATCTATTAGCCCGCAGAGATTTGTTCCACTTGCGCCACCGCTGCAGGAACCACTACTTTCAAATGCGAATTCGGCAATATCGTCCTCTTCTGCATCGGAATTAGCCTCGTTGGTTCCCGAGAGATTCAACCCGTAACCCTGTCCAGATGCGAAGGTCGGGCTGGCACCTTGGGCGTAAGCGACGCCGCCGGTGATTCCTCCGCCATCGATCTCCAGAATCTCCATTCCGGTCACGCCTCCGCTGGCAAAGGGGTAGAGCGCGAAGGAGCAGCTGGAGCATCCGAGTCCGCTTTGATTCACGAAACCGACCAAGGTCATAACAGACCGCCCGGAGGTCAGCGGAGTGTAGCTGCCCGACGTCAACGTCGATGGCGTCGTCGGAGAACTGCCGTTATCGTTATAGTCTTGATATCCGCTGGTGATTTCTCCGCTACCGTTGGTGACCAGAAGGCCGGCAGAAGCCTCAGGCGCAGTGTCGCCGCTGGGAGTCTGCTCCGTGTAGTCGAGTCCGGACACGCTATAGACATTATTGCCCGCCGGGATCGATGTAGCTTGCGTGAAAGCAGTTCCCGTGGTGATGAATGCCTGGTCAGTCTCGATGAAGATCAACTGGCTCGGAGACACCGGGTAGACGTCGAAAGTAAACGTTCCAGGAGTCGTGACAAACGATGCGGTGCCGGGAGCGCTCGTACCGGAAAGCGTAATGTTCCCGCCGCTCATGGTGCAGCCAGTCGCGGTGCACGGAAGGGTTGTCGGATAGGTTGAGCCCAGGACCACATCCTCTATGCCCGCAGCCACGCCACCGCTCCCGTTGAGCGTGAACGCTCCCGCGGTCGCGAAAGGGGCACCTGTTGACGACGCACCGCTCGTACTGAATGCATACGCTTGTCCATTAATGCTGCTTTGCGCGACGGAGGTTTGCAACTGGAAGCTGCCGCTGCCCGTCCCGCCATCGCCCGCGAGAGTCGAGTAATAGGTGATCAGGCCTCCATTGCTCGAGGAGAGCACGTAGTCGAAATAAAAAGTTCCATTCGATGCAGTTGCAAGAGTTAGCAGTCCGGAGTTGCTTTCTGGCCGGCCGTCGGCGCCCACGCTATAGCCGCCACTGGTGACTCCCACGCCCTGAGCCGGGGCAGACAACACTGAGGGTTGAACTATATCAATCGTGCCGCTCGTGATTCCGCCGCTGCCGTTGGCCGCAAACGTGCCCGCAAACGCGACGATGCCGCCGTTAACGTCCTCACCGATCACCGAGAACGCATACGTTCCACTCAGGTTGCTGTTGCTGAACCCGCCCGTCGGGGGCGCCTGGCCTTTGGGCGAGCTGCTGCTGCAGGCGACCAGGAAAGAAAGGGACAGAACGGCGGCGATGGCCAGAACGGTCTTTACACCCACACGGGATCGAATTTGGCGATTGCACAACGACATGACATCCCCCTGACGAACAGTTTTCGAGAGCTGCTTCTGCTTAGAGGTTAGCACGAGATCATACCGCTCAATCCAACCCGAATCCGGGAAATAAGTAGCGCCAAGCGGAAAATATTTTGAATGTAAAGAATTGTCGCAAAGCCCTTCCGGGGCAACCCTTGCCTACGGATGCACTTCCACTTCCTGCGCCGCCAGCTTGCGCAGGGATTCCTCGTAAGGGGCGCGGGCGACGCCTTTTTCCGTGATGATGGCGGCGACGTAACTGGCGGGGGTCACGTCAAAGGCGGGATTCTCGACTCCCACGCCGTCGGGAGCCATCTGTTTCCCCGCAATGTGAGTCACTTCCTTGGTGTTGCGCTGCTCGATGGGAATCTGGCTGCCATCCGGGCAAGCCAGATCAACCGTGGAAATCGGCGCGGCCACGTAAAACGGAATGCCGTGCTCCTTGGCCAGAATGGCGACCGTATACGTGCCAATCTTGTTGGCCACGTCGCCATTGGCCGCGATGCGGTCGGCGCCTACGACGATTGCGCCGATCTTGCCCTGCTTCATCATGGCCCCGGCCATGTTGTCGGAAATGACCGTAGTCGGGATGCCGTCTTTCATCAGCTCCCAGGCAGTGAGGCGCGAGCCTTGCAGGAAGGGCCGCGTCTCGTCGGCGTAAACGTGAATCTTCTTGCCTTGCTCGACCGCCGCACGAATCACGCCGAGCGCCGTGCCGTATCCCGCGGTCGCCAGCGCACCGGCGTTACAGTGCGTGAGCACTCCGCCCTCGGCAGGCATAAGCGTCGCGCCGTGGCGGCCCATGGCCTGGTTGGCGGCGATGTCTTCGGCGTGCATACGCTGCGCTTCTTCGATCAGGTCGCGCTTGATCTGCGCGATGGGTCGGATGCGAATGCGCTCGAATTTCTCCTGCATGCGGCGGATCGCCCAGAACAAATTGACTGCAGTCGGCCGCGTCTTGCCTATGGTGTCGCAGATCTGATCGAGTTCGCGCTTGAGGTCGGCGGTGGTCTCAGCTTTGGAATTGTTCACGCCCAGCGCGATGCCCATGGCGGCAGCCACGCCGATCGCCGGCGCTCCGCGCACCACCATGGTGCGGATCGCATCCGCCACCTGCTCATGCGTCTTGCAGGTGACGTAAGTTTCTTCGGTCGGCAGCTTCGTCTGATCGAGAAAGCGTACGCCCTGGTCGGTCCATTCGAGGGTTTGGATCATGAGTCAGTCGTTGGTCGTGAGTCGTTGGCCGTTAGCCCGTTCCGGCTCAATGGATCACCTTGTGTTCTGCCGTCTCCTCAGTCTGGAGAACGTGTTCCTTGCGCACCTCGTTTGCCGCGAAGATGGAAACGAACGCGGCCGGAGCCGCGGCTTTCTCCACGTTCGGCCGGCCCATAGCCTCTTCCCGCTCCACCAGGCACATCACGCCGGCGATTTCGAATCCGAACTCGCGCGCGGCCTCGATCGCTTGAATGGTCGACGCGCCCGTGGTGCAGACGTCGTCCACAATCACCACGCGCGCGCCCTTCTCGTGAAAGCCTTCGATGCGCTGCCCGGTTCCGTGCTGTTTTTCGCCCTTACGCACCAGAAATCCGCTCAGTTCGCCGCTGACCACCGAGACCGCGACCACGATCGGATCGGCGCCCATGGTCAGTCCGCCGATGGCCTGCGGCTTCCATCCCCGCGCGCGAATTTCTTCGAGAAAAACTTCGCCGGTCAGGCGCGAGCCCTTGGCATCGAGCGTAGTGGTGCGGCAGTCGATGTAGTAGTCGCTGGTCCCGCCCGACGAGAGCTTGAACTCGCCCAGCCGAAACGACTTGTGAGCCAGCGTGCTTAGCAGCTTCTGCCGCGCGGGGGACATAAAGTTTAACGATATCACGGGAGCCGCATGGTGTAGCCCCGGACGCATTCGTTCGGGGTTGCGCGCGAAGCGCGCAATGCAATCGGGTCCCGCAAGCGTGATAACCTGAAGATTACTCAGAATTGCGGCGCATTATGAGATCCCACAATTCGCGTTCGTTTTTCCTTCTTCTTTTTGCAGAAATCATTGTCGGAGCTTTTGGCGTTATCCCCGCCTTTGCCGATGGAACCAAGACCTGGGAACAATCGAAGTTCGACGATCTTACCAAGGGCACAGCTACGGGCGTAGCCGTTCGCAGCGAGGGCGGCCTGGAACTGGCTCCCGCGTTCAAGCTCATCTACACAACGCCCTCGACTTACGTCTGGGCCATAGCAGCCGATGACGCCGGCAACATCTACGCCGCCACGGGATCGCCGGCGCGCGTCTACCGCATCACGCCTGGGGGCAAAGCGACGATCATTTTCGAACCCCAGGAACTGCAGGTGCAGGCGCTGGAAGTCGCGCCGGGCGGCGCAATCTACGCCGGAACCGCGCCGGACGGTAAGGTGTACAGGATCGAACCGAAAAAGATCGAGCCGAAAAAGAATTCGGGCCAAGCCGACAGCGATTCCGGAAGCGCAGCCAAAGATTCCGCTAAGCCGTCCCTCGACCCGAACTGGATTTCGTCCGTGTATTTCGAGCCAGGAACGAAATACATTTGGAATCTGGCGCTCGACAAGGCGGGCGATCTGTACGTCGCCACCGGAGATCACGGCGAAATCCACAAAGTTACTCCCAAGGGCGAGCATTCGCTCTTCTTCAAGAGCGACGAGACCCACATTCGCGTGCTGGCGCTCGATGGCCAGGGAAACCTGATTGCGGGCACCGACGGTAGCGGACTCATTTATCGAATCTCGCCAGGCGGCGAAGGATTCGTGCTTTACAGCGCCCCCAAGAAGGAGATTACAGCGCTGGCGCTCGACCACGACGGCAACATCTACGCAGCCGGAGTAGGAGAGAAGAAAAGCGGTGCGGGTTCCGGCTCGATGGCGCCCTCGCCGATGGTGATTGGACCAAGCGCTCCCGCCATCAGCGGCCCGCAGACGCCCGGTCTCACCATCTCGCCCGCGCCGTCGCTGGTCCAGTTAAACCCGATTCCCATGCCCGGAGGTGCTTCCACCGGCGGTTCAGACGTGTATCGCATTGCTGCGGACGGATCTCCGTCTCGTTTGTGGACAGCCCATGACGACATTGTCTATGCGCTTGCGTTCGACGCGCAGGGCAGGCTGCTTGCCGGGACGGGAAATCGGGGACATATCTTTGCCATCACCGGGCTGGATGAATTCCTCGACTTGCTGAAGGCCCCGGCCTCGCAGATTACAGGTCTGGCCAAGGCGCCCGACGGGGGTCTTTATGCCGCCGGCAGCAACCTGGGAAAGATTTTCCTGCTTGGGCCTGGGCCGGAAAACGAAGGCACGTACGAGAGCGACGTCTTGGACGCGAGGATTTTCTCCCGCTGGGGTCGCGTGGAATTCCGCGGCGCCGGTCACGTCGACCTGCAGGTACGCAGCGGCAATGTGGACAATCCGGACCGCAACTGGAGTCCATGGAAGACGGTGGACCTCGCGAGAGACGTTGAGATGGGCGTCCCGCCGGCGCGCTATGCCCAGTGGAAGGCCGTGCTGCACAGCGGAAGTACCAAAGCGGAAGTCGAGAGCGTCACGCTGAACTACCTGCCGAGAAACGTTGCGCCCGAGATCGACGAAGTCTCTGTACAAGTAGGTACTCGCTATCAGCCACCTCCGAAGACGCCTGCGATTGGAGTGAGCATAGAGCCGAGCGGCCCTCTGACTCCCCATTTCGAGCCGCCTGCAACCTCAATGCACGACCGCGATGCGATCGGCGTGAAATGGAGCGCTCACGACGACAACGACGACCAGCTCGTCTATTCGATCTACTATCGCGGCGACGGCGAGAGCCGCTGGCTGCTTTTGAAGGACAATCTCACCGATAAGACCTATTCGTTCGACGCCAGCCTGCTTCCTGATGGCGGATACGTCGTGAAAGTTGTGGCTTCGGACGCGCCGTCGCATTCTCCGGGCGAGGCGCTGACGGCCGAGAAAGTAAGTCGCCGGTTTGAGGTGGACACCACGCCGCCCCGCATTGCAAATTTGACTGCCTCGGTCGAAACGCGGCAGATCGGCCAGCAGATTCATGTGCGCTTCCACGCCGAGGATGCGTTCTCGACCATCAAGCGCGCCGAGTACTCTATCGACGCTAGCGATTGGAAGTACGTAGAGCCGGTGGGGCAACTGTCGGACGCGAAAACGGAAGATTACGATTTCAGGATTACTGTCGAAGCCAATGACGCCGCGCCGGAGCATGTCGTCGTAGTAAGGGTCTACGACAAATACGACAATCTGGTCGCGGCCAAGACGGTGTTGCGGGCGAAATAGGCAGCTCCGAATCACTTTGTTATTCCGAGATCCCATCACTGTGTCATTCCAACACATCACGTTGTCATTCCGGGTCGCGAAGCGACGAGGAACCTGCTTTTAACCTCGATCACGCCGTTTTCTCTGACGCCTCCTGCAGGCTTGAACTAGTGATGGCGTGTAAGTCTCCCGCTTGCCGTAGTTCCGGAAACAACCACGCCCACATCGCAATCACGACGAGAGTTCCAACTCCTCCCAGGATGACCGCCGGGACGGTCCCAAACCACTGCGCGGTCACGCCCGATTCAAACTGGCCGAGTTCGTTCGACATCCCGATGAAAACCATGTCGACCGCGTTGACGCGGCCGCGCATTTCATCGGGAGTGGCGAGCTGCACCAGTGTGGCGCGAATGATGACGCTGATCATGTCGCTGGCGCCGAGCAGCACGAGAGCGGCGAGCGAGACCACCAAGCTGCGCGATACTCCGAAAATGATGGTGCAGACGCCGAATCCGGCGACGGCCCACAACAGAGTTGGCCCGGATTTTCCGCGTAACGGGCGATGTGCGAGCAAGATGGCCATAAGCGCGGCGCCAACTCCCGGCGCAGTCCGCATCAGGCCCAGTCCCCAGGGGCCGGTGCGGAGAATTTCCCGCGCATAGACCGGGAGCAGAGCGACCGCTCCTCCCAAAAGAACGGCGAACAAATCGAGCGAAACAGCGCCCAGGATCAGCTTCCGCCTCCGGATGAAGTGCAATCCTGCGAAGACAGTTTTGAACGTCATGGGCTCACGCGGCCGCGCCTTGGCCTCAGGCTTGATGCGAAACGTCGTGATCATGGCGCCGATCGCCGTCAGCATCGCGACGGCATAAACCGCGGATGGCCCATGCGACGCCGCGTACAGCACGCCACCGAACGACGGTCCCAGAATTGTCGCTGCCTGAAAAATGCTGGCGTTCCAGGCGACGGCGTTGGGGAAGTGCTCTTCGGAAACCAGCTGCGGCAGGATCGAGCGGCTGGCCGTGCTATTGAACGAACGCACCATCCCCAGCAATATCAGCACGGCATAAATTGGCAGCACTGAATGCAGGCCGCGATGCGCCTGCGTGAGCAGCAGCGCGAAGCAAACAGCGAAGCCGGCGTAACAGCACGTCAGCACGGTGCGCCGTTCGAAGCGGTCCGACGCGTGGCCGGAGATGGGGAACAGCAGAATTCCCGGAAGAAATTGCACCAGCCCGACCAAGCCGAGATCGAGTGGCCGCTTGGTGATTTCGTAAACCTGCCATCCCACGGCCACGGCTTGCATTTCGACCGAGGCAACGATCAGGAACCGGGCAATCTCGAACAGCACAAAGCTGGGATGGGTGAAGGCGGCGCGTCCGGCTCGAGCGTTGGCGGGGGCGGGCATCAACGACTAATGTGACATAGAAAGGCCGCAACGTGCAGGGGCGGTTCAGCCAACCGGGCTCACCGAACCAGGCTCAGCCCACCAGGTGAAGGGAGCGAAGTGTTGACAGAACATTGGGCAAGAGGTCGCCCATGCCGTGCACGACCACGACGAGACCGAAATTGCGCGTGCGCGACCACAGTATGCCCATAAAGAAGCCACTCACCGACATCATGACTACCGAGTAGCCGATTGCCACTAGGAGCGAGGGATTCTGGAGACCCTCCTGCGTAAAACTGGTTCGCAGGTAGAGGCCGGGAGCGTGGGCCAGCCCAAAGATCAGCGAACTGAGAACCACGGCTCCCAGTTCAGACTTGAGGATAGCGGCAAGCCTGCCTTGCAGGAGCACGCGAAAAAAGAATTCTTCGACCACGCCGGCCTCAACCGCCATCCACACGAACGTGAGGGGCACGCCGTAGAGAAGCGTCGCGACTGGCAAATGCGCAGCGGAAATGTCGCGCAGACCGCGCCCGAAAATCGCCTGAAACGCGAGCAGCAGAACGGACATGGCCGCCGCAGCCAGCAGATGGTGCGGCTGCGTGGATACCGGTGCCAGACGGCGCCAGGTCCAGCCGAATCGCGCTCGGAGAATGGCCGCTGGAAGCACTACAAAGACGGCAAGCTTGGCAACCAGGATCGCAATGGTTTGCGCAGGATCGTACGGGAAATAGCGATGGAGCCACGAAAGACCCCATGTAATGAAGGCCACGGCAACGAGCAGGAACGCTGCGACCGCAGCCAGCTCGCCTGCCGGATTCGCAATGGAATAGGTGAGCGGTGTTGCGCGAGCAGTCACCAGCCATGCAACCAGAGAAAATCCCACGCCAACGATGGCGAGGACCATGAGCGGCTCGGAGATATCGAAGTTGCCGGAATGGCGCATCGCCAGCAGCAAAGCCGCATACAGGGCAAGATAGGCGGTGAGTAGCACTGCGCCCAGGCGTACGTGGCTCGCGTTACTCATTGGTTGCGTTGCGACCATACATAACCATACGAAATGCAGAACGGAATTGTTCACAGTGTGAGCAGGCACAAGCTTGGGACTTGCTGGGCCGTCTCAGTTGCAGGGAAGTTCTAACTTCAGATTTGACCGGCGCCGGCCGACTTTGCGTCTCCTGAGAAAATCTCGACGCGGTTTCTGCCCTTATTTTTGGCTTCGTACAGACTGATGTCGGCCTCCTGCAGGAACTCGGCGACGGAGCGGTCGCGGCTGGAGTTGGTTGCGGTCACGCCCATGCTGACCGTGGCGGAGGTACATCCGAATGGAGTGTTGATGGGGTCTTTCTCGATCAGATGGCGAATGCCGTCGGCGCGCCGCGCGCCAGCCGTCAGATTGCAGCCGGGCAGAATAATGAGGAATTCTTCGCCGCCGTAACGGCCCACCATGTCGTATGGTCGCAGATCAAGCTTGAGCCGCCGCGCAACCTCTTTCAGAACCTCGTCGCCCGCGGCGTGGCCGAGTGTGTCGTTCACGCGCTTGAAATGGTCAATATCGGCCAGGATGACAGTCGTAGGCTTGTTTTCGCGGCCGGCGCGGGAGAACTCGCGATCGAGCGCGGCGAGAATTTCCGAGCGGTTCAGCAGGTTAGTCAGAAAATCGTGCGTCGCGGCGAAGCGCAGCGATTGCTGCAGCTCGAGTATCCGCTTGCCCACCATAATGCGCGACCGCAGTTCCGCCGGATCGATGGGCTTCGAGAGATAATCGTCGGCCCCGGCTTCCATGGCCGTCATACGATCGCGCTTATGGGTCTTCGCCGTCAACATGACGGTGTAGATGTAGTTTTCCGGGCTAACCTTGCGGATGCGCCGCAACACATCAATGCCGTCCAGGCCGGGCAGCAGCCAGTCCAGTAGCGCGAGATCGGGTGGGTTGTCGCTCTCCAGCAGCTTGACCGCTTCCGTGCCGCTACCCACAGCGACGTGGTCGAACCCCCAGTCGGTGAGATAGCTCGCCAGCTTGCGGCGTTCGATGTAAGAGTCTTCCACGAGCAGGATTTTCATGTTGCCCCGTTCGATGGTGGCAGCCCGAGGGCGGGATCACAAGGTTACCGGTCGACACGGAAGGACATGACCGACGGTGGAGCAGAGCATCGAGCCGCGCTTCCTTACGCACCATTCCTTACGCAACGACCGGAGCATCGACGATTCCAGCGGTGCCGAACACGCGCCGGTAGGGTGTCCGGTCCGGGCATCTGCCAGTGCGGGCATGAAGAACTAACGTGACACGCCGGATGCCTAATCGAAAAGCTAAGGCGGGATTAAATTAATTGTAATGGGGATGTTTACGACGGCTCGCCGACCCTACCGTGCTGAACTGTTACTCCGACTCGGAAAGTTTCTTCTCGGCACCAGAGTTTTTTGCAATGGCTTTACATCTTCCTGACAAGTGGCCGAGTCATCTTTCGTATACGTGTCGTGGTAGCGCCAACTTACGATTTCCATTGGGAGGAAAGAAAATGATCAGGAAGATTTTCGCATTCACGGCGACGGCATTGCCAATTCTGGCCCTCGCACTGACGCCCAGAGCTGCCAGCGCGCAGAGCTTCACCGGCGACTATACGGTGTCCGTGACCGAGACGCTGTGTGGCGTCGCTGGCAACATCAAATGCGGCAACCAAAGTTACTGCCTGGAGCTGACCGACGATGGCAGCGTCGGTCGGCCGCACAGCGGCCCGGCCACGCTGGACAGCTCCGATAGTAGCCAGCTTTCCGGGACGTTCCAGGTTATCGGCAGGACAATCGTGGCGACTTTCGGAGTCGGCTCGGAGACGGGTGAGGCCGACAGCGTGGTTCTCGTCGCTCCCGCCAACGCCAGCACCGGGACAATCGGCGTTGGCGTCTACGACCTAGCCGCCGGCGGGAGTGAGGCCTCCGGTTTGGCAACGTTCGGCGTGAAAGACAGCTGCTCAAATTGACAATAAGAGAGGGCAGCCTCTGGCTGCCCTTTCGCGCAATATTTGTGACCAAAAGCTGTTGTTGCTAGCAGGCCTTTACACTCACCGACACTCCTCGCTGTTTTATCGCCTAACATGAAAAGCTTGGATGTGCCAGATAGCTTGAAATCCAGCCGGTTAAGCCACCAAGGGCGCGTTGCTGATGCCCGCAGTGCCGAAGACGCGTCGGTAGCGCTCGACCTCTGATGGCGGCCCGAGCGCCTTGGAGTAGTTGTCAGAGAGTTTCACCGCGGGGCGGCCTTCGACCGTCGCAACCTTACAGATCAGGCCGATGGGGTCGAACCCGCTTCCATCGTTGGGATTGCAGCCGCGGAAGTCGTTGGTGAGCAGCGTCCCCCAGCCGGCGCTGAAGCGGATGCGGCGTTCGGGTGTCCACTTGCTGCGATCCAGAAAGTCTGCCGCGCTGCGGAAGTCACGAGCCGCTACACCGGAAGCCAGAGTTCCACCGAAGTAAGCATGCAGCCCGAGAATCGGGTCGATATCGAGCGTGTCGGAGGCGATCAGGAGCTTTTCGCGTGCATCTTTGCCGCGAGCCTTGAGCCACGCGATGTATTCATCGCCGGCCACATACGGATCTTTGCTATCGGCGCGCTGGCCCGTCCATTCACCGACCCAGTCCGGTGCTCCTGCCAGAAATTGCGTCGTGCCGAAGGTATCGGGGAGCATGACGCGCAGGGCGCCCTCGTAGGTTTGCTGCCAGAGTTCGAGAACGCGATATTGGGAAGCTTTCAGGGCCACGTCGTCAGGCGCGAGCGCGGCCATCACCATGGGAATCTCGTGGGCGTTGGTTCCGATGGCCTCGAGGTCGTGCTTGTGCGCGAGGAAGGCGTTCGACGTGCCAATAAAACTCGCGCCCAGATTGGCGGCCATGGCCACGACCACGTATTCCTGCCACAGAAAGCTGTGGCGACGGCGCGTGCCGAAGTCGGCGACGTTCAAGCCCGGCACGCCCCGCAAACGCTCGATCTTGCTCCATAGCTTCGTTTTGGCGCGCGCATAGAGAATGTCAAGGCCGAACTCGCTCAGCGTCTTTAAATTCGCCCGCGTCTTCATCTCGTCGAGAATGGCGAGCGAGTACAACTCCCACATCGTGGTCTCGGTCCAAGGTCCGTCGAAGGAAAGATGAATCTGGCCGTCGTGCACGGACAGGTGATAGTCCGAGAGGCGGAAGTCGCGCTCCAGCCACTCCAGAAATGCCGGTTCGAAGATGCCACGCCGGCCGTAAAACGTGTTGCCCGCCAGCCACACCAGTTCCGACTTGCGGAAGCGCAGTCCGCGGACGTGCTGCAGCTGCATCTTGAGTTCTTCGATGTGGATGACGTCGGCCATGCGGACCGCAGGATGGCGGTTGAAGAGTGAGAACTCGACGCGCGTCTTGGGGAAATGTTTCCAGATGAACTGCAGCATCAGGAGCTTGTAGAAATCGGTGTCGAGCAGCGAGCGGATAACCGGATCGAGCTCCCAGTTGTGGTTATGCGCGCGTTCGGCGAAGTTGACGATCATGGGGAAAGGGCGTCCGTCACGGCCAGTTCACGGGTTCGTCCCGAAGATGACAGTGTAGAGGAAAAGCGCGATTCACGGCTCAAGATTGGACCGCGGCGAAGGATCGGATTAATTATCGAGCGCGCATGCGCCGGGACCGCGGGGATCGCCGCACGATCCGCATGGCCCGGTTGAACGAGACGGCGACGCGGAGCCCTTCGCCGACACCGCGAACAGCGAAAGCTGCGGTTGCAGTTTCGTGGCGTGGCACTTGGGGCACTCGGCCTTCTGCTTTCCGTAAATGAGCGCCTCGAACTGGTGATGGCATTTCTCACAGATGTATTCAAAAATCGGCATTAGACGACTCCGGTCAGAATCGAGATCAGTCTCTATTAGAATCAATTTGTGGGGACTTCGCAATTGGCTGGGTCTTCGGATGGTGTCGCTCCGGCCGGGCAACCAAGAAACCGCTCGTGGCAATGTCCGCCGTTCCGGCCGTATCGCTGGCTGCGCGGCGGGCATGTGCAAACGATTGCCAGTTTCCTGTGGCCGCGGCGAATCCACCTGCCGGCGCAGGAAGAGCGGCTGGTGGAGGTAGCGCCGGGCATCAAGGTGCGCTGCCTGTGCTATTGGCGCGACGGTCGACGGGAGAATGCCGGCACGGCCTTGACGATGCTCGCGGTGCACGGGCTTGAGGGATCTTCAGAGTCGCAATATATGGTCGGCCTCGCGCGGCATGGGCTGGATGCCGGTATGAACGTCGTGCTCATGAACCAGCGCAACTGCGGCGGCATGGATCACCTTGCGCCCACGCTCTACAACTCCAGCTTGTCGGGCGATGTGGCAGCCGTGGCGCGCGAGTTGATTGAAAAAGATGGCGTGTCGCGGCTGGCGCTGGCCGGTTTCTCTATGGGCGGGAACCTTGTGCTGAAACTGGCGGGGGAGTGGGGAAAGGATGGGCCGCCGCAGTTTCGCGCGGTGGGGGCGGTTTGTCCGGCGGTGGATTTGGCGCCCTCGGCCGACGCGCTGCACGAGCCGGCCAATCGCCTCTACGAACTTTATTTTCTGATGCAATTGTTCCGGCGCCTGCGACGCAAAGCGAAATTGTTCCCGGGACAGTTCGATGTCTCGCGGCTGAAGGGAGTTTCGAGCGTGCGCGCCTTCGATGATCGCATCACTGCCTATTACTGCGGCTTCACCGGCGCCGACGACTACTATGCGCGCGCGGCGGCAGCGAACGTGGTGGAGCGGGTCGCGGTGCCCACGCTCATCATTCACGCGGCGAACGATCCTTTTATTCGCATGCAGCCGGAGACTTTGAAGAAGATCGCGGCGAATTCCAACATCACGTACCTGGAGCCCGAGGACGGCGGCCATTGTGCGTTTGTCGGCGAGCCCAATGGTGACGGCGATGACGGCCGCTGGGCCGAGCGCCAGGTGGTGGAGTTTCTGCGCCAGGTTGCCTGAGGGGTTGCGGCGCCTTACTTTTTCGTTGTTTTCTTGGCCCGGCGTTTCCCGGCCGCCTTCCTGGGGGACGATTTTTCTGATGTCTTTCTTACGCCGAAAACCCGCGCAAAAATCTTGTCCACATTTTTCAGCTGCCGCTTCAGATCGAACGCGTGCTCGATCGTGTTTCGCGGCACGCGGCTGGTGATCTCATCGTCGGCCAGCACAAGCTGGTGAAAATCCAGACCTTCTTTCCAAGCCTGCATGGCATGTGCCTGCACCACGCGGTAAGCGTCTTCCCGGCTGACTCCATGCTCGACCAGGTCGAGCAACAGCTGACCGCTGAAGACCAGGCCGCGCGTTGATTCCAGGTTGGCGCGCATGCGGTCGGGGTAGACGAACAATGTGTCAATCAGGTTCGCGGTTCTCGCCAGCAGGTAATCGGCCAGCGTGGTCGAATCAGGCAAGATGACGCGCTCAACCGAGGAATGCGAAATATCGCGTTCGTGCCAGAGCGCGACGTTCTCGAATCCAGCCTGCGCGTTCGAGCGCACCACGCGGGCCAGGCCGCTGATCTGCTCAGCGTTCACCGGATTGCGCTTGTGCGGCATGGCCGATGATCCCTTCTGCTTTTCGCTGAAGAATTCCTCGGCCTCGCGCACTTCAGTCCGCTGCAGGTGGCGAATTTCCGTTGCGATTTTGTCGAGCGTGGAGGCGATCACGGCTAGCGTGGCCAGATATTGGGCATGACGGTCGCGCTGGATCACTTGCGACGAGACGGCGGCAGCTTTCAATCCCAAACGGGCGCAGATTTTTTCCTCGAGTTCCGGCGTAAGGTGGGCAAAGATTCCCACCGCTCCGGAAAACTTGCCCACGCGCATATCTTCGGCAGCGGCGGCGAAGCGGGCCATGTTGCGCTGCGTCTCCGAATACCAGTTGGTCAGCTTGAAGCCGAAGGTGATCGGCTCCGCATGAATACCGTGCGTGCGGCCGACCATGGGCGTGTCTTTGAACTCCCATGCGCGACGCTCAAGAACTTCGACCAGCCGCTGCAGGTCTTGCGCAATGACTTGCGACGCCTGGCGGATAAGCAGAGCCTGCGCGGTATCGACAACGTCATTCGAGGTGAGGCCGTAGTGGAACCAGCGGGCGTGCGGTCCCACGATTTCCGCGACCGCCGTGGTGAAGGCGATGACGTCATGGCGGACTTCGGCCTCGATTTCGTGAATGCGCTCGACTCGGAAATCGGCACGCTCGCGGATGGCCTTGGCGGCCTCTTTTGGGACCAGGCCGGCCTCGGCGAGCGTCTCAGTGGCGGCGACTTCGACGGCCAGCCAGGTGCGGAAGCGGTTTTCATCGCTCCAAATGCGGGCCATCTCGGGCCGGGTGTAGCGCGGGATCACGAGGGGCTCCTCCCGATGGGGAAAGCGGAAATGTATGGACAGAGGATTCTAAACGGATAGAGGGAAAGAGGCCAGTTGGATGAACCCCGGCCTTCCTTCGAGCATCATCCCACCAGGAGAGAGACAGCGTCCCCGCTTTCTTTATGTATCGTTACACGATATAATTAAGGTGAGACTATCGCGGCACGATACAATCGCGGCATGAAACGACTCACCCTGTCCGATTATCAGGCTCTGGCCGAGTTCCGGTACCAGATCCGCAAATTCCTGCACTTCAGCGAGCGCGCGGTGCAGGCGGCTGGTCTGGAGCGCGGTCAATACCAGCTCATGCTGGCCATCAAGGGAATGCCGCACGGAGTTCGTCCGCGCATTCGCGAGCTGGCCAACCGCATGCAGATCCAGCACCATAGCGCCGTCGAATTGATCAACCGGCTGGAAGGCGGAGGATACGTACGGCGCGATCGCGCCCAGGACGACCGCCGCGAGGTACTGCTTACGCTTACTCCTAGGGGTGAACGGGTGCTTGCGGAACTGGCGCTCTATCATCACGAAGAGCTGCGCAGCTCTGCCCCTACTCTGGTCGCAGCCCTGCAGCGCCTCATGCAAAGCGGTGACGGTGCGAAAGCCCCTGGGCACGGGCGGAGGAAGACCGCGCAGTGAGTACGGCCAACGCTCCGCTATCGCCGCCGGCGCAGTTCCGCATCGTGCTGATTTCCTTTCTGTCGGCGGCGATCGGCCTTGTCGCTGGCATCGTGGCCTACATTCTCTACAAGCTGATCGGTCTGTTCACCAACCTCTTCTTCTTTCATCGCTGGTCAACCAGTTTTGCCAGCGTGAGCTCGCACCATCTTGGCCCATGGGTGATTGGCGTGCCTGTTGTCGGCGGATTGATTGTCGGCGTCATGGCGAAGTACGGCACATCGAAAATCAAAGGTCACGGCATTCCCGAGGCGATGGAAGCTGTGCTGGTGAATCGCAGCCGCATCGCACCGCGCGTCGCGCTGCTGAAGCCGATCTCTGCCGCCATCGCGATCGGGACCGGCGGCCCGTTCGGCGCCGAGGGGCCCATCATTCAGACCGGCGGCGCGATCGGTTCGCTGGTTGGGCAGGTCCTCCATACGACCGCTGCAGAGCGGAAAGTGTTGCTGGCCTGTGGCGCGGCAGCGGGAATGTCTGCCACGTTCAACACGCCGATCGCCGGAGTGATTCTGGCCATCGAGCTCCTGCTCTTTGAATTTAAATCTCGATCGTTCATCCCGCTTGTCATTGCCAGCACCCTGGCAACGGCTGTTCATATGCAGCTTCTGGGACCCGGGCCGATGTTTCAGGTGTCGGCCGTCGACTTCGCAATTCCGCGGGCGTTGCCCTTTTATCTCCTGTTGGGGCCGATCTGCGGACTGGCCGCGGTCGCTTTGAGCAAGGCGCTGTACTGGGTAGAGGACTCGTTCGAAAAGTTTCCCGTAGACGAGTTATGGTGGCCAGCGATCGGAGCCCTGGCGCTCGGCATCATTGGATTCTTTGTGCCTCGCGTATTTGGCGTTGGCTACGACACGATTGGCGACATTCTGAACGGCGCACTGGCGTGGAAGCTTCTGCTAATCGTAATGGTCGCCAAGTTCGCTGCGCTGGTGATTTCGCTGGGATCTGGTACATCCGGCGGATTGCTCGCCCCGACCTTCATGTGGAGCGCGGCAATGGGCGGCCTGTTTGCCATCGCGGGTAATCATGTTTTTCCGTCGGCGCATCTTTCTCCCGGCGCATTTGCGCTCGTCGCCATGGGGGCGGTCTTTGGTGCGGCATCGCGAGCGGCTTTCTCCTTCATTATTTTTGCCTTCGAAATCACCCGCGACTACAACTCCGTTCTGCCCCTGATGTTGGTCGCGGTGATCGCCGACGGCGTGGCCATGCTGTTCATGCCTTCCAGCTCGATCATGACCGAAAAACTCGCGCGGCGCGGGCTGCGCGTGCACCAGGACTACGAGGCAGATGCGCTCACCCAGGCGACGGTCGGCGAGACCATGGAGAAGGACCCTCCCCTCATCGCTGCCGATACGACGGTTGGCGCCCTGGCCGAACGCATTGCGCGCCACGATCCGGCCGTGAGCCGCCATCAGGCGTTGCTGATCGTCGACAATAATAACCAACTCTCCGGCATCATTACCCGGGGTGACATCGTCACTGCACTCGACAAGGACCCTTCCGGAGCCATGACGGTGCAGCAAGCGGGCAGTACGCACGTCGTCGTGACTTATCCGGATGAGCTCGTCTCGGAAGCGGCCGCGAAACTGTTGCGCTTCGGCATTGGCCGCCTGCCCGTCGTCGATCGTAACGACGAGCGGAAAGTAGTGGGCTATCTGGGGCGCGCTTCCGTTCTGGCGGCGCGACTGCGCCGCTTTCACGACGAACATGTCTTTGAACCGGGATGGCTCACGGGGTCGAAGTAAGCGGGATCGAAGCCAGCGAGGTCGAGGTCAGCCGGGTCGAAGTAAGATGAATGGCACAGGAGAATGGAATGGATCATCCCCTAGACGATCGTCCTTTTGCCGATCGTTCTCCTGCCGAGCGCTCTCTCGGCAGTCCGCGGCCGAATCGCACCCACGAAACGCCGCGGCTGGCCTTGCTCCTGCTGGTGGCCGTGGTGCTCTTTGTGGCCGTCGCCGGAATCTCGCGCGCCTATCAGGCGCTGCAGGCGTCGCTGGGAAACCGTTGGTTCATGCGCGGCCTCGCCGACCTGAGCGCGCAGCAGTTTGACTCCTCGGTCAAGGAATTTCGCGCCGCACTCCTGTACTCCCGCGACAACTATACGTATCAGGCCAACCTGGCGCGCGCGCTCATTGGCGACAAGCGCACCGCCGAAGCCTATGCCTACCTCATCAACCTGTGGGAGCGGCAACCCGAGGACGGCTTGGTGAATCTTGAACTGGCGCGCATTGCAGCGCAGAAGTCCGATTCGCAGCAGGCTCTTCGCTACTATCACAACGCGATCTACGCCAGCTGGCCGGGTGACGAAGAAAGAGCGCAGCGGCACGCTGTCCGCGTCGAGCTGATCGAATATCTGCTGCGCATCAACGCCAAGGCGCAGGCCGAATCGGAGTTGATCGCGCTCGACGCCAATCTGGGCGACGACCCGTCAGAACAGGCGCAAGCCGGGGATCTTTTTACTCGCACACAGGACTATGAACGCGCGCTAGCCGCCTACCGTGCATGCCTAAAAACCGACCGGCACAATTTGCAAGCGCTGGCAGGTGCAGGCATGGCCTCTTTCGAACTTGGTCGCTATCCGGTTGCCCAACGGTATTTACAGGCCGCCGCGGCCGCCAATGCGGGAGATACAAAGAGCGCTGATCTGCTCAAGACGACAGAGATGGTGCTGCAAATGGATCCCTTCCAGCGGGGCATCTCGATTGCCGACCGGAGCCGCATCGTTGTGCGGAACTTCGCTATCGCCGGAGATCGCCTGAAAAGCTGCACTCCCATTTCCACTTTGAAGACCGGCCCTGCGCAGCCACCAGCCACATTTGGGAGCCTGCAGAACAGTTGGGCGAAACTGAAACCGCGGATCACGGAATGGAGGCTTCAGCGAGATTCCGACCTGGTGGAATCGGCCATGGAACTCGTGTTTAACATCGAGCGCCAGACCAGCGTCACCTGCGCCTCGCCGCAAGGACCGGATCTGGCTCTGCTCATGATCGCAAAATTGCACGAAGGTGCGTAAGTAGACTTGACTACCAATTCGAAAACTGACGTTCTCCCGGAGCGCGAAGTCGGACCTGCGAGTTTGTTCGAGCGCGCCAGAGCCGGGATTCTGCAGCCGCTATTCCGCGAAGACCGCCTATTTCTGGTTCTGGCAGTATTTATCGGAGTATTCTCCGGGCTGGCCGTCGTCTGCTTCCGCTTTGCCATCGGCTGGTGCCGCATCTATCTGCTGGGATCTGGGGCCGTTCTCAATCCCTGGCGGCTGGTGCTGGCGCCCACTCTGACCGGTCTCGTCGTCGCGACCCTCGTGATGCTGGTCTTTCCCACAACACGCGGCAGCGGCGTCAATCAGACCAAGGCTGCACTTTACATCTATAACGGATACATTCCGCTTCGCACCGCGGTCGGCAAGTTCATCACTGCGGCACTCGCCATCGGATCCGGCCACTCTCTCGGCCCCGAAGATCCGTCTCTGCAGATCGGAGCCAGCCTGGCGTCGGGACTGGGCCGGTACATGCAGTTGTCGCGCGATCGCATGCGTTTGATCGCTCCCGTTGGGGCCGCGGCTGGCTTGGCAGCGGCCTTCAACGCACCGATTTCCGCCGTACTGTTTGTGATCGAGGAAGTCATTGGCCGCTGGACTGCCGGCATTCTGGGGTCGGTGGTTCTTTCCGCTGTGTCGAGCGTGGTGGTCATGCGCTGGTTCCTTGGAACAGAGTCTCTGTTTCGCATTCCCGTTGTACAGCTGCAGCGGCCGTCGGAGCTGATCGCGTACTCCATTCTCGGGGTTGCAGGCGGCGTCGCGTCCGTCGCCTTCGCCGGTGGCATTGCCGCGTTGCGGCCACGCTGCAAGGCGTTGCCGCGCTGGACGCAATATTTTCAGCCGGCGATTGCGGGTCTCCTCATCGGCATTATCGCCGTCCTCGGGGCGCCGCAGGTAATGGGCGCAGGCTACGAGTACATAGACCAGGCCATGCACGGCCAGTTCACCTGGCAAATGCTCGGCATTCTGGCCGGGGTGAAGATCGTCGCCACCATGCTTTCCTTCGTCAGTGGCACACCTGGCGGCATGTTCGCGCCGACTCTCTTTATTGGCGCAATGCTGGGCGCGGCTGTGGGCGGCGCCGAGCGCGTGCTTCTCCCCCAACTTGCGGGGTCGTCCGGAACATACGCTTTGGTCGGCATGGGCGTTCTGTTCGCCGGATTTCTGCGTGCGCCCATGACCTCGGTGTTCATGGTCCTTGAAGTCAGCGGCAATTACTCCATCATTCTGCCGGTGATCGTCGCCAATACCATCGCGTACGTAATTTCACGCAGCCTTCGCCCCATACCGATCTTCGACCTGCTCACACGCCAGGACGGTCTGGAACTGCCCTCGATGGAGGAACAACGAGAAGAAGGCGTGCTGCACGTGGAGGATGCCATGCGGCCGGTAAACGTCCCCGTGCTGGGTCCTAAAGAGACCGTGGAGCAGGCGCTGCGCGAGGCGGAAACCTCCAGCGCCGACGGAGTTCTGGTTCGCCTCCACCCGGCGGGCTGGAGCAGCATCACCCGGCAGGAACTTCAAGCCATGGTCGACGAAGAACTCGGCGGCGCGAGCCTCAGTTCGTTGCTGGGCAACCGCGGCATTCCGTATCTGCACCCCGATCATTCGCTGGAGAATGCACTGCGCTATGTCGAACGCTGGCCTGTGGTCCCCGTGGTCAGCCGCGCCGACTTCCGCCAGCTTGAAGGTGTCGTCACTGAGCGCGATGTGCTGGAGCGGTACAGGGAAGTCGGAGAAGGTTAGACGGACCCCTCGAGATCCGCTGGGGCCGGTCGGTGAGTGAAATGACGATTTAACGTCAACTACGCGCCACTGTGGCAACCCGATTTCCATTTACGAGGGCGGGTTCCCGGCTGGATGCAGGCCAATTATCTGAAAGCTCTTGCTGCCACGAATCCAGAATTTCTCCAACCTTTTGCCTCCGCTCTTAAGCTCTATTTCGAGCCACAGTTCTTTTGGATCGTAACTCACAGTTTCGAAATCCTCGGAAGGCTTCAACAAGATTGGGGCCCATGCTGCCAGTATCCGCGTCCGTTGTCCGGGAGCGACTCTTACGTCGGATGCGACCGCATTCTCGCGATGATCTCGGTAGATACGTAAAGTTGAGGTCGTCGGGGCCTCCACAGACAGCTCAACCGGGAATGTCTCATTGGAGGAAGCTGGAACCACCCGAAGACGGGTGAAGTCAAAGTAAAGCTCCGCCGTAAAACGGAAATAGCCAGTATCAAATTCGCAACCCAAGGCCACTCCGCTCGGCGGGAAGCTACTCGGATTCCCTAAGACTGCGGGCTCCGAAGTACGACTTCCACTTGCGCAGCCTAATGCAGGTTGAAACGCGACCAGCCCGGATGGGGTCGAGTTGAAGTAATACACGTACCCTGCCGAATACAACTCATGATTCGGGCTTGTTCCTTTCTCCGCACTAACAGTGAATATCTGCTGGCGTCCTGCGTAACCCGTTCCTGAAGGCACGACATCGCTAAATAGTTCGCCGTCGTGAATGCTCTTTTCAAAAACGACCTGGCCGTGCTCGTCCCGAACTTCAAAGTGGTCGACCTCGGCTCCGCGTTTCTCAGAGCAATTGGCGGGTGTTCCCGAGCGGCTGCAGATCAGCCTGTAGGCGTGGCCGCAGCTGTGAATTGTCCCATCAACTGATCGGGTATATGCAGGGCATTGCTGCAAAATCGCGGCGAACAACAACGTTGTTACCAACATGGCTTTGGCACCTCACATACTTTGAAGGAAGTCCCAGGGCGGGCAGCCGAATGTTGCCAGCGCCAGACCCACCGCTAGCGCAAATATAGTTCCCAATGAAACTTCATCATATAGCCAGACAACTGGTGAGTGACGCTACCGGCGTTTGCACAACTTTGCGCCGGATGTTCGCCTTTTGACGTGTCGATGATTGCTATGGGGATTAATGAGATGGTCCGCCGCCGAGTAGATTACAACTCGGCAGTCCACACAAGGAGGATCATCACAATGCACATCGCGTCGATCGGAATCGATCTGGGCAAGACCACCTTTCACCTGGTTGCATTAGGAGAGCGAAGCAAGGTTCTGTTCCGTAAGAAATTCTCACGTTCGCAACTGCTGGCATACACCGCCAC
>JASHNU010000076.1 GCA_030041475.1 Candidatus Sulfotelmatobacter sp.
GAAGTTCGGTTGTGATAACCGCTGAATGCATATAAGCGGGAAGCACTCCTCGAGATGAGATCTCCCAACCCGTAAGGGATAAGAAGGGCCCAGGAAGACTACCTGGTTGATAGGCGGGAAGTGGAAGTGTGGTAACACATGCAGCTTACCCGTACTAATCGCCCGTTCGGCTTGACCATAAAATTTACTCGGTGCATGAAGCTTCTGGCTGCTAGCTTCTAGCTCCTAGCTAGAACCTGAGCAGAAGTCGGAAGTTCAGCTGAAGCTTTGCGCCGATGCTTTCATGGAAAGCATTGCCTGCGTAAGACGGCTGAAATCGGAAAGTAAGCAAAGAAGAAAGTAGGCCCGTCCAATCTATTCAGTTGTGAGGTTTCGTCCTCACGCTCTTTGAAAGTTTGCTGGAGCATCTGATTACAAATCAGATGGTCTAGCACCGAGATGGCGGTCGGAGATCCTTCGGCGCACAAGATGCGCCTCAGGACTTCGGCAGCAGGCTCCCATTCGCCGCCTGATGGCGGCTTATTCACGCCTGCTAAACGCCTCAGCTTGTCGGTGATCTTACCGCGGGGGATCCACCCGTTCCCATCCCGAACACGGTAGTTAAGCCCCGCTGGGCCGATGTTACTGCACGCGAAAGTGTGTGGGAGAGTAGGTCGTTGCCGGCATAAATAAAGGCCGTTGAGAGAAATCTCGACGGCCTTTTCCTTTTCCGCCGCGTCCCCAACCCAAGCACCGTGCAAGTGGACCAATTTGCTGGTTCCCGCTGGTCGCATTACTTGTTCCACGTGGGCGACAGGCCTATATTGTCAACGTGCCAAACAACGAAACGATAGTGAACTCCCCGGTCATTCTGTTCCTCGGAGCAGGGGCCTCCGCCCCTCTAGGGAAGCCCATGATGGCAGAATTCGTCGACAAGGTCTCAAAGACGATCGCCGTTAACGAGCAGCAAGGAATGCTTACAAACCTGCTGAAGTTTCGGGGGAACGACCTAGAACTGATACTTGGAGAGCTGGACACGATTATCGACTTGGACTACGCGACAGGAGTTCAGGGGTATCTGAGAGTTGCGGGGGCCGGCCAACCGGTCCCTTTTTCATTAGAGAGAGATGTCGCGCTAAAGCTCAGGACTAGGCTCAAGCACGCAATCATTCGGGAGTACAGGAATGTGGATAGCTCCAAAACCGCGGAAATCTACAATCCGCTCTTCGACGCTGTCTTCCTGAGGGCTAAGAAGGGCGCATGGCTGCCCATCTTTACTACCAATTATGATCCGGCCATTGAGGAATTTTGCCAACGCGAGTATCCACGCTATCAACTGTGCGATGGATTTGTCTACGATCCGGCCGACCGGCACAACTCTTGGAATCGATCCGCCTTCGACGACTTTGAGGGCCACGATGAGAAAAGAAATCTGATCCTCTTCAAGCTTCACGGGTCCGCGGACTGGCTACTCGTGAAGTCAAACCAGCGCATCCGCCGAGGCTAGGCTATGTACGACGTCATGGACTCGGACGCCTATGGCAATATACTGATATACCCAGCAACACGAAAGATAGCTACAGACGACCCCTTCTACACTGGGTATGAGTATTTCGAGCGATGCTGCGAACACGCCAAACTCTGTATCGCTATTGGGTATTCTTTCAGGGATTACGACGCGTTAACACGTCTGAGAGGGGCGATGTCCGTGAACGACCACCTTCGGCTAGTGTTGGTGGGTCCAAGTGCGGAGGAGATTCTGAAACACATTCCAATCCCGGAAGACAGGAAGACCCCAATACCGCTAAGGTTCGGCCAGGACAGCGCCGTTATAGAGTCAATCGGACCGCATATACTGGACACCTTAACGGCCAGAGTCTAACGGAGGAGGGGCCCCCTCGATCTCAACGAACCTGTGCACCCGAGAAACGCCAGGCCCGTTTTGATTTTCAGCACTTTGCGAGGCTCGACGGTTTTCCACAGCTTTATTCCTCCCAATGTTCACCCAACCGTGACTGAGAAATCTACAACCCACATACTCGCCGCATAACTCGGGCAAAACACCGGCTGCTAAGCTCCGCGGGATCAAGATTTTTTCCCTAACCGATTGCAGCCCAGGGATCAAATCGCAATTATGACTTGACTCCACACTCCAATAGATCGAGGGGGACGGGGATGCCCGCCACTGCAAACCGACCAATGGGTGCAGCAAGCGCGTCGCGCTAGAATCTTTCCATGTCCAAATTCAAAGTTGCGGCATTCTCCGTTTCACTCGATGGCTTCGGCGCGGGTCCGCGTCAGGACCTGCAGAATCCACTGGGAGTGCGCGGGACTGAGCTGCACGACTGGTTCTTTCGCAGCGCGGTTTTCAAGAAGATCCACGGTGAGAGCAGCGGCGGAGAGAAAGGCATCGACAACGATTTTGCCGCGCAGTCGTTCGAGAATGTCGGTGCATGGATCATGGGCCGCAACATGTTCGGGCCCGTCCGCGGGCCGTGGAAAGACGAGGCTTCAGGAGAAAGCTGGAAAGGATGGTGGGGCGCGAATCCTCCGTTTCATACGCCCGTGTTTGTGCTTACGCACTACGCGTGGGCTTCGCTCCCCATGGAGGGCGGCACCACGTTTCACTTTGTCACCGAGGGAATCGAGACGGCGTTAAAGCAGGCGAGAGAAGCGGCAAAAGACAAAGACGTGCGCATCGGCGGCGGCGTGTCCGTCCTTCGGCAATATTTGACTACCGGTCATATCGACGAACTTCACCTGGCCGTGTCGCCGGTCCTACTTGGGGAAGGCGAAAATCTGTTTGCTGGAATCAATCTTCATCAACTCGGGTACGCGGTCGTGCGGACGGTCGCCGGCGAAAACGCGACTCACGTTTTGATCAAGAAAAAATGAAATCCCCACCCTTCGAGGATTCGAAGGGTGGGAACCAGCCGGCAGTGCATTCAAGCTCACTGCGCGGGAGTGGGAGCGGCCGTCACCGACTTTTCCGCTGTCGCTTCCGGGGTGAGGGGCGCGGGATTGGCATCGATCCTTACTGTCGCCATGATTTTCTCGAGCTTTGCGAAGACTTTGTCGCGGTCCACGTGCTTGGTCATGTGATCCTCGGACGCGACGGTGGTCACGTTCAGCGCGAACTCGTAGCAGGCTCCATTCTGAAAAACATGAAAGTACCTGGAGTCGCTCTGGCGTGTGCCTTCGCCCGATACGGCCTCGGTGCCGCGAAGTTCGCTGCCCTGGAGCATCAGGTCGCTGAGCAGCAGCTTGGAAGCCTGCGGCTCGGGTGCCGGCGCAGCTGACGTTGTGGACTCGTGCGCAACCTTCGCGACGGCCGGCTGCTCGGACTTGCCTTGTTCGGCCGGTGATTGCACCGATGATCCAGTTGTTCCGTTGTTGGCAACGACAGGCTGGCTCGCCGAGGTCTGCGCCGATTCCGAGGTTGCCGGAGACTGGGCAGGATTTGCGTTGTCAGTCGAGACTGGCGTCGCTTGCGTAGTCTGCGTGTCAGACGATACCGACGAAGTTGCAGGTAAAGGTTTGGTCTCCGTCACATTCGCGGCGGTCGGAGCGGCCTGGACGATTGTGTCGGCAGTTTTGTCCGGCGTCTTCGCTGAGCTCGGCGCTGGGTTCTTCGGCTGCGGCACCGCAAACTCGTTGCATTGATCGGGGGTGAGAGTCTTGTGCACGCTTACGTTAAAAAATGCCGACGAGAAATCGGTGTTGGCGAAACCGGTCTCGGGCAGCTCAACCGCGGCGAGAGCGACTCCGCCCGGCTGCACAAAATTCATGGGTACGGTGCTCGAGAGCAGCAGTTCAGCGGCAGCGTCTCCCGTCTCGATGGCGTAGCGGCGCGGATACTCGAAGGTCACGCCGTAGGTTTTGTCTGTGTAGTTCACGGTCGCCGGCTTCCTGTGCACAACTTTTTTTGGCACCGGCTTGGCATCGGCCTGCAGGACCGGTGCGGGCATGGCCGCGACCGGGCTCTGCGTGGGTGCGACGGGAACTTGGTTGTTCGAACTGACAGGTTTCGGTCGGTCGCTGGAACAGCCGACGCCCAGCGAGCACGCGATCAGCACGGCGGAGAAAACCAGGGCGTGGATGGTGCCGGTGTTTGCGGTCACGACATCCTTCAATTTCTTGCCCCAAGCTTTCTTGCCCCAGGCGACAGAGTCGTGGGTTGTTTCGATGCTTTGCAATGCACTGCTGCGAGTCATTTTCGTGCGATTCAGGTTGATGCGGGTCATGGTTGATCACCTCCTGCCGACAAGCGGCACAAGGGTAAATGCACGGGGCACGCCAACTCACCCCGCGTTGATTCAGCAGGGGTTAGAAGAAGGCCCGCCCGAGCGCGCCGTGGGGCCCAGAACACGCTGTGGGCGCGCGGACACGTGCCCAAGATGACGTCTCGGTGACATGGCGTTTCAACGGCGTCCCGTATAATCGAAAGATTCTCTATGGCTTCGGTACTGGACAAGATCGTGGCGGCGACGCGGGCCCGAGTGGCGGAGGCCAGGCGCAGCGCCGACTTGCGCGATCTAGAGCGGCGGGCGGGACAGCACGTCCCGCGGGGCTTTCGGCGGGCGCTGGATCAGACCCACCCTGTCGCAAAGAGCGCAACAAGGGTGGGGCAACCGAAGTCGCACGACCAGATTCGCGTGATTGCCGAATTGAAGAAGGCGTCGCCGTCGAAGGGATTGATTCGGGCGGAGTTTGATGCGCGGGAATTGGCGCGGGAACTCGAGGCGGCCGGAGCCGCAGCGCTCTCGGTTCTGACCGATGAGGAATTTTTTCAGGGCTCGCTGAAGAACTTGCGGGAAGCGTCAGCAGCGGTGAAGATTCCATGCCTGCGCAAGGATTTTATTGTTGATGAATTTCAGATCGTGGAAGCGCGGGCGAATGCGGCCGATGCGGTATTGCTGATCGTCGCAGCTCTCTCTCCAGGCGAACTGAAAACCTTGGCATCGGCGGCGCACAAGCGGGACTTGGACGCTTTATGTGAAGTGCACGATGGCGACGAGGTGCAGCGAGCGCTCGATGCCGGATGTGATCTG
This sequence comes from Candidatus Sulfotelmatobacter sp., assembly GCA_030041475.1. GTDB lineage: Bacteria > Acidobacteriota > Terriglobia > Terriglobales > Acidobacteriaceae > Sulfotelmatobacter. The sequence goes on from JASHNU010000076.1 coordinate 5,031, forward strand.
ATCGGCGTGAACACACGGGATCTGCGAACGTTTGAGGTGAATCTGGAAACGGCGTTTCGTCTGGCGCCGCTGATACCGGACGGTGTGGTGCGCGTGGCGGAGAGTGGAATTCATTCTTCCGAAGAGATCGCGCGGCTGCACGCGGCGGGGTATCACGCGTTTCTCATCGGTGAATCACTGATGCGGGCGGAACGGCCGGGAGAGGCGTTGCGTGAGTTGATGACGCCAGTACACAGTACCCAGCACTCTGTACCCAGTGGGCGCTGAGCAGGTATGCCGTGTCGGAGTAACTGGGCGCTGCTCCTATGACGTGGGTGAAGATTTGCGGGATGACGAATCTTGAGGACGCACTCGTGGCGGTGGACGCCGGCGCGGATGCGGTGGGGTTTGTGTTCTATGAGAAGAGTCCGCGGTCCGTGACCGTGAAGACCGCGCGGGAGATTTGCCAGAAGCTGCCGGAGAGTGTGGAGAAGATCGGAGTGTTCGTGGGCGAGGATCCCAATCCGATCGATGTGTTGTTGCATGCGGGACTTACCGGGACTCAAGTGTACCTGAGCCGAGAGGGTTTCGCGGGTTCGGGCGGCACGAAGGCTAGAGGGAGATCACTACTCCCCGCACGAGCCAGATTCATGACTGCGCTTCCTATGAATCTGATGGGCGATGAAGAATACGCGAAGCTCGGGGAGTTTGCTGCGGGACTCGCCAAGGTGCACTTGGAGATCAATGAAAAATCCGCGTTCGCAGAGGGAGTGCACAATACATTTGTGCTCGACTCTGGGAGTGTTCGTCGGCCGGGAGGCACAGGACAATCGTTTGACTGGGAAAAGGCAAGACCGGTCGTCGGGGGCATGCAGCGGAATCGCGGGTTGGTCGTCGTCGCGGGCGGATTAACTCCGTCGAATGTCGCCGAAGCGATGCAGATCTTGAAGCCTTGGGGCGTCGATGTGGCTTCAGGAGTGGAGGCTTCGCCGGGGAAGAAAGATCCGGAGAAGGTGCGGGCTTTTGTGCGCGCGGTGCGCGAATACGACCGGAAAGCGAGTTAGAAATGGCAACGAGTGCGAAAGCGACGGCGAAAGTTGGAAACTCAAGGTCCCTCGATTTCGCCGCTCCCTTGCGCGGCAAGGGCGCAGCATCGCTCGGGATGACAGATCGTGGGTCGAGTGAGCCGGGGCGGTTTGGGGTTTACGGTGGCCGCTATGTTCCCGAGACGCTGATGGCTGCGCTCGAAGAACTGGAACGCGAGTACGAGAAGGCGAAGCGCGACAAGAAATTTCAGGCGCGATTGGATGAGTTGTTAAAGACATATGCCGGGCGTCCAACGCCGCTGTTTTTTGCGCGGCGGCTTACGGAGAAACTCGGCGGTGCGAAGATTTACCTGAAGCGCGAAGACCTGTTGCATACGGGCGCACACAAGATTAACAACTGCCTCGGGCAAGCGCTGCTCGTCGAGCGCATGGGCAAGCATCGCGTGATCGCCGAGACCGGAGCCGGCCAGCACGGCGTTGCGACCGCTACCGTGTGTGCGCTGCTGGGGTTTGAGTGCGTCGTTTATATGGGGACGGAAGACATGCGCCGCCAGGAGCTGAACGTCTTCCGCATGCGTCTGCTGGGTGCGGAAGTGCGCGGCGTGGATTCGGGCTCGCGCACGCTGAAAGACGCCATCAACGAAGCGATGCGCGACTGGGTGACGAACGTGCGCACGACCCATTATTTGCTGGGGAGTGTGCTGGGCGCGCATCCGTATCCGACGATGGTGCGCGACTTTCATCGCGTCATCGGCCGCGAGGCTCGTGCGCAGATTCTCAGGGCCGAGGGCAAGTTGCCGACGGCGATTATTGCGTGCGTGGGCGGTGGATCGAACTCCATCGGGATTTTCTACGAATTTCTTAAGGATAAGAAAGTTCAGCTCATCGGCGTCGAGGCCGGCGGGCGCGGCGCGGCGCTCGGCGACCATGCGGCGCGGTTCCGCGGAGGATCGCCGGGCGTGTTGCAGGGAACGTATTCTTACGTGCTGCAGGATTCAGCGGGACAGATCGCGCTCACGCACTCGGTCTCAGCAGGGCTCGATTATCCCTCCATCGGGCCCGAGCACGCTGCTTTGCGTGACGCCGGCAGGGCGGACTATGTCCCCGCGTCCGACGCCGAAGCGCTTGAGGCGACAACCTTGCTTGCGCGAACGGAGGGGATTATTCCGGCGCTGGAATCGGCACACGCCGTCGCGGAAGTCGTGAAGCGCGCGCCGAAAATGAAAAAGTCGGATGTGGTAATTGCCAATATTTCGGGGCGCGGAGATAAAGACATCGGCATCCTGCGGGAGAATTTGAAGATCGATTGAAGATTGTTGGATTGCAGATTTCGAATTGCAGAGTTGGAATACGTGGTGGTTGCGAGTGAGATTTTCAATCTGCGATGTGAAATCTTCAATCTGCATTCCTACCATGCCTCTGACGTTTTACAAGAAGCCAGCGCTGGTAGCCTACGTCACGTGCGGAGACCCCGACCTGGCGACGACGCGGGATATTGTGCTGGCAGTGATCGAAGCTGGGGCGGATGTGATTGAGTTGGGCGTGCCGTTCAGCGATCCGGTGGCCGATGGGCCAGTGATTCAGCGGGCCAGTGAGCGTGCTTTGAAGCAGGGCACGTCGCTGGCACAGGTGCTGACTTTGGCGGCAGAAATCCGCGAGCAGGCGCAGTCGACGGGCCTGATTGTTTTTTCGTATTTGAATCCGATCCTGTGCATGGGCATGGAGAAGTTCTGCAAGGTTGCGCGCGCAGCTGGAGTGGATGGCGCGCTCGTAACCGATTTGCCGGTAGAAGAAGCTGGAGAATACTTGCGTGCGATGCGTGAGCATGATCTGGCGCCGGTGTTTCTGGCAGCCCCCACAAGTCCGGACGCCCGCCTGCGCCGCATTGCTGAGGCTTCGCTCGGCTTTGTGTACGCAGTGTCGCGCACGGGTGTGACCGGCCAGCGTCAGCAGTTGGCGGACGACGCAAGAAAGCTGGTGCAGCGCTTGCGCCGCGTGACCAAATTGCCGATCGCGCTTGGATTCGGGATCTCGAACGCCGAGCAATTTGCCGAAGTCGGCGAGTTTGCCGACGCGGTGGTTGTCGGCAGTGCGATTGTCGACACGATTGAGAGGAATCGAGGCGGCGAAGCGGTTGCGGTCGGTGCGTTTGTGCGAGGATTGTTCGCTCGCAGCTATCATCCGGCTGCGTACGCGAGGTGATCGAGCCGAGGGCCGAAAAGAATCGAGGCTTGACAGTCTCATTTTATGGATATCGACGATTGGCGTAAGAAAATCGACGAGCTTGACCGGAAACTGGTTGCCCTGCTCAGCGAGCGGGCCCGTGCTGTCGTAGAAATCGGCAAGCTGAAACGAAACACGAATCTGCCGGTGTATGAGCCGGACCGCGAGCGGATTGTGTTCGAGAACGTGCAAGGGGCAAACGGCGGGCCGCTGCCGGGGCGCGACCTGGTGCGCATTTACGAGCGCATCATCGACGTGATGCGGAATATTCAGAGAGAAGAAATTGTGACTAAGGCCGCCGAGGCGGGTGAACCCGTGACCGAGTTTGATTCTGATGTGACGGACTGAATAGCTCTCAGCTATGGACTTGGTAAGGTGAATCTGGCTGATGGCCCGACGCCTGAAAAGTGAAGGCTGGTTCTTATGATTGTTGCGATGCAGGAAGGCGCGGATGAGGCGCTGATTCAGCAGGTAATTGAACACCTGGTGAAGATGGGCTTTGAAGTGCACCGGTCCACGGGAGCGCGGATGACCGTGCTCGGCGCAGTGGGGTCGGGTATCGAGATCGACATTCGCAATCTCGAATTGCTGCCCGGCGTGCAGGAGGTCCACCGGATCAGCTCGCCCTATAAGTTGGCCGGTCGAAGTTTCCGGCCCGAGGGGACGGTCGTGCGGCTGGCGAACGGAATTGGCATTGGCGGCAATGAAATCATCGTGATGGCCGGGCCGTGCTCGGTGGAGTCGCGCGAGCAGTTGTTTACGACGGCCGAGGCGGTGGCGAAGTCGGGCGCGAAGGTGCTGCGGGGCGGGGCATTCAAGCCCAGAAGTTCGCCGTATTCGTTCCAGGGGCATGGCGAAGACGCGCTGAAACTGCTGCGCGAGGCGGGCGAGAAATTCAATCTGCTGGTAATCAGCGAGGTGATGGAGATTTCGCAGATTCCGCCGATGCTGCCCTACGTCGACATTCTGCAGGTCGGTGCACGCAATATGCAGAACTTCAACCTGCTGCGCGAACTGGGGAAGGTGCGCAAACCGGTGCTGCTGAAACGCGGCATCGCCGCCACGCTGGAGGAACTGCTGCTGTCGGCGGAATACATCATGGCTGGCGGCAATTACGACGTGATTCTGTGCGAGCGGGGCATCCGCACGTTTGAAACGTACACACGAAATACGATGGACATTTCGGCCATCCCGATCATTCACAAGCTTTCTCATTTGCCCATGACGGCGGATCCGTCGCATGGTACGGGGCGCCGCGACAAGGTTTCGCCAATGGCGCGAGCTTCGGTGGCGGCGGGCGCTGATGCGCTGCTCATCGAGGTGCATTGCAACCCAGACAAGGCTCTGTCGGACGGCGCGCAGTCGTTGTTTCCCGAGCAGTTTGCCAAACTGATGGACGAGCTGCGGATTATCGCGCCGGCGGTAGGAAGGAAAATCGTGTAGTCGCGATGGACGACGCCGACCTCATTGAGAACATTGACCGAGTTCTGCACAGCCTTCACAAGCACCTTCGCAGCCCCGATCAGACGCTTGCGAATCTCGGGAGACTAATCGATCCGCTGGACCCATCCCATCGTGAGAGGGCCACCGACCATCTCTTTCGCCTTCTCGTTAAGGAAATTCGCTCCAAATCACCGGCCGATCACAACGCCTTGCAAAGGCAGCGCGAGTCGTTCAGTATCCTCTTCAAGGCCTTGTTTGAGTTCGGAAGTGTCGACCTTGTGCTTTGCAAGATATTTGCCTACCTCGACGTTAACAACCCAGACATCGTCAACAACTGGACGAACTGCGTCTGCCAGGAACTAGCCGGCGCCATCTACCTATATGGGGATAAGCTCACTGAGGGTGCGCTGAAGACTGTGAAGGAATATGTGGCCATGTTCTCGCACCCCGGAACTGATTTCGCGAGGGCCATGCCCGCCTTTTCGGCATGTGTAGTCAATATCAATCACGCTATCGAAAACGTTGAATTCACGCGCTTTGAGCTAGGGCTGCGACAAGTATCGGAGGAAGTTCCCACAGCCGACGTGCGCAGCGAGCGCACAGCCGACAAACTTCTTCCTTCGGCCATCGATACCGCGATGAAGGAAGCGCACGAGTACCTCCGAGGCGATGGTCCGTTCAATCCCAAGAAGGCGGCGGACCTAATGAGGAGCTCAATTGATGAATTGCATCGTGAGATAGTGGCAAAGATCGTTGCGCTTACCGGGGTGCCCTGCGCGGACATAAACAAAGACGGGGTCAGAAGGGCATACCTAAGGAAAGCGGGCTTTATCAGCGAACCGGAGGAAACGTTTTTCAGTGCGATTTACACGCTGCTCTCGCAGGAGGCGAGTCATAAGTTAATCGCCCCTCGGGAGACGATGCTGGTCATGGTGCAGACGGTGCAGGGATATCTAGCTCTGCTGAACCGACGATTGTCTAGCTTTACAGTTCCCACGACAAGCCCTTAGTATGCCGATTCGACAAATCACGATTATCGGGACGGGCTTGATTGGCGGCTCGCTCGCCCTGGCGCTGCGCAAGAAGAAATTTGCAGGGCGCATCATCGGTTGCGATCGTGAGGGAACGCTGGAGAAAGCGCGCATGCGCGGCGCCATCGACGCCGGATCGCCGAATCCCGGTGACGCAGTGCGCGGCAGCCAGTTGGTTGTGCTGGCCACGCCTGTGCTGGCGATTATTGACTTGATCGAGCGTGTCGGCCCCGCGCTTCCTGCGAAGGTTTTGCTCACCGATGTTGGCAGCACGAAAGCGGCTATTGTGGAGCGGGCGGTGAAAGTACTCGGGAGAAACGCGGGCAAGAAATTTCTAGCGGGGCATCCCATGGCGGGGAAAGAAATGAGTGGCGTCGATTACGCCGATGCCGACCTGTTCCACAACGCAGTGTGGTTCCTGACGCCTCTGCCGGAACAGAATCTGAATGAAGGCCTGTTTGCGGAATTTGCGGGATGGATTGATCAGATCGGAGCCCACATCGCTATGCTTCCGGCCGAAGACCACGACCGGCTGTGCGCCTGGATCAGCCACGTGCCGCAGATGATGTCCACGGCGCTGGCGGCGGCGCTGGTGGACGAATTTGGCGCGGAGGCGCCGCTGCTTCCGGCCGGCGGCCGCGCCTTGCAGGAAATGACGCGCATTTCGGCCAGCCCATATTCGATGTGGCGCGACATCGCCATCAGCAATCAGAAAAATCTCAGCAACGCACTGTGGAAAGTGGAAGAGCGGCTGGCGCACATCCGCGAGAATCTGGCCACGCGACAACTGGCGGAAGAATTTGAGCGGGCGCACGAGTTGAAGAGAATGCCGCGGAGGAGCAAGTAACCCGGGTAGTGGTGCGGCTTGACGAGGAAGCGAGCCAAACGCGCGATCAGTGCGTCGCAGCTTTTCCTAATAAAAGCTGTGCGACGCGTCGCGCGGCTCGCCCAGATTCCTCACGGCGCAAGAAACGCTTGTTCGGAATGACAACCAAACTGCACCACTACCGTAACCCGGCCCGCTACGCAAGTGCACAGCGAATTGATTTAGAATTTTATCGCTATGAACAAAGTTGTGGCCAATGCGGACGAAGCCATCCGCGACGTGTTTGACGGGGCTACCATCATGATCGGCGGCTTCGGGCTGTGCGGCATGCCGGAGAACCTGATCCGCGCGCTGGTGCGCAAGGGGACGAAGAATCTCACCACCATCAGCAACAACGTGGGCGTGGACGGCGCGGGTAATGGGTTGCTGCTGGCCGCTGGGCAGATTGTGCGGCACATCGGAACTTACGTAGGCGAGAACAAACTGCTCGAAGAAATGGTGCTGCAGGGCAAGATAAAACTCGATCTGGTTCCGCAGGGCACGTTCTCCGAGCGCATTCGTGCCGGCGGCGCGGGGATTCCGGCGTTTTTTACTCCCACCGGGGTAGGAACGATCGTTGCCGAGGGTAAAGAAACGCGCGAATTCGATGGCCGCCTGTATGTGATGGAGTGCGCCCTGACCGCCGATTTTGCGTTTGTCAAAGCCTGGAAGGGCGACCGACGGGGGAATCTGGTTTATCGCAAGACGGCGCGGAATTTTAATCCCATGATGGCGACGGCGGCGAAGGTTACGATTGCGGAAGTCGAACACCTCGTTGAGCCGGGCGAACTGGACGGCGATCACATCCACACGCCTTCGGTTTTCGTGACGCGAATTTTTCAGGGCGAGTTGTATGAGCGGAGGATTGAGCGCAGGACATTAAGGAAGGCGAGCGACAGTCGTTAACAACCAATGACAGCTATGAACAAGCCGGCAAAGGACATCGACAAGCGTGAACGCATTGTGAAGCGCATCGCGCGCGAGTTGCGCGATGGGTTCTACGTGAATCTGGGCATCGGCATGCCGACGCTGATTTCGAATTATGTTCCGGCTGGAATCGAAGTTACGCTGCAGTCGGAGAACGGAATGCTGGGGATCGGGCCCTATCCGATCGAAGGGCAGGAGGATGCCGACCTCATCAATGCAGGCAAAGAGACGGTGAGCGAGATGCCGGGCACGTCGTATTTTTCCAGCGCCGACTCGTTTGCCATGATTCGCGGCGGCCACATTGATTTGAGCGTGCTGGGCGCGATGGAAGTGGATGAAACCGGGAGTCTCGCGAACTGGATGATCCCGGGGAAAATGGTCAAGGGCATGGGCGGTGCAATGGACCTTGTAGCAGGCGCCAGACGCGTCATCGTGGCGATGGAGCATACCACCCGGGATTTACGCCCGAAAATTTTGACCAAGTGCGCATTGCCGCTCACCGGGGCAGGAGTGGTGAATACCATCGTCACGGAATTGGCGTGTATTGAGGTCACCCCCGCAGGTCTGGTGCTGAAAGAAATAGGTCCGGACGCAACACCTGAAATCGTACAATCCTTAACGGCGCCCAGGCTGCGGATCGATCCCGACCTCCGCCACTTTCCCGCGCTGGGGTAAAACCCCCGTCCTGCTCGGAAAGGACCAGGCAAAATGCTAAGCTACAGATTCTTGATTGCCCTGGTTGCCATGTCCATGCTGCCTGTCGATGCTTCAGATTACAAAGCTGAAATTGAGAATTGGCGCGAGCAGCGGGAGGAAAGCCTAAAATCCGCAGACGGCTGGCTCACCCTTGCCGGGCTCTTCTGGCTGAAAGAG
>JASHNU010000077.1 GCA_030041475.1 Candidatus Sulfotelmatobacter sp.
GTATCGCGGTCCAATCGGCGTTTGCACTTGCACCACACCGGCCGCGAGTTTCTCGATCCACATGCTAAGGGCCCACCTGGAACCTGGAAATTACCAGAGCACTTCTAGGGCCGACATTATTGCACCGAGGTCGATGCAATGGGAAGTCCTTTTTTCCTTTTTTTCACAGGTTCTGGGGAAAACGCGGCCTGAATCGGATGTCCGGGGCAAAGGCGTGAACATTTTGGGAACCGAACCGGGAAAATCCGTCCTGAATCGGACTACCCCTGTGCACGATTTTGCCGTAGTTGCCAGCTAAATCAGGCAGAACGAGCTAATCACACCGCCATTTCCGGCATAATGTCCATCCGGCGAATCTGCGCCGCCACGCCAAACTCGGTCCCCTCTTCCTCCACCCGCACAATCGTCGCCTGGCAGCACACCCAGCACTTTTCGCCGGAGGTCAGTTCCGGGGGCAGGATCAGCACCAGCTCCACGTCCGTTCCCTTCTCCATGGGCGCGTTGGTGTAGAGGAACACGCCGTTGGCACTCACGTCGCGGGTTTGGGCAGTGTGGTCCGCGCCTTGAGGCGTGCGCAGGCGGGTGGGGACTTGCGCGGCGATTCTGGTGCCGGAACGACGCTCGGGGTAGGCCTTCATAGGATTGAAATGCCCACCTACTGTACACCAACACCGCAAGTTGGACGAGAGTTTCCGGCGGTAGCGTCGACGTGTGCCCCGGATTGGGACTAGATATTCGGCCGCTTCGCCCGGGCCGCGGGCACGACCAGCGCCTGCTCCATGGTCGGTACATTCGTGCCGCGCAGCCTGGATTCCATTTCGTGCAGTTTGTCGGTCTGCATGGTCTGGTAGTAGGCCTGCACCAGAAGTTCCATGGTGAAGGGATTATCCTGGTCTTCCTCCAGATACGCGATGGCTTCGTCGTACTTCTTCTGCTGCATCAGGAGCGCTCCCGCCGCGCCATGATACGAACTCTGGATCACGCGATTGCGGCTTCCGTTGGCCAGCGCTTCGACCTGATGCAGCGACTCATCGGCCAGCGGCTGATCTCCTGCGCTCGCGGCGCGCACGGCGCGCGTGCGCAGAAGCCGCGACATCTCTTCGTCGCGGTCCGACGGTGAAAGCGTACTCAGATGGTGAAGAGCCTGTTCGCCCATCTTCAGATACTTCAGCGCGGCGCCATCGTCAGTCTGATATTCTGCCATGCGCTGATAGGCCTGGGCTTCCTGCAGATCATGCTCCTTGGCGTGAGCGGTCTGTGCGATCTCCAGAAATTGTTTGTCGGCTTCGGCGTATTTGTCCTCGCGCACCCAGGTGGTTGCCTTCTGCATGCTGTAGGTCAGCCGGTCGGCTTCGTTGGGAGCGAAGCGGATGGCCTTGTCGTATTCAGCCCGCGCCTGCTCCTGGTTTCCCATCAGGGCGTATGTGTCGCCCAGGCCGGCTTGCGACGTCACAAAATCCGGATCGATCTTGAGCGCGGCGCGGTAATGCGAAAGAGCGCTCTCGAAATCGCCCGCCATGCGCTTGAGTTCCCCGTAAGAATCCTGCGGATTCGGCTCCTGCGGCAAAAGCGAGACGTAGCGGTCCATGGCCGCGAAAGCCTTGTCGAACTGCCGGTGGCGCGCATACACGTACGCCAGATCGTTCAGCGCGGCGGGAAAATTCTTATCCATGGCCAGCGCCTTCTCAAACATGTGCTGCGCCTGCTCGCGGCCGTTTACTCCCATCAACCAGTTGCCGGCGAGATAGAGCAGGTGCTTATCGCGGGGATACATTTCCAGCATGTCGTTCATGGCGGTAATGCCGGCCAGGAAGTCGCCTTCCTGCACCTTGGCGATCCAGGCAACCATGAGTTGCTCGCCCGGCGTCATTTTGGAGGCCAGCTCTTTGGCCTTGGCGCGAGCCGCGCTAACTTCCTGGGGATTGCTGCTGTTAAACGCGAGCCAGATCCAGGCATCGGCCAAATTCGGATCTTCCTTTACTGCGGCACGCCAGTCCGCGTTGGCCCGCTCCAGGTGGTAATTCTCGAAATCCTCCATGCCCTGCTCGTAAAGACGTCGAGCCTGGTCGTTCGCCGTCGTGACCGGCAGACTTTGGGACTCGCCCTTCTTCAGGTGATGGGCGTGCAGCGGCGCGCTGAGGAACAACCCAAGAGATAGAACGGCGCAAGCACTTAACAGGTTGCCAGGAAGATCGTGGCGGCGCATTCAGTGTCTCCGAACAGAGCTTTGTAGGGAGGGTACTCACACTGAGGGTAGCATCGGCGCACCGGGCGGGCGAAGTAACCAAAGGCGTAAGCCGCGCGGTCGTCCAAAGCCCTACCACGAACGTGCCATGCCCGATAACACGTAAGGCTGATTCGGCGCCAACCAAAAGAAAAGGCCCCTGCCGCAGCAGGGGCGGGGATTTGAGACCCGTAATCTAGAAGGTGATCTTGCCAACGAACTGCACGCCTCTGGGCCCACCCCCTCCGAGGAAGGGATTGCCGATACCCACGTCGCCTGTGGCAGCGAGAGCTAACGCTCCACAACCGCGGCCAAATGGCACCAGGTAGCAGGGATTACCAGGCAGCTGATTGCTAGCATTGGAGATGCCGTTGGTAGCGGGATCGGAGATGAAACCCGGCAGGATGGGGTTGGCGAAGTTCGGATGGTTCAGGATATTGAAGAACTCCGCCCGAAGCTCCAGCTGGACCCGCTCGCTGATCGGAGTTTGTTTGAACACCGAGAAGTTCCACTCCTTGAAGGTGGAAGCGCGAAGGGAGTTGCGGCCCATGTCTCCGAAGTGACGGCTACCAGCCAGACAATTGCTATCACCGGAAGAGGAGTTTGCGGTTGTGTTTCCCCAGGTGCAAGGGACCTGGAAGGATGTGAGGTTAATAAAGTTAAAGGGAGCGCTGCCATACTGAATGGGCCCCACCACGTCGGGGCGGTCGAAACCTTCCCCGCCGCCCGAATAATCGCCCTCGAAGTTGTAGTTGAAGTTAAACGGCTGTCCGTCCTGCAGTGTGACGGCGCTATCGACGCCCCATCCATCCTTCAATTTGGCCAAGTCTCCGCCATGCTTAGGCAGGGCATAGCCGAGATTCCAGCTCAAGCGACGGCGGATGTCGAAGTTCGAGTTGCCCCGTTCCGCAGCCGTGTTAAAGCTGTTGTTCGGTTGCGCCGCGTTTGGAATGAAATCCTCAAGATCGCTGGCGTTGTCAATGGAGTGCGACCAGACAAAGTTGGCTTGTGACGTCAAGCCGCGCCAACCATTCACCTTGAAGCTGGTTTGCAATGAGTTATACCGGGAATTTGCGGTCGCCTCTTCTTGATTGACGTAGAAGAAGTTCGGGAAAACCGTGCGTGGCACGTTGAAGTCTACGCCATCGGGTCCGTCAAAGCCGGCGATGAAACAATTGGGCGCCGTCTGTCCCCAAGTTGTGCATTGGCTGAGGTCAAATGCAGTGATCTGCGCCTGCGTCGGCTGATTGAGGTCTCGGAAACGGAACAACTTGGTTCCTGCCGACCCAACGTATCCAACTTCCAGGACCATTCTGCTGCCCAGTTGCTGCTGCAGGTTCAGATTGAAGTTCTGCACGTAGGGTGTGCGGATATTTGGGTTGGTACCGAAGAAGTCACCCAAGGGGGAGGGACTCGAGAAAACGGGGCCAGCCCCGAGTACGTTGCCTGATAGTCCCTCGTTCGAAATGGCAGCAGGTCCGACGCCGGCATAAGCCGGCCCCGGGCAGAAGGCGCAATTGTAGGGGACGTGTCCCAGGAAAATGTCTTGCGAGAAGGCATCATAAAATAAACCCCAGCCGGCACGAATGACGGTCTGGCCCTTGCCGGTGAAGTCATAGGCGAGTCCCACGCGAGGGGCAAAATTGTTGTAGTCCGGGTTGTACAGACTGCCGGGACCTCCGGGACTGCCGATCTGGACTTCCGTACCGCCGTCGGCCGGGGACATTTGATAGAAGAGGTTGTTCTTCTCGTGCACGACTCCGAAGTAATCCCAGCGCATGCCGTAGTTAATGGTCAACCGCCGAGTCGCCCGAAATTCGTCCTGGATATATAGGCTGTGATTGTTCTCGGCGCTGTGGCGCAACGTGTCGCCCTGTGCGATTTTGCTGGTTTCAGGGTCCGCGGTTCCCTCAAGTAACAGGCTAATAGCGTCAAAGCCAAGCTTACCGCGGAAGGTATTGTCCTGAACGATCTGAATCGTCGTCCTCCTGAATTCGTAACCGAACTTCACATCGTGCCGGCCAGCCTTCCAGGAGTAATTGTCGATGACATGCCAGTTCGAATCGACGCGGCGACGCGGAATAGAGGTGGTCGATCCAATGGGCGAGAAACCTGTCACCGAAACCTGAGGCAGGCCGAAATCGAATGGGTTGGTAACGCCTGTGTCCAACCCGATCGAACTCGGGTTGAAGGTGTGGTCCTGGGGATAGAACTGCTCGGCAAATCGATTCCAACCCAAGCGAGCTTCGTTGACCTGAGATGAGTTTACGTTCTTTACGTAAGAAATCGAGACCAGCTGGACTCTAGTCGGCGTTACGGTGTCAAAGCCTGGCAGCAAGCCGCCGGCGAGCTGCGCGAAGGGAAAGCTCTGCGTGCTGTTGCCGAAGTAGTAGCGGCCGGTCAGCAGGCCCGATGCCAGGTTCTGATCGACCTTGCCTATGAGACTGTCCACTTTGTTGTTGAAGAGGGTTGCTGTGGCCAGGTTGGCTCCGTTGGGACAGCCGCTATCGAACGGCGATCCGGGTCCCATGGCTGCTATTTGCAACGGTGTAGGCGCGACGGCGGCAATATTGGGCGTCGGGAAGTACCCCAGCAGCGTTTTCCCAACGCTGTTTCCGCCGCCGACGATCGCGGCCTCATCGGCTGCGATCTCGTTCGGGTCGGGCACGCAGCTCTGGCCGCCCTGGGCGCCGCTTTCGCGCTGCCCCTCGTAGTCGGCGTAGAAGAAGGTGTGATCCTTGAAAATCGGGCCGCCGAGGGCGCCCCCAAACTGGTTGTTATGGAAAGGATTCTTACCGCCGGACGCAACGGTGTTGAAGAAGTTGCGCGCGCCCAACTGATCGGAGCGGAAATACTCTAACCCCGAGCCGTGGAGCGCGTTCGTGCCGCCTTTGGTTACGATGTCAATTACAGCGCCGCTGTTGCGGCCATACTCCGCCTCGTAGTTCGAGATTACCTTCAGCTCCGCGATGGCATCGAGCGGCAGGATGGTTGCGGGATCGCCGAATACGCCGGCTTCGTTGATCGCCGGGTCGTTGCGGTAACCGTCGTTCATGTCGGTTCCGTCCAGTAGAAAGTTGTTCGATCTGCCACGCGACCCGTTCATGGAGAAGGTTCCGTAGGAGCCGGGAGAGTCCGTAATCTGGTCAGGGGACCCGGCAATGCCGGGATTCATGTAGATCAACTTCTGGTAATCGCGGCCGTTGACTGGAAGAGACTCGATCGTGTCGGACGTGAGAGTCCCGCCAATCTCGGTGGAAGTTGTTTCGACCTGCGGCAGAAGATCGCCCTCGACTTCGACTTTGGTGGAGATCTGGCCGGTCTTCAAGGATGAGTTCACTCGCCGTTCCGACGAAACATCAACCACGACGCCAGTTGCGACAAACGTCTGGAACCCGGTCTGGGTCACGGTCACCGTGTACGTTCCGATGGGCAATTCGGGCAGCGCGTAGCTGCCGTCGGCGCTGGTTTCCGTGCTGCGTTCCAGTCCCGTACCGACGTTTTTCACCGTCACCTTAGCGCCGGCGATCACGGCGCCGGAGGGGTCGGTTACCGTGCCCAGGATGGTTCCGCGGAAGGTCTGCGCCGGCAGGCTCGTTGTGGCCAGAACCACAAACACCAGAATCGTCAAAATCAGCGTTATGCGCGCTCGCATAGGCTCTCCTCAAGATACCGAATCAGTTTCAGGGGGATGAAGACTTCACTTGGGCCATCCGCTAGTCGGCAGCGCCCTCTGGGGCTTGCAATTCCTTGCACACGAACAAGATGCGCCGCCCCGCACTTGAATCCTCGCTTGGAACAGTATCGAAACGCACTCACCGGAGTCAACCAAGGAGTTATGAATCAGAGCGATAGATTTTACGAATAAGGAACCCCCGGAAGCAGGGGTCAGCGGTCAGGGGTCACGCGTTAAGAACTAGACCGGACGAATGGCTGCGCCGGGCAGATGCTTTTAGCTCTGATCCTTGACCCCTAGGCCCTGATCGCTGCTTCTAGAAGGTGAACGTCAATCCGCCACGCACCGACCGCGCCGCCTGAACGAGGTAAACAGTCTGGCCATCCTGGGCAAGGACGGGAATGTATCCTTGGGCGAGCAGGTTGCGAACGTCGATGATGGCCTCCACATGCCCGGGGAGGAACGAGATGGGCTGGTGGATGAAGATGTTGAGGAAGGGGTCGCTCTGCCCCGGCGAAGCGTTAAACATGTCGACGGGAGTCAGGGCAGGACCGTCGACCCAGCGGTACGACGTGATCCATTTTGTGTGGGAGCGGGGTAGTGTTCCGCTGAGTTTGGCCCCGGCCGAATGACGGCGCAAAGTGGTGATCGACTGCTGCGCACTCTGCAACTGGACACCGGGCTGCGTCAGATCGAGAACACCACCGAAGGCGTAATCGAGAGTTGCCGTCAAATCCGCGAGGAAGTGGCGCTGCAGCACGAAACGCGCCCCATTGGTATTGAGATTCTCGCCGGTAAAACTGAACGTGGCGGAAGGAACATCCGGCAGCAGGAATCCGCCCGCAGCCGTCACTTCTCCAGTGCCGGTCAAGGCGGGATCCACCACACGGTCCGTAAACACTGCGACCTGCACATTGTTCTTGCCGATTCTCCGCGAGAGGCTCAACTCCTGGTGATGCGCACGCTCGACCTTCGGGGTAAAGTTGAGCAGGCTGACGCGCGGATTGGAATCGCTCATATCCGCCGGAGCGGAATCAAAACCCTTGTCGGTCCAACTGTCGGGCCGTGAGGTGGCGTATTGGTATTCCAGCACAGTGTTGGACGAGAGATGAACATCCGCCGTGCCGTAAGGACGGACCGCGCTCACGTGATTGAGAAACTGAATGCTCTGCAGCTCACTGCCAAATTTGAGTTCCACGACGTTATTGAGCGTGAAATCGTCGCCTGCCGAAAGCGCCAGATCCTGCAGGGCGGCGTAGTGAAGGTTAGGGTCAGAAGGCATGAAGCGACGAACTGTAAGGGCTAGCGAAGGCTCAGAACCGTCCGACAACTTGTTCGCGTAAGACGCGCGCAAAACCCCGGCAGGCAAATTGTCGCCGTAGCCAACGTCGCCGTGGAAAGTCAGGTGCCCGTCGGCAAAAATCGAACGCTCCAGGGTGAAAGCGGTGGCCATGTCTGATCCGCTGCCGTAGCCGTCCGCGGCCGATCCTGCCACGAAAGAGACAGTCCCGCTGATCTCATGAGGCGGTTGCTGCTGATTTTCTGAGGGCAGCGTTTCATCATGAAAGATGCGCACCGGAGGATCGTCGACCACGCGCAGAATGGGACGATTCGCGACCGAGCGTAATGTCCACTTCCAGTCATCGTCGTCCGGAGTGGTGCGCGGCGTTCCCAGTTGCATCACGCTCAACAGCGTGTTCAGAGTGACGTTGACGCTGACGGTAGCGCCGGGGCCAAGGCCGATTCTTTCGCGCAACGTCGGAAGAAATGATGGCGCCGTGACTTTCAGCGTGTAGATGCCGGGCAGCAAACCCGAGGCAAAATAATGGCCAGCTCCATCAGTGAAGACGGTGAGGCTGCGATCAGCCGCGCCCAGAATCTGGACCACCGCGCCCATCTGTGCGTTGCCGTCCGCATTGCGCACATACCCGGAGATCACTCCCGGCCGGTCTCCGGCCCACACGGGTAGCGACAATCCGAACAGTACAGCCCAGGTTCCGAGATCGCGCAGTTTCAATTTCGCCCCACCCCCGGGGGGAAATTGCAGGGAGCTACTCTACGGCAAACACCGCCGACGGATCAACGGTCTGCTTCGAAATATTGTCGTTCACCTTGATTTCGATCTTGTAGGTACCGGGTTGCAGATTGGCCGCAGAAATCGTCTTTTGCAGCGTGACCTGCTCTCCCACATTGCCCATGGTCTCGGTCGATTCCACTTTCTGCACCACTGCCTTGTTCGTGGCCATGTTCACGATGTCGTATTCAAACGTGGCCGACGGCTTGTGGGTCTTTTCGTCCACTCCCAGGTTATAGACCTGCATCCAGAAATTCAGCTTGGGATCGCGGTCACGCTTGAAAAGCGCGGGCTTGCCATCGGCCGGAGCCACGCGCGGCCGGACCTTCGTTGTGCCAATCACAAAGCTGCCGGTTCCGATCGTCTTGGTCGGCACCGGTTCCATCTGGTCGGCCACAATCAAGGTGGAGGTAGAAAGCTTGTCGTCGGAATAGTCCGGAACCACAATTCCGCGGGCCCACACACCTTTGCGATCGCCGTTCACATCTTTGACCGCTATGGCCAGTTTGTAGCGGCCGGGGCGAAGCGGCAACGCTTTCCAGTACACCGACGCGTTCTCCGCCGTTCGCGGCAGAAGCTCTGCCGGGACGTCGACCTGCACGGTGTCTTCAAAGGTCTGCACGACCTTGCCGGTGAGCGTGGAGAGGCGGGCGAAAATATTGACCGTCCCGCGTTGGATCCCGTCTTTATTCGCGAACGTAATCTCGCGATTCTTCATCTGAATCGTAACCGGCACCAGCACAGTGTCGCTGGTCACTTTGACGAAGTCCCAGCGCACATCAAAGGGCATGGGATTGAGGATGACTTTCGAGGTGACAGCTTCTTCGAGATCCTTGAACTTAACTGGCGGCGCGGCCTGCAGTTTGGCAAAAGTATCCAGGCGGTCAAATTCCTTGCCCTGGATGTCGGCGTTCATCGGACCAAGGCCCAGTTTCTCTAAGCCATTGCCGGTGAAGCGGGCTGACTTGTTCGCCAGCCCCATCTGCTCGTAAAGCGTCAGACCGGCATTCGGAGTGTAGAGCAGAGCGTCTTTTTCGGAGCGGTCCATCGTCATGTGATATTCGCCACACATGCAGGTGTCAACGAATTCAATGATGATTTCCTGGCCAATGCCCTCAATGTAGCGATAGCGCCAGTCTTCGAAGGGATAAGTCGAGGTCTCACCGCCGCCTTCTTCGATGGGCCGCTCGTAAGTTCCGCCTGACGGATGCGAATCGATCTCATCCGGCTTCCCGTACATGATGTAAATGCGGCCGCGGTCGGACTTCCAGCCGGGTATCCCTGAAGCGAAGTGCTCGTTCGCGTAGGCGATGCGCTGGTAATGCTCTTCCTTGTACTCGTTCTCCTCGGTGTCGGGCGTGGGATCGCGGCGTTGCCAGAAAGCTTCGATGAAGTTGTCGCGCTCCTCGTCGTTTGAGAGCTGCTTGAACGCGGCGCGCTCTTCGTCAGTGATGATCCAGACCACATCCTCGTCGAGCCACTTCCGGTATTGCGGGCTGACTTCTTTCTTGAATTCCTTTTCCTGCTGCTTTCTCTTCTTGGGATCAACCGGACGCTTGAGAGGATCGACGGAGTCGGCAGGCTTCGAGGCGGCGGGCTGTTCGGATTGGGAGCTAGCGGCAGATGTGTCGGCGGGCTTTTGGGCGGCATCCTGGGCGAAGGCGCTCCAGGCTGCCAGACACACCGAGACCACCGAAATTCCCAAAAAAGATTGCCAACCTACCCGAGCTACCCGGAACATGAGAGGGACTCCTGACCAGAGCAACCGCCGCCTGCCCATTTTAGGACGGTTGGTTTCTGGAAAGCAAGGTTAAGTCGTGCCCCGAGAACACATTAAAAGCCGACTGCGAGACCTCTGTGTTTAGAAGCCCGGAGGCTGTTTCCGAGTTGCCTCGGCCGGACTCTGATCTGACAAATTCAGGGTGGTTTGTCATCCCGGTTCGCACGCTATAATGGCAGGTTCCGGGGGCAGTCTCTAGAAGTCTCCCACCGAAACGGGGCGCGGATCACTTCTTGTTCTGGTTTAATTCCTGATCGTTCCTGCTGACTGGGTAAACCTTCGCCGGGAACTTTCCAGGTTCCTTGAGCGTAACAAAGAGTGTGTGTCCGTCACCCTGGCCGGGGCCGCTCCGCTTCGAATGACGCGGTTGCGGAGCCGGGTTTGAACAGTGGGGCAGAGGTCTCCGGATCGTGACGGCAATCATGAAAACCTGGAAGAAAATTGCGATTGGGGCCGGGATTGCGGTGGTGCTCGCAATCCTGGTCGGGTTCACCGTTCACCAGAGCAGTAAGAACGTTGTTACCGTGCAGACGGGAAAAGTGCAGCGCGAAGATCTGACGACTGTGGTCAGTGCATCGGGCGAGATCAAGCCGAAGACATACGTCAACATCGGCGCCAACGCGTTTGGCAAGATCACGCACCTGTACGTGAAAGAGGGCGACCGGGTGAAGAAGGGCCAATTGCTGGCACAACTGGAAAACGTGCAGCCCTCGGCCGACGTGAACGCCAATGAGGCGTCGCTGCAGGCGGCGCGCACCGACGCGCTCGCAGCCGACGCCGGCCTGAAAACTGCGCAGGCCGACCTGCTGCGCGCTCAGGCCGACTACGACCGCAATAAACTCGATTGGGATCGCGCGCAGAATCTATTCAAGGACGGCTTGATCTCGAAGTCGGACTTCGACAGCCGCAAGAATGCCTGGTCCACGGCCGACGCCGGATTGACCCAAGCACAAGCCCGGGTTGCGCAAGCCAAAGCACAGAAGGACTCCGCCGAGCGGCACGTAGCGCAAGCCGAGGCCACCCTGACCCACTACGCGGACTTGCTGAAGAAGACTTCCTATCCCGCGCCGTTTGACGGAGTAATCACCAACCTTCCCGTGCGGGAGGGCGAGACTGTGGTCATCGGTATTCAGAACGCGCAGGGAAGCACACTGATGACGTTAGCTGACATGTCGGTGATCACGGCCGAGGTAAAAGTGGATGAAACCGATATCGTGAATGTGCGCCTGGGGCAAACGGCCGAGGTCACAATCGATGCGATCCCGAAGAAAGTATTCCACGGAACAGTATCGGAAATCGGCGACAACGCGATCGTGCGCTCGAGCGGCGTTTCGACTTCGCAACAGGCCACGGCCAGCGAAGAAGCGAAGGATTTCAAGGTCGTGGTCAACCTGAGCGACGCCCTGGAGGATCTGCGGCCCGGACTTTCCACCACGGCCAAGATTACGACCGCAACACGAAGCAACGCTCTGGCTGTGCCAATTCAGTCGCTGACCCTGCGCACCAAGCAGCAGATGGAGACGCAGAATAATCCGCCGGGCTCGGTGCATGCCGCGGCGCCAGCATCGGGCGAAGCTGCATCCAAGAACAAGAAGGAGGACGACGTTCAGGGCGTATTTGTCGTCCGCAGCAAGAAAGCGATGTTCGTTCCGGTTACGACCGGCATCACCGGCACTACGGACATCGAGGTGGTCAGCGGCTTAAAAGAAGGTGACGAAGTAGTTACGGGAAGCTATAAGGTTTTGCGTACATTGCGGCCGGGCAGCAGCGTCAAAATCGACAATACAGCCCCCAAGAAAGAGGACGAATCGTCATAACGGAACGCGGGCTGGCACGTCCAAAGGAAAGCCGTTCGCAGGGCATAAGTCCAGGGAAGCAAGTCTGACCGCAGCAGCAAGTCTCAGAAAGAAGGCAACGGAGCCCGAAGCAGAACTGAACCCCGAAGAGAAAGTACAAAGAACGGAGAGGTCAGTGGCACCGGACGAACCGAGGGAAAATCAGGAGAAGACTATGGCAACTGCAGAAGTTCTCAGCATGCCTGCGCCCACGGTGGCAGCGCCGCCGGAATCGTGCATGATCGCGGCCGAAGATCTGTGGAAGACCTACGACATGGGCTCGGAGCAGCAGGTGCATGCGCTGCGCGGCGTCAACTTGCGCATCGAACGCAACGAGTACGTCGCGATCATGGGTCCCTCCGGCTCGGGAAAGTCTACGCTGATGAATCTGATCGGTTGCCTGGACACGCCTTCTCAGGGCAAGTACTGGCTAAACGGCCAGTTGGTCAGCGAACTCGATGATGACGAACTGGCGCGCATTCGCAACAAGGAAATCGGATTCGTTTTTCAGACCTTCAACCTGCTGGCCCGCGCGACCGCGCTACACAATGTAGAACTGCCGCTGATCTACGCCGGCATTCCCACCTCAGAGCGGCTGGAGCGCGCCAAGGGGTCGTTGACCGCCGTGGGCATGGAAACCCGCATGAGTCACAAGCCCAACGAACTCTCGGGGGGACAGAGGCAGCGCGTCGCGATTGCGCGCGCACTGGTGAACAAGCCCTCGATCATCCTGGCCGACGAACCCACAGGCAATCTGGATTCACAGACCGGCCTGGAAATCATGGCCTTGTTCGATCGCCTGCATGCGGACGGCAACACGATCGTGCTGGTCACGCACGAGCACGACATTGCGGAATATGCGCACCGTGTGATTCACATCAAGGACGGCGTGATCGCCAGCGACGAAAGCAAGGGGCGGCGCCGAAACTGAAGCCGGCCGCTGTGCTCCCCAGAACTTGAAGGCATGAAAGCGCCCAGCCCCGCGGCTGGGCGTTCTATTTTGCCGGGGCCACGCTTTCGCTCGAAGCAGCGGTTTCACTCGTCGCCGGAGGCTCGGCGACGACCACTCTATCTCGCCCTTCCCTTTTGGCGCGATAGAGCGCGGCATCGGCGGCTTCGAGCAATTCCCGCGGAGATGTGCCATGCTGCGGCAATTCGGCGACTCCGACGGAAACCGTGATCATGCCCAGTGACTGGCCCTGGTGGATTATGGTCAACTCGCGTAGCTTCGAGCGGATTCGCTCCGCCCGCGCCTGCGACGCCTTCAAGTCGGCCATAGGTAGGATGACGACAAACTCCTCGCCGCCAAAGCGGCACACGATGTCCTCGGCGCGAACACTTTTCGCCAGAAATGACGCGGTCTCGCGCAGCACGGCGTCTCCGGCATCGTGGCCGTAGGTGTCGTTAAAACTCTTGAAGTGATCGAGGTCAAGCATCATGACGCCCAGAGCGCACTCGGATCGCACGGCACGGCGCGTCTCCCGCTGCATCATTTCTTCGAGATAGCGCCGGTTGTAGAGACCGGTCAGGGGGTCGCGGATCGACTGCGTGCGCAGCGCCTCGCGCAAGCGAACGTTGGCGACGGAAAGTCCGACTTGGCTGGCAAACGTGGTTTTGAACGACAGTTCGGAGTCGGACATGCTGGGCGCCTGGTCGGTCACCTGAAAATGCAGAATGCCGAGCGCCTCGCCCTGGGCCAGGATCGGAATGCACAGATAGGTGTTCTCGACTCCGGCAGCGTGTGCGCAGCGCGCGGTCGTGTCGCCCGCCACCACCAAGTGCGGTTGTCCGGTGCGCAGCGCCCAGCACGCGCTCGCTTCAAACACTTTCACCGGCAGCAGGCAGTCATGCCATGAACCAGCAACCTCGGCCAGACTGCGCTCCGAATTGAGGAGTGCCATGGCGCCGCGGCCCACGGGAAACACACGCGGCGCAAAACCGAGCGCGGCTGCGAAAACTTCGTCTTTGTTGACGCAGCTCTGCAGGACCTCGCCCATCTTCGCCAGTAAGGTAGCGCGCTGTGTGCGCTCGGTGAGTTCGCGTAACATTTTCTCGTTCTGCTCATCGAGTTGCCGCCGCGCCAGATCTTTCTCCCACATTTCCTCCTGCAACCGGGTGTTGGCCGTGGCCAACTCCTCGGTGCGCTCTCTGACCTGCATCTCCAGCACCTGTTGGTTGTGCTTTTGATCTTCAATGTCGGTGCAGGTGCCGATCCATTTGATCACCCGCCCATGTTCATCCCGGGCAGGATTGGCCCTCACTAAGAACCAGCGATAGACGCCGTCGAAGCGGCGCAGGCGGTATTCGAACTCATACGCCTCGCCGGTGCGGACGCAATGCATCCAGCGCGCCATGCAGGGCGACCGGTCTTCGGGATGCAGCGCGTTCTTCCAACCCCAATCCTTGCCCTGCTCTTCCGTGAAGCCGCTGTAACGGTGAAGGTGTTCACTGATGAAGTCCACCGATCCGTCGGGCCTGGCTGTCCACAGCATCGAGGGAATCGCCTCGGCCAGCCTTGGGAACGAGAGAGCGGTTTCGTGCCCCGGGGACGCGCTTTGTCCGCCGCGCCAGCGGCGAGCGATGCGGTACCAGAGCCGTCGGGCAGCACCGAAAGCAGAGCCCTCTAGACCCGCATAAGCGGCGAGCAAAACGGAGGCCAGCGTTAAGATCTCTGGCCTGGAACCATAATTCGCCAAGAGCAGATTCACGAAACTGAAGTTCGCCGAGAGTGGGCTTGGGCGGAGCATTTCTGTTGGTTGGCGTTGGATCTACCCGCCTGAGTAGTCATCGGCAAAATCGGGGTTTGTCCTATTAAGCGGTCTTAATGCCGGGAACTGCGGGCGAGCGGATGAGGAAAAACTCGCGCCCCGGAAAAGGATCCGGGCGCGGCTCGATTTCAGGAGCGGACTCTTATTGCTGCGACGGAGTGGTGACGGTCTTCACCGCGGCGTCGTCGGGAGGGAAACTTGGCCCTGCGTTTGTTCCGACGGTGAAGAAATTGTGGTCATACAGGTTGCGATACATGCGCCCAGCAATTTCCGCGGCTTTCGGACCAAAAGTTGGACGGCCACCCTGCAGGAAGACGACGACCACGACGCGTCCCACGCTCGTGTTGGCGTAGGAGGCGAACCACCCGAAACGCGTACCGGCGTGCGAGCAGGTCCCGGTCTTGCCCAGAATCTCTTCCTCGTTGAAGTTGAGGCGCACGCTGCGCGCCGTACCGTATTGCACCGCGCCTGCCATGCCGTCGGAAATCTCAGGGATCAGCGGAGCAATGTCGAGCTGCCGTTTAATCCTGGGCTGAAAGTCCGCCACCTCTTCCGGGGTTGTGGGATGCTGCAGATAATAGAGCGTTCCGCCGTTGGCGATGGCGGCGACCATGGCGCCGAGTTGCAAGGGCGTCATGGAAACGCCTTCGCCGAAGGAACACATTTTGCCGACGCCGCCGAGTTTCTCGGGAATCACTTCGTCAGGATATTCGCCGAGTTGTTCGCCTGGGATGTCATAGCCGGCGAGTTCACCGAGGCCGTATTCGTGGGCGTAGTAGGCGACCTTCTCAAAACCGAGCTCGCGTCCGAGGGCCTCGAAGTACGCGTTGTTGGAGTGCGCCAGCGCTTCGGTCAGGTTCATCGCGCTGCGGCGGCCGAGCGCAACTTCGGTATCTTTGGAAATCAACCCTTCATTCAGTGCTGCTAGTGCGACCGAAAGTTTGATGGTAGAGCAGGGCTGCGCGCCACTCGACAGCGCCAGCTTCTGATTCACCATGGCGAGCACGCGCCCGCTGGTAGGCTCAACTGCGACCACGGTGCCGTTCATGTTGCCAAGCGCGTCCACTGCGGCCTGCCGCACAACCGAATCCTCGCCAGTGGTGATGTCGCCGGCTGCGATGTCTTCGGCGAACGAGCTCATGTGGAAGCGCTCGTGATAACGCCGGTGCATTGAGACTGGCGTTGCTACTGCACTGCGGCTGCGCGCCAGATGGTGATAGCGGCGGCGAGTGCGCTGGCTCTCGCTGATCTTTTGCGATTGCGACTTGGATTTTGTTGGGTTGTGCGTGATGTGCGCAGCCCAGCTCACGTTCGCCAGCGGCAAACAAATCAGAAGACCCAGAATCAGACGAAAAAGGCTCGTTCCCTTGAACATCTTCCTGACTTTGCTCCCCAGAACCCTTAGGTGTTTCGATGCACTTGCAGTGCCAGCGGGCAGTAACCACGCCCATTATCGCTCAACGTTGCGATAATACGGGACTTAGCTCGCGCTGGGCAACACTAAAATTTAGATCGCCGCCAACATTACTTTTCCTTTAACCCATTCTGGGACAGTCACATACGAGGAAATTACCTCGGTTCTAGCGCTTTCGGTAATCGGTTACCTGATTACCGGAAAGGTACTTCCCAGAGTGAAAGCATTTTCCGCGGCGGCAATAAGTTCTCGGAGCTGTGAGCTTTCCGCACTCTCGTCAGAGATCGCTCGTCGCTCCAAGCTCATGACTCGCAGCTCACAACTCTTACATCACCTCGTTGCGCTTGCGCAAGAATGCCGGCACATCGAGATCATCCGACTCGAAATTCGAAGCCAGATTCGTCGTCATGTTCGAAAGCACGCCATCGCGCGTGATGGCCCGCGAAGGCTCGAGCGGAATCATGTCAGCGCTGGCGCGATCGGAAGCGTGCGCCCCTGGCGTATCGCCTTCGTAGACGCCATCATCTGCCATACTTGCTTCGGCCATGTTGGTCCCAGCCATGATGCGCTCCGGTTCAGGCGTTGGCACGCGCGGGCCGGGCGCAACCGGAAAATCGTCGTCCAACGAGCCGGCGTGGGCGGACGAAAACGAACTATGCATCTCCTGCCTGCGATGCCGCGCGATTGGCGCTTCGCGAAATCCGGTGGCGATGACGGTGATTTTCACCGCGTCTTTCATCTTCTCGTCCATAACCGCACCGAAAATAATGTTGGCGTCTTCGTGCGCCGCGGTCTGAATGATCGAGCAAGCCTGCTGCACTTCGGCGAGTTTTAGGGACGACGAGCCGGTAATGTTGATCAGGATGCCGCGCGCGCCGTCGATCGCACCCGCTTCGAGCAGCGGCGAGGCGATAGCTTTCTGCGCCGCTTCGATCGTGCGTTTCGCACCCGCGGCCGAGGCCGTGCCCATGACCGCATAACCCATGCCGGCCATGATGGTCTTCACGTCGGCGAAGTCGCGGTTGATGATCCCCGGAATCGTGATGATGTCGGAGATCCCCTGCACGCCTTGCCGGAGGATGTCGTCGGCAATGCGGAAGGACTCGAAAAAGCCGGCGTCTTCAGCGACCGCGAGCAACTTTTCGTTGGGGATGACGATCGTCGTATCGACCGACTCCATCAGTTCGGAGATGCCGCGCTCGGCCTGCTGCATGCGGCGTTTGCCCTCGAACGCAAACGGCTTGGTCACGACCGCGACCGTGAGCACGCCCATCTCGCTCGCCAGCGATGCAATGATCGGTGCGGCGCCTGTGCCGGTGCCGCCTCCCAGGCCGGTGGTGACGAACACCATGTCGGCGCCTTCAAGCGCCTCGATGATCTTGTCGGAATCTTCGAGCGCGGCCTTGCGGCCGACTTCGGGATTCGCGCCCGCGCCCAGGCCATTCGTCAGCTTCACGCCCAGCTGCA
>JASHNU010000078.1 GCA_030041475.1 Candidatus Sulfotelmatobacter sp.
TTGTGGAACATCGGAGGACCATTGGCTCGTAACCGGTCGGCGACTTTAACAGAAGCCGAGTTGCGCATTATGAACGTGCTCTGGCAGCGACACTCCGCGACCGTGCACGAAGTACTTGAGGCGATGCCTCCTAAGCCGGCTTTAGCCTACAACTCCGTCCTCACCGTAATTCGCATCCTCGAGAAGAAAGGGTACGTGAAGCATGCCAAAGACGGGCGCGCTCACGTTTACATGCCTCTCGTGGATCGTGAGGCTGCTACGCGATCGGAAGTGCGGCGGCTGGTCAGCCGCTTTTTCGGCAACTCGCACGAACAGCTCCTGCTGAACATTCTGGAAGACAAGAGCATCGACGCGGGGGAAATCGCCCGCTTGCGGCAGCTACTGGACGAGAGCAAGGAAAGGAGCAAGGACAGCCGATGATCGGAACGATGATCGGAACATTCCAACTGCAAGCCGTGGCGCAGGCGTGCGCGGTGCGGATAGTGGACTGCCTGGTAGGCGGCACGCTTGTTGGTTTCCTGACCGCTGCAGTATTGAAGATCTCGCCTCGCCGCAGCTCTGCCCTTCGGTTTACCGTGTGGTTTTCGGCATTGCTGGCGATCGCGTCCTTGCCCTTGTTGAGCATCGTATTGAGCACGGTACTGCGCTCGCAGAGTAAGAGCCTGCTGCAGGGCGGAATCAGCCGGCCTGCTGTGACCCTGCCAGGTTCGTGGGCGTTTTATCTGTTTGACGCGTGGGTAATGATCGCGGTATGGGGTCTGATACGCCTTGGCATCAGCCTTTGGCAAATGCGCGCATTGCGCAGAAGCTGCGTAGCCATCGATCCGGCGGAAATGCAGCCACGCCTGCGCGCAATGCTCAATCGCAACCGAGTCGTGAGGTCATTCGCCCTCTGCACTTCCAACCGCGTCCAAGTGCCCACGGCACTCGGACTGATGGCGCCGGCTGTCGTAGTTCCGCAATGGTTGATGGCCGAACTTTCGCCGGAGGAGCTGAATCTGATCGTGCTGCATGAAGTGGCCCATTTGCGGCGCTGGGACGACTGGACGAATTTGGCACAGAAGATCATCCGGGCCGTGTTCTTCTTCCATCCGGCCGTGTGGTGGATCGAGAAACAATTGTCGATGGAGCGGGAAATGGCATGTGACGATGCCGTTCTGGCAAATACCGCGGCGCCTCGTGCTTATGCGCAGTGTTTGGCTCGCCTGGCGGAAAAGAGCCTGGTCCGGCGCACCCTGGCACTGGCCCAGGCAGGCC
This sequence comes from Candidatus Sulfotelmatobacter sp., assembly GCA_030041475.1. Lineage (GTDB taxonomy): Bacteria > Acidobacteriota > Terriglobia > Terriglobales > Acidobacteriaceae > Sulfotelmatobacter. The sequence goes on from JASHNU010000078.1 coordinate 1,258, forward strand.
TGGGACCTGCTCGGCAGACGTTTCAGCGCGTGGCACAGATTCTGGATGCGAATCAGCCTCGGGGAACAAAACATGGATGGAAGTGGGCGTTGCCCTTGGTAGCGGCATTGGCAGTGTCGAGTGCCGTGCTGGCTTCCAAGCGGCCTCAACTTATCGCGTTCGAGAGTGCCCGGGTCGGGAGTGCACAGGTTGTCCCTGCCAATCCAGCAATGGCTGCGGTGGACAGCGACGCGATTCCAGCTTTGAGCCCGGTGTTGACGGGCACGGGGAAGCATCCGGCGAGGAATCACTCGCAGCGACGTTCACCCTATGTCATGCAGGCTAAGAATATTGTGCCTGCGAGCAACAGCCGGGCGAGTGCAACCAGTGCGCCCGCGAACATCGGAGAACTACAAAACTCCTTCGTACTTGAGACTGTGATCGCAGAACCGAGCCCGGTTCATTCCACTCCCGCAGGCGCGGTTCCCGTTACCTCGACAGAAACGATACTTCTTGTTGTCCGCCAAGGGGCGAACAATTCACGTCAGCCGGTGTATGAGATTCAGTGGTGGCGGCTGACGGTTCTGCGCTCCACGCCTCGCGACACAACTGCTCCAACCGGCGGGGAAATTCCTAAGAAGACGTAAGGGTGTGGGCAAACGAAGAGAGGGACGAGTTTTCGGCATTACAAACTAAGGAATTAGTTGTTAAATCTTCGCAAAGGATGTAACCAAAAATGAATCTGAAAACGTGGCTGCAACAAAACAATCGCAACAAGTGGATGCGGCGGCTCATCCTGCCTGTCTTGGCACTGGCCATTGCCGGCTCCTTCACGATTTACGACTTTGCCAAACCCGCGTCGGCGAGGGCCTCGGCAGCCGCACCCGCCGCGGCGCCGCTCGACACAAACAGCGTCAGCGCGCTGCTGGCACTCGACCACGCCATGGAAACCCTTGCCGCCCGCGTCACTCCGGCAGTCGTTAACGTTACAGTGACCTCGCGGACCAAACCTGAAATGACGGAACAGATGCCGCCCGATATCCAGCGCTTCTTCGGAGAGTCGCCTTTCGGCCAATTCCGCTTCGGACCAGGATTCGGACCCGGAATGCACTCGCAGCCGGAGATTGAACATGGCAGCGGCAGCGGCGTCGTCATTTCTCCTGACGGATACATCGTCACCAACAACCACGTTGTCGACGGGGCCGTCGACATTCGCGTCAGCACCAGCAACCGGAGAGTTCTCAAGGCGAAGCTGGTCGGCCGCGATCCGCTGACCGACCTGGCCGTGCTGAAGGTTGACGCCACCGATCTGGCGAGCGTGCCGTGGGGGGATTCGCGGGAAGTGAAACCGGGCGAAACCGTATTGGCGTTCGGCAATCCCTACGGATTCCGCTTCACTGTTACCCGCGGCATTGTGAGTGCGGTCAATCGGCCCAATCCTGATGCCAGCGACCGCCGCAAGCCCGGCGAGTTCATCCAGACCGATGCCGCCATCAATCCAGGCAACTCCGGTGGTGCACTGGTGGATGCCCGTGGCGAGCTCATCGGCATCAACACGTTCCTGGTTTCTCCGTCGGGAACATTCTCCGGGATGGGGTTTGCCATTCCCTCGCAGATCGCGAGGCCGATCGTCGACACGCTGATTCGTGACGGCAAAGTCGAACACGGCCGCATCGGCATCTCGGTTGTCGATGTGACGCCGGAGAACGCCAAGTTCTTCGACGAGTCGAACGCAGTCGGAACTGTGGTGAGCCAGGTCGAGGCTGATTCGCCGGGCGCGAAAGCTGGTTTGCAAGTCGGCGATGTCATCACCTCAGTCGACGGCCAGAAAGTGAACGACGCCGGCGAACTGCAGGTACTCGTCGGGCAGAAGTCGCCCGGCAGCAAGGTGGCCCTTGAAGTTCTGCGCAACGGGAAGAGCATGAACTTCACGGCTACCCTGGAAGGACTCGACAGCCGTAACGGTGTTAGCGCGGGCGAGAACGAAGGTCATGGCAAGGCTCGCTGGGGCATCGGCCTGAGCGATCTGACGCCGGACCTGCGCGATCAACTGCAGGCCCCGCGTGATCTTCACGGGGCGGTGATCGAGCAAGTTCAGCCGGGAAGCGCGGCCGACAATGCCGGATTACAACAGGGAGACGTCATCCTGGAAGTGAACCGGCACAAGGTCCAGAGCGCGGCAGACGTGCAACAGGCCCTAGCCAGTGTTCCACAGGGACAAGATGCCCTGCTGCTGGTGTGGTCCAACGGCGGAAACACCTTCCGCGTGCTGCACACGACGGAAGGAGCGTAGTTGTTGTCGGACTGGTCCACCCTCCCCGCGTTTTGTGCCGGAGGGTGGGTCGCTCGACTTGTTCATCCTACGACTCATTATGTTCAGTCGCTCTCAAGCCTACGGCATGGACCGGGAATCCACTCAACAGGGTCGGTTACTTTGTGGACGATGCGCACCCAGCCTTCGACCTTGGCCTTTGCATCTTCCATCTCCCTCACCTGACACAATGAGATCGACTCCCTCGTGTCAGGATAGTAGACGGCACCTAGCCAGCCATCAGTAGCCAGTCCCACGAAAAGGCAAATTTGCCGTCCACCGAAGACCACATTCGCGTGGAACGTCTCGTCGAATATTTCTATCATCTTCGCCGGGTGGCCCACTCAAGCTCGGTTTTGGCTCGAGCGGGGACAGCGCTAAATGTCAGGGCAGGAATTCTGGCGGAGAGGGTGGGATTTGAACCCACGATACCCGTTAAGGTATGTCCGCTTTCGAGGCGGATCGTTTCAACCACTCACGCACCTCTCCGCGTCGGATGAACGGCGTGCGTTTTTATTGTAGCAAAGGGCACTCACTCGCTCCGGCGACAGATACCAATGGATCTTCCACGATGCGGCCGGCCGTTTAAGCTCGGCTGCCCCATCCTTCGCGGTTTTCGAAGGGTGGGGCGGTTACGCGACGTGCCGCAGGGTCAGTTGAGCCTTCCGGGGTTCGTCCACCAGAACCGGCCCCGCTTCGTTGTACGCGTAATAACGAAAGCTGCTCCATCGCCATTGCTGCGGCTCGAGCACCAACCCCCGGGTTACCGGATTGCGGTGCATGTAGCGCATCTTCTCGATGCGCTTGCGGTCGGTGAACACCACGAAATCGTAGAAACGCCGCTGCCAGATGTGGCCCTCCTCCAATGCCGTATTCCATAATGTGGCTTGCCGTGGGCTGACGCGAGCGCGGAGGTGGCGCAGCAGCCTGCGGGCAAAGCTCTGCTTGAGGGCTTGCATCACCGTTGAGGGAGTTCCGCGCTGGGGTTCGCTGATCAGCAAATGAACGTGCTCGGGCATGACCACATATCCCTTGACGACGAAGCCATAACGGCGGCGCAGTTGTTCCAGCACTTGCAGAAACAGATCGCGGTTTCGGGCTGCGCCCAGCAGTGGCCGACGCTGGAAGCAACTGGTGGTGATGAAGTGGAGATATCCGGCGCCGTAATGACGGCGGAGTCGTTTGGGCACGAAGGGGATGTATCAAGATGGCCGCCTGTGCGTCTGTGATCGGTGAACATGCATAAGTCGCCCACCCTTCGAAAACCGCGAAGGGTGGGGCAGCCAAGTTATACTGAGCTGCGAAGGGTGGGCCAGCCCGCCAGAGCCCGGGCGTGAATATTCCCGGAACCGCTGACCAGGTGTTGGCTAACATTGACTCGATTTCGAGGACCGGCGATCAGGTCGCAATCACGAACAAGCAGCCGTTGAATACTACCTTTGCCAACTTGAAACAGAGCGTGACTTTCAAAATCTCGGGTGAGCGCTTGCAGAATATTCAAGGGCTAAGCGTCGGGGTCGGCAAGTTAAAGATACCATATAAAAATTGGAACCCATAAAAACGAGTACACCACAAGATATGATAATAGACAGGAGGTGTGCCACGCGCCAGTTGCCCGTCATTATCCTAGGGATGCTGGTTCTTCTATTGGGAATGTCCGCCGATCAAACGGTCCAATTGCCCGCCAGTTCTGAGCCCGTCGCGAGTGAGGTGCATATGTTCGACGAGGCCTTGCCCGCATGTTCCCCCGACGGGCGCTGGTTTGCCTTCGAATACCACGAGGCTAGCGCTCCGGTTTATCCCCATATAGGAATTATGGATCTGAAGCAGAAGTCTACTTGGCACCCTTTGTTGGAAGAAAGACCCGGATCGCATCTCTATGCTGGGGATTTCAGTTGGTCGCCGGACAGCCGTTGGGTGGCTCTGATTACAGATTACCCAATCGGGAGGAAGGGCTTTTGGGAGGACACAAGCATCCAAATCGTAAAGGTTAATGTATACACACACGATGTCGTCAGGCTAAGCAATTTCTCTGTTAACGCCCATTTTGAGCCGACGACGGCTTGGCTGAAGTCGGGATTGGTTGTTTTCAGCGGGGCTGACGAGAATATTTACGCGGTGCCCGAAACGGGCGGAAAACCCCGGAAACTGGTCAACGTACCAACAGACAAGTGCCTCGGGGGTACAAACACTCTGGCCGTCTCGCCGAACGACCGGCGGATTGCCTTCGCTATGGACGCAGGGAGCAAGGAACAAACGGAAGAATGCAACGCTCTGTGGATTGGCGAATTCAGCACCGGCAAAGTGACGCGCGTTCCAACCCCCGGTCTGCATCCCCTCAGCCCCAACTGGCTTGATGATGACACGATCCTGTTTTCAGGCGAGAGCAATGACGAGCCTACCGGCATTTACAGGGTATCTTTGACCTCGCAGAAAGTGGTGCTTCTACTTAAGGGCCAATTCATGACTCCATTCGTATGCGCATCCAAGAAGGACCTATACTTCTCTTGGCGAGCAGCCCGACCTCAACCATCCAATGCGTCCAGAGAAAACGATTGGCCCGAACTTCAAGGATTCCACATATGGAAAGTACGCTTGCGAGAGGTGCTCCACTGATTTCCGTCGTGCATTTTCGTTTTTTTGTTTGCAACAGAGGCCCTTTCTCAAGAGTTGCTCTTCTGACATTTCTCGCGTCGATCCTTGGCGCGACAGCTCTTGCTCAGGTCAAAAGACCGACTGCGCCCTTTTGTACTGGATATCAGGATGCGAGCCTTGGCTTTCGCTACTCAGCGCCTTCCAACATGGCTAATAGGACCGAGCGCTTCAGGGCGGAGATTCAGCAGCAAGCAGAATCTTCTGGAACCACCAGTATGCTCCATGCACTACTCGCTCTCTCGACAGGAGATGATGACACCACATCCAATTGGGGATCAGTGACCATTGAAACCTATCCACGCAGATCGGTTTCGGAGCCCGACGACCATAAAGCGGCGGTGCAGATGAACGCGTGGGTGGCGGATAGCAAAGATGCGGGAGCCCTGCCTAAATCGGTGGTCATCTCGGGTCAGAATTTTACTGTGTCGGTGTTCGGGTTGCAGGAGGGAACGGTCAAGAAGGGTGCAGTCGTGTTCACTACGGTGCGCAAGGGCAAGCTGCTGTCGCTCGCATTTGCCGCCAACTCTCCCGAACAACTGCAGGCGCTGACCGAAACCATGAAAAACCGTTCAGTTCTTCGAACCTGCGAAATCCAGCGGCGGCCCTCGCGATCCTGCCGGAAGTCACTGACCAACTCAAGGGCTGCCGCTCTTTCCCATGCCCGTTTCCGCCCCATCCGCTGATACCACTGATACCGGTTTTCGCGAGACGCCAGCAACTTGGAGGAATTGCAGAAACACCAGTCTTGAGCAGAAATCGCTTGTAACCCGCTCAAACACAGGCTATTATTGGCGAAGTGTAGCTGTCACAAGCAGATATGCGGCACGGCGGTAATAGAATCCCTCCCTCTCCGCCATGATTTTACTACCGAATCTCAAGCGTTGGTCTTGAGCAGATGCTCGGGCGGGATCCCCCTTATTCGTACCGCAGCGCCTCTACCGGTTCCATGCGTGAGGCCTTGACTGCTGGCCAAAGGCCGGCGGTAATGCCGACAAACGCGAGAATGACGAATGCGGTCAGCATCACGCTGGTGGAAGTCTTCAGGAAGATGTCGCCATCGTGATTGGCGGTCTTGTACAGCTCCGAGTAAAGCGGCATGGGCGGGATGGCGTGGGCCAGCACGACTGAAAGAAGCATTCCCACTGCGCCGGCGGCGAAGGTGAGCACCAGCGCTTCCACCAGAAATTGAAATGCGATGTCGCGATTGCGGGCGCCCAGAGCCTTGCGCAATCCAACCTCCTTGGTGCGTTCGGTGACACTGACCAGCATGATGTTCATCACTCCGACGCCGCCGACGCCAAGCGTGAGGAAGCCAATGAAGCCCAGGATCAAGCGCAGTGCGATTCCGAACTGCTCGATATCCTTGGCGTCATCCACAGTGTCCCATTCGGGGCTCGATTTGTCGTCCTTGGGGTTGAAGTTGTGGCGGCGGGCGAGGACTTCGCGAACCTGCGCCAGCGCCGCCTTGTGCTGCAGCGACGTTACGGGCTGGAAGACGAACATCGTCGGATCGCGTTCGTCCTTAACGTCGCTCAAACTCTCGAAGGGGAGAAAAACGTTCTCATTGTCGGGGCCATTGTTGGAGGAATCCTGAATCTTGAGCCGGAGCAAGCCAATCACATCCCAGGTTTCTCCGTTGATGGTGACGTGGTCGCCTACGGGGTCGCGGTTGCCGAAGACCTTCTTGGCCGCGTTGGGGCCGAAGATCAGAACGTGACGATGCTCGGTGCAGTCACTCTCTTCGAAGTAGCGGCCTTCGGCGACATTCAGCTTGCGCATCTCGCCGTAGGGATACTGCACTGCCTTGCTCTGGATGGAAATGACTTTATCGCCATATTTGTAGGGAAGATCGTCGTCCCATTCCGCGCTGACCAGGCGAACCAGCGGCGCTTCATCGCGAATGGCCTGAATATCTTCGTATTTGAAATGAATGCGCTTGCCCGCGCGTTGTCCGCCAGCCTGCATGCTGGTCTGGCCCTGCCAGACGATGATCACGTTGTTGCCGATTCCGACAAACGCCCGGTAAACGCCTTCGCTCACGCTCTCACCGTAGCCGAGCAGCAGCACAACGGTCGTCAGTCCCCACACTATGCCCATCATGGTCAGGATGGAGCGCACGCGATGGCGGGCCAGCGCGTCCCAACTCTGCAAGATGAGTTCCTTGAGGCGCATCTTCTTGTGTTACTCCTCCCGCAGGCACTCGATGGGGCTAAGCGCCGCGGCTCGCTGCGCTGGATACATGCCCGCGCCCACGGTAATCAGTCCCAGGGTCAGCAGCGACGCAATGATGGCCACCGGCGAGACGATCGGATGCGGCACGATTTCGGGCAACTCTACGTTCTTGACTGCAAGGCAAATTCCCACGCCAATGGCGAGCCCGAGCGCGCCGCTGATCAGCATCAGCGTGGCGGACTCGGCAAAAAACTGGTTTCGGATGTCGCGCGCAGTGGCGCCCAAAGACTTGCGCACACCAATTTCACGGGTTCGCTCGGTAACGGCGACCAGCATGATGTTCATGACGCCGATGCCGCCCAGCGATAGCGTCATCAGCGCGACCGCGCCGAAGAAGAGAGTCATGACGCTGAAGATGCGCTCCACCAGCTTGGAGCCGTCGAGCGTGTCCCAGATGAAAAGCGCGTCTTCGTCGGTCGGATCGAAATGATGCTCGCGTCCCAGAATCCGGTAAATCTGGTGCATGGCTTCTTCGTGATGCTCGGGATCGCCGACCTCAACCACCAGGTTGTTGATCCAGCCTTTGAAAATGCCGGGCCGCTCCGGCGGTGGGCAGTCGCGGGCCATGGAAGAGTAAGGCACGAAGAGTTGCGTGTTGTCGGGCCCGCTGCCGTAGCTTCCATTCTGTTTTTTCTTCTCCAGCACGCCGATGACGGTGTAGGGCGAACCGTTCAAGGCCAGGGTTTCCCCGATTGCTGGCTTGCCGGGGAACAGTTGATCGCGAGCTTCCACTCCAAGCACGACCACGCGTCGGCCCTCTCTTTCATCGTCGTCCGTCATCAGGCGGCCTTCTTGTACTTTGAGCGAGCGAAAACGCTGGTAGTCGGGCCAGACGCCGCGCACGGGGCGCGATGCCGCATTGTATCGGCTGACTTCCGAGACGCTGCGGCGTAATTCCGGGCTGACGGTCTTGATCAGGTAAGCCTCGTTCTTGAGGAGATAGGCGTCATCGATAGAGAGGCGAACCGGGCGTCCTGCCGCATAACCACCGGCCTGCTCGCTGGTGCGCCCACCCCAGACGATGGCCAGATCGACGCCGATGGTTTTGAGGCGTTCTTTTTGATCGCGATTGAAGCCCTTGCCCAGTCCGACCAGCAGAATCACCGACGTGATCCCCCAGATGATCCCGAACATCGTCAGGAAGCTGCGCAGTTTATGCGCGGCGATGGAAGCCACGGTCTGGCGAAGGACCTCTCGGACGTTCAACGGACGGCTTGCCTCCTCTCTCCTTTGGTTCGACGCGCCGGAACGGCAAATGAAAGCTAAGCGGCCCGCCACATAAAGGGTACGGAGCGGCGCTGGCGCGGGTTCCCGCGCGACTCTAACGCCGGCTGCGAAAGAACTCCTGCAGCATTTCCGCACTGCGACCGGCCAGCACGCCTCCGCGAACCTCCATTACGTGGTTCAGACGGGGATGATTCAGGACCTGCATGACAGAATGCACGGCGCCGGCCTTGGGATCGTCGGCACCATAGACCAGGCGTTTCACGCGAGCGTGGATCAGCGCGCCGGCGCACATGGCGCAGGGTTCAATAGTTGCAAAAAGTTCGCACTCGGCCAGGCGATGGTTGCCGATTGCTGCGCCGGCCTCGCGCAGCGCGGTCACTTCAGCGTGGGCGGTGGGGTCAGAGTCCGCGATGTTGCGGTTCCAGCCGCGACCGATGACGCGATCGCCGAATACCACGACCGCGCCCACCGGCACTTCTCCAGCCTCGAGAGCGCGCTGCGCGCAACGTAAAGCCTCTTCCATCCAAAGCTCGTCAGAGGCTGGCGCAGAGGTTGGGGAGTTTCTTTTTGGAGCGCCGGAGGGTTTTTTTCGTGCGGCCACAACTCAGCATTTTAGCGAGTTTTGCGGTTCCGAATGTCCCTCAGCGAAACCCATTGGGGAGTGCCGCAACAAAATCCAGGGCGCAGGGAGGATGACGGAGAAACTGCGCGACCGCTGCTGTTTCAACCGCCGCGGTTTCAGATGACAGTGAACACGGTCCGCACCACCTCAGGAACGACTGCGCGGATCACGCAAGGCAACACGATTCTGACCACGGGGTAGGCGAACAGAACTGCCGGCACCACGATCATGAGCCAGGTTCTCATCGGCAAATTGTTCAGGTACGCCTTCATATCATCCTCTCGGCTATACATACGCAAACGAGGTCAAGAAGTTCCATCAAGTGAACGCCCTTCCGAGCCCCGCAAATCCAATCTGGCTGACATCCTTGTTCTGTTTCTTATCGGAAGACCGCGTCAAAACATTAGACGTTTGGAAATAAAAACGGTAAACGGATATTTGGGAGTTACCAAAGGGCGACTTTTTGCCGCGGGGCCGTAAATGGTATCCTAAGCGGGTTATGGGCATGCCAAGCCTGCTCCGCAAGATCTTGATGGTTGACCTGATTCAGGGGCTGAGAATTACCTTCCGTTACCAGGATCCTAAGGAGATCTACACCGAGCAGTATCCTCTGCAGCGGCCGCAGGTGGCCGAGCGTTACCGTGGAGCGCCGCGGCTGAACGTGAATCCCGATACCGACGAGACCATGTGTATTGCCTGCGACTTGTGCGCGCTGGCGTGCCCTGAGCATTTGATCGTGGTCTCGAGCGAACGCAACGAAAAGACTCGCCGCAAGGAACTCACCAACTTCACGTACGATTTGAGCCGCTGCATGTTCTGCGGTCTGTGTGAAGACGCGTGTCCTACCGATGCGCTGGAGCTGACTCAGGATTTCGAGCTCGCCAGCTACACGCGCCAAGGCTGGATCTGGGACCGCGAGACGCTGGAAAAAGGGCCGCTGCCAACACTGTACCAGCGCTAGATCGGTGGGCTGAAAGCTGCAACCTAAATTCCTCAAGCTGGCTGCTGTTGCGTCATGCAGTGCATCGCGCCCAGGCCCCAGATGAAATCTCCGGAATAAATGGGCACGACCTCGCGCCTGGGAAATAGCTGCGCCAGCGTGTTCAGCGCTATGCGGTCGTTGGGACGGTTAAACACCGGCGCGAGCACGACTCCATTTGCGATGTAGAAATTGGCGTAGCTGGCGGGAAGGCGCCGGCCTTGGAACACCACAGGCTGCGGCATTGGGATTTCGACGACGGTCAACTGACGGCCGTCCTGATCTCGCGCGGCCTGCAGGCGGCGCAGGTTGGCGTGTAAAGGCGCGTGGTTCACATCTTTGGAATTCGGTTCCACCATGGTGACGACCGTGTCTTTGGCGACGAAGCGCGTCAGATCATCCACGTGACCGTGAGTGTCGTCGCCGAAGATGCCGCGTCCGAGCCAGATCGTGTGCGGCGCGCCCAGGTAGTCAGCGAAGGCCTTTTCGTACTGCACGCGCGTCATGTGCGGATTCCGCTCCTGCACTTTGCTCAGCAGGCATTCTTCCGTGGTAAGGATCGTGCCGGCGCCGTTGACGTCGATCGAGCCACCCTCGAGCACAATGCGCTTGCCGTTTGAAACGGGACGAACCTCGTGCGCTTGGAGGCGCGAGGCGCTCTTGGCGTATCCCATCAGGCAGCCGACACGGTCGTCGTGCCGCCAGTTGGAGTATTTGGCCCAGGCGTTGAAGCGGAACTTTAATGCCGGGTGGCCCATCCCAGCCCTGTTCTTTGCGGCTAGGGTGGGGGCTGTTCGGGACACGAGGAAAATGCATCCAGAATCGCGCAGCCAGACGCGGTTCGTGGGCCAGCGACGAAAGCGAATGTTCGCCGAGAGGGCACTGGCGCGCTCAAGGATCCGCCGCGCCTGTTTCGCCACCGCGGAATTGCGGACGATCAACTCGACGCGCTCATGCTTGGTCAAATGTCGGATGATCTCGGCGTAGACCCAAGGGATCGGCTCGAATTTGCCCGGCCAATCGCCGTGATAGTGCGGCCAGGCGAGCCAGGTTGCAGCATGCGGTTCCCACTCGGCAGGCATGCGGTAGCCGAGTGCGGCAGGAACTACCTCTTTCGCCACTAAAGTATTACTTGAAGGTCTGCGCCGAGCCACAGTCCATCTATCCTAATCCAGCAGCCGATTCGTAATCGGCGCATAGGCGTCGATGCGGCGGTCGCGCAGGAAGGGCCAGTTGCGGCGGATGTCTTCTAAGGCCTTCAAATCGACATCGCCCACGAGGATTTCTTCGCGATCATGCGAACCCTCCGCGAGGATTCTACCGAAGGGGTCACAGAAAAAAGACGCGCCCCAGAACTCCAGTCCCTGCCCCGGAGCCGACTTGCCGCGTACATTGCCGGTTTCGAAGCCGACGCGATTCACGACAGCTACATAAACGCCGTTGGCAATCGCGTGCGCGCGCTGGATCGTCCGCCAGGCGTCGTGCTGCGCCACCCCGAACTCGGCTTTCTCCGCGGGATGCCAGCCAATCGCAGTTGGATAAAACAGCACCTGTGCGCCCTGCAACGCGGTCAGGCGCGCGCCCTCCGGATACCACTGGTCCCAGCAGACCAGCGTGCCCAGCCGGCCAGCCGAAGTGTCGAGGGCCTTGAATCCCAAATCGCCCGGGGTGAAGTAGAACTTTTCGTAGTAGAGGGGATCATCCGGGATGTGCATTTTGCGATACAGACCGCGCAGGGAACCGTCGGTGTCGAAAACTGCCGCGGTGTTGTGATATAGGCCGGGGGCGCGCTTTTCGAACAGCGACGCGATCAGCACGACTCCGTTATTACGCGCCGCGGCCGCCAGCCGTTCGCTGCCTGGCCCGGGAATCGGTTCGGCCAGGTCGAACAGCGCGTGATCCTCGCGCTGGCAGAAATACTGCGTCTGGAACAGCTCGGGCAGGCAGACGACCTTCGCCCCGCGGCCGGCAGCTTCTGCAATGCGGCTGAGCGCCTTTTCCAGGTTCTGCTCGGGCTCTGGTCCGCACGACATCTGCACCAGAGCCACGCGGAATTTTTCCGGCGGCACGCCCTTGGACCTCCGCGAACAAATATAGCATCCGGGGCTCGGTGGCCCCGACAGAGCGCCAAAACTGACCACTGCGCAGCGAGTCTTGGTGGCTAAGGAAAAATACGTCGGGTTCCACGTTAAGTTCTGTAAGTCCTTTGGCTCAAGCCGCTGTTCCACAATCAGAACAAAACATTCTTCTCTTGATTTTGTGCTGCTCGATGGAGGTACAATCGCTGCCGTTTTGTGTCCGAGCCACTCCGGCCGAGCAGTTGACCGAAAGTCTGAGAAACGAAAATCCAATTGCCCAATAAGGAGAAGTCATGCTTCGAAGAGTGAGAACATCGCTGTTAGCGCTCATCGCGCTGACGATGATCGTGCATGTTTGCCTTGCCCAAACTCCCCTGTTGACACGCCACACTCGGGATGTAGTGGTGAACGGTCAGGCGCCGTTAGTAGGGCACCTGCCGGCAACCGAGACTCTGCGCTTCGACATTGTTCTGCCGCTGCGCGATCGCGCAGGACTGCAAAGTTTCCTGCAAGAACTCCAGGATCCCTCCAGCCCCTCCTATCACCAGTTCCTCACTCCACAGGAATTTACCGCGAGCTTCGGACCCAGTCAGGCAGACTGGGAAACCCTCGTGGCTTACGCCAAGGCCAGCGGCTTTGAAGTCATCGGCGGAAACCGCGACGGCAGGGACCTGTGGCTCACCGGCACGGTAGCCAACATCGAGAAGGCTTTCCACGTCAACATCAACAACTACCAGGATCCTACCGACGGCCGCATCTTCTTTGCTATCGACCGCGAAGCCACGGTGGACCTCTCCATCCAGCTCTGGCACATCTCTGGATTGGACAATGACTCCAGGCCGCATCCCCTCTATGTCAAGAAGAGCGACTACGCCACCGCTCACGGGATCGATCCGGATAAGGTCGTGTCGCATGCCACTACCGGCTCGGGACCTTCGGCCTCATTCCTGGGCAGCGACATGCGCGCCGCCTACTATGGTGGAACTGCGCTTACCGGCTCGGGCCAGAACCTTGCCCTGTTTGAATTTGCGGGCACCGATCTCTCCGATCTCTCCACCTATTACAAGAACGTCGGCCAAACAGAACCCTACACGCCTACCCTCATTTCCACCGGCGGTTACGGCACCAGTTGCGTCGATAGCGGCAGTAGCGCTTGCGACGACACCGAGCAGACCCTCGACATGACCCAGTTCATGGGCATGGCCCCAGGCTCCAATATGCTGTACATGTACGTCTGCGGCGATGTTCTGGCCAACGGATCGGGAAATATCAGCGATACGGCCTGCATCAGCGCGATGGTTTCGACGACGGACGCTCCATTGTCGAAGCAGATCAGCTGCTCGTGGGGCTGGACTCCGGCGGACCCCAGCACTCTAGATCCTTACTTTGAGCAGATGGCCTCGCAAGGCCAGAACTTTTTTGCCGCGTCCGGCGATGATCAAGCCTGGTCTTCGTCGAATGAGGCCTGGCCGGCGGACGATGCCAATATCGTATCGGTCGGCGGCACGGACCTGACCACCTCCAGCGCGGCTGGACCCTGGGCCTCGGAAACCGCATGGGTGGACAGCGGCGGCGGCGTTTCCCCAGACGGCATCGCAATCCCCTCGTGGCAAACGCCCGTGGATGGCTGCTCCGGTTGTTCAAAGACCGACCGGAACGGCCCGGACGTTTCGGGCAACGCGAATTTCACTTACTACGTCTGCGCTGATCAAACCACCTGTACCGCAAACGAATACGGCGGAACCAGTTTTGCCGCGCCCATGTGGGCAGGTTACCTGGCTCTCGCCAACCAACAGGCAACCGCCAACGGCAACACGATCGGATACATCAATCCGAACATTTACCCGGCGGCTGAGGGATCCAGCTATAGCACGTACTTCCACGACATCACCAGTGGAAGCTGCGGCAAGTACTCGGCTGCAACGGGCTACGATCTGTGCACCGGATGGGGCAGCCCGAACACGACTGGACTGATCACACTGTTGGCTGGATCGTCCTCGTCGCCGAGCTTCACGCTGTCAGCTTCGCCCAGCAGCGTCTCGATCACGCAAGGCGGCTCGGCCGGCACCAGCACGGTGACGGTGACCGATGTCGGAGGATTCTCGGGCAGCGTGACTCTCTCCGCCTCTGGCTTGCCCAGTGGAGTGACTGCGACGTTCGGCACAAATCCGACCACCTCAACCAGCACCGTGTCGTTCACGGCCAGCAGCACCGCTACTACCGGCACTTCAACGGTCACCATTACCGGGACGTCGGGCAGCCTGACCGCGACCACTACCATTTCGCTGACGGTGAGTGCTGCGGCATCGGCGAACTTCACCATTGCTGCATCGCCCACGTCGGTGACCATCACGCAGGGCACGAGCGGCACCAGCGCGATCACCATCACCAGTCAGAACAGCTTCAATTCCGCGACCACGCTCAGCGCCAGCGGCCTGCCCAGCGGCGTCACGGCGTCGTTCTCCACCAACCCGGTTACACCGCCGGCCAACGGCAGCGCCACGTCCACGTTGACGCTGACTGCTTCTTCCACAGCAGCCACTGGAACCGCAACGATCACCATTACCGGTACTTCCGGTTCTTTGTCTAACAGCACGACCATCTCTTTGACGGTGAATACTTCGGGAACGAAGAACTTCACCATGTCGCTGTCGCCTTCTTCATTCACGATTGATGAAGGCGGCCGCACGTCAACAACGCTTACGCTCACCAGCGTGAATGGATTCAGCGGCTCCGTGACGTTGAGCGTGAACGAATTCCCGAGCGGCGTCTCAGCGACTGCCTCCTCGAACCCGGTGTCGGTACCGGCGAACGGCAGCGCGACCGCGACCATCACATGGTCCGCCTCGCGCCGCGCGCCAACTGGAACCACAACGATCGAGCTCATCGGAACGTCGGGCTCGATCTCGAACGAGATCCCGGTCACTATAACGGTGGCTCCTTGACGAGTCAGCTCAGGGGAATCGGGACGTTCGATGCGCCTTCGATTCGTCGAGCTAGAATGACCGAGCCGGTCTCCACGGAGACCGGCTCGATTTTTCTGCAGATCTCATTGCTGAGTCGTCGGTCTAAAAATGAACTGTGCTTCGACGGTTTTGCTTCGACATGAAGGTAAAGGGAGTGGAAACGACAAGGCGCGAGTGCTTCCTGTAAAGTATTCTGTCGAAGGGAAATGGGATTCAGCTGGGAGGCTCGCGATGAAACACGGTAATCATAGCGATTCGCACGTCGATTCGCGCAAGGGCAACTCGCAACCACATTCAAACGCGGCCGGTGAGGGCAAAGAGCGCCATCTGCACAATCCCATCGAGGACCGGCTGATTCCACTGGAGCCGCTTGACTTGGCGAAGATTTTTTCCATCGACGGCCTGGTGCGTGCGATGTCCAAAACTGCCTTCACTGGCCGTCAATTGGGCGAGGCCGCAGATGTACTCGAGGCCATGGCTCTCGACCAAGATGCATTCGTCGTCATGACGCTGGCCGGCGCGATGACCGTGGCCAAGCAGGGACTGATCATCACAGAACTGATCGACCGCGGCATCGTAAACGCCATCGTTTCGACAGGAGCGCTCATGGCGCACGGACTTGTGGAGGCGACCGGGCGTGCCCACTTCCGCGCCAATCCCGAGGTCTCGGACGAGGAGCTTTACGACCAGGGGTACAACCGCGTCTACGACACGCTCGAGCCGGAGCAGAACCTCGACGATGTGGAGGAAGTGTTGTCGGCTGTGCTCGAGGCCTGGGACCACAACGAGGTCATGTGCTCCTACAAGCTGAATCATGCGATCGGGGCACACCTGGCAAAGCACGCGCAGGGGCAACGGGGAATCTTGAAGTCAGCGTACGAAAAGGGCGTGCCAGTGTTTGTGCCTGCGTTTAGCGATTCCGAGCTGGGACTCGACACGGCGCTCAACAACCGGCTGCGAGAGTCGACTGGGAGACATAAGATTCGCTTCGATCCGTTCGAGGATCTGGAGCACTTCGCGGCCACGCTATTGCGACAAAAGAAACTCGGAATCTTCACAATCGGGGGCGGCGTTCCGCGCAACTGGTCGCAGCAGTTCGGGCCGTTTATCGAGCTGCGCCATCGGCGCCTGGGAGAAAAAATTCCCCTGAAGCGCTATCACTACGGATTGCGAATCTGCCCGGAGCCGGTCTACTGGGGCGGACTTTCGGGCAGCCCTTACAGCGAAGCGGTCTCGTGGGGGAAGTTCGTTCCGCCCGCGGAAGGCGGCAAGTTCGGCGAAGTCTTCGTAGATGCGACCGTCGGACTGCCCATCATTGTTGCGGCCGTGCTGGAGCGGCTGGACAAGAACGGGAAAGCGGGGAGCAAGGCTGATCAGAAGAGAAGGGAACTGGCCAGAAAGCACTAGGCTCTGCTGCCGTTATTAGGGCCTAAGGATACGAAACAAGGTGGTGGAGAGAAGCCATGAGAAAGATCATCGCCATTACTCAGGTCACGCTGGACGGTGTGATGCAGGCGCCCGGCTCCCCCGAGGAGGATCCTAGCAACGGTTTCACCCACGGAGGCTGGGCGATGCCTTTCATGGACGACGCCGGGGGCCAGGTCATTGGCGAGATTATCGCCGGTGAGTTCGACATGCTTTTGGGACGCCGGACCTACGAGATTTTCGCCTCCTACTGGCCGAACCAGGGCGACGACAACCCGATCGCGAAGGCCTTCAACAAGGCGACGAAATACGTCGTCACGCGCAGCCTCGATTGTCTCGACTGGAAGAACTCGCAGCGCATAGGCGGCGATGTCGTGGGCGAGGTCCGCCGGCTGAAGGCATCGGATGGGCCACCGTTGCATATCTGGGGCAGCTGCGAATTGCTGCAGACGCTGATCGCCGCCGGACTCGTCGACGAATATCACCTCTGGGTCTTTCCCTTGGTGCTTGGTGAAGGAAAGCGGCTGTTCGAACACGGCGTTCCGCCGCGCAACCTTGCCCTGGTCGAGACGCGAAGCACGCCCAGGGGCGTCCTCATCAACACATACCGCCCGACTGGGGCGCGAAATTCCGTGGCCAAAAAAAGCGAGGTCGGTTGTCGTGAGACGGCAAATCGTTCGCGCTATGAGTACAGAACCTAGACGGTCTGGCCCGGGGCAGAGGTTTACGCAGGAGATTCGAAGGCAGAAGAATCGTCAGTGAAGTTCGCTGCCGCTTCATGACGCACAACTTGGGAATCAGACTTTTTCACGCGGCGGTACATGGGTGCAAGAATACTATTTTCAAGGACTTCCGACTCTGCCTTCACCCAATCGTTCAAGGCATGGCCATCCCCTGGGCCGCGCTCGTCGTAAAGCTGTTGGGCGCGCGAGCGTACCTTGCGCTCGACGAGCTGCACCATAAGCTCTCGCTGCTTCCGTCTACGGGCTTCGATGTCCACTTCCATTCCTCGCTCGTATGAGATCAACTTCCATTCTACCCGGGAGCTGTTAACGGAAGATTACATTCGTCAAAACCTGATGTTACTGAAGTACTAACAGTCCTACTGCCCCCCACTTCTCTTCAGATGCTTCGATAATCGAATCCGCTGCAATCATTTAGCGGATTTGAGTGGGGAGAACTGCTGCATCAGCGATTGAGGGCGGGATGGAAAAGGGAGAAGCGCCTTCTCGAAGTTTGCAGCTACAGCGCAGCGAACTCGATTGCCTTTGACTCGCTGGCCGCCTAATCGAAGATCAATACCGCGGAGGCGATGACGGTTGTCCACAGGCCGCGCTTGTCGCCAACAGCCGACTGAGTCACATTGGCGGTGCGCACAATCTTGTTCGAGAGGCGATAAATTTGCTTCTTCTCGTCCCACGAGCGGTCGGGATCGAATTCTACGTTGAGCGTGGTGGCCAGCATTTCGGCGGCGAGTTCCTCGGCGTATTCTCCGGCTGCGTCCTCGGTCTCGCCGAAAGAGTGGTGCTCGCTGAGATATCCGTAGGTGTTGCGGTCGGCCGGAATGGCCACGCCGATGGACGAAGCCAACAGGCGGTGCGGTTCGCGCGTGGAGTTTTCGGCGACCACGGCAAATACAACTTCTCCGGGATGCAGATACTTCACGCCTTCTTTGCGGGCCAGCAGCTTGCAGTTGGGCGGAAAGATGGAGGAAACGCGCACCAGATTCTGGGCGGCGATGCCGGCGTCGCGCAGCGCCAACTCAAACGAGGTCAGTCGCTCGCGGTGCTTCCCGACTCCCTTGGTAAAGAAAATCCGTTGAGGAACCATGTCTTTGCCCAATTCCAGCGTCCTCCGCGAAGAAAATTGATGTTAGGAAGGCACAATCTAACACAAGGCTTTGTAAAGAAACGATGAATTTCATGGTACGCCGCCAAAAATGTGGCGGGAGGCAACGACGCCGCCTCCCGCCGGATAAGGACTCCTTCTTGGGACCCCGTCTACTGGGCCGCTTTGACCGAGGTGACGGCGATGGCGCCGTCCTTCTCGGTGCCCGTCACCGTGGCCTTGGCTCCGGCCTGCTTGTCGAGCGTGGCCAGCGCGGCCTTGTCGGTCGTATCGAGCGTGTAAACCTTGTCGCCGACCACAAGCGCATACTTGGAGCCCTTGCTGACGCAGGCGCGGGTGCAGCCGGCATCGTCGCCGGGCATGGCGTGCTTGGCGCCGCACATGGAATCACTCACCGTGCCGGTAAAGGTGTTTGGCTTCACGGTGGCAGAAACGGCCACGCTGGCGGTAATGAACAGCGCCAGAAAGAGGGATCCGAATGGAACTAGTCGAGATTTCATTGCGATTGGTCTCCTCAGTGATTGCGCGCCCCTTCGGTCAGACGCACTGCTAGAGATGTTCTCATCCTCGGGAAGTTACACGCAATCTCACGGGCGCACAAGAAGCCGCTATGCCCTGAGCACAAAATCCAGAGTCCTCCCGCGCAGCAAAAACGGGGAAGCGCTGGCGCGCATCCCCGCTCCTGCCCGGATTCACTTTTTGGGGAGGGCTCCCGGGCAAATTTGATTCTCTAAGGCGCATAGAGTACTCCCTTCTTCCCCTGTCGAAAAGAAAAATCTTGCACCTGTTCCGGAAACGGGACAAAGGCGTCACACTCTCCTTACTTCGGCGCCTTCACCGAGTAGATGAGGTCAACGTCAACGCTCTTGTCGTGGACGTTGGCGGTTACGTGCGGGGAAACCTCCCAGTCGAAGTTAGGAGGGAGCAGCTTGCGGGCTTCGGGCAGATATTGGTCAATATAGCCGGCATCGTACACATCGCCGGGGCGAAGCTTCCAGGCATTTCGCAGTTTGGCCGTCAGAGTGTTGTCGAGGCCGCGAAACTCCAGATCACCCATGTGGTAACGATCGCTTTCGTTCACTTGCAGAAGCAGGGAGACGTTGTTTTCCGCGTCGTCAAAGCTGGCGCCGACTTTGATCGTCGCCGCAACGAAACCATGCGATCCATACAGCTTCTGCACTTCCTTGAGATTCTCATTGAGCCGGACAGTATTGGCAGGCTCACCCAGTTGCGCATGAAGCATTTTCTGTAGTGTGTCGAGAGGAAAGTCTTTGTTGCCGGACCACTTTAGGCTTTTCAGCTTGTACTGCTGACCCGGCATAACCGCAAAAACGACGTCGACCAAAGTCTGGTTTCGGGGGCCTTCCTGAATTGTCTCGGCACTCGGTTGCTGCACCGGTTTGGGCTGCGGAGCGCTAAAGGCAGCTTTCAGATATCCACGAGCATGGTAAATGGGCAGGAGTTTCTGTTCCACGAGTCGGTTCAGGCGCTCGCGTGAGTACTCGCGATTCGGCATTTCGTCGGCGGCCGATTCGAGCATGACGAGCTCAGGAGCCACGGCGCCGGTAAACTCGATTCTACGCATGCGAATCAGAACCTCAGACACCTTGAAAACGATTCCCTCAACCGGGCCATCCTCCTTTCCGACGCGCTCATAATCCACATGGCCGGGAATGCCTCCCTCGACGAGCATGGCCTGGAGCACGTCGGAAACCTCGTCCGCCATGCGGCCCGAAGTTGGCAGTTCACCGTCAAAAAGCGGCACGTGTTCCTTGATGCGGCGGCGCAGTTCATCTTCGGGGAACCACACGAAATCGACGAAGCGGACCGGGACAAATCGATTCGCGTCGCTAACGTGGATCTCAAGCTTCGTCCCCGCTGAAGAAAACGAATAGTTGTACGCGATTTCAGTGAACACGCCTGTATCTCCGAGGTGGCGCGCGGCTTTTTTGAAGTCGTCCTCAGTGACGGGAGTCCCGAGGTGCAGGCCCGTGGACGCGGCGATGGCATCTTCTGGAAACCGTTTGCTACCCGTGACCTTGATGGCGATCAGTTGGCGCTCAGATTCGGGCAGTTGCGCGAACGGCTTCCGGGAAGACTCCGTTTGTCCCACAACGGGAATAACCAGCGCCCAGAACAGCAGAGCCACAACGCTGGAGGTCGCCTGCTTCATCGGCTTGGAGTCTGAACCAATTCCTGCGCGGGCTTGTGCTGCACGGCGATGTCAATGAAAGCAAGGGCGGCACGGCTGAGAGCCTTGTCTTTGCGGAAGACGAGAGCAAGGTCGCGGCGCACCTGGGCATCGGCAATGATGACAGCGTTCAGAACTCTGGCCCGCACATCCTCCTCGACATTGGACCGGGCGATGAAGCCGATGCCGACATCGGCCGCGACAAACCGCTTCAGCAATTCGCTCGAATCGAGCTCCATGGTGAAGTTCGGCTTCAGCCGGCGCTCGTGAAACAGTTCCTCGATCGCGTCGCGCGTGTGCCCAGCCTTGGGCACGACGAGAGGAAAGCGGGCGACATCGGCGATGGCGGCCGACTTCAACTTTGCCAGCGGATGGTGCGGCGGTGTGATGAGGATCAATTCATCCCGATGGATGAGCACCACGGTCAGGCGGTTGTCTGTGACGGGAAGGGAAACGACTCCGAAATCGACCGAGTTGTCGATCACCGATTCCAGAATCTTGGCGTAATCGGCGCGCTTGATGCTGACTGAGACGTCGGGATATTGCTTTTTAAAATCCGCGAACACCTCAGGCAGGATGTGGAGGCAGGTGCCTTCGTTCGCGCCGACGATGATCTCGCCGCGGGGCACACGCTCCATCTCGGCGATTGTGACCAGCATCGTTTTTCGGGCATCGAGAGTTTCCTCGACATATTTCAGGAATGCCTTACCTGCAGCGGTAAGCGAGACTTTGCCACCGGAGCGGTCGAACAACTTGGCTCCCACTTCCTCTTCCAGTCCCCGAATCTGCGACGAAATGGCGGGCTGGGTGCGGAAACGCTTCTCCGCTGCGCGTGAGAACGACGCGTGTCTTGCCACTTCAAGAAAGCTTTCGAGCTGGTCGAAGTCCATAAAAACAGGGTTCAGGGACCAGAGGCCAGGGACCAATTGGGATGCGAGAGCGCTTAGCCTCAGTCCCCTAGTTACTGACCCCTGAAGTATAAAGTCCCGTTATCACCGCTATAAAAAGAATCCGATTGCCAGTGCACAGCGCAGCCTTTAGACTTCTCGGTCCTCCACACCGCGACCGATTGTAGCAGCACGGCCAGCATGAGGCTTGTGTGCAAACGGCCGCCACATCTTCGAAGGCATATATTTCCAGGAGTCCTTATGGTCGACGCCAGGACAGTTCGCGAATTCGCCAAACAGCACGACGCGAAGATTCTCGATCTTCGTTTTACCGACATCCCCGGACTCTGGCACCACGTTTCCTTTCCCATCGACCAGCTGACCGAGGCCTCATTTGAAGAAGGCTTCGGCATGGATGGTTCCTCGATCCGCGGCTGGGCCGCCATCCATGAGAGCGACATGCTGCTCAAGCCGGACCCGAACTCGCACATGCTCGATCCCTTCACCGAGGTGCCTACGCTGGTGATGATCTGCGACGTGGTCGATCCGGTGACCAAACAACGCTACGATCGCGATCCGCGCTACATCGCGCGCAAAGCCGAGATGTATCTCGCCTCAACCGGCGTCGCCGACACGGCGTACTTCGGCGCGGAAGCCGAGTTCTTCATCTTCGACAACGTGCGCTTCGATCAGCGCGAGCAGTACGGCTTTTACTTCATCGACGCGGAAGAGGGCCGCTGGAACTCGGGCAGGGAAGAGAACAATCTGGGATATCGTCCGCGGTACAAGGAAGGCTATTTTCCCGTTCCCCCGACCGACCACTACCAGGACCTGCGCTCCGAGATGGTGCTGACCATGCAAAGCTGCGGCATGGACGTGGAATGCCATCATCACGAAGTCGCGACCGGAGGGCAGACGGAGATCGACCTGAAATTCGATTCGCTGGTGCGGTCCGCCGACAAGATGCTGCTTTACAAGTACGTCGCCAAGAACGTGGCCAACCATTACGGAAAGACGGTTACATTCATGCCGAAACCAATCTTCGGCGACAACGGCAGCGGCATGCACACGCACCAGTCGCTCTGGAAGGCCGGCCAGCCGCTGTTTGCCGGCGACGGATACGCGGGCATGTCGCAGCTTGCGCTATGGTATGTCGGTGGATTGATCAAGCACGGCCCGGCACTGTCAGCGATCATCGCGCCGACAACGAATTCGTACAAGAGACTTGTGCCGGGATTTGAGGCGCCGGTGAATCTAGCGTACTCGCGCCGTAATCGCTCTGCGGCCTGCCGGATTCCGATGTATTCCGCGTCGCCCAAGGCCAAGCGTGTGGAGTTCCGCCCGCCCGATCCAAGTTGCAACCCGTACATGGCATTCGCCGCCATGTTAATGGCTGGTCTTGACGGCATTGAGAACAAGATGGATCCCGGCCTGCCCATGGACAAAGATATCTACGAACTCGATCCGGAAGAATTAGCAGGAATACCCTCCATGCCGGGCTCGCTGGAAGACGCGCTCGACGCCCTTGAGCGCGATCACGCATTTCTGCTGAAGGGAGATGTGTTTACCGAAGAGTTATTGCGAACCTACGTGGATTACAAGCGCTCAAAGGAAGTGGATGCTATCCGACTCAGGCCGCATCCGTGGGAGTTCGCGCTGTATTACGACATTTGAAGTGCTGACGGATTAGGGATGGCACAGGGCGATCGAAGGCTAGCTGCTCGGTGCGGCCATCCCTAGAAACACCAGCACGGCTCGATTCAACCGCACCATGTCCTCGTCGGCGAGGCGCGCCCCCCTTCGAATGTCCACTGCGAAAGTCGTCAGGAGGGAAATTCCCGGCTAGATCGCTTGCCGAATGCCCGATTCTTTCACTACCCGCTCGAGCACGCGGAGTCGCTTACTCACCACCTGCGTATGGGTGATCTGCGCAGACTCGGAGCCACCGACGGACAGCAGTGCGTCTCCTATAGAGTCGAGAGCCGACGCCGAGCGCGCCAAGACCATCAGGAGATACTTTTCGGCGATCGGCCGGTCGGCGGGGTGAATGAGGGCCCACCAGCGGCGGATGGACTCCTGCACCTCGGCCTCGTTCTTTTCTCCCACCACGAGAGAATCGATTAGACGGTATACCTTGCTCTTGATGGCCTGATACGACACCGAGATCTCTTGGGGCATTGGGAGTCCTATTTTAATGGTATGAAGAAATGGAGCAATCGTTACGCCAAACCGTGGAGGCCTGTGATGGCAGGACTTTAGCGAAAATGAATGGCAGATGAAAGTACGGTGAATGGAATAATCAGGTCCAGAATATGGATTCTGGAAGGATGACGTGGCTGTCGACCTAGCGTGTCGGGGTCCAAAATATCCAAATCGCTGACAAAACGCTGCCTGACAGTGACCAGTCTACAGGTAACGATTGCGGGCTGCTCACGGCGGAATACTCACGAAAATCGAAACCAGTCCCACGCAGCCAAAATACCGGACCTGGCAATGCATCTACCGGCCCTGAGAGCACGCGTACAATGGTCCGCTTTGGCAGGTGATGCAAACGTCGAAGGCATTTCTAGAACTTGGAATTCGGAGGCAAAATGAAAACTTGGTGGGGGCTTCTGGCAATTCTTCTGCTGATCCCATCTGCAGGCGCTCAGATTTCAACGTCGGTAAGTTCTGAGGGCAGTTGGAAAGACCCAGACGCAGGGGAGCGGATGTTCTTCCCGCGCGACATGCTCTGGGGCTGGGCGCAATTGGACCTGGCGCCTCCTCATAACGAGGTCGACCCTAATCTGTGCGCCGGAGATGCCGGCGCTGTGCAATATGGCGGGGCCAACGCTCCCTGCAGCATGTTCGCGCGCTACATGCTGTCGGGGATGCTCGAAGTGCGTCCCTTCGGACGCGGCCTGCTGCGGCGATTCATGGTGTTCGGAGCGCCAACATTCCTATTCGGCAAGAACCTGCCGCAAACACTCTACACGTGGTCGCCCAACGCCATCGGCATCGAGCATTCCTGGGGCGCGGGAGTTTATCTGAACAAGGGATTCGAATTTCGT
Organism: Candidatus Sulfotelmatobacter sp.; assembly: GCA_030041475.1. Classification (GTDB taxonomy): domain Bacteria; phylum Acidobacteriota; class Terriglobia; order Terriglobales; family Acidobacteriaceae; genus Sulfotelmatobacter. Next base: position 25,708 of record JASHNU010000078.1, read on the forward strand.
GTCACGCAGCACTTTCTTTTCGACCGATTGGGTGCGCGCGACAAGACTCTGGGCGCGGCCGATCTGGGTAATAACGGACCTTGGGGACGCTACATGACCGTCGGCGTGCGTAAAACGTTTGGCACGCGACGCTGGTGAGGCATGCGACAGGCTGACGCTGGCGCGGCAGAGTACGGCACCTATGCCGTCGCCGGCACCGAGGGCTGGGTCAAGCGCCGGACCACCCAGATAATCAGCGCTATCAGCCCACCCAGAACCACGAATGGCAAGCCGAAGATCAGGAATATCCAGAGCGCCCCGCTGAAGACCGCCACGTCGCCGCCAATTGCGGCCGCCGGATCTCGGTCCACACGGCCACCGAACACCGTGACATCGCCGCCAACCTTGGTGTTCGGGGCAAGGCGAACGCTACCGCCAAACACGGTGGCATCAGTAGCGACCTGTCCGCCTTCTTCCAGAATGACGCTGCCGCCGAACGCGGTTGCGTCGGTGGCTACGTGCCCGCGCACCCGAATACTGCAGCCAAAACAGGTTGCCTCGGAGACCTGCTCATTCGACTCAATCACGATGTCACGGCCGAATTGAGTTCGCTCGTGGCTGCCAGCGGCCAACGCGGGTGTCGCGAACGCTGTGAAGCCGAGCAGGCACGCTAATGTTAATCCCAGTCTGCGCGCGTCGATAGACATGAACATTCTCCTCATTTGCGAGCACGGGTCCTTCGATTGAGAAGAATTATGGCACACGGTGCGAGAATAATCTCCAGTTTCCGCGCGCAATTCTTTATAATTGTAAGTTTTTTAATCAGCACTCGGCTTTACTAGCGGAGGTTTGGATGGCCGGCTCTTATAACGGTGTACCTGTACCAGCAGACGGAAAGAGGATCGCATACAGCAGTGGCAAGTACCAGATTCCGGACAATCCGATCATTCCTTTCATTGAAGGCGACGGAACAGGCCGGGATATCTGGAAAGCTTCACTGCGCGTGTTCAATGCGGCGGTCGAAAGAGCGTACAAGGGTAAACGGCGCGTAGTGTGGTATGAAGTTTTCGCCGGTGAAAAAGCGAAAGCGAAATTCGACACCTGGCTTCCTGATGAAACCGTCGAAGCTATTCGCGAATTTCGCGTCGCGATCAAGGGCCCGCTGACCACGCCTGTCGGCGGCGGCATTCGCTCCCTCAACGTCGCATTGCGCCAGATTCTCGATCTTTATGGTTGTGTGCGTCCGGTGAAGTACTACAAGGGCGTGCCCTCGCCCGTGAAGCATCCCGAGCGCATGAACGTCGTCATCTTCCGCGAAAATACGGAGGACGTTTACGCCGGCATCGAGTGGGAGGAGGGAACTGCCGAGTGCGCCCGCCTGATCGAGTTCCTCAACAAAGACATGCTCAAGGGCGGCAAGAAACAGATTCGTCTCGACTCCAGCATCGGCATCAAGCCCATGTCCGTAACCGGAACCAAGCGCCTGGTGCGCATGGCCATTCAGCATGCCCTCGCAACGGGACGCAAGACCGTCACTCTCGTCCACAAGGGCAACATACAGAAGTTCACCGAAGGCTATTTCCGCAAGTGGGGTTACGAACTCGCCACCGAAGAATTTCGCGACCACGTTGTGACAGAGCGGGAGAGCTGGATTCTCGACAATAAGGACAAGAATCCGAATCTCACCATCGCGCAAAATGCCGAGATGGTCGAGCCCGGCATGGAGTTCGCGCCACCGGCGTTCCGCCAGTCCGTGGAACAGGAAGTGAAAGATGTGCTCGACCACATCTATGCGACGCACGGCAGCGGCGCGTGGAAGAAGAAGCTGATGATCAATGACCGCATCGCCGACTCGATCTTTCAACAGGTGGTCACGCGCGCCGACGAGTATTCTGTGCTGGCCACGCCGAATCTCAATGGCGACTACATTTCTGACGCCTGCGCGGCGCAGGTCGGCGGGCTGGGTATCGCCCCCGGTGCGAACATCGGCGACGGCTACGCCATCTTCGAAGCTACGCACGGCACCGCGCCGAAGTATGCCGACAAGGACGTCATCAATCCCGGCTCGGTGATTCTTTCGGGCGTCATGATGTTCCGCCATCTCGGCTGGAACGAGGCCGCGGACCTGATCGAGCAAAGCATGGAGCGCACCATCGAGCAGAAGAAAGTCACGTACGACTTCGAACGCCTGATGCCCGGGGCCACCAAGGTCAAGACCAGCGAGTTCGCCAGCTACATGATCGAGAATATGGGCGCAGCGGTGTTAGTTTAGGTTAAATTCATTCGCCACCGATTTCGCGGATTTTCACGGATTACCGATTTACTGATCTGATCCGTGTTGATCCGCGTGAATCCGTGGCAAAGAAGGAATTCTAATGCGCAAAAAAATAACCATCGTAGGCTCAGGCAACGTAGGGGCGACGGCGGCTCACTGGATCGCCTCCAAGGAACTCGCCGATGTCGTGCTGATTGACATCATCGAAGGCGTCCCGCAGGGCAAGGGACTCGACCTGCTCGAGGCCATGCCCATCGAAAAACGCGACTCATACATCAAGGGCACGAACGACTACAAAGACACAGCCAACTCCGACATCGTCGTCATCACCGCCGGCATTCCGCGGAAACCCGGCATGAGCCGCGACGATCTGCTCAACACCAATCACGGGATCATGAAGGCCGTAGTCGGCGAGGTGGTCAAGCATTCGCCCAACTGCATCCTGATCGTGGTGTCGAACCCGCTCGACGCGATGGCGCAAGCCGCCTTCAAGCTCAGCGGATTCCCCCGCGAGCGCGTCATCGGCATGGCTGGCGTGCTCGACTCAGCCCGCTTCCGCGCCTTCATTGCGGACGAATTGAAGGTCAGCGTCGAGAATGTGACTGCGTTCGTCCTTGGCGGCCACGGCGACACCATGGTTCCACTGCCGCGCTATTCCACGGTGGCGGGAATCCCGATCACGGAGTTGATCGAAAAGTCGAAGCTCGACGCGCTCGTGCAGCGCACGCGCGACGGCGGCGCAGAAATCGTGAAGTATCTGAAGACCGGCTCGGCATATTACGCGCCCTCGGCAGCCACGACGGAAATGGTCGAGGCGATCCTGAAAGACAAAAAGAAAATCCTGCCCTGTGCCGCTTATCTGCAGGGCGAGTACGGCATTAACGGCTACTTCGTCGGCGTACCGTGCAAGCTCGGAGCAAAGGGTCTTGAGCAGATCATCGAGATCAAGCTGACCGCGGA
>JASHNU010000079.1 GCA_030041475.1 Candidatus Sulfotelmatobacter sp.
AAGCTCGCTGACCTTCAGCATGAACACCACGAAGTTGTTATCTCGACGCTCCATGCGCATCTTGATCACGACACATGTCTTGAAGTAGTGCTCTTGCGCGGCCAATCCCGCGATGTCCAACAACTTGCTGACAAGCTGATTAGCACCAAGGGAGTTCAACATGGGCGCCTAGTTATGAGCTCTCCCGATACGGTTTCACGGCATCGCCACAAACATCAGTGAATACGCACCTTCGTTTCCTAGCTTGAAGCTTGCAAGCGAACCTGATCACCTGGAAAGCCGACGCCCAAACAAAAAGCCGATAGCGACCAATCCGGTCGGCGATGTCCTCCGTAATACCTAGTACGGGTCCGTAAGGGAACCCGCTGCGAATGAACCCCTGCCATATTTACGGATAAAGCCGCGATAGGCGGTCCTGCTTGATTGTTTCGGCAAGTTCATCGCCGATAGGCGATTGCCGGAAAGTAGAAGATTCATCTACATGTCGATGGACTCAGTTGTGTTTCTATTGGTAGCATGATTGTTATATTTGTGCGATTCTAGGTAGCACGAACGGAGAACTCGTAATATGCCGGTTCCTGAATCACCAACCTCGTGGGGTTACCGTGGCCTGTGCATTGTAGTCCTTCTCATTTTCTGTGCTACAGGGCTCTTCGCAGCAGCCAACGGATGGGTTTCGGGCACTGTGAGCGATTCGAGTGGTGCGGTGATTGCTGGGGCGACCGTGCAGGTTCGGAGCGCGGACGGCACAGTCCAAAGAACGACCCGGACGGATAAGGACGGGGCCTTCATGATTTCTGGGCTCCAGGCCGGTGATTATCGGCTTGTCGTGTCGAATCCCGGTTTTGAAACGAAAGAAATCCCTGTCACCGTAGCTACTTCTGAAACGCCTACCCCGCTGCGCATCGCTCTGGCGGTAGGCGGCGTGAGCACAACCGTTGAGGTGAAGGAGCGGTCTGACAACCTCGTCGGAATTGCCAGTTCCGCCGGCCAGGTGACGGTCGGTGCAGAAGAACTCCAAAATCGTCCGCTTCTTCGCTCGGGAGAGATTTTGGAGGCGCTTCCCGGCCTCATCATCACGCAACACGCCGGTGGCGGCAAGGCCAACCAATATTTTATGCGCGGCTTCAATCTCGACCACGGCACGGACTTCGCCATTTTCCTGGACGGCATGCCGCTGAACCTGCCCTCGCACGCGCACGGCGAGGGCTACTCGGACATGAACACCGTCATCCCGGAGTTTGTGCAGCGGGTGGATGCCGAGAAGGGTCCTTATTACCCCGATGTCGGCGACTACGGCTCGGCGGGAAATGCCCATGTCGTGTTTTACAAGACGCTGCCCCAGAACTTCTTCCAGGTTGACGGCGGCATGTACCAGTTTGCGCGGTTTGTTTTCGGCATATCGCAAAAGCTCGGCCAGGGCAACTTGCTGTACGGCGGCGAAGCCTATCACGATGGCGGGCCGTGGGTGCATCCGGACAACTATTACAAATTCAACGGACTTGTAACCTACAGCCAGGGGACGAAGACGAACGGTTTCAGCATCACCACCCGCGCTTACGATGGAGCGAGATGGAACTCGAGCGATCAGCTCCCTTATACGGCCATACCCGTCGTCGGTTTCTTTGGCTCACTGAGCCCAACGGACGGTGGCAGATCGCAGCGTTATAGCTTGCAGGGCGAATGGCATCACACGGGCGCAAGTTCTGAAACGTCACTCATGGCCTACGGGTTCTATTACGATCTCAATCTGTTCTCCGATTTCACCTACTACCTGGTCGACCCCTATCTCGGCGACCAATTCGAACAGCAGGACAGGCGCTGGGTGGCTGGCTTCGACCTACGCCACACGATCATCGACAAATTCTTCGGCCGCAAGACGGAGACCACATTCGGCATGCAGCTGCGCAACGATTGGATCCACAACGGTCTTTTCCGAACCGAAGATCGCGTGCGCACGAGCAAAACCTACTACACGGCGAACTACCTGGATGAACCCTCCACTCTCGATGAGGTCGCGGTTTTGCCCGCGGACACGGATTTGAATAAATTTACCGAGACGATATTAAGTCCGTGGGTGACAAATAAGATTCAGTGGGGGGAGAGGGTCCGCTCTATTCTTTCCTTCCGCGGCGATTTCGGCGACGGCGTTCTTACGAGCTTTACCAATCCCACCAACCCCAACTATCCCAACGATCTCTACCCTGCCGGCTTTAATCCCAACACCAACCAATCGATCACCAAGTTTCTGCCCAGCCCCAAAGCCAGTTTGATCTTCGGCCCGTGGGCTAATACGGAGCTCTACGTACAAGGTGGATTCAGTTACCACACCAACGACGTGCGGGGCTCAACCCAACTGTATGAACCGGTTTCACCGGACTATCCCTACTACAACACGCCGAACCCCATCAAAATTCCCTTCCTGGTCGAAACCAAAGGCGCGGAAGTCGGGGTGCGCACTGTGGCCGTCCCACAACTGCAAAGCACCGTTGAGATCTGGTACCTCCACAGTAATTCCGAACTCCTGCAGGATGGCGACACCGGAGGCACGACTCCCTCTGTGGAGTCGAGCAACCGCTACGGCTTGGAAGTTGGCAACTATTACACGCCAACGCCACATTTGGTTTTTGACGCTGACTTCGCAGACTCCCGCGCTATCTTTACCCAAAACGATCCATTCGATTCGACGTTTTACACCTTGACCACGACGGGCCCCCAGCTTTGCGCAAAAAACTCGAATTGCTTCGGGCTCATTCCGACCGGGGGCGGCACCTACCTGCAAAATCCGTATGGCAAGGAGGTACCCGAAGCAGTTCGGTGGGTGGTGGCAGCAGGGGCCACACTGCAGAATTACAAGGGCTTTTCGGCAAGTTTGCGGCTGCGCTACTTTGGCCCGCGCCCTTTGACGTCAGACGCAATTTATACTTCACCCTCAACGGCGTTGGTCAACCTGGGGGCCAGTTATAAACTCAACGAGCACTGGAGCCTTTTGGGAGAGGTTTTGAATTTGTTCAACCGCCGCGATCACGACGTTGACTATGCCTATGTGTCCCAAATTACACCAGCAGCCGGGCTAGGGCTGCCAGCAACACCGCCCACAACACTAGCAGGACAGGAGCAGGTTGCGAGTGTTGTGAATGCCAACGCGGCCTTCACAAGGGTGATGCATCCCGTCGAACCTGTTCAGGCACGATTCACTTTACGTTTTACTTTTGGTCGCTGAGATTCTGGTTCACTAGAACTTTGGAGAAACCCTTTGACCAATGCCGCGCTTATGGGCCATATGGGAGTTGTCAAAGGCCCTTACCTCGTCAAGTTCGGGATTTCGAGACCGCGGGGAAAGTGAACTCTCGAAACCCTGATCAGGGAAAAATCCTTCTTGGGACGGATAACGGGCAAGCCGGAAGCCACGACTGGGCAGAGGAGATGTCCTACGAGTGGGCGCCGTGGACGCTGGCGTCGAGTTCGAGCGGAGGGAGCGGGGCGCGGTCGCGGATTTCCTGGATGCGCGACGTGATGATTGGAGTGGGGTATTGGGGATGGCGGAATTCGAGGTGCATGCCGCGGCCGACGTACTGGAGCTTGAGCATGGAGCCTCCCCAGGTGGAACCGGCGATGGCGACCTGCACAGGCTCAGGGCAGAACTCAGGGTGGCCGGAGATCAGGGCGTCGCTGCCGCCGAGCAGAACGGCAGTGTAGCGGTGATGCATAGTCTGGATTTCGAGGACCGTCGCGGGCGGAAGATCGCCAAGAAAAACGCCGCCTTCGATCTCCGACTGGATGATGCTGCGGTTGACCTCGTCGGCCAGATTGGGATGAGGGTTAAACATGCAAATCCCAGGAGCATAGGGTATAGCGTTTCTGGGATGGGGACAAGAGTTCTTTGGGGCGTGGCGGGGAACGGCGGAGCATGTCCTTTAGAGGCGGGCCCTGCGGCGCAGGTTGCAGAGAATTGGGCGGCGGGGGCTAAAGCCCCCGTTCTTATTGGCCCTATACGCGGCGCTGAAGCGCCGCTTTTCCACGGCGGACCGGAGGCAGGAAACGAGGGCAGGGATTCTTCGGCTACGTCGTCCGTCCGCTTCGCGGACGACAACTTCGCTCAGAATGACAGACCAAAAGCAGGTTCCTCGTTGCTGCGCTCCTCGGAATGACAAACGTTAGGCGCACGGCCGGACAGCCGAAGCGGCTGTCCCTACACAAGCCATAAGACTGATAGAATTCAACATTAAGGGGTTACTCAGACATTCATGCCAGTTCCTGTGTCACAAATGTGGACGGTGGCGAGCTATGTCGTGCGCCAGAAGCTCGCCGGGCGGAAGCGGTATCCGCTGGTGCTGATGCTGGAGCCGCTGTTCCGCTGCAACCTGGCGTGCGCGGGCTGCGGGAAGATTCAATATCCGGCGCACATTCTGAAGAAGGATTTGTCGCCGGAGGAGTGCTTCCGGGCAGTGGAGGAGTGCGGGGCGCCGATGGTATCGATTCCGGGCGGCGAGCCGCTGATGCATCCGCAGATTGCGGAGATCGTCGAGGGGCTGGTCGCGCGGAAGAAGTACATCTATTTGTGCACGAATGCGCTGCTGCTGAAGGAGAAGATTGATCAGTTCAAGCCGAGTAAGTTTCTGACCTTCAGCGTGCATCTGGATGGGCAGCGCGAGGAGCACGACCTGGCGGTGTGCCGCGAGGGCGGGTACGACCTGGCGCTGGACGGCGTGAAAGAGGCATTGCGGCGTGGGTTCCGGGTGACGACGAATACGACGCTTTTTGATGGGGCGAATCCGAAGTCGGTGCGGGCGTTCTTTGACGAGATGATGGAGCTGGGCATCGAGGGGATGATGCTCTCGCCTGGGTACTCGTACGACAAGGCGCCGGATCAGAAGCATTTTCTGGGCCGGGCGCGCACGCGGCGGATGTTTCGCGCGATCCTGTCGAACCGGAAAAAGAGTTGGCGGTTCAATCTGTCGCCGCTGTTCCTCGAGTTCCTCATGGGGAAGAGGACGTATCCGTGTACACCGTGGGGCATGCCGACCTACAACGTGTTTGGCTGGCAGAAGCCGTGTTATCTGCTGCAGGACGGATACGCGGAGACTTTCGACGAGTTGATCAAGACGACTGCGTGGGAGAAGTATGGAACGGAGTCGGGAAATCCGGCGTGCGCGAACTGCATGGTGCACAGTGGGTATGAAGCGAGCGCGGTGAACGCGACGTTTTCGTCTGTCAGCGGATTTCTGGCGACGGTGAAGGCGACGCTGTTCACGCAGTATCGGGATTACGAGGCGGAGCGGATGCTGGAGGAGCGCGTCGAGCCGGTGCATCCGCTGGTGCAGATTGCGGCGCCGGGTGAGATGGAAGGGACGAGGGCGTAGGAAATCCCTACTTCTCGCGCACCGAACGCGCGAGAAATGGGGCACCCGGCGCAGGGGCTAAAGCCCCGACCCTAATGATCGATTAACGCGGCCCTGAAGGGCCGCTCTTCCACGGGAGTAGTGAACTGAATTGACGGCACGACTGAAGTCGTGTCCTTCCCATTTCTTATGACAGGCAAAGAAGCTGGACATCTCGATCATGCGGCCGGTGCGACGGCGCCGCATGCGGGCGTTGCCGGCCAAGCACAGAATCCTGACGCGCTGGAAGTCGCGCCTGGGACGAAGCACGAGCAGCTGGAAGGTTGGATTCCGGCGCTGGCGAGCGAGGAAGAGCTGCGCGTGGCGCTGGAGAAGGCTTTCGATTATCGCGGCGATGTGACGATCACCCGCAAGGATGGATCGAGGATCGAGGGCTATGTATTTGATCGGCGGACTGGGCCGACGCTGAAGGATTCTCTGGTTCGTCTCTATCCGAAGAATTCGGATGAGAAGGTTTCGATTTCCTACGCCGACATCGGCGCGCTGGCCTTCACGGGACGCGACACCGCCGCGGGCAAGAGCTGGGAAGCGTGGATGAAGAAATACGCCGAGAAGAAGGCGCGCGGAGAGAAAGATTTGAGTTTGTATTCCGATCCGCTGGAGTAGTCCAGGCTTACTCAGCTAAAGCCGCAATTTTGAAGACCCACCTGCGGCGCGCCTGAAGGCGCGCCCATTCAAAGCCGTCCACACAATCCTTCATTCCGGGCTATTTGGCTGCCGCGGTGAAGCTCAGTCCGTCAATCAGGTCTTCCACTTCGTCGGTTGTACCGGCGATCATTGTGATTGAGACCGCATAGCCGTGCGAGAGGAGCACGAGCGTGGACTGGCGCAGGACGCGGGTTCCGACATCTTTGTGGAAGTCGCCGCGGGCGAGCGTTGTGGTGCCGATGGCGATGGCGTAGGGATCCTCGTCAAGGGCGAGGCCCTGGGCTTTGGCGACCTCTTCGATGGGATAAAAATACTCCGCGGCTTCCTTGAGGCCGGGATAAGCCGAGACCGGTTCGGCGGCGATGACGATGGAAGAATTGATCTCTTGGCCAGGGGCAGCTGGTGGCCGCGAGAAGGCCGCCAGCAGAACTTTGCTGCCGGCGCTGGAAGCTGGCGGTGGAGACTGCGGGGTGGATTCGGGCTTAGGTGTTTCTTCTTCGGCGGGAGCGTTCATTTCGTCGGTGCGGAGGACCCAGGCGTCGGGAATCTTGCAGACGAGACCGAGAGTTTTATTGCGATAGACGCTGTTCGAGACGGTGCCGGGGTCGAGGGCGGGAGCGTGTGACTTGGTTTTGGTGGATGACGGCGGGGATTGCGCGAAAGAAGCGACGGCGAACAGTGCAAGGAAGATCAGACGAAAGTACCGGGGACAGCCCATGCTGCTATGGTACGCGAAGGGGCGGAGCGGAGTGCCGCCCCAAGGGACTCGCGCCCGATCTCCGTCTCCCCCGGTACTGCCATGCAGCGCTTTCACGTTGCGCCGCTTCGCGGCTGAGGCACGAGGTCACGCGGCGCGGGCGCTTTGCGGCTGGGCGCAGTGCGCGCAGCGGCGAGCGTCAATCGGGATCTCGCTGAGGCATTCGGTGCACTTCTTGGTTGTGGGATCGGCCGGCGCCGGATCTTTGCGCATGCGCGCGACCAGGGCGTTGACCGGAGTCACGACGAAGAAATAGATGGCAGCGGCGATCAGCAGGAACGAAACACAAGCGTTGATGAAATCGCCGACAGGGAACAGTGTGCCGTTGATGGTGAAGCTGATGGCGGAAAAATCCGGCTTGCCGACGATCGCGGCGATGAGCGGAGTGAGCAAGTCTTTGGTGAGAGCGGCGACGACACCGCCGAAAGCCGCGCCAATCACGACGCCCACGGCCATGTCGACCACGTTGCCGCGCAGGATGAATTTCTTGAAACCGTCTAACATAACGCCCCTCCCAGAAATTAAGGTGCTGGCCAATGTATGACAGAGGAGCTGGGAGGTCAAGGGGCGCGGGCTTTTGACGAGTCCTGATTTTGCTACCATTAGAGGTGCCGAGGTCCGGAAGAATGCCTGAGAGCTAAAACCGCCTTGCTGTCGAGCTCGAGTTCTACAGTGCCCATAAAGACGGATGGCTTCAAAAGCATTCGGGTGAATACGTGGTGTTAAAGGGAACGCAATTGCTGGGTTTCTACCGTGCGTTCAATGAGGCGTACGCGGCAGGAGTTGGAGCGTGGGGACCCAGAGTCGACTTTCTCGTGAGGCAGGTTCTTGAGTTCGAGCCTGTGTTCTCAGTGTTCTAACCGGTAGTCCCGATTTGTTTTTTCGGTCCCATGTCGGACGCAAACGATTCCATCTACGCGTAGGCCCATCCTCAAATCCGCATGGGCATGACGATGTAGCGGTATTTGTAGTCGTCGCCTTCGGCGGGACGGAGCTGGCCGGCGGATTGCGGGTCTTTCAGCTCGAGGCGGACTTCGGCGGTACCGGCGGCCTTGAGGAAATCGACGAGGTAGACGGCATTGAAGCCGATGGTGAGCGCTTCGCCGGTGTAGGCGGCTTCGAGCGAATCTTCGGATTCTCCAGCTTCGGTGGAAGACGCGGAAATCTTCAGCTCGCCTTTTTCCAGCCGGAGGCGGACTGCGCGCGAGCGCTCATCGGCGAACTGGGCGACGCGAAGGATGGCGGCGTTGAGTTCGTCGGCGTTGAGCGGAACAATCTTGTTGTTGTCTTTGGGAAGAACGGCTTCGTAGTTGGGGAATTGTCCGGTGAGTTGGCGCGAGGTCAGCAGGCGCGAGCCGATGAGGAAGAAGAGCGTCGATTCGTCTTTCGCAAACTCGACTGTCTCGGCGTCAGTGGAATCGAGCAGGGACTTCAGCTCGTCCATGGCTTTCTTGGGAACGAGAGTTTTCATCTCGCCGGAAACGCCTTCGAACTTTTCGCCGTTGCGCTCGCAGTGGGCCAGACGATGTCCGTCGGTCGCGACCATGGTGATCGACTCGGGCTTGAGCAGCATGAGCGCGCCGTTGAGCGTGTAGCGCGATTCTTCGTTGGAGATTGCAAAGCCTGTGCGCGCGATCAGGCCGCGCAAAACCTGGGCGGGAATAGTAACGACTCCGGCGGAGGGGAACACCGGCAGGCTGGGGAAATTCGACTTGGCCATGCCCACCATCTTGGTATTCGACCGGCCGCAGCGAATCGAGACCCAATGATTTTCGAGCAGCTTGATGGTGATGTCGGCGTCGGGAAGCAGTTTGACGTAGTCGTGAAGTTTACGAGCCGGGATGGTGCAGGAGCCTTCCTTCTTGACTTTCGCAATACAGGAAGTGCGCAGGCTGAGATCGAGGTCAGTGGCGGTCAGCGAGAGGTGGTCGCCAGAGGCTTCGAAAAGATAATTCGACAGAATGGGAATTGTGGTCTTGCGCTCGACCACACCTTGCGTGGCATTCAATTCCCGCAGCAATTCAAACTTGCTGACCGTGATCTCCATGGTTTCCACGGCAACAGCGGCCTCCACCGGCATATGGCCTTCTCCCCCGAGCTTCCGCTACCTCTGTTGTTACCCTTATATCAAATACAAAACCTATAAAACCAGCAGTAACAGTAGGGGTTGCGCAGAAGTGGAAAACTCTCACAACTTGAATCGCTTCACCCGTTTCCGCGCCAACCTCTCATGTTAGAAATCGGTCACAAACCCCTCGGAGTTGTGTCGGTCTTTCGACCCGATTTCAATCTTTCGCCTGCCGCTACACAGCTTCCACATTGCATTCACAGGCAACCGGAAGGAAGACGGGATTGATGGGTGGAAAATGCGTGAACCCACACAAATCATCCGCCCAATTGCTCGGTCAATTTGTTAATGAGCCTGTTCAAATCCTTGTCGTTCTTGCGCAACTCCTCGATTTTCTCTACGGAGTGCAGCACGGTTGTGTGATGCTTGCCGCCAAACTGCCGACCGATTTCCGGCAGCGATGCTTCGGTCAGGCGTTTGGCCAGATACATCGCGACCTGGCGCGGATAAACGATGGCGCGGGAATTATTCTTGGCCTTGATCTCAACCAGGCGCAGGCCGAACTGCTCGGCGACCATCTTCTGGATCGACTCGATGGTGACCTTGCGGGCCTGCGAGTCGATGAAGTTCTTCAGCACCTGCTGCGCGTAAGGCAATGTGATCTCGGCGCCGATCAGCGAAGAATGAGCGACAAGGCGAATGAGCGCGCCCTCAAGTTCGCGCACGTTGGAACGGATGTTCGAGGCGACGTAGAGTGCGACATCGGTGGGAAGCGTGACCTTTTCCTGCTCCGCCTTCTTCTGCAGAATCGCGACCTTGGTTTCGAGGTCAGGCGGCTGAATGTCGGCGATCAGTCCCCACTCGAAGCGGCTGCGCAGGCGGTCTTCGATTTCGGCCAGTTCCTTGGGTGAGCGATCGCTGGCGATCACGATCTGCTTCATCGACTCGTGCAGCGCGTTGAAGGTGTGGAAGAACTCTTCCTGCGTGCGCTCTTTCTGGGCGAGGAACTGGATGTCGTCAATGAGGAGGACGTCGACGTTGCGGAACTTGTCGCGGAACGTCGTCATCTTGTCGTAGCGCAGCGAGTTGATCATGTCGTTGGTGAACTTCTCGCTGGATACATAGCAGATGGCGGTTTGTGGCTGTCGGCGCTTGATCTCATGGCCGATGGCCTGCATGAGATGCGTCTTGCCCATGCCGACGCCGCCGTAGAGGAAGAGCGGATTGTAGGCTTTGGACGGGCGCTCGGCGACGGCCATGCAGGCGGCGTGGGCGAACTGGTTGCCACTGCCGATGACGAAGGCGTCGAAGGTGTAGCGAGGATTGAGTTGCGCGGCGCCGTCCCAGTCAAAGCGGGCCTGGGAGGGAGCGGTAGCGGGAGCAGACAGGCCGCCATCGTGACGGACGGTGGTCGCTGCGGGATCGTCCTCGGGCGTGACGAATTTTACGTCGTTGAAGCCGAGGCCGAGATTGTCGATGGCTTCCTGAATGAGGTCGGCGTACTTGTCGCCGGCATGGCGGAACTCGACCGTGGGAACGCGAACAAAAAGGATGCCGCCGCTGGCGTGGCTGTAGCGCGTGGGCTTCAGCCAGGTGTCGTAGGAATGGCGATTGATTTTCTTTTCCAGCGCATCCAGGATGCGTGCCCACGGATTGGGGGAAAGAGTTGTTCCGGGAACTGACATATATGAAGTGCTCGCCGCGGCGCTCAGGCGGCTGGTATGAGAGCGCCGATTTTAATTGCCGATCTCGCGACTGCGGTGGAACCGGTTAATTTTACTGCGGAAAGCGCTCGGGTTGGCGGGCGCGGCTGCAAAAGCGACTTTGAAAGCAGAATCAGTCCGGCATACTAGCACAAAATTTTTCTTGTGTGGAAAACTTCGGCTGGGAATTTTTCCGCGAAACCCTATTCAGCACTTGAATTCAGGGCGCTGTCAAGTGCCGCGAGAGTAACTGTCGCGGGGAAGGTGCAGAGCTGTGCGCGGCTGGTGCAATCCTTCGTTGTGCGCAGGCGACCCCTGCTCAGGATGAGTAGCAAGCCCGACGCCGCTATGCGACGCGCAGTTGGTGCGAATCCGCGAGGTGATTTATACTTGCAGTTTGCCCTAGGACCGACGAACGAATCAGGAGCGGCTACATTTCATGCCCAAGCGTACATTCCAACCCAACCGGCGCAAGCGATCGAAGAAACACGGATTTCGCGTGCGCATGAAGACCCAGGGCGGCCAGAAAGTTCTGTCGCGCCGCCGCGCCAAGGGGCGCAAGCGGGTCTCGGTAAAGCCCGGTTTTCGCGAATAGCCCAGCGGCGCGGGCCGAGGCCGGCGCCGAGTGATGCTGAAACCTCCAATTCAGGAAATCAGCGATCCGGAATTTCGAGGCCCTGTGACTGGCAGTGTGCCTGAAGCATCGAACGAGAGTGTCGAGCGGGCGCCGGCATCTTCTTTGGCGAAAAACGCAAAGCCAGGGCGGGGCACGCAGCGGAAGTTTCGATTTCCGCGGGGCGCGCGATTGTTACGCCATTCGGATTTTGAGCGGGTTTACAAGCAGGGACGGCGGCATTTCTCCGCCAGCATGACGGTGTTTTATTTGGCGCGGGGGGAAGCGCCGCTCAGTTCTAATGCAGGTTCGGCTAATGCAAAGGCTTGCGGCGTGGCGCGTCCGGGGCTGCGAGTCGGATTCACCGTTGGCCGTGTGTTGGGAGGGGCCGTCGAACGCAACCGGATGAAACGGCGCTTGCGCGAGGCCGTGCGACTGGCAAGTCCGCCGAGGGAAGTGCCAGTGGACGTGGTCATCAACCCGAAGAAGTCTTTGCTGACGGCGGAGTTCGAGACGCTGTTGAACGAAGTGCGGCGGGCTTTCGTAGTCATAGAGCAGAAGGTTGGGCATCGCGAAGGCGAGTGCGGTGCATGAGGTAAAGATGGCTTCGGCTGCGCAGTAGCGATCGCAGCGCGATCCTAAGCGCTTCGCTCAACATGACAAGGCGTTGATGCGGGATATTGGCAAACTCGTAGCGCTGCAGATTCTGCGGGGATACAAATGGGCGATTTCGCCGTTGTTCCCGCCGGCGTGCCGCTATGTGCCGACGTGTTCGGAATACGCGATGGAAGCGATCGATCGCTATGGCGTGCTGCGCGGAGGAACGATGGCGGTGTGGCGGCTGATGCGCTGCCACCCGTTTGCACATGGAGGGTACGATCCGGTGGTCAAGTGCGTGCACTGCGAGTCGGAAACAGCAGATTCCTCGGCACGCCTTCGCCGCGCTTCTGCTGCTGCAGGCGGCTCGGAATGACAAGGCCATTCACCATCGAAGCGAGACCATGCCGCCGAGCTACGCTCGGCCCGTCCGGGTCGCAGACCCGGACCCACACAGGCAACGAGATTTGAGGAAAGCGTAAGACTTTGGCGGAATATAAAAATCCACAACAGGAACCCGGCAGCGAGCGGCGACTGCTGCTGATCTTTCTGGTCGTGTTCGTGATCATGCTGGCGTTCCAGCCGTTGTTCAAGAAGTATCTTCCGCAGCCGCCCGCGCAGCCGCCGGCCCAGACTGAACCTGCGAAATCCTCTGCCCCAACTGCCGCAACTCCTGCCGTGCCAGCAGTGAGCGTTGCCCCCGGGGTCACCAAGGAGGCGGCGAGCGAGACGGAAACTGTCATTGAGAACGATCTCTACCGCATCACGTTTACCAACAAGGGCGCGCAGGTCAAATCGTGGATTCTGAAGAAGTACAACAACGAAGCGCAGAACGGGCCTCTTGAACTGGTGAATAGCGCGGCGGCCGAACATTACGGGTATCCGCTTTCTTTGTGGGCCTACGACGAGACGTTGCGCAACCGGCTGAGCACGGCGCTTTACGTAACGTCGGCGGAAGGCCAACAGACAACGCCCGCGACAATCACCTTCGAGTACTCCGATCAGGATCTGGCGGTGCGAAAAAGCTTCCACTTCAGCGATGCCTACACCGTGAATGTAGAGAGCTCGGTCACATACAAAGGTGCCGCTGTGGCGGCGTTGCCGGCGTGGCCGGCGGGATTCGGCGATCAGTCGAACGTCGCTTTTTACGCGGCCGGATTGATTAATTACCAGTTCAACAAGGACATTGTGCGGCTGCCGATCCGCTGCGGACTGTCACTGTTCTCGAAGTGCAATGCGATCAGCGGAGGGGCGACGATTCCCGGTCCGTTCCACTGGGCAGGCCCTTCGGACTTGTATTTCGCGGCCGTGTTCATCCCGGACGATCCTTCGACGGCGGCACTGGTGACGTTACGGAACCCGCTGCCGATCGCGCGCGAGCCGGACAAACCGGATTCGAAAGAGACGATCAACGTTGATGTACTGGGCGCGGCGGTAGGCAACTTGCATGGTCCAACGTCAGAGCGTCTGTTCGTGGGACCGAAAGAACTGGAAATTCTGCAGAAGGTCCAGGTGCCGGGATTATCAGGTGCGGACAACGATCTGAATGGGCTGGTGGATTTCGGCTGGTGGGGGATCATCGCCAAGCCGTTGTTTCTGTGGCTGAAATGGACCTACCATCACATTGTCGCCAACTGGGGCTGGGCGATCGTGCTGCAGACGCTAATGATCAGCGTTGTGCTGATGCCACTGCGCGTTTACCAGATCCACTCGATGTACAAAATGCAGAAGATCGCCCCGGAGATGAAGGCGATTCAGGAGAAGTATAAGAAGTACAGCTTGAAGGATCCGCGCAAGCAGGAGATGCAAAAAGAGATCTATGCACTGCAGCAGAGGGAAGGAGCTCATCCGCTCGCTGGCTGCCTGCCGATGCTGATCCAGTTTCCGTTTTTGATCGCGTATTACCGCATGCTAGGCGCGGCTATCGACTTGCGGCACGCACACTGGTTGTGGATTCATGACTTGTCGGCGGCGGAGTCATTCCCGTGGGCGTTGCCCGTGCTGATGGTAGTGAGCATGCTGATTATGCAGCGGATGACGCCGCAGGCGGGCATGGATCCGGCGCAGCAGCGAATGATGAACGTGATGATGCCGCTATTCATGGGCTTTATTTTCTTCCGCTTGGCGGCCGGACTGAATCTGTATTATGCCGAGGCGAACCTGATTTCGATCGCGCAGCAGGCCGTCATGAACCGGACGAAGCTCGGCCGCGAGATGCGCGAGATGATGGAGAAGAGAGCGAGGAAGAAGGTTAAGTAGCTGCGAGCGGCCCGTGATAGGGAAGCGAGCTAAACCTGCGAATATTGCGTCGCAACGAGCGCGACGCTTCGCAGGGCTCGCCGAGATCCTTCGCTTCGCAAGAAGGAACGCTCGCTCAGGATGACAACGCTTAGTTAAGAGCCGAACTCAATGCCCATACCCGACAAACCCGCTGCCGCCAAGAGTATCAACGAATTTCTGCAGGCCGTCGTGACGCACGGTGGCCTGCGGCTGAAATACAGAATCGTGGTAGACCCTCCGCTGCCCGAGAACCGCGACTGGGAGAAGCCGGAGATCCTGGTGGATTTTGCCGGGCCCGACACACCGCTGCTGCTCGACCGCGGCGGGGAGCTGCTGCGGGCGCTGGAACTGCTGGCGCTGGAGATGTTGCGCCTGCCTTCGGGCGAGCACGAGAAAGTCTGTTTCGACTGCCAGAATCATCGTTCGCTGCGCATTCAGGAGTTGCGTGCGGCGGCGACGGTGGCGGCGGAGAAGGTGCGGAAGACGGGAGCGCCGTATCATTTCAATCCCATGTCGTCGCGGGAGCGGAGGATCGTGCATCTGGCACTGCGCGACGAGGCTGATCTCCACACCGAGAGCGAGGGTGAGGGAATGCGGCGGCATCTGGTGGTGTTTCCCAAGAATCAGGCGCCGGCAGGCCGGCCGGCTCCCCGAAGCCTTCCCTGACCAGGCGTCCAGGCGGACTATTGTTAAGCGGAAAATTGTCCGGAATATAATTGTGAGCAGGCAACCGCGACGGTTCGGTCGGATTCCTAGCGGGGTAGGAGGTCTGCCATGCGCAACTTCGGGCCTCAGTCGTTTCTCTTCTGCCTCGTTTCAGCGGCTGCAATTACCTTGGCTTGCGGATCGCAGCCACCATCGCCGATGCCGGTGACGGGTTGCAGCCCCATCGCCACCGCACCGAATACGACTGGTACGTTGGAGTCAATCAGCTTGTGCCCGGCGGTCGCGGATGCTGAGAACTTTCCCAACGGCGAAGTGCGATTTACTCCGACAGGCATGTACAACACTCCTCCGCTAGTGGTCACACCGCTGAAGACTTACGGATGGGGCGCATGCCAGGGAAACACTCCGACAGACGAAGTCACCGTCAGCCAAACGGGCGTGGCAAAGTGCGCCGCTGGAGCCTCGGGGTTGTACAGCGTGTACACCTTTGTCCCCACGGAATGCGAACACGTTGGTCCCTGCGGCACTGGTTGTATGGTTAGCGGGTACGCGCAACTTACGTGCCCGTGAGCGGCTTCGCATGAGTGCAGTTCCGAGAGTCCGCACCACTGACAATTTCGAAGTGACGGCTCTCTAGCGGCCCACGCCAGCTGCTGCTGCGGCGGCGGGCATCATTCCCGCGATCTTCATGCCTTCGATGCGAGTGAGCACGTTCTCCATGCTGGAGCCGGTGTCGACGCAGGCGTCGACGTAGGGATGGCGGCTGCCGTCGGCGTGCATGACCAGGACGCTGGTCTCGGCGCTGGCCTTTTTCACCATGTAGGGCAGATGATGCCGGTCATTGCGGGTGAGCGTGGATCCCAGAATGACCAGGTCGAAAACAGTCTTGTTGAGGGCTTCCTGCATAGCCTTGCGGCCGATAACCGGCTGCACGATGTGACCGGCCTTCTCAAAGGCAGCGGCTTGCGCCTTCAAAGTCTCCTCGTCCCCTTCGCCATAAAGAACTCTCAGTTTTCCCTTCGCCATGATCCGTCCTTTTGTGTGCTGTGCCGGTATCTGACGCACCGGTGCTGGAAGTGACGGTAACAACCGACCCGAGGGCGTAAAACGTCACCGAAGGCCAACACACGAAGGAGAGGGTTTTTAGTGTAAAGAAATCGTCGCAGCAGGCAAAACTGCTTTGCCTGGAAGGCCTTCCGGAGCTACACTTCTGCGCGGAGGCTTTCCAACATGCCCCGTATGGTTTGGAGAGCTGTACTCTTATCCTTATTGTGGACGTCGTTATGCTGGGCGCCGCGCCTCGCGGCACAGGCCAGCGGCAGTCAGGCTACTACAACCTGCAATCTCGACGATGGGCGCCAGGTTTATGTGCGGTACACGCCAACGACAAGCAAGGCCGAAAAGATTTCGAACGGGAAGCCGTTCCTGCCCGGCGGCGTGCCCATGACGTTGTTTACTGAGGCTCAACTCACTCTGGGCAGTTCGTCCATTCCGCTCGGAGCGTACTCGGTGTATCCCATTCCGGCCAAGGAGCACTGGACCCTGGCGGTGAATAAGAATGTGACGCCGGGCGCGGCTTACGATGAGAAGCAGGATATTGCCCGCGCGGCGATGGAAACGGTGCAGGTCGTCGACGCCACCGATACGCTGGAAGTGGCCTTCGCCCATGTGGGGCCACGGTGCACGCTGCGCATCTACATTGGCAAAACCGCCTCCTTCGCCGACTTTACGGCGAAGTAGCGGGAGCAGGTCTCCTCTGCGAAAATTGTGCATGCGACGTGTGCTGGTTCTACTGCTTGCCGTTCTCACCGCGGGGATGGTTTCTACTCACCCAGCACTTGCGAACTTGTTGGATTCGTCTGCGAACGGTTTGTCTACTCTTGATGCATCGTCTCTCGGCCCGACTTCTTTCCCTCGCTTCGCTCCTGATCCATCTTTCGATCCCTCTGCGCCGCGCGTGCAGATTTCACACACGACCGAGAATCTGCGCGGAGCGAGCACGGTCTCGCAACAAGTCGCGTGGGCGAGCGGCACACACGGAACTTACCTTCGAACCAGCGATGGCGGGCGTACGTGGGTAGCGGCGCAGGCTCCCGACGCAGCGGACCTCGATTTTCGCGCCGTCGCCGCTTTTTCAGCGGATGAGGCTTTTCTGATGTCGGCCGGCAGCGGCGAGCAGTCGCGTATCTACCATACTTCCGACGGTGGGCAGCACTGGCAGCTGCAGTTCACGAACGAGAATCCCAGCGGATTCTTCGACTCGATGGCTTTCTGGGATCGGACGCATGGAGTCGTACTCGGCGATCCGGTTGCAGATGCGTCGGGTCAGTTGCGATTCGAGGTTCTCGTGACCGAGGATGGGCACAACTGGCGACCGATTCCGGCGCAGATGCCGTCCGCGATGAAGGGAGAAGGCGCGTTTGCGGCCTCAAACAGCTGCATCGCCATTCTGTCCTCGGCATCGGACGGCAATATCTGGTTTGGGACGGGCGGCACGGCGGCGCGCGTGTTTCACTCGTCCGATCGCGGCAAGAGCTGGGAGGTGTTTGAGACTCCGATCTTGCACGGAGTGGATTCGGCCGGCATCTTTTCGATTGCGTTCCGCGATGCACTGCACGGGGTGATCGCCGGCGGCGACTACAAACGTCCCGACCAGCATGGGCCCAATCTGGCGTTTACCGAGGATGGAGGCAAGACATGGAAACTGTCGGGGATCCGCCCCCAGGCGTATTTTTCGGCGGTGGCCTATGACCGCAAGGTGGAAGAGGAGGCCAGTCGGCAGCAAGAGCAACAGGCGCAGGCTGAGCAGGCCGGAAAGAAGATTCGGGTGAAGCCGGCTCCTCCGCAAAGGCTTTTTCTGGTGGGGCAGGATTTCGTGTTCGTATTTCGTCCGCCGGCGAATCCGCGGCGAATCGGCGGAGACAAGAAGCTGGGCCTGAGCTTCAATGCCGTGAGCGCCTATCCGGAGGGCGGAGCGCTGATCGTGGGACGAAATGGGTCGATCGTATTGATCCCCTGACTCGCAGCGATATTTCGGAGGTTGACGGAGTCAGATGGGTGCAGAAGAGTTACTAAAGGTGCATCCCTTCCTGTCCTTTTAATTCCCCAGCATATCCCTCACCATAGAGATGATTAGAAATTTCTAAGTCTCCCCCAGATCGAGACTTTCGTGAAACGACTATTCCTGTCCATTATTTCCCTCGCTGTTTTTGTTGCGGCCGCGAGCTTCGCGGGCGCACATGCGCAAACTGCCGCTTCAACAAACACGATCGCCCCGTCCGACGCGACCGTGTCGCGCACAACCAAAGCCATGCATTATCGCCTGCAGGGCGGAACGACCAAGGTGGATTTCAGCGGAACCGATCTGCTGCGCGGGGCCTCGGGCGAAGCCAAGGTCGAAGGGAAGAAGACGAATTTTGAAATTGACGCGAAGTTCACGGGCGTGGAAGACGCGACCAAGTTCGGGCTGGAATTCCTGACGTATGTTCTGTGGGCCGTTTCGCCGCAGGGCCGGCCGGTGAACCTGGGTGAGGTTACGCTCGACAAGAGCGGCAACGGGCACGTGAAGGCTTTCACGGATCTGCAGACGTTTGGAATGATTGTGACCGCCGAGCCTTATTTCGCGGTGACGCAGCCGGGGAACATGGTGGTCATGGAGAGCGCGTCGATCAGCGGCGCGGCCACGCAGGACATCGAGGCGAAGTATGAACTGGTGACGCGCGGGACATACTCGTCGACCAACGCACATATTCAGGACGCGATTTTCGGCATCGACTCGAAAACTCCGCTCGAGCTGTTTGAGGCGCGCAACGCGGTGCGCATTGCGCACATCGCGGCAGCCGACAAATATGCGGCGTCGATTTTGTCGAAGGCGGGCCAGCAGCTGATGCAGGCCGAGGACGCCTTCCGCCAGAAACAGAACAAGGCCGCCGTGGAAGCCTTGGCCAAAGAAGCCACCGAGACAGCGGAGGAAGCGCGTCTGATGGCGGTGAAGCAGCGCGCGGAACAAGAAGCGCAGGCCGCCGCTGCGGCGCGCGAAGCCAAGGCACGCGCAGACGCGGAAGCCGAAGCGAAACGCCGCGCCGATGCTGAGGCCGCTCGCCTGCAGGCTGAGCAGGCTAAGGCAGAGGCCGAGAAAGCCAAGGCGGAAGCGCTGGCTGCCGCGCAGGAAGCGGCGCGGCAGAAGGAAGAAGCGGAGAAGGCGAAAGCAGAGGCTCTGGCGCAGCAGCAGGTGCTGGCGGCTGAAGCGGAAAAGGCCAAGGCAGCGGCCGCGCAGTCGGAGAGCGAAAAGCAGGAACTGCGCGCGCGGCTGTTGGCGCAGCTCAATTCGATTCTGGCCACGCGCGACTCGGCTCGCGGCCTGATCGCCAACATGTCGGACGTTCTGTTCCGCAGCGGCAGCTTTGAGCTGCTGCCGGCGGCGCGCGAACGGCTGGCCAAAGTTTCGGGCATTGTGCTGGCGTACCCCACGCTGCACCTTGCAGTGGAGGGCCACACGGACAGTGTTGGCAGCGACGAATACAACCAGAATCTTTCCGAGCGCAGGGCGGAAGCTGTGCGCGATTATTTTGTGCAGCAGGGGATTGCGGCCGCTTCGGTGGATGCACGCGGATTCGGCAAGAGCGAGCCCATCGCGTCGAACAACACGCCGGAGGGACGCCAGCAAAACCGTCGCGTCGAGCTGATTCTTTCTGGCGAAGCCATCGGCAGTTCGCTGGACGCGCCGACTCCGCAAACGGCGTCGACGCAAAAGTAAGGAAAAACGCAGATAGCCTTCCTCGGATGTTCGCGGCGGGAGCTACACTGAAATGTAGCTTCCACGCGGAGGAATCCGATGACCCAGAATCAGGATGAGTCCCTGCGCCAGCATCTTCTCTACCTTCTCAGCGGGGGCGGTGCACACGCAAAGTTTGACGACGTGGTAAAAGGCCTGCCGCCAAAACTGCGGGGAGCGAAGCCCGCGAAATTCCCACACACTCCGTGGATGTTGCTGGAACACCTGCGCATCGCCCAGTGGGACATTCTCGAGTTCAGCCACAACGCGAAGCACGTGTCTCCGCAATGGCCCAGTGGCTACTGGCCGAAGACGGAAGCACCGCCAAATGCAGCTGCGTGGAACGAGAGCATCGCACAATTTCGCCGCGACCTGAAAGCGATGGAGAAACTGGTTGCCCATCCGAAAACGGATCTGTTTGCGCGCATTCCGTGGGGCGACGGGCAGACGATCCTGCGCGAGGCGCTGCTGGTGGCCGACCACAACGCGTATCATCTCGGGCAGTTGCTCGACGTGCGGCGATTGCTGGGTGCGTGGGAGGGCTGAGCGAAGAAAGCCTAAGCGAAGAAGGGCTGAGCGATCACCTACGCAGGTGTTTAGGTGGCGATGGGCAGACGCAATTCGGCGACGCGGCAGTCGCCATTGCGACGATTCTGCGCTGTTTTTTTTCTGAACACGACCTTGACTCCTTCCCGCCAATGCTCGTCAATCCCCACAAGTTCCCATTCAAGGTCGGGCGAGATGTAGTGCAGGAGCACGTCCGTGGCGGGATGCACGTGCAGAGCTGGCGCGACCAGGAAGAGCAGAGGACTCTCTGCGGAGAGCTCGCGGTCGGGAAAATAGCCGAAGCGCGGAAACTCGTTGCGAGCATGGTGCCACGCAACGCGTGACCAGTAATCGAGACCCTGCAGTGGCAGGTGGATATCCTCGTCGGCCTTGAGTTCGACGACGGCGAGGCGGCCATCGCGCGTGGCGGTGAGCACATCGATCATGGCGCGGTCTGCGGCCGAGAAGGCGGGTACCTGCGAGTAGAGCGATCGCGAGCCGGCATCGCTGGATGCCAAGCGCTCATCGATGAGGCTCACATCGGCGACGACCAGCGACTCGAGCCAGCGCTCCGGATGCAGCCGGAAAAGGGGATGGTGCCGTGGTCCGTACGGATGGCGGGTGTCCCGGAGTGCGGCGAGCAGGTCGACAAAGAAGGCCCAGTTGCGATCTTCGAGAATGCGTTCTTCCGCAGCGACGCCGAAGACGATTTCCTCGCGGCTGCGGAAGGTCGCGACCTCGGCGCCGAGGCGGGCGCGCGCGAACTCGAGTCCGCGCCAGCGAAACGCGAGCTCTGCAGCCGAGAGCACGGCAACTTCGCAGTTGGGCAGAATCTGCCGAATTTTCGCAATCGACTCGGAGAATCGCTCGAACGCGGCGGCTTCGTTCGGGGCGTGCACCAGCCGCGTTGCCACATTGCCGCGATCGGAGCAATCGATTTCGACCAGCGCGTCGTGGCGCTCGTCGAATTCGAACAGGTTCCACTTGGCGGCTGCGCGATTGAGATTTGCCATCCGTTCGCGGACGAGTGCCGAACTGCCTTGCGGCACGAAAAGGTTCAGGCCCTCGACCAGCATCTTGGCGGCGGAAGAATTGCGGCAGACGTCGAGCCAGAGAATGCCGAAGGTGAGGGCGGCGTCGATGGAGGTCTGCGTTTCAGTCGTATTGACGCCGAGTACCGCGAAGGCGGTCTGGCCCTTGCGCAACAGGCCGCGAGCGTAAATGGGGCCAAAGGATTTTTCGAGGTCGACGCCGCTGGTAAGGTGCGGGAGGGCGAAGCCGGGAAAGTGGCGCTCGAGCGCGCGGCGCAGCTTATGCTCATAACTGGTGCGGGCGGCTTTCTTTGCCGAGGGTGAGCGGCGGTCGCGCTCGCGGCAGATTTCGAGTTTGCTGGGGCGCGACTGCCCCAGGCGCTGCACAGCCAGGCGCAGTGCGCCGCCCTTCATTTCTGCGTCGAGCACGCGCCGGACCGTGTTGCGCTCGCTCGACCACAAGTGCAGCAGGCACTTGTTGTGCTCGCCGGAAATCGAGTACTTGGCCCGAGCCAGGTCGTAGACGACGGCGCCGTCTTCGAGCACTACCGCGCCGGAAGCTTCGGCGAGAAAGTCGTGCAGCGTGCGCGTGAGGCCTTCCGGCGTCATGAGGGCCATTGTCGGGTCAGCGGCCCGGCCTGTCTGTGACAAGCGACCACAGGGATCGGCAGGCTTGTGGAAGACGCAAGCACGCTACGTGCTTATGGGATAATTACTAAGGCAGGGGCGAAGCTGCCTTCGAGTCGGGACTGAGCTCGACAGCATCCAATTCGTGTGAACCTTCCCGTGAATATTCCTGTGAACAGCGAAAAGCAGCGGTTTTTCTTTGAGCACTACGGCTTGACCGAGCGCGACCTGGAGCGCTATCTGGCGGCGGCGCTCTCGGCGGGCGGCGACTATGCCGACCTTTATTTCGAATATCTCTCGTCGACGTCGCTGATGGTGGATGAATCGATGGTGAAATCGGCGTCGCAGGGAATTTCGGCCGGATGCGGAGTTCGCGTGGTCTCCGGCGAGCGTACCGGCTACGCCTACACCGACGATCTGTCGGCCGAGCGCATTCTGCACGCGGCGCGAACGGCGGCACTGATCGCGAGCGCGCCTGCGAAGGCAACGGTGGCGGGCTTTCAGAAAGCGGCCGCACGCAGTCTGTATCCGGTCACGCTGCCGTCGGTGGATGCGGAGATCAGCGCCAAGGTCGAGCTGGTCATGCGCGCCGACAAGGCGGCGCGGGCCTACGATCCGCGCATCAGGGAAGTGCGGGCGAGTTATGCCGACGAACTGCGCAACATTCTGGTCGTTGCTTCCGACGGCACTTTCGCAGAGGACTCGCAGCCGCTGGCACGCATGAACGTGTCGTGCATCGCGAAAACCGAGGGCAACTCGGCGCGTGGGACCTCCGGCGGCGGCGGCCGTGTGGCGCTCGATTTCTTTTTCGGCGAAAAGAATCCGGAATTTTTTGCGAAAGAGGCGGCGCGGCAGGCGCTTCTGCAACTCGATGCCCGCGAGGCCCCGGCGGGCGAGATGGAGGTCGTTCTCGGTCCGGGATGGCCCGGCGTGCTTCTGCACGAGGCCGTCGGGCACGGGCTGGAAGCGGATTTCAACCGCAAGAAGACCTCAGCTTTTGCAGGTCTGGTCGGCAAGCGCGTGGCCAGCGAAAAATGCACTGTGGTTGATAACGGCACGATGCCGTGGCGGCGAGGCTCGCTCAACGTGGATGACGAAGGCGAGCCCACGCAGGAAACCGTGCTGATTGAAAAAGGGATTCTCAAGGGATATTTGAGCGACAAACTTTCGGCGCGGCTGATGGGCATTGCCGACACGGGTAATGGCCGCCGCGAGAGTTATGAGCACATTCCCATGCCGCGCATGACAAATACGTACATGCTAGCCGGTACGGATAATCCGGAAGACATTATTCGTTCCGTTAAGCACGGCGTGTATGCGGTGAATTTCGGTGGCGGGCAGGTTGACATCACGAACGGCAAGTTCGTCTTTTCGGCGTCGGAAGCGTACATGATCGAGGATGGTCAGATTACGGCACCGATCAAGGGCGCGACGCTGATCGGCAACGGCCCCGATGTGCTGACGCGCGTGTCGATGGTCGGGAACGACCTGAAGCTCGACGAAGGCGTTGGAACCTGCGGCAAGGATGGGCAGGCAGTGCCGGTGGGCGTCGGGATTCCGACGCTGAAAGTAGATCGCCTCACGGTCGGCGGGACTGCGCGGAAAGATCCGGGCGCGTTCATGCAGTGAACTTCTTCGCCACGGATGAACGCGGATTCACACGGATTGATTAGATGATCCTCAGCGAAGACTGCCCTTTGCGCTCTCTCGGCGTGCTTTGCGCCCTCTGCGGTTTAAGATTTTTCTATGCCCTCAACTGAACTCGAAACAGAAAGCACCGGGACTGACCTGAAAGAACTTGCGACCGACATCGTCGCTCGCGCGATGAAAGGCGGCGCTACGGCCGCGGAATGCGTCGTCCGCGAAGGGGACGAATTCTCAACCCTCGTTCGTCTCGGGCAGGTGGAAACGCTGAAGGAATCAGGATCGAAATCCATCGGCATGCGGGTTTTCTTTGGGCAGCGTGCGGCCAGTACATACTCGAGCGACTTTTCCCGTGAAGGACTTGATCGCATGGTGAAGTCTGCGCTGGAGCTGGCGAAGATCACGTCGGAAGATCCCTTTGCCGGGATTCCCGATGCGTCGCAACTCGGCCAACTGCAGGGGAATCTCGACTTGTACCACGAAGACGTCTACTCGCTACCCGGGCCGGAGCGCATTGATTACGCTCGTCGCGCCGAAAAAGCTGCGCTCGATTTTGACCCGCGGATCAAAAACTCCGAAGGTGGATCGTTCGATGCCGCGACCGGCCACAAGGTTCTGGCCAATTCGCACGGATTCGTGGGCGAGTACAGGCGATCATATTGCTCGGTGGCGGCGGTCCCAATCGCGCAGACGGAAAACGGAGCGATGCAGCGCGACTACTGGTTTTCGGTGGCGCGCACGCTGAAGAAGCTGGACGCGCCGGAGCACGTCGGCAAAGTGGCCGCGGAACGCACGCTGCGCCGGCTGGGCGCACGGAAAGTGAAAACCGCGAAGGTTCCGGTCGTGTACGATCCGATGGTTTCGACATCGATCCTGGAACATATTTTCGAAGGCATCAACGGAGACTCGGTCTACCGCGGGGCGTCGTTTCTGGCGGGCAAGCTGGGACAGAAGATTGCCGGCGACAACGTGACCGTCATCGACGACGGCACCATGCCGGGCGGTTTCGGCACGAGCCCGTTCGACGGGGAGGGCATTCCCACACGCCGGACCGTCGTCATCGAAAACGGGGTGCTGAAGTCTTATCTGCTGAATACATACACCGCAAAGAAATTGGGCTTGCAAACGACTGCCAACGCCTCGCGCGGCCTGGCGGGTACTCCCGGCATTGGACCAGGAAATTATTTTCTGCAACCGGGCGCCAAGACGCCGAAAGAGCTGCTCGCCGGAATCAAGGAAGGACTGTATGTGACGGAGTTTCTCGGCAGCGGCGCGAATCTTGTCACCGGCGACTACTCTCGCGGCGCATCCGGGCTATGGATCTCGGGCGGCGAACTGGCTTATCCCGTGGAAGAGATTACGGTAGCGGGAAATCTGAAGGAGCTGTTTTTCAGCATTTCCGAAATCGCGAACGACCTGGAGTTCCGCGGAGCGGTTGCGTGTCCTACGATCCGTGTGGACGGGCTTACCGTGGGTGGCGAGTAGAGAACGCCTTTTCAACCTTGCTGTCGTTTTGCGCCCCTCGAACTCTTCTTCTCCGCCGATCGATTGCCTCGACTGGGCAGTTTGAAGCATGCGGTGAGTATTTTCTAATCACTCCCTTGTGTGATTTTGGTCACTGTCGGCTCTCTGGGAATCAAGCATAAACGTTGCATTCGGCTTGGCCCGACCGGCAGATGCTCGTACGTCTGGGCAGGGAGGTGTCGGAAGACTACACGGGATAAAGCACGCTATTGGTAACCATTACCTTCATAAGCTTTCATAGTCCCCTCGTAACCAGACATCCCTAACCAGTCCCACCGACGCTCCTCAGCGACGCTCGTCAGACCAACCGAATAATTAGGAAGACCGGAACAATTGCGACATCTTCGCGGCATTGCCCCCAAATGCCGCGAGAATTGCCAGCAGTGTTCCGGTTATCCGCCGATGGCTAAGACGCAAGGGAGACTGTCTATGTCGACAGGCGAAAAGGAAACAATTGCAGCTCATCTCGAAAAAAGTGGGGTATCCCGCCGCACTTTTCTGGAGCTTTGCACCAAACTCATGATCGCCGCACCCGTCGGCCTGAGCCTGACGCGGAAAGCGACGGCAGCGCAGGTGGCGAGGATCATCGGGAAGGCGCGCCGGCCATCCGTCATCTGGCTGCACTTTCAGGATTGCACGGGATGCACGGAAACACTCCTGCGCACATCGGCCCCCGACGTTGCCCACCTGATTCTGGACGTGATCTCGCTGGATTACCACGAGACGCTGATGGCGGCCTCTGGCGCCCAGGCGGAGGCGGCGCTCAAGTCCGCGATCGAGGACAATGCCGG
Source organism: Candidatus Sulfotelmatobacter sp. (assembly GCA_030041475.1). Classification (GTDB taxonomy): domain Bacteria; phylum Acidobacteriota; class Terriglobia; order Terriglobales; family Acidobacteriaceae; genus Sulfotelmatobacter. The sequence continues at coordinate 25,672 of JASHNU010000079.1, forward strand.
CAAGTATGTGCTGGTGGTGGAGGGAGCAATCCCCGCCAATGACAACGGCGTCTTCATGGAGCTGGCGAGCAAGCCCGCCATCCAGGCTGCGAAAGAGGTTGCATCGCAGGCGGCGGCGGTGATTGCGATTGGTTCCTGCGCGTCGTGGGGCGGCGTGCCGTCAGCCGACCCGAATCCCACCGGTGCGGTGGGCGTGGATTCCGTAGTCGAAGGAAAGCCGATCATCAATCTGCCCGGCTGCCCTCCCAATCCCTACAACCTGTTGGCTGTAGTTCTGGAATACGTGACGATGAACCGGCTGCCGGAAATGGACGCGTACAACCGGCCAAAATTCGCCTATGAGCGCGTGATCCATGAGAACTGTCCGCGCCGGGCGCACTTCGATGCCGGGCGTTTCGCGACGGCCTTCGGCGACGAGGGACACCGCAAAGGCTGGTGTTTGTACAAACTCGGCTGCAAAGGGCCGGTTACGCATGCCGCCTGCTCCACACGCCACTTCAACGAAGTGCCAGGCGTGTGGCCGATCGGAACCGGCGTGCCCTGCCTGGGATGCACAGAAAAAAACGTGGTGTGGAAGATGGGGACGTTCGAGACAGTCCCGATCCACCTGGCCACTCCGCCGGAAACGTATCCGCCGATCTATAGCACGGCTGGCGGATTGAAGGTCGGCGCGGCCGCCCTGGTCGGGGCGATTGCAGGAGCCGTGGGAGGGGCAGCCTGGGTGGCGTCGCAGCGATTCCAGAGCAGCACGGAAGCAGGCGTGGAGCGCATATCTGCCGACATTGCACACGCAGAGAAGCTGAAAGCAAAGCTCAACGGCAAGAAAGAGGACTGACGTGGCCATCACTCGGCGAGAACTGATCACGGGCATCGCCAAGGCGGGAGTGCCAGCGGCGGTCGCCGTTACGGTCGGCAGCGAAGTGCTGAAGGCGGAGACGATTCCGGTTCCCAGTGCGGCCGTCGGCCTGCTCTACGATGCAACCATCTGCATCGGCTGCAAGGCCTGCGTCGCTGCCTGCGCGGAAGCCAACGACACTCCACCCGACACGCGCGGCGATGCGCTGCACCAGGCGCCGTCGGACTTGAACGATCTCACCCGAAACGTAATCAAGCTGTACAAGGCGGAGGATGGATCTGAATTCTCGTTCGCCAAGCGGCAGTGCATGCATTGCCTCGATCCGGCGTGCGCGGCCGGATGTCCATTCCAGGCACTGCACAAGGATCCGGAATCGGGAATCGTCAACTGGTCGGCCAACGAATGCATTGGCTGCCGCTACTGCACGATCACCTGCCCCTACCACATTCCGCGCTTCCAGTGGGTGGGCTTCAACCCGCGGGTGACCAAGTGCGAACTGTGCAGCCATCGGCTGGCGCAAGGCCTGAAGCCAGGATGTACCAGCGTTTGCCCGACGGGCGCCGTAATCTTCGGGCCGCGTCCGGTCTTACTGCTGGAGGCTAAACGGAGAATCGAGAACAGCCCGGGCCGCTATTACGAGAATCGCGTCTATGGCGAGACGGATAACGGCGGCACGCAGGCTCTGTATCTCTCCCATGTTCCTTTCGAAAAGCTGGGACTGCCAGAACTGGGACCGGAGTCGGTTCCGGCGAAGACTCTGCGCTGGCAGCGCCGTTTCTATCAGTACTTCGCGTTGCCGGCTGTGCTCTACGCGGGCCTGGTGCAGGTAATTCGCAAGAACCTGAAGGGACATGAAGCGGATGCGCACGAACGTGAGAAAGAGACCGGACTGAGGGCGCAACTATGACCAGCACAGCGGCAAATGTCGATCGCGCCGTCGTTCGAAAGAACGAGCGAAACAACGAGCGCTGGGAACGAGCGGTGCCGGTGTACGGCTTCCCCGTGATCAACGGATTCTTTGTCGGACTCTCGGTGCTCGTTGTAGTGGCACTCGCTCTGACTGCGTATCGCGAATTGGCCGGACTGGGTCCGGTCAGCGGCATGAATGACGCATTTGGCTGGGGCATCTGGAAGACGTTCAACGTGATGGTGCTGACGGCGCTGGGCTCGGGCGCATTCGCGGTGGGAATTGCAGCGTGGGTCTTCCGCCGGAAGAATCTCCATGCCCTGATGCGCATGGCGTTGCTGACCAGCTTCCTGGCCTATGCCTGCGGTCTGGCATTGCTCGGCATCGATGCCGGTCGGCCATGGAATTTCTATTGGATCGTCTTCCCGTGGAGATGGAATATGCACTCGCCGCTGGCGGAGGTGGCGATCTGCATGTCGATCTACGCCATGATCCCGCTGGCCCTCGAAAACATTCCTCCGGTATTGGAACGGCTGTGGTATTTCGATTCGCGCCTGCGGCCGGGCGTGGAGAAGATCGAAAAAAGACTTCACTACTTTTACCCGTGGATCATTGCGGCAGCGTACCTGCTGCCCGGGATGCACCAGTCGTCGCTCGGCGCGTTGATGCTGCTGGCAGGCGAACGAGTCCACCCGCTTTGGCAGACGCCGTGGCTACCGGTCCTGTACCTGGGCGCGGCGACGTTCATGTCGTTCGGCTGTGTCGCCGGCACGACGATGCTCTGCTGCCTGGTGTGGAAGCGCGGCATGGACATGGATGTTCTCGACGAGGCGGCCCGCATCACCGCCTGGCTGATTTTCGGCTGGCTCGGGCTGCGCCTGCTCGACATTCTTTTCCGCGGGGCGCTAGCCACGGCGTTTCACTTCGACCGCTTCGCGGGAGTGTTCTGGTTGGAAATGTTGATGATCGCAGTGGGCGGCGTGCTGCTTCTGCGGTCGTTGCGAACTCACGACAAGGGCTCGATGTTCGCCGGATACGTGCTCAGTTCGGCGGGCGGCATGATCTACCGCTTCAGCCCGACGACGCTGGCGTTCCGGCCGAATCCCGAGGCGCTGTATTTCCCTGCGACGATCGAGATTCTGGTTTCCCTCGGCTTCATTTCCCTGGGCGTCGTGGGTTTCCTGGTTGCAGTGAAACGGCTGGCCATTCTGCCCGCTCCTCTATATGAGTGGCACGACATGGCGAGCTACTTCCGGTTCCGGCGGCCGTACATCCGGTGGACCGGATATTTCAAATACGGATACTACGGCGAAAACGAGGAAGAGCCGGCAAGCGGCGACTAACAGCAGGCACTTATGGCAAAACGAATCACCATCGATCCCATCACCAGAATTGAAGGCCACCTCCGCATTGACGTGGAGGTCGACAACAACGCGGTCAGCAACGCCTGGGCTTCGTGCACCATGTGGCGGGGCATCGAGAAGATTCTCCGCGGGCGCGATCCGCGCGATGCGTGGTTGTTCACGCAGCGCTTCTGCGGCGTGTGCACCACGGTGCACGCCATGGCCAGCGTGCGCTCGGTGGAAGACGCGCTCAAGCTGGAGATTCCGCTCAACGCGCAATACATCCGCAACCTGATCCTGATCGCGCATGCCCTGCATGATCACATCGTTCATTTTTACCAGTTGTCGGCGCTCGATTGGGTGGACGTGTTGCAGATTCCGAAAGCCGACCCGGCGGCGACCTCGAAACTGGCCGAGAGTATCTCGCCGTGGACACGAAATTCGCGCAACGAACTGAAGGCGGCGCAAGATCGCGTGAACGCCGTGGCCAGCTGCGGACAGTTGGGCATTTTCACCAACGGCTACTGGGGCCACCCCGCGATGCGACTGTCGCCGGAGGTTAACCTGCTGGCGTTCACGCATTATGTGCAGGCGCTCGAGTATCAGCGCAAGGCGTTGCAGGTGGTCGGCATTCTGGGATCGAAGACGCCGCACATTCAGAACCTGACCGTGGGCGGTGTGGCGAACGCCATCGATCTCGACAGCACGTCCGCGCTCGGCATGGACAAGCTGGAGATGATGCGGACCTTGCTGGATGAGGTCACGCAGTTTGTGCAACAGGTGTACTTCGTGGATGTGTGCGCGGTCGCGGCGATGTATCCCGAATGGTTCAAGATTGGCAGCGGTGTCCGCAACTACCTCGCCGTTCCCGACCTGCCGCTCGACAGCAAAGGCTCGGCCTACGACCTGCCCGGCGGCTACATTCGCGATGGAGAGTTGTCAGGAGTGCGCGGGTTCCAGACGGCTGCGGATCCGATCTTCCGGCAATCCGTGAGCGAAGATGTGATGCACGCTTATTATCAGGGCGACAAGGCACTGCATCCATGGGTGGGTGAAACCGAACCTGCCTTCACCGGCTGGGACGGTGAACAGAAGTACAGCTGGGTGAAAGCGCCCCGCTTCAACAACGAACCCATGCAGGTCGGACCCCTCGCGCAAGTGCTGATCGGCTACGCCCAGGGACACGCCCTGACCAGGAAGTACACCGACCTGGCCATCGAGAAGATTGCCGCCATCGGTGGAGTCCGCGCCACTCCTGCGGCGCTGCATTCCACGCTGGGCCGTCATGCTGCCCGCGCCATCCGTGCGTGTTTGTTGGCGGAGCTGGCGCAAAAGCACTGGCAGTTGCTGGTGGATAACATCGCCAAAGGCGACTACACAGTGCACAATCAGCCGGTGCTGCCCTCGCACGAAGTGCAAGGCGTTGGAACGCACGAGGCCCCGCGCGGCACGCTGTCGCACTGGGTCGTCATCAAGGACGAGAAAATCAAGAACTACCAGGCCGTGGTTCCATCCACCTGGAATGCCAGCCCGCGCGATCGCGCCGGGGCACACGGACCGTACGAGGCTTCGCTGCTGCACACGCCCCTGGCTCGGCCGGAGGAGCCGCTAGAGGTTCTGCGAACGGTGCATTCGTTCGATCCTTGCATGGCCTGCGCTTGTCACGCCTTCGATCCTTCGGGAAGAAAAATCGGAGTGACCAAGATTCTGTGAGAACGGCACTCATTGGCGGCATCGGCAACGTCTTGCTGGGCGACGACGGCGTAGGGCCCTACGTGGTCCACGTGCTGGAGTCGTTGTATCGTTTCGACGATCGCGTTGAGATCGCTGATCTCGGCACGCCGGCGCTCGACCTGACGCACCGCATCGCGGGACTGCAGAGCGTTATTCTCGTGGACTGCGTGACCTCCGACGAGCACGCCCCCGGAACTGTCGTGCTTTACCGCAAAGCCGACATTGTGCGCGAAGCGCCGCAGCAGCGGCTGGACCCGCATTCACCCGCGCTTTCCGAATGCCTGATGACCGCGGAGATGCTGGGCACAGGCCCGGAGAATGTGCTGCTCGTGGGCGTGGTGGGAACGAACTTTGATCCGGGACAACCGCTCAGTGAGGCTGTGAGTCGGGCGGTGGACGATGCGGTAAGCGCGATTCTCACAGAGCTCGACCGCCTCGGCTTCGATTACGAGAGAAAATCTTCTCCGGATGAAGCCGGCATCTGGTGGAGCGAGCGGGTGCAGTCGCCACCGGAACTTCGGTAGACAGCAGTCGACCAACTTTTTCCCAAACAGGGGCTTCACCGCACAGCACGCCGAGTACGCAGAGTTAAGAAAAACATTCTCGGCGATCCCGGCGACCTCTGCGGTAAAGGAGTTGGTTTTTCCCAACCAAGGCTCTTCCCAACCGGCTTTTCCCAATCAGCCTAGGTCCGCTCGCGCGCCTGCAAGCGGGCTTCGATCTGGTCCAGGATTGGATCAATATCGGCCAAGCTCTCGATGACATAATGCGCGCCAGCGTTCGACAAGATGCGGCTCGCTTCCTCTAACCGCGCTGCGCGCTCAGCCTGAGGCAAAGCCTGCCAGTCCTCTTCACTCAGGCCGATCATGTTCCCGGTTCGGGTGATTCCTACGGCCCAGGTTCCGGCATTCAGTCCTTCCTCGATGTCGCTGATCGTGTCGCCGATTTTGACGATGGCTTCGAGCGGATAGATCTTCAGGCGGACGGCATTCTCGTAAATCATCCAGGGAAGCGGCCGTCCGGCTCCGACGTCGTCGGGGCATAGAGCACAGTCGGGCGCATAACCCTGGCTGGCCGCGTGGGGAAGAAGGATGTCGAGCATCGGGCGCGTGTAGCCGGTCGTGCTTCCAATTTTCAGGCCCCGATTTCGCAGACGCCGCACGGCTTCGGGCACTCCAGCGACGACAGGCGAGCATTCGGCAAGGCAAGTCATCTGTCGCGGGATGAAATCGGCGAAGAGATTTTCGACGTCGTGTTCTGCGGGAGTCTGCTGGTAACGTTGCCGCCACGCCTCCGCGATACGCGGCGTGCGGAGCAGCGCGCGGATGTGGTCCTTCTTGAGAAGGCCCATGTCGCGGCGGGCTTCCTTCTCCGTAATTTCGACTCCCCGATCAGCGAAAATCTTCTGCAGGACGCGCACTGGGGCCAGGCTGCCGTGGTCAACGGTAGTGCCCGCCCAGTCGAGAATCACGGCCTGCAGCCGGCCGCGGTATGGTTTGGGAACACTCGTCATAGAGCATTGAGAAGTTGGTCTTATGCGTAGACGGCAGCGTGCGCGGAGTCGATCTGCATTTCGTCGAGCACGCGCCGGATGGCTGCAACCAGAGCTAGAATGTCCTGCGGAAAAATGTGTCCGATGGTGCCGATGCGGAAGCAATCCGCGTTGCTGACCTTGCCCGGATAGATGACGAATCCGAGATCGCTGAGCCGCCGATAAAACGCCGGAAAATCGAAGCTGCCGTGCGCCGGGAAGCGGAACGAAGTGATGATGTGGCTGTGGTGTTCGGGCGCGAGGTAGGCGTCGAAGCCAAGCGCAGTCATGCCCTGCATGAGCGCCTGGCGATTGGCGGAATAGCGCGCGGCGCGTCCCTTGATGCCGCCTTCTTTGTCCAATTCCTGAAGAGCCTGCCAAAAGGCAAGCACCGCGTGCGTGGGAGGTGTGAAACGGAATTGCCCATCACTCTCCAATCCTTTCCATTGTGCGTGCAGATCAAGACTCAAGCCGCGAGCGCGGCCTTCCGATGACTCGATCAGGTCGCGGCGCGCCAGAACGAAGGCAAATCCCGGTACGCCCTGAATGCACTTGTTGGCGGAAGAAATGAGGAAGTCGATTTTGTTTGCGGCGATGTCGATCGGAATTCCGCCAAAGCTGCTCATCGCGTCCACAATGAAGATGCGGCCCAGTTCACGAACCGCCTGGCCCATCTCAGCGACCGGGTTCAGAATGCCGCTGGACGTCTCGCAATGAATTACTCCGACATGAGTAATCGTGGAGTCGGCAAGGAGCGCCATACGAACGCGATCCACCACCACCGGCGAATTTTCCTCAAAGACGATGCTCTGGCATGGAATACCCTGCACCTTGGCGATCTTCGCCATGCGGTGCCCGTACGCGCCGTTGATGGCAACGAGCAGTCTGCCGCTGCGCGGAATCACTGACGAGAGCACGGATTCAACCGCAAACGTACCGGATCCCTGCATGAGCACGGCCTCGTAGCTTCCGTCAGCGACTTGACCTAGTTCGAGCAGGCGACGCCGAATCTGCCTTACAACCGAGAGAAATTCTGCATCGCGCGATCCCAGATCGCGCAACATGGCTTGCTTCACCGTGTCGCTGGTCGTAAGCGGGCCAGGCGTGAAGAGAAGCTTGTTGCCGGTCATTGAGCAGATCCTCGGAACGAAAACTGGGAGCGGAGACTTTCACCCAAGTTAGCGTCGAAGTGATCTTACCAAAAGGGCGTGTGTGGCTTGGCGTCGAGTGCAATCGTGGTCACGTCAAAACGCTGGATGGCCGGCCAATCGCCATGACCACATCAGGAACGACGTCGCCGTGAGATCGATTGCCGGCTCTGTTGTGCTGTACGACTGGACGTTGTCGCGATAGACGGCGACTTGCGATGCGTCGTACGCGCCATCATTCCCGTTGAACTTCTTGAAAATGTCGACTCCGTTCGCGGGGCACAAAATCATGCCATCGAGAACGCCCGAGCTGGCATAGCTCGATGGCCCTTCCGAGGCCGCGCCCCAAAGAATGGGCGTGCCCCCGGAAGTTCCGTTCAGCGCGCCTGCCAGATTCGCGACCTGGTGCTGGATGCAATTCGGAAACGTGCTTCCGTCGCCGACAATGAATGAAGATCCCCACGGATTCGCGCCCAGAATGTTGGCGAGCCAACGCTGAGAATACGTGTCGTAGTCAGGAGAGTGGGTTAGGTAATTTGCTTCGCTGGCCATCACGGCAAGTCCGGCTCCATGAGAAGTAGTGTCACCGTAACTCCAGACGTAGCCGAAACCCCAAGCGTCAGCGTCGGCCAGCGCAATGGCGTCGCCGACTTGCCGCAGGAGTTGGTCCCGAATGCCCGCTTGTGACACGGCCAGGCCGCCCGGATCACCGGCCATCCCTAACGCGCGATACAGTTCGAAATGAGCGAGACCGCTGACGTCATACAGATTCAGCGTGTCGGTGTAACCGGCCTTGTAGATGTTCGTGACGTAGTTTGCGGCGAACTGAGCAGCCTGGCGCAGATAAAACATTGGATCGGTCTGCGGCAAGCCTGCCGGCAGGCTCTGGCCATTGACTGCGCCGCGTTGCGCGGCTTGCAAGGCAAAGTAAAGTTCGGTAGCGCCCAGCTCCATGTCGTCTTCCCAAACTGTCTCGGGATAGCCGTCGAAGGGAGCGATCGTCAGCAGGCAGTCACTGCATGTGCCGGAACCAGAGCCCGAAGGTGCTGGGTCTGAATACGTTGTGTTGGCCAGTGCAAAAATGTCCTCTGCATTCTTGAGGCAAGCGTGCGCTAAAGCAGTATCAGTAGCTCGGATGAGCTCGTAGCACAACGCAAAATCCGCGGTCAGCCGTCCTGCCAAATTCGGGCTGATGGGCGAGCCTGCCAATCCAGCGACGAACACAGGACGATAGCAAATGAAGAAGGTGGTGTCCGGATCGCAGGCCTCCGGATCTCCGGGCTGCCGGTAGTGATCGGCCGCCTGCGGCAGCGTCCAGATATCGTACTCGGTGATCAAGCAGAAAGGCGTCACATATGTGCCGCCGCAATTGCCGGTGGCGGAGCTGGGATCGCCTTCGCCGTAGTAATCCCAATCCTGAGAGTTGTCGACCTGGTAGTAGAGCGTTTGCGTTTTGTCGTCCCACATCTTCATCAGCCAATCGATGCCGAAGCGGGCCTCGCCCGTGAAGTCGGACGATGTCGGCGCACCTGGTCCGCTGGTGCCCGCGTACGAAATCGATGCTGGTGGACTGGGAGGGTATAGCGGAGCGCGCGCTCCCATCTGACCGGGAAAATCGCGAATCCCGATCTCCATCAGCGCCGTCGCGTAGCTGAGAGTCTCCACATATTTCATGTAGTCACCGGCGTCCCACCATCCTCCGGCGGCATCGATGTTCGCGAGCTTTGCAGCCACTAGAGGTGGCGCGGGCGGGATGTTATCGATGAAGTCGTTGCCGTCGAACGGTGGTGTTTCGTACACTCGCGCGTTCTTGTCATTTACGTGCCCAGGGGCGGTGCGCAACGCGTTGGGGATGAAGTCGGCGCCGTCGCGCTCGGTTTCGTAAAAGAACAACGTGTTGAGCAGCAAACCGGGATAGAGGACATCGGGTGTGTCGACCGCGAAAGCCGGCGAGACCGCGGTTGTCGGCCCGGAAACAGAGATCGTATACAAGTTCTCCTGGCTTGCAGGAACATCGAAGTCCAATGCATAGACCGAGTATGCGACCGTCGCACTGTGGCTCCACGTGCCCAGCAAAGGACCGACGTTGCCGGTGTATACGGTGACTCCCTTTGAATTGATCACGTTGAAAGTGGATCCACTCGCGGCGGCGGCCGACATCAGATACGCGCGAAAGGGCGTCTTGCCCGCTTCATAACCAACTTGATTTACGCGGACGTAAGCTGACTGACCCTGCAGATCGACAACCCAGACAAACGCCGTCAGGACCACGAGAAGAAAGACAAGCCGAGCGTGGATGGAACAATGGCGGGAAGGCAACATAACTTGACTCCTGGTGCTCATTGCATACGAAGGCAGGGAGGGCTATATTAAATGCGTTTAATACAGGCGTAAATAGTCCTTCATTTATCTCCCAGTGTCAAGGGGAAGGCGGATTCGTTTTCGCAGTGCGAAACTCTAAGCGGACGAGCGGGTTGCGACGCGAGGTCCTTGTGCCGGCCGGTGCATGTTCATCCAGTCACCGCTCATCCAGTCGCGGAACGGGTCCGAGGATGGCATCAAGCGGCCGGGATTCAAGATGTTCCCCGGATCAAGCCCGTTCTTGATCGCCGCGACGGCCTGCACGCCGAGCGGAGAGATCTCGTCGGCGAGCCACGGCAAATGTTCCGTGCCGACGGCATGATGGTGGGAGAGCGTGGCGCCATGGTCCATGAACGACTGCTGCGCCGCGCGCTTGACGTGAAGATACTGTTCGATTTCTCGCCCGGGCCGTTGCCGCAAGCCGAAGGTGAAGTAGACACTCGCGCCGGATTGATAAGTGTGGCTGATGTGACAACCAGCCCAGGGCTGCACGCCGCTTTCTGCAATGCTCGAACGCAGAACGGCCATCGTCTCGTTGTAAAGAGGAAGGATGTTGCTCCACACAGTCGACGTTTCGCTGACATCGGTCGTGACATCGCGATCGAGGAGGAAATCGCGGATGTAGGGAAAGTCATACTTCGTTACTTCAAACGACTTTCCCGCGGTCGCGCCCATGCTGACAGCGCCGTACCGCCGATAAATTGCTTGCACCTCGCGGAGTTGGCGGGTAACTGCACTTGTCGAGCCCTCATAAGCGGTCAACATCAGGCAGGCTTGCGGAAGCTCAAAGCCTTTCACGCGCAGATACTTCTTGAAGATGCTGCTGACCGCGTCGGAATAAGCCGATGACGGTGGCCGGAATGCCAGCGAGAGGGCAGTCTTGGCTGGATCGTTGAATCGCACCATCGCGGGCGGGATTTCCTGACGCATGCATTCATGAATAGCCTCAATGCCGGCTTCAAATTCGCGGAACAGATAACTCTTCACCAGCCGCGTTTCCGGTTTCAGATGAACGCGCATGGTGGCTTCAGCGATGACGCCCAGCGTTCCCTCACTGCCAATGCAGAGATGGTTCACGTCAATGCCGTTGGAAGATTTGGGAACGGCACGGGTCGCGAGAACGCCTTCGGGCGTCACCATACGCAGAGCGAGCACCATATCCTCGATCTTTCCGTACTTGTCGCTCTGCATTCCCGCCGAGCGGGTCGCGATCCAGCCGCCCAGCGTCGAGTGCAGAAAGGAGTCGGGGAAGTGGCCGAGGGTGACGCCTTGAGCACTCAGCTGCTGTTCCAGATCCGGACCGAAGATTCCCGCCTCCATTCGCGCGGTGCACGAGGCGCGGTCCACCTGCAGCACCTTGCGCATGCGGCGCATGTCGAGTGAGACGGTCATGCGCGCGGGCTCCATCCGCTCCAGGCACCCCGAAATATTCGACCCCCCGCCGAACGGAATTACCACGACATCCCGTTCGGCCGCAGCGCGAAGCGTCAAGCACACATCCCGCTCGCTCTCCGGATAAACGACCAGATCGGGCGCGCCGCCTCCGATCCCGTGGCGCAAACGAAACAGATCGCGGAAGCCCTTACCGTAGGCGTGGATCACGCGTTCCTTGCAGTCGTCATTGATCTGTGTGGCATTGAGAAAGGAACGCAATCGCGTCAGAAAACGATCGTCGATGCAGCGATCAGGCAGTTCAATCGCATCGAGCTTCCATTCGCGCGGCGAGAAATCTTCACGTTCAATGGTGAGGACGGTCTTCGCGTACGGCCAGAAACCGGGATGAGCTTGGGCGTTGAATTGTGCATCCTCGTTGCCCCAGCCCCACCATTTCATGTGCCTGGGTTCGTAGGTCATGGCTTCCTCGCTTCTGGTTCTTCACTCCAGCACGCACTCGATGTTATCCCTTTTCCTGAACGTGAGGGACCAGCTCTTGAGCCTGGTATCCCTCGCTGAGACGAGACACGCTGCGGTAGAGTTGTTCGACTACGGCGCGGCGCCGATGCCGAAGCGACTCTCCGCCTCCGCTGATCTTCGCCATGGCCAATGCCTCTCCAAAGCGCACGGTGACCCGGGCGGAGCGAGGCAGCGCTCTTCCTTTGGGCAAAATTCTGTGTGTGCCTTCGATGTAAGCCGGTACCAACGGCACGCCGAGCTCGGTAGCGAACAGACCGGCGCCGGCCTTGAACGACTGCATGTGGCCGTCGGGCGATCGTGTGCCTTCCGGATACAGAATCAGGCTGCCGCCGGTTTGCTGCAGAAACTGGTGGCATATTTCCAGACAGGAAGTGAGTGATTTGGCGCCCGGCCGGCGCTCGATCGGAATGACGTTCATCAAGGGAGCGACCATCCAGCGTTTGTTTCTGGATTGAAAAAAATAGTCGCTTGCGCCTAGCAGTGCGAAACTGCGAAAGCTGCGTCCGCTGGCAGTCATCAGAACAGCGCTGTCGGCGTGACTCGAGTGATTGCTGCACAGCAGGAAAGGCCCGTCGGGAAGGTGACGCAGCCCTTCGACGGTGAGAGGACAGTAGACGGTGAAGAACGTCCGGCAGAAGCCTTCGAACATTGCACTGCCGACCGCGGACGCCCAGAATGCCCCCTCCGGTTTGTGCCAGCGAGTCATCCGGTACCACACATTTATACGCCAAATGCGACCGAATTTCGCGCGCACTAACATTGAAGAGTTAATACGCGTCTAGGAATACTGATGCTGCTTAGCGCTGGCCGAATGTAGGTTTCTACTCGGCCCGGAGCAAATCAGTGCGCTGCTTCACGAGGGTTCGCGGCAAAAACAGGACAATATCGCGTCGTACACGGCCGTATAGCCCATGATTGCGTGTCCGACGGACAGGCCCAACGTGCCCCTTCGTGTGGCAATAAAACGTGCATAGTTGGCTAGCATTAGGTTTATGGCTAGCCGAGTAAACCTGCTGCGACTAAACCTGGTCCGAGTAAATGTGGTGCGATTGGCCCCGCTCCTTGTTGTTGCCATGGCTCTTCTCCTTCAGGGCTGCGCCGGATCGGGTGGATCAGGATCCGGTGGCGGCGGTGGAGCCAACCCGCCTGCGGCCCCCAGCGGCTTGACGGCAACGGCCGGGACTGGGCAGGTTAACCTGTCCTGGACGTCAAGCATTGGCGCAACAAGCTACAACGTGCTGCGGAGCACGACCAATGGTGGCCCGTACACGCAAAGCGGTACGTCGACTACCACCACTTATGTTGACAGCAGCGTAACCAACGGTACGACCTACTACTACGTCGTGACGGCGGTGAACAGCGGTGGACAAAGCGGCGACTCCAACCAGGCTTCGGCCACGCCCACAGGATCGTTCAGCGGCGTCAGCGTCAATATCGACGTGCTGGGCAATCGACACACGATCAGTCCGTACATTTACGGCGGATCATACCCGCAAGACGTCGCCCATGTCACCGACAGCGGAATGACGGAAGTGCGCTGGGGCGGGGACGCGACTTCGACTTACAACTGGCAACTGGGCACCAACAACGCCGCTGCCGACTACTACTTCGAAGACTACAACGCGGAAGGGTTCAGCAACGGCAACGACAGCAGCTCGACGGAATTCATCACCGACGTGGAGAATGCGGGCAGCCATCCGCTCATGACGATGGTCATGCTGCCGTGGGTTGCGCAGAGTGCGGAGACATCGGTAACGCAGGGAGGGACAAATAACTATCACTGGAGTTTTTCTGTCGCAACGTTCGGGTCGCAGTGCAGCACCGACTACTGGAACGCTGACGCCGGAGACGGATTAGAGACCGACTGTTCGACTCGCGTCACTACGAACGCTGTGACTATCGCTTACTACCCGCTGCTCGATGACCACACGCAAACCTGCCCGGGGACGACGTGCGTTTATCGCAGCGACTGGGCGGCGGCGCTGGCCACTGCATTCGGCAACGGAACCTGCTCCATTCCTTATTCCAATATCACCTCGTGTCACTTTTATGACATGGATAACGAGATCGAAATCTGGGGTAGCACGCATTTCGATATTCATCCCAATCCATCTGGCTACGACGAACTGGCGAATGTGTACTTGACCGAAGCCGCCAACTTGAAGACCTGGGATCCGCAGGCGGTTCGATTCGGTCCGATTACCTGTTGCTGGTGGTTCTACTGGAACGGCGCAAATGGTAACGACAAAAACGCGCACGGCGGAGTGGATTTCGTGCCCTGGTGGCTCAATCAGGTCTACTGGCAGGATCAAATTTCAGGCACGCGCACGCTCGACGTTTTCGATCTTCATGCCTATCCGGATGCCAACACCAGCGGACTAACGCAGGCGCAACTTCAGGCGCTGGCGGTGAGCATCTATCGCGATTACTGGGATCCGACTTTTGTCAGCCCATCGAGCTCGATCAATCAGCCATGGACAACCAACATCCAGCCCAATAAGACGATTCCCTTCCGCATTCCGCGCATGCGGGCCATCGCAAACATGATTTATCCCGGAACGCCCATGAGCTTCACGGAGTGGAGCGCCGCGTTTGCGGGTGAGTCTGACTTCTCCACTGCTCTCGGCGACGCCGATGCCTACGGCATCTTCGGCCGCGAACGCATGGCCCTGGCTTCACGCTGGGAAGCGCCGGTACCGACGAATCCCAATTACCTGGCGCTGAAGCTCTACGCCAATTATGACGGCGCGCATCACACGTTCGGGACAACTTCCGTCTCCGATACGAACAACGGCAACCCCGATCTTTTCAGCAGCTACGCAGCGCTTGATTCGACTGGCAAGACGCTGACCGTGATGGTGCTCAACAAAGATCCGCAGAACGCAGCCCAGGTGCAGTTTGAGCTTGCGGGCTTCAATCCCGCCTCAGTCGTAAGCTACACATTGTCTTCGAGCGCTCCGACGGCAATCACTTCGTCTTCTTCACAGACGTGGACCGCGACGCAAACCTTTGCTCCTTACAGCGCGACCCTGCTCGTCATCTCGGGCAGTCTGGCGAATACGCCCAGCTCGGACTGGGATTTGAATCCCGATGTGATCATGGTGCCATCGAGCGGCACCGCGAGTCTGCAACCGAAAATCAGCAGCGGCACAGCCAACGTCACGTTGTCGTCAGCCGTTTTCGACAGCTACGAAGGCGCGCCGGCATGCAGCGGAACTCTGACCCTGGCCGGTCCCACGATCACACCCGATCAGCCGGGTACGATTACCGTGGATGCCGGCAGCACGGCTGGCTTCTGTCATTTCACAGTTACCGGAAGTGATGGAACGGTCACGCAGACCGAAGGCGGATGGATTATCGTCGGCAATCCTCCGGCTGGTGTTGCCATAAGCGGCGGAAATGGGCAAACCGGCGGCGTGGACACGACCCTGACGCAGCCTCTCACCGTGACTCTGTCACCCGGCGAGTCCGGTGGCGTGGCCACAGGGGCGAGCATTCTGTTCACAACAAGTGCTGGCACGCTTTCCAACGGAACCACCAGTGGGACGAAAATCATCGCCGTGACGAACTCGTCTGGCGTCGCCTCAGTGACGCTAACGTTGCCGAGTGCGGCTCAATCCGTCAACGTCCAGGCGGAAGCGCCTTATGCGCTGGGGAATGCCATAGCGAATTTCACCGAAACCGCGCAGTGATTTTGGCCGTTAATTGCTGCCACGCTGGTACACGCTCGAATTACCGCACGACTCTGCACTGCGGCGTAGGCGACGTGTCCTAGAGGGCTACAACCACAGAGAGCTAGAGTGACGCCGGTGACGGCAATAAAGTGATGGGATGAGTTCGCCGAACTGCAACGCTGCAGGTAACTCCTCGCTGCGTGGACGGAACCCGTTTCCCCGGAAAAGCGCAGTGCTGGCTGCTGTTCTACTCGCTTGTGCCGGCCTCCTCGCCTGCGGATCATCGCCCTCCTCCGGCGGGAAAACTTCGCAGTCGATGCCAACGATCAGTTCCTTTGCAGCAGATCCGACAGGCATAAACTCTGGAGCAAGCAGCACGTTGAGTTGGACGACGACAGGCGCGACCAGCCTAGTTATCACACCCGGAACGTTTACATCCACGTCTGCGAACGGGTCCACCAACGTGAGTCCGACATCCACGACCACCTACACGCTGACCGCGACCAACGCCGCGGGCTCGACCACATCTACGGCCACTGTTACCGTAAGCGCTGCCTCCAGTCCGGTGATCAACTCGTTCGCAGCGAGCCCCACGACAATCGTTTCCGGTACAAGCAGCATGCTGACTTGGGCGACGACCGGAGCCACGAGCATTGCCATCACCCCTGGGACATTCACGTCCTCTTCCGCGAGTGGTTCCACGAGCGTGAGTCCGACGTCCACAACCATCTACACCTTGACCGCGACCAACGCAGCGGGCTCGAACACTGCAACCGCAAAAGTCACTGTGACAGCGGCCGGCGGCCCGCTGACGATCGAAACAACCTCGTGCCCGGATGGAACGCAGGGCGCGGCATATACAGGATGCACAATTGTCGCGAGCGGCGGCACTCCACCGTACGCCTATTCCATAAGCACCAACGCCAGCTTTCCTCCTTTACCGGAAGGGATGTCGCTGAACGCCAGCACTGGAATCGTAAGCAGTTCGCTGATTGGCGGTCAGGGCACCTACACGCCCGAATTCATTGTCACGGACACGATTGCTGACCAGGCGACTCAGCAGATCAGCATCGCCATCAACGGCAGCAACGCGTTTCTCGCCAGCATCTTTCCGTCAACGTCCATTTTTCATCATCGAGTGGACGCGGCCTCGACCAGCCTGCCGGTCGATACTTCTCCCGCCGCGCCGATCTACAGCGGCTATTTGTCATCGACCGTCAAGCCATTCTTCGGGAATAGTTCCAACGCTCCATTTCCGAATGGAATCCCAGCCATTGAGGTTCCGTACAACCAGCCCGACGTCGCGGTGACGACCACCGTGTATCAGTCCTACTTCACGTCTGGTCCCATTCCGGCGTATGCCCCGGTGGAGGGCACGAGCAGCTCGACGGGAGATCGTCACGTTCTCGTCTATCTCGAGGCAGGCGGTGGAAACAACCCCGCCCTTTACGAGATATGGCAGGGCATCTACGAAGGGGGCCCGTGGACGGACTCTTCAAACGCGCTCTGGCCCGATGCAAATTCAAATAATCTGACGACGCAAGGCGAAGGAACCTCCGATGCCGCTGGACTTCCGGTTGGGCCGCTGCTCGCCAATGCCGACGAGGTCATCGGCACCGGCACACCCAGCGCACCCACTGGCACCATTCAGCATCCCATTCGGTTCACGCTGAACCACATGCTGAACTATTGGGTTTGGCCGGCGACGGAAACAGCGGGTGTGGGCAGTTGCACTGAGTCGGGCGGAGGTTCCATTCCCGTGGAATCGGAAATTTCCCAATCTTCTCCTCCGGCGAGCTGCACCATGACCGGACCCGCCGGCGAGATCTATCGACTCAAGGCTTCCGTCGCCACTCCTGCTTGCGCCTCCACGAGCCCGCAAGCGGCCGTCATCATCACCGCATTCCGGAACTATGGAATCATCCTGGCCGATAACGGAGATAGTGGCGGATTAATCGGCACACCGGACGCTCGCTGGAACGACAACGACCTTTCCTGCATTACGAGCCTGACCTTGGCCGACTTCGAGCCAGTGAACGTCTCCAGTCTCATGGTGAGTAATGACAGCGGGGCCACCAGCCACTAATCCCCTGGAAACGAAGCCGCGCCCACGCGCCATGGCGATGGAAAAGGATCACTGAAGAAGGTCCGCGTCCGCACCGGTCTCCCGCCAGCATGGCGGTGACGGTCGCGAGCGGCAAACCGTAAGCTCGACCTGTTTAGCTCGAGGTGAACAGGTGGCCGAGTTTCTCTTTTTTCGTCTTGAGGTATTCTTCCGCGTGCGGACTCGGAGTGACTACACATGGCACGCGCTCGACCACTTTAACGCCCGCTTTTTCAAGAGCCTCAACTTTATCGGGATTGTTCGAGAGCAGCCGCACGCGCGTGACTCCCAACGCCTTGAGAATCTCGGCGGGCAGGGCGAATTCGCGGTGATCGGCCTTGAAACCAAGCCGTTCGTTGGCCTCGACCGTGTCGAGCCCCGCGTCCTGCAATTCGTAAGCCTGCAGCTTGGCCATCAGGCCGATGCCGCGCCCCTCCTGTTGTTCGTAGATCAGGATGCCGGCGCCCTCGTCCCGGATCATGGAGAGAGACAGCTCTAGCTGCTGGCGGCAATCACAGCGCAGCGAATGAAAAACGTCGCCGGTCAGGCACTGGGAATGTACTCTGACCACGGGCGGCACTGTCTTTACATCGCCCATCACCAAAGCCACCGCCTCTTCCACCCGACGACTCTTTCCGGAGCCGAATTCTCCGCGAAAACCACAAATGCGGAAATGGCCCCAGCGCGTGGGAAAATCCGCCGATGCCACCTGTCGAACTGCATTCGTAGTCACTCTTCGATTATAGCGGGCGAGACCTTTCCGGGCCCGAGGCCACCAACAAAAAGGGCCGCCGGAATTGACGGCCATCCCGACAGCGCTGCGCAACTAGATGACGTTGTGCACGGTCTTGGTCTGCAGCGACATGGTGCTATGTTCGCAAAGAGAGAAGAGAACTGGACATGGACTGACGCGCAATCGCGCCCGGCTATCCTCGCGCCTTGAAGGGGAAGATGGCGTCCTGCTTGGAGGGAATCGGGGCGCCATTGCGGGTGGCGGGATTAAAGCGCCAGTTGTCGAGAGCTGCCAGGCACTTCTCGTCGATGTCGGGACCCAGGCTCACGAGCACCGTCTTGTGAGTGATCTCCCCGCGCTCGTCAATAGTTATTTCAATCACTTCGTTGCCGGGAGAGCTCGGCATTTGCCACGGGTAGACAACCGGATCGGAGGTCGCAACCGGCAAGGCGGGACGAATTTCGTCGCCATAAAATGGACCGCGACTGAGCGTTCCGTAGGGAAGTCCTGCCTGCGCTCCGTGACCGAGCGCGGAAAGCGTCTGGGTCTTGGCATCGTCCTGCGTTTGAGTACGCAGCGGCGGATTCTGCCGCAAACCCGATTTCGCCATTTGCGCAGGAGGCTGCCAGGTAAGCTTGTTCTGGCTCGATCGCTCATGTTTGTATCGCTCGGTCGCACGGTCGGGCGAGCTATGCTTGCTGTTGTCGACGGACTTGCTCTCCCAAAAGAGCCGCGTGACAGAAGTTCCATTCCGGCCGATCGCTACAGAATTCGGCTGCAGCTTCAACGGCTCAGGGGAACGCAGCAGCCAGGCCAGCACCAGCCCATGTACCACAACGGATCCCGCAAGGAGACGACGCTGCCGCGAGGCGCCAGGGTTGATTTGAGCAAACATCAAGGATTCCCCAATACACCCACAAGATAAACGCGTTCGCCCTCTTTCCAGCTAGGCCTTCCTTTACTTAGACGCTGCGCGGCACGGTTCGTCAAGGGATTTTTCGTCCTGGAACACGCGCCCGTTTGCTGCCCAATCGGGCGGTTTGGACCCTCCTCCCGCCTCGATCCTCGCTTGGTGGCAATCTGCGAAGACTGCTAAACTAGTCGAGCAACCAGCATTCCAACCGCAGACGGGGCTATAGCTCAGCTGGGAGAGCGCATCGTTCGCAACGATGAGGTCGTCGGTTCGAGCCCGACTAGCTCCACCATCCAACTTCCAGTAAAACTCGAGTTTCACAATGGCTGCGTCGCTGGGGGCGTCGGAGGTCAAGCGAGCACGTTACCAGAAGGAATTCGGGCGACGCCACCGTTGCATCCACCTGAAATGACAAAGGGATAAAGGCGGGGTGACCTTCGTAATCGCGCGGGGAGGATGTCACATTGCCGCCCGGAAAGGCGGCTCCTAGAATCGGAGCAGGGCTTACTCCGCTCCAATTCTGCATGCCTGAGATCACAAAACGACTGGACCGGGCCGAGATGGCCAAGCGCGTGGAGCGAGCGGAGAAGCTCCTGCAAAAAGGCAAGACTCCCGAGGCGCTGGAAGAATACCTGCTGGTCCTGCGTGACGACCCGGAAAATGATGTCGTGCGGCAACTTGCGGCCGATCTGTGCCTGTCGCTGAGCCGCAACGTCGACGCCGTCAAGCTTCTGGGCGAGCTGTTTGAACGCCAGGTTGCGGCCGGAGATGCGACTCGCGCCAGCCTCACTTACAAGAAACTCGCCCGGCACGGCGTGCCGACCTGGCAACAGAAATTCCGCTTTGGACAATTGCTCGAAGGGTCGAACAAGAAGCTGGCAGCCACCACCTACGAAGCCGCACTGGCCGACCTGGCCAAGCTGGGGAAGAAGCAGGAAACCGCCGAGATTCTGGACAGGATCGTCGCGCTGGAACCGACACAAGCGAACTTCCTGCGCGTGGCAGAATTGGCCTCGGAGTCGGGAAATCACAAAGCGGCGGCGACGGCCTTTGAGCAAGTGGCGAAAATTGCTGCCAGCGAGGGCGGCGACGCGGCGCAGTGGTACGAGCGCGCGTATCAGGAAGATGCTTCCGATCCAGGGATTGCGCTCGAGTACGGGAAAACCTTGCTGGCGCAGGGACAGGCCGGGGCGGCAATCTTCATTCTCGAGCCACAGATCAACTCCGGGCAGGCCACGCCCGAACTGCGCGAGGCCTACGCCGCGGCGTTGCAGTCGGCGGGGCGCCTCAGCGAAGCCGAGCCGCTGGTGTGGGGATTGTTCGAGCAGAATCCCGGGCGAGTGCAGCAAGTCATCACGCTGATCGGCCAGTTGCTCGACTCCGGGCAGGACGATGCGGCGGTCTCGCTGGCACGCAAGCTGGAACAATTCCAGCGCAAGCGCGGCGAGCGACGCCAGTTCATCGCCATCATGGAGGACGTAACCCGCGACCACCACGCTTCGGCACAGGTGCTCGAGTTCCTCAGCGAGCTTTACAACTCGTCGAACCGCGAGAACGACTACTGCCAGACGCTGCTTAAATTGTTCGATCTGTATGTGAGCACCAGCGAATTTGAGAAGGCTGCAGAGTGCCTGGATCGCGCCGCCGAAGTGGATCCCTATGAGACCGGACACCTGAAGCGCCTGGATCAGCTCAAGGGCAAGGTGGACGACGCGCGCTTCAAGGTGATTTCTTCGCGCTTTAGCTCCGTGGGAAAAGCGGCGGCGGACCAGCCCGCCCAGGTGCAGGAACCGACCTTGGGCGCGGCGACGCTGCAAGATCTCATGTTGCAGGCGGAAATTCTGGTGCAGTACGGCATGCGTACCAAGGCGGTAGAACGGTTGCAACGAATCCAGGAATTGTTTCCGCGCGAAGAGGAACGAAACGAAGATTTGCAGCGGCTGTATATGTCGGCGGGAGTGACGCCGCGGTATGCCGGATCGGCGCCGCTGCCGCCAGCGACTGCTGCTTCCACGCCTCCGGCAGCAGCGGCGGCTCCGGCTCCTGATCCGGCCAACGACGTCCGCAGCTTTACGCGCGTAGCGGAAATTACGCGCAAGCTGTATCACCAGAGCACAGCGCCCGCCGTGCTGAATACCGCAGTGCGGGAAATCGGCGCGCATTGGGAAACGGCCCGCTGCATCGCGGCCATGGGGAAGGCGGGATCGTCGCCCACGTCGGTGGAAGAGTTTTGCGCGGAAGGCACAAAAAAAGCAAGCGCGGCGCTGATTGCGGAAATCGTGGCTTGCCTGCACCAGGCGGTTGCAGGGCACGATCCGCTGGCCATCAACGAAGCGCCGAAAGCTTCCTCACTACAAACGGCGAAGAAGGCAGTCTCCGAGTTGGGAGCGGCTTCGGTGCTGGCCATTCCGCTGAGTGATGGCGAGGAAACTGTCGGCATGCTGGTGCTGATTCACAACCGGCCGCGGACGTGGCAGCAGGCAGACATGGTGGTGCTCAAGACGCTCACCGAGCAGATGGTGATTGCGCTGAACAATGCCGGCCTGCGGCGGCTGGTGAAGAACCTCTCCGTGACCGACGAAAAGTCCGGGCTGCTGAAGCGGGCGTCATACATTGATCTCCTTCTGGCCGAGAGCAAGCGCGCCATCCAGAATGCATCGGCGCTCTCCGTGCTGCTGATGCAGTTCGGCAAGACCGCTCTCATGATCAAGGAGTACGGCGAGAGCGAGGTGCAGTCGGCGATCGAAAAAGTGGGGCAGGTCTTCGCGGCCAATATCCGCTCCAACGATCTGGCTTTCCGCTACGACACGACGACGATTGCGATTCTGCTGGGCGAGACCGCGGAAAAAGAAGCCATGCTCGCCGTTGAGAAGCTGCGCAAGACCATCACCGACGTGCGCCTGCCGGCGAAAGACGGAGCGGCGCAGGGCCAGCCGCTGCTGTTTTCCGCGGGGCTGGCTGAAGCGGTGATCCGCACCGAATACGATCCCGTGGACGTGGTGACGGAAGTGATCAACCGCGCCGAGCACGCGCTGGCGCAGGCCATGGCGCAAGGCCCGGGAAAGATTGTGGCAGAGGGCCCGGCGGCGCTCGCCGCAGGGGCGGTTGCGTAGACGCGTTACAGCGCGAGCGGCACGCTGGCGAGTAATCCATCATGAAAATCTGCAAGCTCTACGTCGCCTGGCCCGTGAAGATGTGCTACTTCCTCATGGCGTTGGCCTGGCCGCTGATCGGCATGTTTGGCATCGCGGCGGCGGCAACGGGCGCATTCGGCCCGGATCCGGGCGCGTCTGGGATTGGGATCTGGGTGTTCGTCTTCGTGTTGTTCAGCGGGCTCTACGCCTCGTACTCGTGGCTGAGCTTTCCGTATGAGATTCGGATGCAGGAAAACGCACTCGAGTTCCGGAGCCTTATGCGCAACAGGGTTGTCCCTGTGGCCACGATCAGGTCGATGCGAGCCAAGCCTTATGCGCTGGGATTTGTGGACCTGCAACATGAACGGGGAACGATTCACCTGGTCAGCCAGATGGATGGTTTTCACGAGTTTGTTTCCGCAGTCAAGTCTCTGAATCCGGCAGCCAAGATCGAGGGTTGCTGAGCACGCATGGAACCCAGCTTTTAAACTCCGCCTGTTAACACCACACCCTCGCGATGAACACCTTTCCCGGATCTCTGACCTGTTTTGATTTTTCCTTTCTCCGTGCTTCTGTGCCTCTGTGGTGAAATCTCATTCCCGCTGCTACACTGGCAGGTTTGGGCTGTCGATCACGAATCGTTCTGGTCGGAGCCCTCCAGAAAGAAGGTCATGCTGAAGCCGGGTGACATCGCCATTGTCAGCGGGGCGCGCACGCCCTTTGGCCGCTATTGCGGCAAGTTGAAAGATTTCTCTGCGCAGGAGTTGGGCGCGGTCGCGGCGCAGGGCGCGATCGAGCGCTCTAAAATTGACGCCAAGGAATTCGATCACGTCGTGTTCGGCAATGCGCAGCAAACTTCCGGCGACGCGCTGTATGGGGCGCGGCATGTGGGGTTGCGGGCCGGCATTCCGATTGAGACTCCGGCGCTCACGGTAAACCGTCTCTGCGGCTCGGGCATGCAGGCGATTGTGAGCGCCGCGCAGATGATCCAGACCGAAGAGGCGAAGGTTGTGCTGGCAGGCGGCATGGAAGCGATGTCGCAGGCGCCGTTTGTGATTCGCGGACGCGACGGGTTTACCCTGGCTCCGGGGGGAAAGCTGGAAGATTCGCTCATGGTGGCGCTGCTCGACACGTATTGCGGGTTGTACATGGCGAACACCGCCGAGCTGTATGGCTCGCAGCAGGGGATTTCGCGCGAGATGCAGGATGAGTTCGCGCTGCGCTCGCAGCAAAAAGCCGACGCGGCCTACAAGGAAAATCGCCTGCAGGAAGAGCTGGTGCCGGTCCCTCTTCGCAATTCCAAGGGCGAGCCGACCGGCGAATTGCTGACCGAGGATGATCACCGGCGTCCGCAGACCACGCTGGAGGGCCTGGCAAAGTTGAAGCCGGCGTTTGGCCGTCATGGCACAGTGACGGCGGGCAATGCCAGCGGCATTGTGGACGGCGCCGCAGCCGTAGTCGTGATGTCGATCGAGGAAGCGCGCAAGCGACAGATCGAGCCGCTGGGGCGGATTGTGGGCTGGGGGATCGCGGGAGTACAGCCGAAGCTGATGGGCCGCGGGCCGGTGCCGGCAACGAAACTGGCGCTGCAGAAGGCCGGGCTGTCGCTCGACTACATCGATCTGATTGAAGTGAACGAGGCATTCGCGGCGCAGTATCTGGCAGTTGAAAGTGAATTGGGACTCGACCGCGAAAAAGTGAACGTGAACGGCGGTGCGATCGCGCTCGGGCATCCGCTGGGCGCCACGGGAACGCGGCTGGTGATCACACTGCTGTACGAACTGCGGCGTCGTAAGAAAAAGTACGGATTGGCGACGGCGTGTATCGGAGGGGGACAGGGGATTGCGATGGTGGTGGAGAGCTTGAGTTGAACTTCGTCACGCCGCGGATGAACGCGGATTAAAACCTTCACCACGGAGACACAGAGGGGGGGGTGTTTCTATCAGGCGGACCCAGCCGCTGGCAGTCGATTTGAGGAGGTGGAGTCATGTTCTTTCTGACTAAGTTCGCCCTTGTGACATGCGCTGTTTACGTGGGGCTCGCGATTCTGGTCGACGGTGCGACCTCCGTTCTTGGGCGGTGGGAAGGTTGGTCTTTCTTTTGGAAGAAGGGAGCGAGCGTGTTGCCCGTCGGACTGGTTTTCTTCGGTGCGATGTGGCTTTTCGCATTTTTGATCTCATGGCGGATTGTGATGACTCCCCTGATTGCTCGAATTAATAGAATTTGAGACTCCGTGCCTCCGTGTCTCCGTGGTGAAAAGGATTTTGATCCGTGAAAATCCGCGTTGATCCGCGGCAAAGGAATTTATAAATGGCTATTCAAAAAGTAGGTGTTCTCGGCTGCGGACTCATGGGGTCCGGTATCGCGCAGGTTTCGGCGATGGCTGGATTCGACGTCACGGTGCTCGAGGTCGAGCAGAAGTTTCTCGACAAGGGATTCGCCGGGATTGAGAAGTCGCTGGCCAAGTTTGCCGAGCGTCCGGTTGACAAGGGCGGCATCACAGCGGAGCAGAAAGACGCAGCGCGGGCGCGGCTGAAGGGCACGACGAACAAGTCCGACCTGGCCGATTGTGACATTGTCATTGAAGCGATCATCGAGAACGTGGAAGAAAAGAAGAAGATGTATGCGGCGATTGACGGCATCGTCAAGAAGGATGCGATCTTCGCCACGAATACGTCTTCGATTTCGGTGACCGAGTTGCTGACTGCGACCAAGCGTCCGGAGCGGTTCATCGGGCTGCACTTTTTTAATCCCGTGCCGCTGATGAAGCTGGTGGAGGTCGTGCGCACGATCGCCACTTCGGACGAGGTATATCAGGCCGCTTACGATTTTGGAAAGAAGCTGGGCAAGGTTCCGGTGCGCACGTCGGACAAGACGGGATTCATCGTGAACCGGCTGCTGGTACCGTACCTGCTCGACGCGATCCGCGCGTATGAAGAGGGCGTCGGGTCGATTGAAGACATCGACAACGCGATGAAGCTGGGCTGCGGCTATCCGATGGGGCCGTTCACGCTGCTGGATTTTGTCGGGCTCGACACGACCTACTACATCACGCACGTGATGTACGACGAGTTCAAGGAGCGGCGGTTCGCCTCGCCTCCGCTGCTGAAGCGGCTGGTGATGGCGGGCTGGTACGGACGCAAGTCGGGCAAGGGATTTTATGATTACGCCGATCCGGAGAAGCCAAGGGCGCAGAAGCTTTGACTTCTTTGCCACGGATTCACGCGGATGAACACGGATTTAGGACTAGCTGGGTCGGTTGAGATGAAAGGGATCCTTCGAGTGCGGTTGTGCTTCGCGGGTGCGAAGCACAATCCTCGCTCAGGATGACAATGGTATTCGATCCGTCTTGATCCGCGGAAATCCGCGGCGAAATGGAATTTTATGAACTTCGAAAACATCATTCTCGAAAAGAAAAACGCGATTGCGTACGTCACCGTCAACCGGCCGAAGGTGCTGAACGCGCTGAACATGGCCACCATGGAGGAGTTGCGGACGGCGTTCCACGACATCAAGAGCGACAAGGCGATTCGCGTGGTGATCTTTACTGGCGCGGGTGAGAAAGCGTTTATTGCCGGCGCAGACATCGGCGAACTGTCCAAGCACGACGCGGTCAGCGGCAAGGAGTACACGCATCGCGGGCAGAGCGTTCTTAACTTAATCGAAAATCTCGGCAAGCCGGTGATTGCATGCATCAACGGATTCGCGCTCGGCG
Source organism: Candidatus Sulfotelmatobacter sp. (assembly GCA_030041475.1). Lineage (GTDB taxonomy): Bacteria > Acidobacteriota > Terriglobia > Terriglobales > Acidobacteriaceae > Sulfotelmatobacter. The sequence goes on from JASHNU010000079.1 coordinate 51,739, forward strand.
GCGGATGCGAGATCGCCATGGCCTGCACCATGCGCCTCGCGAGTGAGAACGCGAAGCTGGGCCAGCCGGAGGTGAAGCTGGGGATTATTCCCGGCTATGGTGGGACGCAGCGACTGCCGCGGCTGATCGGCAAGGGCCTGGCCATGCAGCAGGTGCTGACCGGGGAGATGATTACGGCGCAGGAGGCGCATCGCATCGGGCTGGTGAATGAAGTGACGGCGCCGACCGATCTGATTCCGCGGGCGGAGGCGATTGCGGCGAAGATTATTGCAAACGCTCCGCTGGCCGTGCAGTACGCAATGGAGGCCGTCAACAAAGGCATGGAGATGACGCTAGCCGAGGGATTGTATCTGGAAGCGACGCTGTTCGGCGTCTGCTGCGCGACGGAAGACAAGACGGAAGGAACGACGGCGTTTCTGGAGAAGCGGCCAGCGGCGTTCAAAGGAAGGTGACCTCAGCGGCTAAAGCCGCTAAGGCTTGTAATTGATGATCTCGCAGCGCTAAAGCGCTGCGCCACCCAACAGCTAAAATTCACCGCAGAGGCACAGAGAGACGGAGAAGAAGGTCAAATTGAAAGTGGAGTCCGTGCCGGAGCCACCGGTTCCTGCCTTGGAGGGAAAGCTGGACGCTTCCGGCAGGCGCTTCGCGGTTGTGGTTTCGCGGTTCAATGCGTTTATCACGGAGCGGCTGCTATTGAGCACCTGCGATGGTCTGTTGCGCATGGGCGCCGCGAAGAAAGACATCGCCGTAGTGCGCGTGCCCGGCGCGTTTGAGATTCCATCCGCAGCGCGGACTCTCGCCGAAACGAAAAAATATGACGCGATCATTTGTCTTGGCTGCCTGCTGCGCGGCGACACGGCGCACTACGACGTCATCGTGAACGAAGTCACGCGCGGGATCGGACAGTCGGCGCAAGAGACGGGAGTGTCGCACGCGTTTGGCGTGCTGACTTGCGACACGCTGGACCAGGCGATCGACCGCGCAGGCTTGAAGATGGGAAATAAGGGATTCGACGCAGCACTGGCGGCAGTGGAGATGGCGTCGTTGAAGAAAGTCGTCAGCCGTCAGTCCTCAGTCGTTAGGAAAAAGCAGGTTCCTCCTTCTCGCTCCACGAGGCGTCGGAATGACAAAGGGCACGGCAAGAAATCAGTGCGCAGGAATACCGGGCGCAATTTCCCCCCTCTACAGTAAACTGACGGCTGATCACTGATAACTGAGGACTGAGTGGGCACACGACGTAAATCGCGCGAACTCGCGCTGCAGATGCTGTTCCAGTCCGACATGGGCAAGCAGGACGCCGAGCAGGTGCGACGGACGTTCTGGGCCGAACATGGAACGGCGAGCGCCGAGGTGCGCGGGTTCGCCGAGGATTTGTTTCGGGTCGCGATCGGCCGCGGCAGCGAAATTGACGGCCTGATCGAGCGTCACGCCGAGCACTGGCGCATGGAGCGCATGGCGGCGGTGGACCGCAATCTGCTGCGCGCGGCCGTGGCTGAATTTCTGGCGTATCCGGAAACGCCGAGGGCGGTGGTGATCAACGAAGCACTGGAGATTGCGCGTAAGTTTTCCACGCCCGAGTCGGTGCACTTCGTCAACGGGGTGCTCGACAGCGTAGGGAAAGAGCTGGGAAGCGGCGGTTAAGGGACGCGCGTCCGTCGCGGCGCGGCGTTTCTTATAAAATCCGCGCGCCGCAGGGCGCGGCTCGCCTAGATCCTTCGCTGCGCAAAGAACGCTTGCTCAGGATGACAAGAGAATACACACTCCTGGTCCTTCCTACGGCTTCACCACCAGCAGATCAAACGAGCAGGGCCCGGCGGTCAGCCCGCCTTCGATGCAAAACGGATTCAGGATATCGGGCAAGTTGGGGAACTGAAAAGGAATCAGGTCGCTGCCGTTCAACCCGGTCGTGACCTGGTGCAGCATGCCGTCGTTGCCGGCGACCAAAATGAAGCCGGTATCGATGGTCGCGCCGCCCGTCACTGGCGCCGCGTTGTTGGCCAGAGAAATGCCGCCGACCCAGGCGGCTGCGGGGAAATAATAAGTCAGAATTGAGTTCTGGTTACTGGCCATCACATAAATCGTGCTGGCGTCGGGCGAGACGAAGAAATTAATGGCCTCGACGGTGCCCTGCTCGAACTGGAGGCGTTGCACCAGAACCGGCGGGGGCGCGCCGCTGATGAAGCTCGCAGTCAAGGGGCAGCCGGTTCCAGTCTGCTGGGTGGTGAGAATGTCGATCCCGGTCGCGTCGAGAATGAGCACGTGCTCGCCGTTGGGGATGAGATACCCGGAGGTGTCCAGACCGTTGAGCAGCGGCGAGGGCAACACTTTCATGACCTTGGCCGCAGCGGGTAAAGCAACCGTGGCTGCTACCTGATTGTTGCAGGTGTCGAACAGGGTGAGATTTGCCGCACCTGTGCTCGGCGAGGACTCGGCTACATACGCGAAGGCACCATTATTGGAGAACGCAATGGCGTCTACCTGCGGGAGCGCCGGCGGGATGAGTGGGATGATCTGCAAGGATTGCAGACTGGAATACACGTAGAGATTCGGATTGTTGTTGTTGTCGAATCCGAAGATGAAGGCCTTCAGTTCGTCCGGCGAAAAACCAGCGGTCGTGGCTCCGTCGATGTTGAGCGCGATTACGTTGAGGGATTGGCCGGAGGATACTGGGATGTAAACCTGATTCGGAGAATGGATCGTGTCCGAAAAGACCGCCATGTCCCCCTTGGGGGAAACGGCTATTACCTGACCAGTCACCGAACCCAGTAGTGAAAATGGAGAAGAGCCGGTCCCGCCCACATTCCCAGGAGACACTGCGAGCGCCCCGAATTCGCTCCCCATGTAGGCCTTGTCGCCCGCGAGGTCGAAGAGCAGGGAGTTAGGAGAAGAAGGCGACCCGCTCGGGCTGCCCGCCTGCGCTTTTGTCGTCGACACGTTGTAGAACACAGTGGTGCAGATTGAGGGCGGCAGGCCAGAGCATCCGAAACTGCTGGCCAGCATCGTGGCTGAAGCGGTGGAACCGATCACCAGGCCTGAGATAGGTGTGGCCGGATAGACCGCCTGCGTGGGAAATTGGACGTTGGGAAATAGCGGGAACCCGATGTTGCAGGTAGGCGGCGAACACGAGGCAGTGATGGCCGCGGCTCCGGTCGAGGGAAGTGTAACGGTACAAGTCAGCGTGCAGTTCGATCCCGGCAGGATCGCTCCCGACTGCGAAGAGATCCAGGTCAGCGGAATCTTGCTCAGTTGAATCGCGCCGTCCGTGTTGGGCAGAGACGTGTTCCCCTTCACGTCGGTGACAGTGGCTACGATGGTTTGCGTGAGAGTCGTCCCGCCCTTGGTCACCTCGAAGCTGGTTTGCCCGGAGCCGGCTTGGTTCATCTCCAGCTTGATGCTCTGGATCGGACATGTCTCAAAGTAGTTCAGGTTCGTGCCGGGCGGAGGTTGCTGGAACAACGTGCTGAATACCCCGCTGGCCTCGGCATAAATTTGAGTGATGCCGGGCGTCTCCGCCGTGACCGTGGCCTGGTTCGTGGCGACGTTATAAGCGACTCCCTGGTAATAGACAAGATTGAGGAGCGGAGTAATCTTCACCACACTGCTGTTGTTCGCTGTCCAGATGAAAGGGCCGACCGACGACGTGATGTCGACGCCCTGACTGAAGGCGCGGGCGTCCACCGTCATGGTTTGGCTTTGCGACAGGCAGGGCTCCTGGATGGCCAGACCGTTGATCAAAATGCCGGTCACGGTGACGTTGTCGATGGGCGGGTGAACATAAACCAGGGTGGTCGCGCTGGTTACGGATGAGGACGATGCCGAAGCGGTCACTAAAGCCAGGCCGGTTGCCCCCGGAGTGCAGATGCTGAAAGTGGCGTCCCAGTGGCCGCCGCATGCGGCGCCGTTAGGGGCGATGTTCAGAATCGTCGTATCGCTCGAGACAAAGGTGAAGGTCCCAGCAACATTTTGACCGGAGCCGTTTCGGGCCGAGGCGGTGAAAATAATCACGCTGCCCTGCTGAAGTGACGCGGTCGGGGAGGGGTTGAGGATCACCGTTCCAGCGAATGGAGAGACGCCGGCAGGCTTGTGCCCGCCGCAGCCGGAGAACGCCAAGACTGCAATTAATGCCATACCGAGCCACGGCATGATCGAACGCAATCTACTCATCGAACCTACCCATGCAACCCACCCGTGAACTCCTCGTCAGTATTGGTCCCGGCTACGCGTTTGGGATCGCGCAGGAGACGCGGTTCAATAAAGTGGAAAACTGTAAGTGTAGAGGCTGCAACCGGAATCAGCAAGATCCGTACCGTCCCGGGGCGACCAGGCCTTGGACGAATCGAGTTTCGATCCTGCGGTATCATGGGATGCAATTTGGCATAGATTCCGTTGCTAGCCGCCCTCACACAACTCTGCATCGCATTCGACGTTTCGCCTGCGATAGTACGGCAGGCTTCTTTGGCGAGGGATTGTCCGGCTTAGCCGCTTTCCTCGAACTTATCCGATCTCCTCGCTCATCCGATTTCTTCACCCCAGGTTTCGAGATTCTTCTTTACCTGCGCCATGAACTGGTCGGCAACGGCGCCGTCGATCAGGCGGTGATCGTAGCCGAGCGTCAGGTGGACGACAGAGCGGATGGCGATGGAATCCGTACCATCCTTGTCGGTGATGACGAGCGGCATCTTCGTGATGCCGCCCACACCCATGATGGCAGAATTCGGCTGATTGATGATGGGCAGTCCAAAGACGGCGCCGAACTGGCCGGGATTTGTGACCGTGAAGGTCGAGCCCTCGACGTCCTCTGGCTTGAGTTTCTTGGTGCGGGCCCGCTCGCCAAGATCGGTGATGCCGCGCTGCAGGCCGAGGAAGTTAAGGTCGCCGGCATTCTTCAGCACGGGGACGATCAGCCCCCAGTCGAGCGCAACCGCGATGCCGACGTTGATGTTGCGGTGGTAGCGAATGTTCTCGCCTTCGATGTTGGCGTTGACGATCGGCCACTGTTGCAGGGCCATGATGGCGGCGCGCACAAAGAACGGCATGAAGGTGAGGCGCACGCCGTGGCGCTGCTCGAATCCAGCCTTCTGCTTGTTGCGCAGGTTCACGATGCGGGTAAAGTCCACTTCGTACATGCAGTGAACGTGCGCGCTGGTGCGCCGCGACTCGATCATGTGCTTGGCGATTAGCTTGCGCATGTTCGTCATGGGGACGAGATCGCCCGGATAAGGAGCTGGCGCGGCAGGCCGTGGAGTGGGAGCAACAGCCGCAGGCTGAGAGGATGCAGCCGGGACGGCAGAAGCAGCTTGAGCCGCCCCCCGGCTCTCGATGAACTGCATGATGTCCTGCTTGGTAATGCGGCCGCCAAGCCCGGTGCCGGCAACCTGTGAAAGCCTGACGCCGTGCTCGCGAGCGATCTTGCGCACAAGCGGGGAGGAACGAGCTTCCTCTTCCTGCTCCGTCGCAGCAACGACTGCGGTGGGAGTGGGCGCGGGCGGCGGCACCGGCGCAGCTTTCTCTTCCTTCTTCGCAACGGGGGCGGGCTTCTCTGCGGCTGGTGCAGCCTTCGCCGGCGCAGCAGATTCGCCGTCCACCGCAATGGTGCCGACCACGGTGTTCACGCCGACGGTTGTGCCCTCGCTGACCTTAATTTCCTGCAGAACACCCGAGGCAGGAGCCGGAATTTCCGCGTCGACCTTGTCGGTCGAGATTTCGAACAGCGGCTCGTCGCGCTGGATTTTATCTCCCGGCTTCTTGAGCCACTTTGTGATCGTGCCTTCGACGATGGATTCGCCCATCTGCGGCATGACGATATCAGTCGGCATGATTCCCTTCCATGCGGCCCACGGTTCCAACAGAGGGCCGGGTGCAATCGCATATTATAAAGGGAATTAGTAACCTCGAGCGGCGCGTGTCGCCGCAGCCTCATGAAAGGCGATCCCGCATTGGCTAAAGTCGCGTTCTTGACCGACATAATGGCACAACTGAAGTCGTGCCCTTCCCGTTTTTGCCCGCAGCACCAGACGCGTTACGACCACGGCTAGTGGTGGTCGTGTTTCTCCTTGCTGGTCTTTTCGTTCTTCTCGTCGTCCTTCTTCTCGCCCGCCGTGGGGGCAGCGCCGAAGCTGGTTTTCCAATATTCCTGGACAGCGGGCGGGAGCTTATCCATGTGAGACAGGAACATGGTTACTTTCCACATGTCCGGCTCAGCGAGAGTCTTGTCCCAGGCGGGCATGCCGGTGTAACGAATGCCCGTGCGCATGGTGTAGAAGATGTGCCATTCGGGATCGTCGGGCGGATCGGAAATGAGATTTGGGGGCGGCGGATAGAACGAGTTGGCCAGCGTGGAGGGCTTGCGGTCGAGGCCTCCATGGCAGAGTGCGCAGTTCATGGTGTACAGCTTCATGCCGTCAATCAGGTTGGCGTCGGTGGGCGTGAACGGATTGGCCGCGTGAGGAGCGTGGCGCTCGGTGTAGGCATCGACGGCGCCCATCGCGAGGTGCCGCTCCCAGTGCGGCGGTTCGACGTTCGAGGGGGTGGGGAAAAATCCGAGCAGTGCGAACCCGAGTCCGCCCAGAATGATGACGAGTAGCGTTACGATCACGCCGAAAACGAACTTACCCAAGAGGCCTCTCTTTCGTGGGATGACAGAGTATTTTGGCAGATGGGCAGGGCGGGAGGCTAGTTTTCCGGCCTTGAATCGAGGAACCAGAGAGGAAGCGGCTCCCGCGATTCAAGCCAGGCCTTCGGAATGCTTTCGACGCCGGCTGACACCGCTACGATTCCGCCGACGATGGCGCATGTGGTGTCACGGTCGCCAAGGCCGCTGACAGTGGTCCAGAGAGCATCTTCGTAATTCCCGAGATGATGCGCAGCGACCCACAAGCAAAACGGTACGGTGTCTTGCGCACTGACTCTGGCGCCATTGCCTAGAATGGCGACTGCTTTTTCCACGGTTGTGTCATCCGCGAAATCGCGGGCTTGCGTGATCCCGTCGCGGACCTCGCTTTCAGGCGTTCCCTGGGAAATCACTTCCAGAAATTGTCGAGCATCCATCGGCGAACTTTTGTTCTTCCATGCCAGGCCTGCCCCCACGGCGACGGCGATCGCACCGGCGACCCCTTCTGAATGACTGTGCGTGATCAGAGCGGAAAGTTCTGCCTGCTTGACTAGCGTTTCAGGATCATCCGCGAAGAAGGCACCCAGCGGAGCGACGCGCATCGCGGCACCGTTTCCGAAGGATCCTTTTCCGTTAAACAATTGGGGTGCAAGGTGCTTCCAGTGTTTTGGATTTTGCGCGAGTTCTGGAAGCAGAGGGTGCATGGCAGCGCCGTAGCCCCGATGAGGGTCTGCAAGGAAGCGTCTGCCGAAATTCTCTGCCAATCGCTCTGGTTGAATCTCACCGAATTCCTCGAGGATCTCTGTGATTGCAAGTGCCATGGCGGTGTCATCTGTGTAGCGCCAGGGCCGAGACGGAACAGCACGTTGTGCAATTAGAGATCGCGCGACCTCCGGATGCCGGAAGAATCGTTCGCCAAAAGCGTCGCCGCAGCTCAATCCTTGAAGTGAATGCACCGCTCTCATCATTCTCTCGTTCAGCGGCAATTCGGACATGTCAATAGGCTTTCAGGCGGCGGGATTCGCGGACGACGTCTTCCACCTTCGGCAGATAGTAGTGCTCTTGCGGCGGGGAAAACGGGATCGCGCTGTCGAGCCCGGCGATGCGGACGATCGGGCCGTCGAGATCATCGAAGGCTTCTTCGTTGATGATGGCGGCGATTTCTCCGGCCAAACCTCCGGTGCGGGAGTGCTCGTGGAGGACGATAACTTTGTTCGTCTTCTTCACAGTCTCTGCAATCGCTGAGCGATCGATGGGGACGAGCGAGCGCAGGTCGAGGATCTCGATGTCGATGCCTTCGTTTCTCAGAACCTCGGAAGCCTCCAATGCCGTGTGCACCATCGCCGCGTAGGTGATCACGCTCAGGTCTCTGCCTTCCCGCGCCAGGCGCGCCCTCCCGATGGGAACAACGTAATCGTCCTTCGGCACTTCTTCCTTGATCCGCCGATACAGATACTTGTGCTCGAAGAAGAGGCAGGGATTATTGTCGCGGATGGCGGATTTGATGAGGCCTTTCGCGTCGTAGGGCGTGGCCGGGCAGATGACTTTGAGACCGGGGTTGTGGACGAACCACATCTCTGGATTCTGCGAATGGAACGGGCCGCCGTGGACGTATCCGCCGCTGGGGCCGCGCAGAACGAGCGGCACGGGCGCGCCCCACAAATAGTGCGTCTTGGCCACCATGTTGGAGATCTGGTTCATGGCGCAGGCGATGAAATCGATGAACTGAAATTCGGCGACGGGACGCATTCCCGTGAGCGATGCACCGAAGGCCGCTCCCACGATGGCGGACTCGGCGATGGGCGTGTCGATGACGCGCTCGGGCCCGAAGCGGTCGATGAAACCATCAGTGACTTTAAAAGCCCCGCCGTAAATGCCGATGTCTTCACCCAGGCAGAAGACGGTGGGGTCGCGTTCCATTTCTTCCCAGATTCCCTGGCGGATGGCTTCGAGGTAGGTGAGGAGCATAAGGTTAGAAATTCATTGCTACGGATTCACGCGGATGAACACGGATTCTTCTATTTCAAGTGCACCGTCGCTTCCGTTTCCTTGTAGCCCGCCGTTCCCTTCTTCACTTTTGGCATGCCGTACTTTGGTTTGATTTCGTGACAGCCTTCTTCGCAGAAGACGCCTCCTTCGGCTGATTCTGGTGTCGGCATCGGGGAGTTTACGGCGATCTCGCGTTCTTCCTCTATAACCCGCTCTACGTCCGCGATCAAGTCGGCATTCTCTTTGCCTGTCATCCACTTCTTTTCTTTCAGCAGGTAATTTTCGAAACGTGCGATCGGGTCGCGCTTTTTCCAGAACTCGAACATCTCTTTCGGTACGTAACTGGCCGCGTCGTGGATGGCGTGGCCTTTCATGCGCATCATCTTGGCTTCGATGAACGTAGGGCCTTCGCCGCGATGCGCGCGCGCGACGGCTTCGTGGACCGCGTCGTAGACCTGGCAGGCGTCGGTGCCGTCGACGATCACCGCCGGGATGCCGTACCCGATGGCGCGTTCGGCGAGATCCTGGCAGCGGTATTGCATTTCGGACGGCGTGGAGTAGGCCCACTCATTGCTTTCCACGACGAGCACGAGTCCGAGATTCTGTACAGCAGCAAAATTAATGCCTTCGTAGGTAACACCCGTGGACTGGCCTCCGTCGCCGATCCAGGTCATGACGGCAAGGTTGCGTCCCTGCAGGCGCGCGCCGAGCGCCACGCCCGACATGACGGGAATCAGATCGCCGAGCATGGAGATGGGCGAGACCATGTTGCGCTTTTCGATGTCGCCGAAGTGCGAGGTGCCGTCGCGACCCTTGGTGGGTGAGTCGGCTTTGGCCATGTACTGCATCATGACATCGCTGGCTCCAAAGCCGCGAACGAGCAGCGAGCCTTGGTTGCGGATCATGGGCGCGAACCAGTCGTCTTTATCGAGCGCATAAGACGACGCGCAGGAGCAGGCTTCCTGGCCGAGGCCAAAATAGACGCCGCCAACGACTTTGCCCTGCTTGTAGAGATTCTCGAGGGCAATCTCCATTTTGCGGTTGAGCAGCATATAGCGGTAAATTTCGATCGCCTGTTCTTTGCTCAAATATTTCGAGTCGCGGATGTGTGGAACGGGAACGTCGCGATCGCCGGTGACCTCGTAGCGAACGTGCTCGTCGCCGTGCTTGTCTTTTTCCGCGACCTGGCGAACCGTGAAATTCGGGTGCTCGAGGCGGTAGTCGGGGATGGAGTAGGTGCGAACGTCATGGTTGGACGTGGGTGCCCCATTCTCGCCCTGAGCCGAGTCGAAGGGTCTCACCGCTTTTCCGAGAAGTTGGGAGTTCGACCTGGACGCACCGTTACGCGGACGGTTGCCATTGGAGCCTGCTTTTGATTTCTTCTTACTGTTCCCCATAAGGCGGCGCGGAAGGCGCGGTGTATTGATGGTATCGCGAGGGAGGGGGGAAGGGCTAGGGCAGAGGAGATTATTGCTTTCGCTCTCGAATAACCAAGTGGCTTGCTGATTCAACACAGACCCATTGCATTTCCCCATCCTTCCTCTTCGTGAACGGACATACGTCGAAGTCGCCGAAAACATCTCTGCCGTATATATCGCCCTTCTTGAACACCCCATCACTTAAGTTGTCGGGAATGATGATATCGACGTCCCCAACTGCCAACACGCGATCCGTTCCAACACGCCAAATAGTCATCCCTATACCGTTCCCTATGCGTACTCGTCCGTGAATCTTGAAACACTGATCAACGACCTTGGGACTGTTCCTGCACGACTGCTCTTGCTGAGCGTTGAGAGGTATCGCCACAAAGGACAAGAGAAGCAGCAGCAGTAGTGGTCTCACCAGCCCCTCCAATACTGACTAATGATGTCGCTAGGGCGACTGATCGTCAAGGAACCCTGATCACGCCCAGGTAGACTCGTCTTTCTTGTGAATCCGGCGGAGTTCGGTTGGCGGCTTCATGGGCACTCCGACGCTGCGGCCGAGAAGGGCGTCGAGCGTGTCGACCCACAAGATCTGGCTCTGGAAGACGACGCCGAAATTGCGCGAGATGGATTCGGCGACGGTGGTGAGGTCGAGTTCGCGCCCGAGTTCTCGCTCCATCGAGGTGACCGGCTTCGATGTGATGCCGCATGGGACGATCAGGTTGAAGTAGCTGAGATCGATGTTGACGTTGAGGGCGAAGCCGTGAGAGGTGACGAAGCGCGAGATATGCACGCCGATAGCGGCGAGTTTGGCCTCCGCGTTAATGTAGGGACGGACGCATTCGTCCGTCCCAGCCGGGCAAAGCCCGGCTGTGTAGTTTTCTTGGCTACTCTCAGAACGAGTCTTCCACTCGTTCGGGCGGACCAATGGGTCCGCCCCTACATGAGCCGGATCAGTCCACACGCCAGTGAGGCCGGAGACACGTTTGGTCGCAATCGCGAAGTCGGCGCAGGAGCGCATCAGGACGTCTTCGAGGCGGCGGACGAATTCGACTGCGCCGAGCGTTTTGCGTTTGCCGTCCGGGGTGACGTATCCGCGGAGATCGAAGATCGGATAGCCGACGATCTGGCCAGGGCCATGGAACGTGACATCACCGCCACGGTCGCATTCGAAGAGCTCAACGCCGCGCTGGATGAGGAGTTCGCGGGACGCGACGACATTCGCCGCCTTCGCGTTGCGGCCGAGCGTGATGACCGGCGAATGCTCAAGCAGCAGAAGGACGTCGCCGACTTGTCCCTCTTTGCGAAGGGCGACGAGTTGCTGCTGCAGGCGGAGACCGGTCGCATAGTCGACGGTGCCGAGTTGGACGACGGAGATCAACTTCTTTTCGCCACGGATTTACACGGGTTAGACGGATGAACCAAACCGACAAAATACATAGATCCTTCGCTGCGCTTCAGGATGACAAACGTCGGTTTATCTGTGCTCATCCGTGTGAATCCGTGGCGACGAAGTTCACGCATTAATCGCCAGTCCATACACGCTGTTCGACGCGTCCAGCATGGCCTCGGCCAACGTCGGGTGGGCATGGATGGTCCACATTAAATCTTCGACGGTGGCTTCGAGTTCCATTGCCGTGACGGCCTCGGCGATCAATTCTGTTGCCTGTGGGCCGATGATGTGGACGCCGAGGATTTCGCCGTAATCGGCGTCGCTGACGATCTTAATGAAGCCTTCGTGCTGGCCGACAATCGACGCACGTGAGTTGGCGGTGAAAGGGAATTTGCCGATCTTCACGTTGTATCCCGCTTCGCGCGCCCTGGCCTCAGTGAGGCCGACGCTGCCGATTTCCGGATGGCAGTAGGTGCATCCGGGGATGTGTTCGGGGTTGATGGGCTTGCCGGGCTTGCCGGCGATTTTGGCAACGGCGACGAGCGCTTCCATGGCTCCGACGTGGGCGAGTTGCGGCGTGCCGAGGACGATGTCGCCGACGGCGTAGACGCCGGGTTCGGAGGTCTGCATCCACGAATCAGTCTTGATGAATTCGCGGTCGGGCTTGATCTTCGTGCGCTCCAGGCCAATGTTTTGCGTCCGCGGCTTGCGGCCCACGGCGATTAGAATCTTTTCGGCTTCGATCTTCTGCTGCTTGCCGTCCACGGTGATCGTCACCGCGATTCCCGCTTTCGTTTTCTCGACTTTGTCGACTTTCGCACTGGTGTGGAAGTTGATGCCGCGTTTGCGGAAGGCGCGAGCAAGCTCTTTCGACACTTCTTCGTCTTCAACGGGAACGAGGCGCGGCAACATTTCGACGATCGTGACTTCCGTGTCGAATGAGCGATAGATCGAGGCGAATTCCACGCCCACGGCGCCTGCACCCACGATCACCAGCGATTTCGGAATTTCTTTTAGGCTGAGGATTTCAATGTTGGTGAGAACGCGGTCGTTCGCTTCAAGGCCGGGTAGCATGCGGGCTTCGGAGCCAGTGGCAAGAATCACATTCTTGGTTTTGAGATGGCTGGCCTTGCCGTCGTTCGTGAGTTCAACCGTAAATAAGCCGTTCTGCGCGGGGCCAGTGAGTTTGCCGTAGCCCTTGATGGTGTCAACTTTGTTTTTCTTCATCAGGAACTCGAGGCCTTTGGCGTGCTTGGCCACGATTTTCCCTTTGCGTTCCTGAACGGCGGCCCAGTTGAGTTTGCCCGCGTCGACGCCCTCGATGCCGAATTCTTTCGCGTCTTTGAGATGGTCCCAGAGTTCGGCGTTGAACAGCAGGGCCTTGGTCGGGATGCAGCCGACGTGCAGGCAGGTGCCGCCGAGGAATCCGTCTTTTTCAATGAGAGCGGTCTTCAGGCCGTACTGACCGGCGCGAATGGCCGCAGTGTATCCGGCGGGTCCGCTGCCGATGATGGCTACGTCGTAGCTGGTGTCAGGCAAAGTGACGCTCCTCAGTAGGAAGAGATGAGAATGAGCAAACCAATGATTCTAGAACAGGGGCATTGTGGGGGCAAAACAGCGCGATAGGGAAGCGAGCCAAATGCGCTATTCATTGCGCCGCAGGAAGCGCAGCGCCTCGCGCGGCTCGCCCAGTTCCTTCGGCGAGCAAGGGACACTCGCCTCAGGATGACAAGCGGCAGGCTAGTTTCCTTCGTTGCTGGCGCGCTTCCAGGAGATCAGTTCGCCGATGGTCGAGCTGGTGCTCGAAACCGGCTGCTTGTAGGCTTCGACTTCCGAGCGCGACGCTTCTTCGCCGACAGCGCGAATGCTGAGCCCAACTTTCTTCTCTTCCGGATTCATCTTGATGATTTTGAAGTCGTGCTCGAGGCCTGGTTCAAGGTGAATCGGCTGGCCGTTCTCGTCGGCGGCTTCCGACTTGTGGCACAGGCCTTCGACGCCCTCGGCGATCTCGACGAACGCGCCGAACGCCGCCACGCGCAGGACTTTGCCGCGGACCACGTCGCCGATATGGTGCGCAGCAAAGAAAGATTCCCACACGTCCGGCTGCAACTGCTTGATGCCGAGCGAGAGACGGCGCTTATCGGGCTCGATGGCGAGAACGATCGCTTTGACGCGATCGCCCTTTTTCAGAACTTCGGAGGGATGCTTGACGCGCTTGGTCCAGCTCAAATTGCTGACGTGCACCAGGCCGTCAATGCCATCTTCGATTTCAATGAACGCACCGAAGTCGGTCAGGTTGCGTACGCGCCCCTCGACCGTCATGCCGACGGGGAATTTTTCGTGCAGCGAATCCCACGGATTGGCTGCCAGTTGCCGCATTCCGAGCGAGATGCGCCGTTCGCTCGGATTCACGTTGAGCACCACGCACTCGACCTGATCGCCCACGTTAACCAGTTTCGAGGGATGCTTCATGCGTTTGGACCACGTCATTTCGCTGACGTGCACCAGGCCTTCAATGCCCTGCTCGAGTTCGACGAATGCGCCGTAGTCGGTCACGCTGATGACGCGTCCGGAAACATGCGCTCCCTCAGGATAGCGATGTTCGGCGTCGAGCCAGGGATCGGGCGTCAGTTGCTTGAAGCCGAGCGAAACCCGCTGCTTCTCTTTGTCGTACTTGAGGACTTTCACCTGAATCTGGTCGCCGACGTTGACCAGATCTTTGGGATGAGTGAGCCGCCCCCAGGACATGTCGGTAATGTGCAGAAGTCCGTCGAGGCCTCCGAGATCGACGAATGCACCGTATTCGGTCAGGTTCTTCACCACGCCGGTGAGAACCGCGCCTTCCTCCAGGTGCTCCAGAGTCTTCGATCGCTTTTCCTGTTGTTCGCCCTCTAGCAATTCCTTGCGCGATACCACAATGTTGCCGCGCTTCTTGTTCAGCTTGATGATGGCGACTTCGAGGGTCTGCCCCTTCATGCCGTCGAGATTGCGGATAGGACGAAGATCGACCTGCGATCCGGGCAGGAAGGCGTGCGCGCCGAGAATGTCGACGGTCAGCCCGCCCTTGATGCGGTCTACCACCACCGCCTTAATCGGCTTTTTCTCCTTGTGAGCTTTTTCAATTTCTTCCCAGGCATGAATGCGCGAGGCTTTCTGGTGAGAAAGGCTGATGTAGCCTTCCTCGGCCTCGCCCTTGTCGCGCATCACGTCGATTTCGTCGCCGGGCTTAACCTTTGGATTGCCCTCATGATCGAGCACCTCGGCCAGCGGCAACATGCCTTCCGACTTAGCCCCGATATCGACGACCACGTGCGTTCCCGTCAGCTTCAGCACCGTGCCCTTGATGACGCGATCGTCATGCACCGCTTCTTTGGACTCGGTCGTGAACGTCTCCAGCGCCGAGGCGAAGTCCTCGGTGGCGGGCGTCGCATGGCCGTCCTCGGGAGCAGGTGGCGCGGCGGTTGATTCCGCAGGCGCAGCCGCGGGAGCTTCGGGTTTCGGGGTTTCCGCCTCGGCTACAACGGTAGAGGTGGATTCGGAATTAAGGGCGGTGGTGTCGTCGAGCAAGGTTAAGCCTCTCTGGTTGCGGATGCGGGGCCTGCGTTGCGGACTGCTGGATGAGTCGTTGGTTGTGGTGGGCCCACCCTGGCGAGTGAGCTTGGACAATCCCAGCTGTCGGACGTTTACAGAAAACCCGCGTCCAAAGGGAATTCTTTTCGACTATAGCAACGGCCTGCGAAGGGTGTCAAACGCAAATCGCGCGTATGTTACAAACAGATTTCAGCGTTACAGTTTCAGAACAAGCACTCATCTGCTAATCTGCCCTGCTATGGATTATCTCTGGACTCCGTGGCGTTATGCGTACGTCTCGACCACGGAGAAGGCCGCCGGATGCGTGTTTTGCGACGCAGTGAAGGAAAACGACGATGCCAAGACGCGCATTGTGTGCCGCGGCGAATACTGCTTCGTGATCCTGAATACCTTTCCTTACACGCCGGGGCACGTGATGGTCGTGCCCTACGCGCATCTGGATGATCTCGAGAAGCTGCCGACCGCGACTGCGAACGAGATGATGGCTCTTTCGCAGCGCATGGAGACGGTGCTGCGCGAACTCTACCATCCGGATGGGATCAACCTTGGGATGAACATTGGCAAGGCCGCCGGAGCAGGGATCGCGGGACACGTTCATATGCACGTGCTGCCGCGCTGGGTCGCCGATTCGAATTTCATGTCGGTGGTAGCCGAGACGCGCGTGCTGCCGGAGTCACTGGATGTGACGTGGGGGAAGATGAGGAAGGTGCTTCAGCGCGACTAATTTACCCTGCCAGCTGCTCCATCTCCTTTTCGTCGATCACGGCCACGCCTAATTCTTTCGCCTTATCGAGCTTGGAGCCAGCATCGTCGCCAGCGACGACGTAATCCGTTTTCTTACTTACCGAGCCGGTGACCTTCCCGCCGGCGTCTTCGATCAACTTCTTGGCTTCGTCGCGGGTGAAGTGGGCGAGCGTCCCGGTCAGGACAAATGTCTTGCCGGCGAGTTTCGTTCCGCGTTCTTTCCTTTGTCCGCGCATAGTGAGCCCGGCGTCGCCCAGGCGCTTCACTAGTTCCCGATTCGCCTTGATGCTGAAAAATTCAGCAATGCTCTCGGCAATCCGCGGCCCAACTTCATTCACGGCTTGCAATTCCTCGACGCCGGCGTTTTCGAGTGCCTCCATCGAGCCGAAATGTTCGGCCAGAAATTGCGCCGTGCGCTCCCCGACGAAGCGGATGCCGAGACCGTAGATCACGCGCTCGAGCGGCAGTTTCTTCGAGTTCTGGATTTCGTCCAGAATGTTCTGGGCCGACTTGTCGGCGAACCGGTCCAGGCTCAGCAAATCTTTCTTGGTCAGGTCGTAGATATCGGCCACGTTCTTGACCAGTCCGCGGTCGATTAGCTGCGCGACGAGCGATTCGCCCATGCCGTCGATGTTCATGATGCCGCGCGAGGCGAAGTGCAGAATCGTGCCCATCAACTTGGCCGGGCAGTTGGCGTTGACGCAGCGGTAATCGACTTCGCCCTCGGTGCGCACGACTTTCGTTCCGCACACCGGACATTTCTCCGGCATGACGAACGCTTCGTGGCCGCGCGGATGATCTTTGTCATCGATGACCTTGGCGACTTTCGGGATCACGTCGCCGCCGCGCTCAACCTGCACCCAGTCGCCGATCTTCACGCCCAGACGCTCGATCTCATCCATGTTGTGTAACGTGGCGTTGCGGACGGTCGTGCCTCCGATCAACACGGGGGCGAGTTCGGCGACGGGCGTCAGTTTGCCGGTCCGACCCACTTGCACGCGAATGCCTTCGATCTTTGTGATCCCGGCACGAGCAGCATACTTGTAGGCGATGGCCCAGCGCGGAGCCTTGCCCGTGTAGCCGAGTTCATCTTGCAAGGAGGTTCTGTCAACTTTGACGACAATGCCGTCGATCTCGTACGGCAGGGACTCGCGCTTCTCCGCCCACTGCTGGATGAAGGCCCACACTCCGCCCATGGAATGAACCAGCTTGCGATGCTGATTCACCTTGAATCCGGCAGCTTCGAGTGCGTCTAGCGTTTTTGCGTGGTGATCGAAATAGGTGCGGCCGTTTTCGAGCAGCATGTAGGCGAAGTAGTCGAGGGGACGTTGCGCCGTAACGCTGGCATCGAGCTGCCGCACGGTTCCGGCGGTAAAATTCCGTGGATTGGCAAAAGTTGGCAGGCCCTCGCGTTCGCGCTCCTGGTTCAGTTTCTTGAACGCGGCGGTGGGCATGAGTAATTCGCCGCGCACTTCGAAATCCGGCGGAATGCCGGCCTTCTTGAGCCGGTCTTTGGGTATCGACAAAGGCACGGAACGCACGGTGCGCACGTTGAGGGTGACGTCTTCTCCGACGGAGCCGTCGCCGCGGGTAACACCTCGCGCCAGCTTGCCATCTTCATAAGTTAAGGCAAGCGACATGCCATCGAGCTTCAGTTCGCAAACATAATCGACGTCTTGGCGGCCGCTGAGCTCGTGGACGCGGCGTTCCCAGTCGCGCAGTTCCTCTTCGCTGTAAGTGTTGTCGAGCGACAACATGGGTGAAGAGTGTGGAACCTTGACGAAGCCTT
Source organism: Candidatus Sulfotelmatobacter sp. (assembly GCA_030041475.1). Lineage (GTDB taxonomy): Bacteria > Acidobacteriota > Terriglobia > Terriglobales > Acidobacteriaceae > Sulfotelmatobacter. Next base: position 69,279 of record JASHNU010000079.1, read on the forward strand.
CGCGCGGCTTGCCACCGACGCGCTGCGTGGGCGAATCGGGAGTGACCAGCGCCGGATGCTCGGCTTCGAGGTCTTTCAATTGCCGCATCAGCTTGTCGAAGTCGCCGTCACTGATTTCGGGCTGGTCGACAACGTAGTAGAGGTATTCGTGGTGGCGAATTTTCTCGCGCAGGGATTCGATCTTTTTTTCGGCGTCCTTCGCGGCGGAGGGCATCGGGCAGATTATAGTCGGGAGGGGCGTCGCATAGAATCAGTGACCCTTGCCAGTGCGCAGCCATTCATGCAAAATTGAGGCCTCATCCTGTTTGTTCCGCAAGGTAAGCCATGCCCAAAGCTCCCGACGCACACCGCTCCGTTACTGTTGAAACGGCATACCTGCACCAGATTCCGGTCGCGCTGCTCAACGCCTTCAACACCAACGATCGCATTAATCACTATCTGATCCGCAGCCTTCCGCCAGTCGCCTGGAAAGCGAAACCAGCGGATGGCAAGGGACGCACAATCGCCGCCATCGTCGCCCACATGCACAACGTACGCGTGATGTGGCTAAAAGCGGCCAAGGCGGTGGAGATTCCTGGGCAACTGGACCGTGCCAGCGTGACTCCCGCCCAAGCCATGCGTGCGCTCGAAAACAGCCGGCACGCGCTGAGCGTGATTCTCAGCCAGGCGCTCACCGGCGACGGACGGATCAAGGGCTTTCGTCCGGATGCGGCCGGATTTCTTGGTTACCTGATCGCGCACGACGCGCATCATCGCGGCCAGATCACGATGCAGGCGCGGCAGCTGGGAAGTCCGCTGTCGCAGAAGGCCATGTTCGGCATGTGGGAGTGGAACCGCCGCTGACCGACGGGGCGCGTGGCACGTTGTGTTGTTTCGCCGGCAACGTTGCTTTCTCGGTTCGCTTGGCGTCTTCCCGCGGGTACGGCTCGGGTACAATCCAACTCGGCAATCGGCTTCGGCAATCGGTGTCGTCTCATCAACTTCGATCCCACCATGCGCAAGGCTGCGTTAATTCACAATCCGGATTCCGGAGGCAGCAAGAAACGCCAGCGCGAACTGCAATCGGCGTTGGCTGTGCTTGATCATGGCGGAGTCGAGGCAGACCTGATTGCCGCCGAGTCGCAGGAGTTCGCAGAAGAAGCCGCACGGCGCGCCATTGCTGCCGGTTGCGACACGGTGTTTGCCTGCGGCGGCGACGGCACTGTCCACAACATCGCGCAGGTCCTGGCAAAGACCTCCGTGGCGTTGGCGATTCTGCCCATGGGGACAGCCAACGCCCTGGCGCATGATCTTGGCATCCCCAACAATGTGACTGCAGCAGCCCGGGCCGCCCTTCACTATGTGCCGCGGCGCGTGGCGCTGGGTCTCGTGGAGTATGTCGGTCTTAAGGGGAATCCGGGCTGGCGTTATTTTGTGGTTGCGGCCGGCATTGGCGTGGACGCGCATCTTTTCTACAAGCTCCACGGCGCAGCGAAGCAGCGCATGGGCATGGCCGCGTACTACGCTAAGGCCTGGAATCTGTGGTTCAGCTATCCCATGACTCAGTTTGTGGCCGAATACCTGGAGAATGGATCTCGTGAGCCGAAGCGAGTCGACGTAACGGAGTTGATGAGCGTACGCATTTCTAATTTTGGCGGCGTGCTGCAGGAACTGGCTCCGGGGGCATCGCTCGACCGCGATGACTTGCGGCTGGTCTTCTGCCGCACCGCCAGCCGCGCTGCGTATCTTGCCTACGTGACTCGCGGGCTGCTCGGACAACGATGGAAGATTCCGGGGATCGACTTGGTTGACAGTAGCAAAGTGTCGTGCCGCTACCAGGAGTCGTCTACAGCATTGAAAGCATCGAATGGCCAGCGGAAAATTTACATTGAGGCCGACGGCGAATTGCTCGGCACTTTGCCGATGACCATGACCGTGGTGCCCGACGCGCTGACGCTCGTGGGACCTCCGCGCTGAGATCTCTGATCGGCTTGGCACATCACGGCAGGCACACTAGAATTCTGCGAACCGCTTGGAACCTGTAACCCATTTTCTGACCGGCGCCTGCATGGGACGAGCCGGCCTGAACCGCAAGACGGCGCTGGCCACATTGACGCTCACGCTCGCGGCGGAGGCTCCGGATCTGGATGTGCTCGGTTCGGTCCGCGGCCAGGCGTTTGCCTTTGCGCATCATCGCGGATTTACACATTCATTTCTCGGCGTGCTGATCGATGCCACCGTGGTGCTGGGGTTCGTCTATCTGTTCTGGCGTCTGCGCGGGCGCAAGACGAAAAATCCGAACCTGCCGCCGCGATGGGGCTTGTTATTCTTCTATGCCTGCCTGGCGGGACAAAGCCACATCCTGCTCGACTTCACCAACAACTACGGCGTGCGTCCTTTCTGGCCGTTTTCAGAGAAGTGGTATTCGTGGGACATCGTTTTCATCGTTGAGCCGGTGATGTGGTTCTTTCTGGTTTTGGGCCTGGTCGCCCCGGCCCTTTTTGCATTGATCGACAGAGAGATCGGGGCGCGGCCTCGTGGGCCCCGCGGACGCGTGGCCGCATCGCTGGCGCTGCTGGGCGTTGTGCTGATGTGGGGCGTGCGCGACTACGAGCATCGCCGCGCGGTCCATGCGCTGGAGGCGCGTACATACAAAGGCGCCGATCCGATTCGAGTGTCGGCCTACCCGCAATGGATCGATCCTTTTCATTGGTACGGCGTGGTGGAAACCCCGGCTTTTTTCGCGTTGGCGCCTGTAAATTCGCTGGGTCCCGAGGTCGATCCCGGCGACGAACTCGAGATCATTTATAAGGCGGACGAAACAGCGGCAACTTTGGCAGTGAAGAAATCGTATCTGGGCCGCGCGTATCTGGACTGGGCGCAGTATCCAACGACGGAGACTGAGACGCTCGAAACAGAGGGGGGAGGATACATCGTCCGCCTGATTGATTTGCGCTTTGCGCAGGGCCCCAACGCCATTCGGCGCGGGCGAAGACGCCCCTTAACCGCCGCCATTGAAGTGGACAAGAACCTGCATGTGGTCGGCGACGTGTACGGCACGGACGAGCATCAAAAGATCGTTCCGGAGCCGGATTGAGAAGAACACAAGCGCAAACTCCTGCCTTGACGCCGGCCGCGGCAGCGCCCAGAATAATATTTCGTTGCTGAAGTGATCTCATGAGGTGATCATGCTTCCTTACCTATTCGTACTGCTCGCCATTGCCGTACGGTTTCTGCCCTTCGCCGGACCGTTGAATATCCTGCCTCATGCCTGGCATTTCACGCCGCTGGCGGCGTCGCTGCTGTTTTTCGGAGCGCGCGGCTCGCGCCGGCAGATGTGGGTGCCGCTGGTGCTGCTGGCCGCGACCGACGTGGTGCTGACGAAATTCATCTACGCCTACACTTTCTCCTGGGACCAGTTGGTCACGTGGGCGTGGTATGCTGCGATCTTGTGGCTGGGAACGAACTTGCGCACGAGAGCTGGCTTCTGGCGCGTGGTGGGCGCGGCATTGGCCAGTTCAGTTTCGTTTTTCCTGATCAGCAACTTCGCAGTGTGGGCGGCGTGGCCTGGCATGTATCCGAGAACTTTCAGTGGACTGATGATGTCTTATACGGCCGGCATTCCGTTTTTCCGCGGAACTGTCGCGAGCGATCTGTTCTTCTCGCTGGCATTTTTTGGAGTGCCGGCCCTAGTGCACACATTGGCGGAACGGATGCGGCAATCCCGCGACCACGCAGCAGCATAGAGCGAGGGCGAGTTCGTATACACGTCGGCCGCTAGACCTTCTGATCGCTTTGGTCGGCGGCCTTTTTCTTGCTTCGCAGAACCAGCCAGAAGAGGACTGCGACGGCCGCAACAACTCCAAGCGCCGGGTAGAGATGTTGTTTGAACAGACTCCCCAGCAGCTGCACGATCTGCGGGCCAAACCAGAGGACCAGGACAGATAGCACAGAAAATCTAACAAACCTGCCCAGAAAAATCGCCGCCAGGAAGTGCGTGAACCGCATCTCAAACACGGCCGCGCCCAGCACGAAAATCTTGAACGGCATGGGTGGAGGCAGCATGCCGGGAAACATCAGCGCCCAGAATTCATGCTGGTCGAAGGATTGGTGGATTTTCTGGAAGCGCTTCTCGGAGATTCGCTTGCGCAGAACTTTTTCGCCACCCAGGTATCCGATGAGATACAACGGAATACTTCCGACCGCCGAACCTAGCGACGCCATCATCACGTAAAGAAGAAACCGGCTGCGGTTCTGGTATGCGAATGCTGCTACCAGAGCGTCGATCGGCATTCCCAACAGGGCAGAGTCGGCAAAGGCAGTCAGAAACACGCCCCACATGCCGAGCGGCGCGAGCATCCCCCAAATCCACGCCGTATAGCGGGCCAGGATGTGTCCGATGGTCTTCAACAGGAAAAAATTAGTGTACGTGATCAGGTCAGCGGTGTCAGGCCAACTGTGTCAGCGGAAGCAAGTCAGGCCAGGCAACCAGGCTCAGTGTTTGTGTTCGGTCTTGCCGCTCAGCAGTTCAATCGCGTGCGGAATCAGTGCGGCCACAGCCTTGAGGGATTCGAGAGCGCCTGACGGACTTCCCGGCAAATTGAGAATCAGAGCGCGGCCCCGCACGCCGCAAACTCCACGGCTCAATCCGGCCAGCGGCGTTTTCTTCGTTCCTTCTGCGCGCATACACTCGCCGACGCCGTCGAGCAACCGCTCGCACACGGCAACCGTAGCCTCCGGCGTGAAATCGCGTGCGGCGATTCCCGTTCCGCCGCTGGTGACGATCAGTTGCACCTCGCGCGCGAGGCGGATGAGCAGATTCTGAATCTTGGTGGGATCGTCGGGAACAGTTTCGCGGACGGTCACTTCAAAGCGGAGCTCCTGCAGAAATTGTGCAACCGCCGGTCCGGACAGATCTTCGCGCTTGCCGCTGGCGCAGGAATCGCTGATCGTGATCACGGCCGCCGTGAGCGCTTTGCCGGCCTGCGCGTCAGCTGTCGAGGAGAACATCTTCCTCTTCATCCCTTTTGCGATGGCCGCCCGCGGTCGAAGGCGCGGCAGGCTGGGAGGGTGCTGCGGCCGATGCCGCTACCGGTTCCGCTTCGCCGGCGGCGTCGCGCTGCGACTCGTCGAGCAGCCGCAAACCTTCCATGAGAAGTCCCTGGGTGTTGAGTTGGGTCGTTTCTTTGTCGGTCTTCCCTTCGAAGTCGAGCTGAAAACTACCGCCGGTCCAGCGCAGAACTTTGAAAACCGCTTCGTCTCCAACCAGCGACCCGTAGGTCGCGTGCTTCACTTGTCCTTCGACGAAAAATACCTCGCATTTGTCGCCTTCGTTGGTGAGGGTGAGCTGGCAGCTCTTGCGGCCCATTTCAAGCGACTGCATCAGATCGATCACATTCATTTGCGCCAGGCTGCCGCGCACCACGCCGTCGGAGGGAGCGGTCTTCGCCATCTTCTCTAGCGCAATACGGTCGATCATGCGCTTGATGCGGCGCGTGGCTTCTTTCAAGAAGAATGGCTTCTCGAGATAGTCGTCGGCGGCATCCTGCGGCGAAAGCCGCTCGGCGATGTCGGCCTTGCTGGCCATGATCACGCTGGAAAAACTCGCCGTCGCGGGGCGGCTCTTGAGCCGCTCGACGAGCTGGCGCCCATCCATTCCGGGCATGCGGTAGTCGCAGACCAGCAGGTCGGGCTTGTCGTCCACGGCTTTCAGCAGCGCGTCGGCGGTGTCGGAGGATGTCGTCACTTGCGCGAGCGGAGCCAGCGCCTGCTGCAGCATCGCCAGCATCATCGGGTTGTCGTCGACCAGCAGCAGTTTGACGTTATTGGCCATGAACTTGTTGCGGCTAGCGCTTCCTGCGGCGATAGGTGCCGCTTTTGCCGCCACTTTTGCGCTCGAGCGCGATCTCGCGAATCTCGATGCCCTTGTCGGCCGCCTTGCACATATCGTAAACCGTCAAGGCCGAGACGGCGGCCGCGACCAGCGCCTCCATCTCGACCCCCGTCTGCGCCGTGGTCGTAACTTTGGAGGCAATAGCGACGCCATTCTCGCACAGGCGAACACGCACATCAACGAGCGCCAGCGGTAGGGGATGACACATGGGAATCAACTCCGCGGTGCGCTTGGCCGCCATGATGCCCGCCAGCCGCGCGACCTCAAGCGGATCGCCTTTCGGATTCTTCGGCAGCGCCTTCAGCACCGCGGGCTTCATCGCTACGAAAGCGCTGGCTTCCGCCTCGCGCCGAGTCGCTGACTTGGCCGAAACGTCCACCATCTTCGCCTGCCCGCCGCGATCGTAGTGAGAGAGTGCTTTCGGCATGGAGGGATTCGGACTCTCGACCCTTCTATCCTGCGCAAATCTATCTTACATGGATGCTGACAGTGGAATGTGATGCCGCAGGTAACGCCTAACGTGGCATGACGGCGATCCAGTCGCCGGCGGGAATCTGTGCGCGACCTGGCGGGATGACGACATAACAGTTGGCGCGCGCCGTCGCGGCGATGTCGCCCGACCCCTGCCAGGGCACGAGTTCGACAGATGAGTTCTCAAACTCGCCCGTGAGAATCGCGGGAAGAAATCGTTTGAGGCCGCTTTTAACGCGAATGTCCGACTTTAGACGAGCGTGAAGGAACATGAGTTTTCGCGGGGATGCACCGGCTAACGCTGCCAGCATCGGCGCGACAAAGAGATCGAAGGTCACCATGGTCGACACCGGATTGCCGGGAAGACCGAAGAAATAGAGACCCGACCGCTCGCGGGCGGGAGCGCCCGCGCCACAACTTCCGAATACGACCGGACGCCCCGGCTGGATCTGAGCGCCGGTGAAGAAGAACTCGGCCTGCATCTCCGACAAAACGTGCTCGACCAGGTCGTAGCGGCCCATGGAAACGCCGCCCGTGATCAGCAAAAGATCCGAGTCGAGACCTTGCTCGATGAGGCGGCGGAGCGCATGAGGCTCGTCCGGTGCGATGGGCAGCAACAGGGGCTCGCCGCCGGCCTCGCGAATCTGCGCGGCGAGCGAATAAGTGTTGGAGTTGCGAATCTGCGCCGGACCGGGGGATGAACTGATGTCGACGATCTCATCGCCGGTGGCGAGCACGGCCACGCGCGGGCGGCGGTAGACCCGCAACCGCGACTTGCCAACTGACGCTGCGAGAGCGACGGCGGGAGCGTTGAGCCGCTGTCCGCGATCGAGCAGAAGGCTGCCCTGCCGTGCCTCGGCGCCGCGTGGAACGATATTTTCGCCGGGAGTAGGTTGCCTCGTGATTACGACTAGGTCGCCGCGCCGCGATGTGTATTCGACCATCACGACGGCATCGGTGCCCGCAGGGACCGGAGCACCGGTCATGATGGAAACTGCCTGGCCGGGCACAATCGGCGAAATTCTATCTGCTTGCTCGCCGGCCTTGATTTCGCCGATCACTTTGAGCGTGGCAGGGATCTGAGACAAGTCTGTGGAGCGCACGGCGTAACCGTCGCGCGTCGTTCGCGGGAAGGGCGGGAAATCGCGGTCGGCAGTCACCGGTTCGGCGACCACGCGGCCAGGAGCGTCCACGAGATCAACAAGCTCTGTTGCCGGTGGCTGGACTCGCGCCGCATGCTCCTCGACTGTCCGGCGAGCGTTTTCGAAGGTGAGGATTTTCGCGTCGGCGGGCGCAGCGGGCATCTTGAGATCATACGACAGGAAAGGGAATGGCTCCCGCAATGGAAAAGCGGGTTCATCCCCCCTCGCTTCGCTCGGCGGTCGGGATGACGGGGACCTTCGAGGGCAGAGAGGCCCTTCCGGCGGCAATACTGCCTTACCGCGCCAGTTCCTGCCCCAGCACCGCCGGATTGCTGGCGAAGGACAGGCCGGTCTCGAGATCGACGATACGATCACGGACGAGTTCGGCAATTTCTCCGTCGAAGTGCTGCATGTCCTCACTGGAGCCGGCCTTAATGGCGTCGAGCAGGCTTTTGTTCTCGCGCTCGCCTTTCTCGATGCATTCGCGGGTGCGGGCGTTGGCCTTCAGGATTTCGAACGCCGCCACGCGGCCGCTGCGATCCGCCTTGGGGAGCAGCCGCTGACAGATGACATAGCGGAACGATTTGGCAAAGCGCTCGCGCACCGACTGCTGCTCGGCGGGCGAGAACGAACTGACGATGCGCTCGACGGTCTTGGACGCGTCCATGGTGTTCAGGCTCGAGAAGACGAGATGGCCAGTCTCGGCTGCTTCCAGCACGATCTCAATGGTGTCCCGGTCGCGCATTTCGCCGACCATGATCACCTTGGGTGCCTGGCGCATGGCCGAGCGCAGCGCGTGATCGAAGCTGGGTGTGTCGCTGTGCAACTCGCGCTGGTGGATGGTCGAGCACTTGTGATTGTGCAGAAACTCGATCGGGTCTTCGATGGTGATGATGTGGTAATACTTCTCGCGATTGATGGCGTCGAGCAGGACAGCGAGGGTTGAAGACTTGCCCGAGCCGGCCGGTCCGGTGACTAGCACAATGCCGTCGCGTAACTTGGTAACGTCCGATAGCTGCTCCGGCAGACGCAGGGTCACGAAATCAGGAATGGCGGTCGGAATCACGCGCATGACTACGGCGCAACTGCCGCGCTGTATGAAAATGTTGACCCGGAAACGGGCCATTCCCGGCAGCCCAAACGAAATGTCGCAGGCTCCGTGCTCGCGCAGGGTGGTGATCGCCTGCTTGTTGTCGCCGATCAGGTCGGCGGCGATACGTCGGGTGTCATCGGGGGTCAAAACAGTCAGGCCGGGCACCTGAACAGGGATCATTTGCCCGTAAACTTGCACTTGCGGCGGACGTCCCGGCGAAAAGATCAGATCGCTGATCTTTTCCGCGGAACGCAACATGGCGCCAAGCAAGGCAGGAGTGGCGCCGCTGCCGCTGGCCGAAAGGCCATCTAATGAAACAGAAAGCGGTGCAATTGTAGGTGCTGCCATTCGCTCCTCTCAGGAATCGCATGCACCACAGACGGGAAGACTGAGTTACTTAACTGTACCGCGCCGGGGGCGCGGGTGCGAAAGGCCGACGGTACATCGCCCTTGGTAACCTCGTACCGCTACGGACACTGAAAGGGCGGCCAATTAGCCGCCCCTAACCGACTCTTCCGCAACCCTTGCCCGCCTAGTTCTTCTTGGCGGGTTTCTTCTTGCCGAAGCTGGTCTCGACCGAAGCCCCGATGCTGGTCAGCATCTGCTTGGCGGCATCGGCATATTGTCCGGTGGGCTGCAGTTCAAGGTATTTCTGGAACGCTTCCGCCGTGCCCGGCGGTGCGATCATCTTGTCGCCCTGCAGCGTCGCCTTGCCGATCATGTTCACGCCTTTCCAGTAGTAAGCGTCAGCCTTGGTCGGATCGGTCGCGATCACCTTGTCGAATGCGACGACAGCGTCATCCACCTTGCCTGCATTGGTGAGCACCGCGCCGGTATTGAAGTAATACTGCGTTGCGCCGGCCGGATAGGTTTGAGCAGCCAAAGCGTACGTTTTTACTGCATCATCCACTTTATTGGACTTGGCATAGGCTTCGGCCAGGTTGTTGTAATAGGCAGCAAGGCTCTCGGCCTGTTTGGCCGCGTCTTTATCGGGAGTCGCCTGCTTGAGTTGGATCGCCTTTTGATAAGAATCGACGGCTGACCCGAGTCGCTTCTGTTTTTCCGCTGGATCGGTCTGCTTCAGGGCGGACATCCGGTAATAGTCGCCCAGCTTGAACCAGATCAGGTCGCGGCCGGGGTCAATCTGATTGGCGTCGTTCAGGTTGGTGATGGCGGTGTCGAAGTCGCCGGCATCTGCCGCGGCCTTGGCGGCGTTCAGTTTGTCGTTCAACGACTTGACGGTATTAATTTCCTTCGCTTGTTTGGCCTGCTGTTCCTGCCGCTGCTTCATCTGCTCGGCACTCAACCCTTCGCCCTTCGCCTGCCGTTCTTGCTCTTTCTTGAGGTCGAGGTCAAGGGTAAGTTCTTCGGCCGCAACCTGAACTCCGCTCAGGTGGTAGGTCTCGACGCCGGCCTTCTGCTCGTCGGGAGTCTTGTACAGCGTGACCTTGTACTTGCCGGGCGAAATTCCCAGTGAAAAATATTCGCCCTTGGCATTGGTCTTGAGGCTGTACTTCTGGCCGTTTTCAACGTTGACGTACTCCACAATCGCGCCGACCATGGGCGTGCCATCGACATTCTTGACGACGCCTTTTACCGATCCTGAAGCCTGCGCCCAGACCGGAGGCACGCACAGTCCCAGCGTCAACACTGCAAACATAAGAATTGCGAAATGTCTTTTCATTTTGCCTCCCGGCAACGAACGCTATCATCCGCGTACGCGATCGGATCCCTGGCTCCCACCGCGGCAAAGGCGCGCAGGCGCAGGGTACAGCTGTCGCACACACCGCAAGCCAAATCCTCGCGGCTGTAGCATGACCAAGTTAAATCGAAGGGTGCACCCAGTTCAAGGCCGAGGCGGATAATCTCGGCCTTGTGCATGGCAATGAGCGGGGTCACGATTTCGATCCGGCCTTCCTTCGTGCCAGCCTTTACGACCCGATTGAATGCCTCGTAGTACGCAGGCCGGCAGTCAGGATAGCCAGAGCTGTCGGGCTCGACGGCGCCGATGTAGACCCTTTCGGCCTTGAGCACTTCTGCCCAGCTCACCGCCACGGCCAGAAAGTGTGCGTTGCGAAAGGGAACATACGTTACGGGAATGCCCCGGCCGAGTGATTCCGCCGTGGGCACGGCGATGTTGTCATCAGTCAGCGCGGAGCCGCCGATGGCGCGCAAAGCTTCGTTTCTGACGATGAGCTTGTCACGAATGTGCAGTCGCTCGCAGATCGCCAGAAATGATCTGCGCTCCCGCTCTTCGGTGCGCTGGCCGTAGCTGACGTGAACCGCCGCCGCGTCGTAATCGCGGCTGGCGAGCGCTGCGCAGACGCAGGAGTCCATGCCTCCACTCAGCAGCACTACCGCGTGGGATTTATTTGAAGACCGCATGCTTCTAAAGCGGACTTGGGATTCAGATTTCAGATCTAAGATTTTCAGATCGGATCACGAGCGCTTTCGGGAGTGCAAGCGAATCTGCAATCTAAAATCTACAATCTGAAAATCCTACACTCCCTTCACCGCCGGATCCCAGATGAATTTGTGAAGCTGCAATCCCAGCCGAGCTGAGACGTTGTCCGCGATCATCCAGCTGGCCAGATCTTGCGGATCAAGCAGGCAGTGCGAGCTGTCGCGAGAGCCGGTCGCGTCTTTGCGAAATGCAGGCGAGAACAGCACTGCATTCACTTTCTCGGCGAGATTGTGCCGCGCGGTGAACTCCCGCGCGAAATCGTAGTCAGCCCGGCTGGCGAGCACGAACTTGACCTCATCGCGGGAAGTCAGGGCGTGCAGGTTGCTCGCGTCGAACGTATTTGCCTCACCCGAGTCCGGACATTTCACGTCGACGATCTTGATTACCTCGGCCGGAACGCTGGCCAGCGGCCGTTCGCCGCTGGTTTCGAGCAGAACTGTATATCCGTCCTGAAGCAGGTGCCGCATGAGCGGAACTACCTCGCGCTCCTGCAGCATGGGCTCACCGCCGGTGACTTCGACCAGGCCGGTCGGGCTCAGCCGCGAAACTTCATCCCGGACTTCCTGGAGGGTCATTTTGCGACCACCCTGGAAGGTGTATTCGCTATCGCACCAGGTGCAGCGCAGATTGCATCCGGTCAGGCGCACGAACACGCAGGGCAGGCCGGCGTGCGTAGACTCGCCCTGAAGGGATTTGTAGATCTCGGTGATCTGCATAAAAACAGTTGCCTACTGGCTGCTGGCAACTGGAAGCCGGCAACTGGGTTATTCACTGTATTTTGCTGTTGTCGTATCAGTTTCGAATACCGTGACGTCTTTCACGCGCACGCGGCCATTGGTGACGGTTTTGAGCCTCTCGTTTGACTCGTCGTAAAAATATTTGGCCAGATTTTCCGCCGACGGATTGATCACGGTGAAGGGCTCGATCTCATTGATCATCTGGTGATCCAGCCGCTCGATGACGTGCTTCATCACTTCGCGCAGGTCCTTGAAGTCGAGCAACAGGCCGGCCTTGTCGAGCTCTTTGCCGGCCAGCGTGACGCGAATCCTGTAGTTGTGGCCGTGCGGATTCTCGCACTTGCCCTTGTAGTTGCGCAGGTAATGTCCTGCGGCGAACGTATCTTCAACCGTGACCTCGAACATGAGCCCCCAAGCCCGCGCCGACGCCGGCGAGGCACGTATTCCGCGACGAACTATTGTACAGCGACGGAAAGTGGTTTCAGGCGCGGGTCAGCAAGCGCTGCAGGGCAATGGGCCCAAGAATCCCCACGGCGATTCCATAGCCAAGATCGGCCCAGACCACGCGGCCAAGATTCACGATGTATAGCACTGCCACCAGCGGGAGGCTGAGGATCGCCATAAGGTTTCCCTGCCTCGCCTTGGCCGGAGCCATCTCCCACAGATTCGACAGGTCGGCGGTGGAAGGGATGGCATGCATCCCGATGGAAAGACCGAGCCAATAGAAAAAGTAAGCCACGGGGCTGCTGACTTTCAGGCCCTTAAGCGACAACCAGGCGGAGGTGCAAAACAGCACGCACAGAGCCGTATTCACAACAAAAGGGCCAATGTTCACAAAGAACAACGCAGCGAAATTCTCGGTTTTTTCGTGAATCACGTAGCCCGCCGGATTGCCCAGCCGCCAGAAGCACACGTCATAAACCTGAAGCCTGAAGATCTTGCAGAAGAACAGATGCGCCGCCTCGTGCAGGATCACACCCGGGAACGTCAGAATCGCGACGATCGGGCCGGGAACGAACAGCGCCACCACGCGGACATTCGGGGTCAGCCCGCGTCGGCAGCAACCGCCCTGACTCATGGCGAGGAATTATGTATCGAATGCGAAGATTTGAAAAGGAGAAGTTTGCCGGGAGTTGTATTTCTTACATCTGTCATGCCAGGCCGAAGAATTCTTCCACCGCTCGCATCTCGGTCGTCTTTTGATAACGGGGCAGGCTGTCCAGAAATACGCGGCCGTATTGTTTCTTCAAAATGCGGTTGTCGAGCAACACCAGCAAGCCGCGGTCGTGCAGCGAGCGGATGAGCCGCCCAAAGCCCTGTTTCAGCGTAATGACGGCCGCCGGCACCTGGTACTGAAAAAAAGCGTTGCCGCCTTCCGCGTCGATCGCTTTCACCCGCGCCGCCACGACCGGATCGCTGGGAACAGCAAACGGCAGACGGTCAATGATCACGCAGCTCAGTTGCTCGCCTTGCACGTCCACGCCCTGCCAGAACGACGAGGTGGCGAACAGGACCGCGTTCGGCGTCAGACGGTACTCCTCGAGCAGGACGCTTTTCGGCGCGTCGCCCTGGCGAAGCAGGGGAAACTCAACCTCTCCCAGCAGCCGCTGATGAATCTCGTTCATCTGCGCGTAACTGGTGAAGAGCACAAATGCCCGTCCGCTTGTGATTTCGAGCAGCCTGCGAATGCGTTCGGCGGCCTTGGCGGTGAACTGCGGCGTGCGCGGATCGGGCAGGTCGGGCGGGACGTACAACAGCGCCTGACTTTCGTAGTCGAAGTGCGAAGGCAACACCGATTCGCGGGTGTTGTCCATCCCCAGCCGCTGCCGGATGTATTCGAAGCCTCCGCCGACGGCCAGCGTGGCCGAGGTCAGCACCGCGCACTCCAGTTTCGACCACAGGCACTCGCGCAGGATCGGTCCAACGTCGATCGGAGTGGCTTGAAGATACACATTCTGCCGGCCTTGAGATTTCTCTTTGTTCTTGTCTGTGTCTCGATGTCTCTGTGGTGAAAAAGCCCGGCCGCGACGCTCGATCCAGAAGACGGTGTTGCGATCCTCCGATTCCATGGCAAAACTGAGCTGAACCTGAATCTCCTGGGCTCGCCTCACAAAGTTGAAAATCTCTTCCGGCTTCTGCGGCAGGCCCTCGAGTTCGCCGGCCAGGCGTGTCAGTGCCTGGTTCAGCGCAAGAAATTCGTCTCCGTTTTCTTCCAGAAACTCGCGCCGTGTTTCGAAAGCAAAGCGGCCTTCTCCCGGCGGGAGCAGGGAAAAGAACAATTGCGAGCGCTCGCGCAGGCTGCCCACCGCGCCGGACAGCGACGCCGAGAGCAGGCGGTTATGCTGCAGCGAGTTCTCCACATCGCGGGCCAGTTCCTCGACGCGCAAATTGCTGACGGAGATGCCGAAGTAGTTGGCCGCCACGTCTTCCAACTCATGCGCCTCGTCAAAGATCACCGCTGAGGCCTCGGGCAGAATGCCCGCATCCGGCACGCCTTCAGCCTGCAACTTGATGGCGAGGTCGGCGAAGAACAGATGATGATTGACGATGACGATGTCGCTCTCCATCGCGCGCCGCCGCATCTCGGTAATGAAGCACCGCTCCCACTGGCTGCATTTCTGGCCAAGGCATGTCTCGGCGCGCGCATCCAGCTTGTGCCACAACGGACTCATCTCCGGCAATTCGGCGAGTTCCGAGCGATCACCGGTGCCGGTTGTTTTTTCCCATGCCGCGATCGCGCGATACTGCTCGATTTCTTCCAGGCCACTCAGCACCGGCTGATCCGTCAAGTCATACAGCTTCTTGCGGCAGAGGTAATTGTTGCGGCCCTTCATGTAGCAAACGGGAAGCCTGGGGTTGGAGGAGGCGCCGGAAGATGGCTTTCCATACAGCGCCTGCTCGAGGAAAGGAACGTCTTTGTAGAAAAGTTGTTCCTGCAAGTTCTTGGTGCCGGTCGAAATGATGACGCGCTTGCCGGAACGGATGACGGGCAGCAGATAGGCCAGCGTCTTGCCAGTGCCCGTGCCGGCCTCGACAATCAGGTGCCGTTTTTCTTCCAGAGCCTGCTCAACCGCCTGCGCCATCTGCAGTTGTCCGCGGCGGAACTCGTACAGCGGATGCGTACGGGAAAGAATGCCGCCCGGCGCAAAAAACTGATGCAAGGAAGCCTCTTTCCCTCCGGGAGACTGCTCGCGCGGCGTGACAGGAGGCACGGACTGGGAAGGCAGAGCCATTGAAGTCTCTATAATAACCAGTTCCATGAGTGAATAAGCGGGAAGTGAATAGGGCACGAAGCAGAAGGCAAAAAGTGGATCGCCACGCTGAAAAAACGCGCCCGACGATGAAACCGGATCTATGACGCCATCAGTCCCCATTCTTGCGATTGTGGGCCGCCCCAATGTCGGCAAGTCGACGCTTTTCAACCGGATCGTGGGTTCTCGCCGCGCGATCGTCGGCGACGAGCCCGGCATTACGCGCGACCGGCTCTACGGAGACGCGGAATGGAGCGGCCGCAACCTGCGCATTGTGGACACAGGCGGAATTCTGCCCGAAGAAAAAGATCTAATTCCCTCGGAAATTTTCCGACAGGCGCGTGTCGCGCTCGAGGAAGCCGCCGCCGTCGTCATGGTCGTGGATGGACGCTCGGAACTGGTTGCTCCTGATCTCGAACTCGCGCGCCTTCTGCGCAAAACCAACCGGCCTCTATTTCTTGCCGTCAACAAGGTGGATAGCGATAAGCAGTCCGCCCTGCTCGGCGATTTTCACCGCCTGGGTATTCCGCAGATGTTCCCCGTCTCCGCCGAGCATGGCCGCGGCGTAGACGATCTTCTCGACGCGGTGATCGCGGTCGTAGCACCTCCTGTCGCCAAAGAGGACACAGAAGGCGTTGAGCCAGCGCCAGCGGACAAGGAACAATCGGCGGCCGAAGTCAAAGTCGCCATCATCGGCCACCCCAACGTGGGCAAGTCAACACTGTTGAACTGTCTGACGGCGACTGACCGCGCTATCGTATCCCCGATTCCCGGCACCACGCGCGACGCAGTCGACGAAGTCGTAGAGCGCAACGGACGCCGCTTCCGCTTCATTGACACCGCTGGCATCCGCCGCAAAGGTAAGACTCATCTGATGGCCGAAAAACTCTCTGTCATCATGGCGCGCAAGCACCTCGAGTCCGCCGACATCGCCCTGCTCGTCATCGATGCGACGGAAGGCGTGAGCCAGCTCGATGCCGCGATTGCCGGATACGCTCACGAGAGCGGTCGGTCGGTCATCATCGTGGTCAACAAGTGGGACCTCGTTCTCAGCGGACTGAATAAACCGGGCCGCCCGACAAAAGCCCAGCGCATGCGCGAATCCAAGCGCCCCGCCGACCGCGACGCGTACGAGCAACGGCTGCGCTTCCAGCTCAAGTTCCTGCATTACGCCCCGGTGATTTTCGTTTCGGCCAAGTCGGGCAAAGGTACCGAGAAGATTTTCCCGTTGCTCGAGCAGGTCGCTGACGAGCGCCGCAAACGCATTCCTACCTCTGCCATGAATCGGTTTCTCGAGCACGTCGACTTCGATCGCGCTTCCGTTCCCGTCCGCGAGCGTGTGAAGATTTTGTACGTGACGCAGGCGTCGGTGTCGCCGCCCACATTCGTTCTCTTCACCGACCGCGCGGTGAAGTTGCACTTTTCCTACGAACGGTTTCTGGAAAACCAGATTCGGCGGGCATTTGGATTTGTGGGGACGCCGATCTGGATCAAGACTAGAGCAAGAAACCCGTAAGCCGACTTATTCTCCCTCCACCATCCGGTCCTCGGTAAGCAGTCCGATCCGCTGCACGCCCGCGTGATGCGCCAGATCGATTACATCGGCGACATACTGAAAATCCACGTCGGCATCGCCACGCACGAAGGCAACTTTCTCCGCGCGCGTCAGATATATCTGGGCGAGCCGCGTCTCCAGTTCCTCCCATCGGACATCTTCGCGATTGATCCTGACCAGCGGCTGCTGATCCTTGGCCGTCCAGACAACCTGAATCACGACGGTGTGTTCCTGCGCGGCCGCCTTCCCATTCGTCTTATCCGGCGGCTGCGGTATTTGCGCCTTCTCCTGATACTGCTTGTCCATCGAGACTACGAGCATGAACATGACGATCAACGTGAGCAGCACGTCAATCAGCGGCGTGACGTTGATCTGCGGACGAGACGCACCTCCGCCTCCGGTTGAGAAAGCCATGGGAATCGCTCCTCTCGGGACGCGCGTCTGCAGGATCAGACACCCGACTGCTTCTGCATGTTCCAGGAAACGTGACACGAAGCATGTTCCACGAACTACCAGAGGCGTTTGCGTCGTTTCGGCGGCTAGCGGAATGGCCAGCGTTCAGGTTCTCATTGGCGTCTGGGAAACGCGCTCCATCCATTTGTCGAACTCTTCGAGAGCGAGTTCGCACTGACGCTTGTGCCGTTCCTTCCGGTCTCGGATCTTCTGCTCCAGCGGAGGCAGCAAATCGAAAGTGATATTCGCGGGCTGAAAATTCTTCGCGTCTGCGTGCGTCACATAATGCGTGAGCGACCCGAACGCCGAAGCGCGGGGAGCGGGCGCCAACTCATCTCCCGACACCAGCGCAGCGGCATGTATTCCGGCCAGCAGCCCGGTTGCGATCGACTCTACATAGCCTTCGACCCCGCAAATCTGCCCGGCAAAAAATACCCTCGGGTGCGTTTTCATCTGCAGAGTCTCGCGCAACAACGCGGGTGCATTAATGTAAGTGTTGCGATGAATCTGGCCATAACGCAGGAAGCGCGCGTTCCCCAGGCCGGGGATCAGCCGTAGCACTCGTGCCTGCTCGCCAAACTTCAGGTGATTTTGAAAACCGACCAGGTTGTAGGCGTCAGCCCGCAGATTTTCCTGTCGCAACTGCACCACCGCATACGGCATCTTTCCCGTCCGCGGATCTTTGAGTCCCACCGGCTTCATCGGGCCGAAACGCAGCGTATCGTGCCCGCGGCGGGCGATCTCTTCAATGGGCAGGCAGCCCTCGAAATAATTCAACTTTTCCCAGTCCCGCTCCTCTACGGACTGCGCCGCCAGCAGCGCGTCGTAAAAGCGGTCGTATCCTTCCTGATCCATCGGGCAGTTGATGTAATCTGCCGATCCCTTGTCATAGCGGGCCGCCAGGTAGACGCGCGCCATGTCAATCGAATCCGCTTCGACGATCGGGCTAATCGAATCGTAGAAATACAGGCGCGGATTCTGTGGCGCGGGTACTCCGTCTCGCTGGTCAAATCCGTCTTCCGACAGACTCAGTCGGACAATCTCCGCAGCCAACGCGTCGGAAGTTAGCGGGCCCGTGGCAATCACGGTGACACCCGCGCACTCGTCGATTGACCTGACTTCCTCGCGTCGCACCGTGATCCTCGGCTCGCTTGAAATCGCCTCCGTCACGCGCGCCGCGAAAGTCACGCGATCCACGGCCAGCGCGTGCCCCGCGGGAACGGCGCATTGCCGCGCGATTTCCATCAGCAGGGAACCGGACCCGCGCATCTCTTCTTTCAACAGCCAAGGCGCGGTGTATTCGCTGTCCGACTTGAGCGAATTCGAGCAGACGAGTTCGGCAAAGTCACCTGTCTGATGCGCCGGAGTCGTTTTCACCGGCCGCATCTCGAACAATTCGACCTCGACTCCGCGCCGCACGCACTGCCACGCCGCCTCCGAACCGGCCAACCCCCCGCCGATGATTCGCACCCGCGCCGTCATAAAGCCTTTTTTGCCAGCCGCTCCAGGGCTTCGCCGTGGAGGAGCACTGGTCTCCACTGATCGCGGAACTCCGCGCCCAGCGCCTTATACCACTCGATCGCTCGTTCGTTCCAGTTGAGCACTTCCCAGTGTATCCCGTAGCAATTCTCTTCCACGGCGATGCGCGCCACCGCCGCCAGGAGCGCCTGCCCGATACCCCGCCCACGAAACGCGTCACGCACGTAGATGTCCTCGAGAAACAGTCCCTGATCCGTCCAGGTCGAGTAGTATCGGAAGAAGAATGTGTATCCCGCGGGTTGACCGTCCCACTCGGCAATCAAAGCGCGGAATTGCGGATGCTCCCCAAAGCCGTCGCGGACCAAATCCTGTTCCGTGATGGTTACCAGGTCCAGTTCGCGCTCAAACTCCGCAAGTTCGCGAATCATGGTACACAGCAAAGCGGCATCGCCGCCGATCGCAGGACGGATCTGGAGCATTGCAGGCTCGAATACAGCGGGATCAGTGTAAAACAGGTGTGGCGTATGTGCTGAGGCAAGCCTGGCTGCCGCGCGCGTAGCCCGGGGCTCACAAAATCTCTCGTGCGTCGCCCACCCGCCGCGTCACGCGCTCCCGGTCCAGATATTCCAGCAGCGGAATGGCGTATTTGCGGCTGACGCCGGTCAACTCTTTGAACCTGGCGACGTCTATCTTCGGACTCCTGGACTTCTGGGCGACCACGAGCTTGCGCAGGTCTTCCAGTGCACCGCGGTGAAACACCATTTCGTCGGAGATTTTGACCAGCACGCGCTCGCGCAACAGCAAGGTGACAATCTTCTGTGCCCGAGTCTTGTCAATTTTCAGCGCGGCCAACACCTCATAAAGTGCGGGCACCTTCAAACCGGCTGTGGCAAAGGCATTTTCGATTTTTGTTTTCGACTCGGCTTCTTCATCCTTCATCACCGCCCCGTGCCCGGGCAGCCGAACCAGATCGCCCGAAATCTCGAGTTTCTTCTCTTTAGCGAGGAAAGACACAGCCTCATCAAACAACTCCTGCGCTATCGCGAAACCGCGCGTCATATCTTCCAACAGTTCGCCTCGGGCCATGCCGAGCCGCAGCGGGTCGTTCTTATGATAGGAAGCAACTGCATCGACCAGACTCTTCTGCGCACCTTCTAACTCGTGCTTTGCAAACAGCCGATCCTGGACTCGAATCAGGGCACCTTCGTTCGCAAGCGACGTGGCCAGCACCGCAATTTGATCTTTGCGCCATCCGGTTTCAGCAACTGCTTCTGCGAGCGAAAGGCCTCTGTTGCCACGCCGGGTTACGCGGTTCGTGAGGATGGCGCCTCGCCGCTCAAAATGCGCCAACCCCTGCAGCACCTGAGTAAAGACAGGTGCCTGCCCACCCACCGTTCTTTCAATCTTCCTGACTGTTTTCGGACTGCTGACCGGTGCTGCATCCAGCACCACGCCGCCACCAATCGTGACCACGGGCGAGAATTGGCGAAGGATGAAACGATCGCCCGGCAACAGCAGCATGGAGTCCGCGAAGGACAATTGTGCGAACGCCGCTTCGCCCGGCTTGATTTCCTCCGGGCCATAAAGTTCGATGCGGGCAATCGTCTCTGCACTGTAACAATGAAAATGTACTCGCACCCGATTCTTCAGCGGTCGCGGCGCCGACCGCAGAACACTAAGTCGCACGTCCGCCTGCCTCGTCGTGACAAAGCTCTCCGGCGGCGCCAGTATCATGCCTCTCGCGAGTTCCTCGACGCTTACACCCGCGAGATTCAGAGCAGTGCGGTGGCCTGCTACCGCTTCTGCAGCGGCCTGTCCATGCACCTGCACGCCACGCACGCGCACCCTGCGGCCGCCGGGGAAAACCTCCAACTCTTCTTCTTTGTGAATTGCGCCCGAGATCAGAGTTCCCGTGACCACGGTGCCGAAGCCCTTCATCGAGAAGACGCGATCGATTGGAAGACGCGCCAGGGCGCGGGAGTCGCGCGGTTCGATCTGCGCTGCGACGGAGATGATAGCTCGCGTCAAATCGCCAAGCCCGGCGCCAGAGAGAGAGCTGACGGCGATCACCGGCGAATTCGGCGACTCCAGAAAAGTCCCCCGCAGAAAGTCTTCGACCTCCAGGCGCACGACGTCGAGCGTCTCGGCATCCACTGCATCCGACTTGGTGAGCACCGTAATGCCGCGTCGCACGCCCAGTAATTGCAGAATGTCGAAATGCTCGCGGGTTTGTGGCTTGATCGACTCATCGGCGGCGATCACCAGCAGCACCAGATCGATTCCGCCAACGCCGGCCAGCATGTTGCGTACGAAGCGCTCATGGCCGGGGACATCGACGAGTCCCAGGCGCAGCTTTTCGCCGTTTGCCGCAGTCAATTCCAGGTGGGCGAAGCCCAGGTCAATTGTGATGCCGCGTCGCTTTTCCTCCTCCAGGCGGTCGGCGTCGATGCCAGTAAGCGCCTTCACGAGTGCGGTTTTTCCGTGGTCGATGTGACCTGCAGTGCCCACGATGATCGATTTCATGCACAAGAATCGTAGCAGGAGCAGCCTGTGAATCACTCACCGCACGCTGGAATCACCCTATCCTCGCGGCGCGCGAAATGCGACAATAGAGATTCCTCTCATGACGCCTTCTTTGACATCTGCCTTCTCTCCGGACACCATCCGGCAGCACGGCCTCACGCCCGACGAGTACGAGAAGATCAAACAACTTCTCGGCGGCCGCGAGCCCACACTCACCGAACTCGGCATTTTCAGCGTTATGTGGAGCGAGCACTGCTCCTACAAATCGTCCCGCGTCCATCTGAAGCGCCTGCCCACGCGCAGCAAGCGAGTTGTGCAGGGGCCGGGGGAGAATGCCGGCATCATCGACATCGGCGACGGCTGGGCTTGCGCTTTCAAAATCGAGTCGCATAACCACCCGTCGTTTATTGAACCGTTTCAGGGTGCGACGACCGGTGTCGGCGGCATTCTGCGCGACATCTTCACCATGGGCGCACGGCCGGTCGCGGTGATGGACTCGCTGCGCTTCGGTCCGATCACTCCCACACGAGAAAGTTCTCAGAAGGAGCTGCATAGAAATCACTCCATCCTGGATGGGGTGGTCAGCGGCATCGCCTCCTATGGGAACTGTTTCGGTGTTCCCAACCTCGGCGGCGAGACCAAGTTCGAACCTTGCTACTCGGGCAATCCGTTGGTGAACGCCTTCGCGCTCGGCCTGGTGCGCAAGAACGAAATTTTCTACGCGCGCGCAGCCGGCGAGGGCAACCCCGTTATTTACGTGGGCGCCAAAACCGGGCGCGACGGCATCCACGGCGCTACCATGGCGAGCGAAGAATTCAGCGAGGCTTCCGAGGCGAAACGCCCGAATGTGCAAGTTGGTGATCCGTTTCTCGAAAAACTTTTGCTCGAAGCATGCCTGGAGGCGATGCGGACCGGGGCGATCGTCGGCATTCAGGATATGGGTGCGGCCGGACTGACGTGCTCCACCTGCGAAATGGGCGCCCGCGGCCGCGTCGGCATTGAAGTGGAGCTCGACCACGTGCCGCAGCGTGAAACCGGCATGACGCCTTACGAAATCATGCTCAGCGAATCACAGGAGCGCATGCTGCTGGTTGCGCAAAAGGGACGCGAGCAGGATGTATTCCGCGTGTTTGAAAAGTGGGGACTCGACGCCGTCGAAGTCGGAAAAGTCACCACCGACAACACGCTGCGCGTGCTCGAACACGGCAAGATCGTGGCTGAAATTCCCAATCAGGCGCTGACCGACGATGCGCCCGTGTACAAGCGCCCGCTGGCACGCTGGGAGCCTCCTGTGCCGCGCGAGATGCCGCAGCAGATCAGGCTTGGGGACATTTCTGATTACACAGCCAACCTGAGGCGGCTGCTCTCCAGCCCGAACATCTGCGGCAAGCGCTGGGTGTGGCAGCAATACGACCACATGGTCCAGACCAACACGGTCGCAGCGCCGGGAGCGGGCGATGCTGGCGTAATCCGCATCAAGAATCCTGATCCCGGGGGCTCCGATCGTGGTCTCGCCATGGCCCTCGATGGGAACGGGCGCTGGTGTTATCTCGATCCGCGGCTGGGTGCCATGCACGCCGTCGCCGAGGCCGCCCGCAAGGTGGCTTGCTTGGGCGCAACGCCGGTTGGCGCGACCAACTGCCTGAACTTCGGCAATCCGGAAAAACCGCACATCATGTGGCAGTTCTCGCAAACCATCGATGGCATGACCAAAGCCTGCGAAGAACTTGAGGTCCCGATCACGGGTGGCAACGTCAGCTTCTACAACGAGACTCTGGGCGAAGGTATTTATCCCACGCCGGTCCTCGGAGTCGTCGGAATTCTCGACGACGTGCACAAAACCGCCAAAATGCACTTCGCCGAAGCCGGACGCACGATCGTGCTATTGCGCGGCGGCGAAACAGGCGATATCACCGATGCAGAGAGTGAATTCGGATCGTCGGAATACGCGAAGGAAATTCTCGGCACGTTGTGGGGATACCCACCGGAGCTCGACTTAGAGAAGGAAGCGGCGCTGCAGAAGACGATCATTGAACTGATTCAGCAGGGGCTCGTTGAATCCGCGCACGATTGCTCCGATGGCGGACTGGCCGTTGCGCTGGCAGAAAAGGCATTCCCGGGCAGCGTGGGCACGCGCGTGAATCTCGCTTCCCACGGGCTGCCGGCGGAGTTTTCTCTTTTCGGCGAAGATGCGAGCCGGATTTTGGTCTCGTGCGACCCGGCCAATGTCCCGCGAATCAAAGAATTAGCGGACAAATACCGCGTTGCCGCCGAGTTGATTGGCGAGACGATCCCGGACCGGCTGGAAATTTCGCTTGACGGCAAAATGGTCGTTTCAGCACTTGTTTCAGAGTTACACGACGCTTACGAAGGCGCTTTGGAGTCGATGCTTCACACAGATCCCGAGTTGATCGCCGCGGACTGAACCCGGGACCTGTACACGGAATGCCGAGTCAGAATCTATTTCTAGAGCTAAGGGCTGATTGCCAAATGCTTCCTTTCGACAAATTTCATGACGAGTGCGGAGTGGTCGCGATCTTCGCTCACCCCGAGGCGGAGAAACTCGCCTACCTCGGCCTGCATGCGTTGCAGCATCGCGGGCAGGAATCCGCGGGAATCGTCAGTTCCGACGGACTGAGCCTGCACCAACACAAAGCGATGGGACTGGTGGCCGACATCTTCACCGAAGAGGTGCTGACCCAGTTGCATGGCTCACTCGCGATCGGGCACACGCGTTACTCAACCGCAGGCGACTCGGCGCTCCTGAACGCGCAGCCGATCCTGGTGCAATCGAACAAGGGCCCCATCGCCCTGGCGCACAACGGCAACCTGGTCAACGCCAGCCAGATTCGCCAGCGGCTGGAGCAGCAGGGATCGATTTTTCAGACCAACAGCGACACAGAGGTCATCGTTCATCTGATCGCGCTTTCCCGGGAGCACACTCTTCCCGAAGCCATGGCCGACGCCCTGCGCCGCGTGGAAGGAGCATTCTCGCTCGTCATGCTGAGCGCCGACCGCATCTTCGCCGCTCGCGATCCCCGCGGCTTCCGTCCGCTGGCTATGGGCCGCATTCGCGCTGTGGAGGGCCACAAGCGCGACGCGATCGTCTTTGCATCTGAAACCTGCGCCTTCGATCTGATCGGCGCCGAGTACGAACGCGACATCAAGCCCGGCGAACTCGTCGTTGTGGGGCCCGACGAAATCACCTCGCGCTTTTACGCCACCAGCGCGCCTCAGTCGAGCTGCATTTTCGAGCACGTATATTTTTCCCGGCCTGACAGCATCGTATTCGGCCGCTCCGTGCAGACCAGCCGCGAAAATCTCGGCCGCCAACTCGCGCAGGAAGCTCCTGTGGAGGCCGATCTGGTCGTGCCCGTGCCCGACTCCGGCGTCACCGCCGCGGTGGGCTACGCCGCCGAAAGCGGCATTCCCTTCCGGTTTGGACTGATCCGCAACCACTATGTCGGGCGCACGTTCATCGAGCCGCGGCAGACCGTGCGCGATTTCGGCGTGAAGCTGAAGCTGAATCCGGTGCGCTCATTGCTCGAGGGCAAGCGCGTTGTGCTCATTGACGATTCCATTGTGCGCGGCACCACCAGCAAGAAAATTGTGCGCATGATTCGCAATGCCGGCGCGCGCGAAGTCCACATGCGCATTTCCTGTCCGCCGACGATCTCGCCGTGCTTCTACGGAGTCGACACACCTTCGAAAAAACAGCTCATTGCCGCCAACAAATCCGTCGAAGAAATTCGCGAATACATCGGCGCGGATTCGCTCGCCTATCTTTCCCTTCAGGGATTGAAAAAAGCTTGCGGCGAGAGCCCCACGATGTCGTACTGCTCGGCGTGCTATACGGGGAATTATCCCACCGACATTATCGACGTTGAAGAGATTCAGCCGGCATCGGTGCGGCGCTAGTTTGCGCCTATTATTTCTTCCCGCGCCTTTGAGACGCCGGTCACTGATCGCACGAGAGATCAGGCTGGTTTGCGCGCCCGTGCCACGCGCGGAATCGACTGCAGATCAGGCGTGATGCCTACCTCATCCCAGCCTCTGAGCAATTCCCGCACCGAGTTCGCGATCGTTCCGCTGATTTCGAAGACGAGCCATCCGCCCGGCTTAAGCGCCATGAGTGCCTGTGGAATCACCCTCGCGATGACTTCGATTCCCGTCGGCCCGGCAAACACGGCGTTGCGTGGCTCGAACTTCCGGACTTCCAACTGCACCTGGTCCGCCTCGGACTCACCGACATAGGGAGGGTTCGACACCACAAGATCAAAACCTCCTCCTAGCCCTTTCAGCAGGTCTGTTTCGTGAAATTGAATGCGTTTCTCGAGTTGATGGCGCGCCGCGTTGGCGCGTGCAATTTCGAGAGCCGCGGAAGAAACATCGGTCGCGTGGATCTCAGCGAGCGGAAGTTCTTTTGCGAGAGCTAGCGCAATGCATCCCGAGCCGGTGCCGACATCAACAATGCGCATCGTGTGGGGCGGGCACTCTTGCCCGCCGCCGAAGTTGCGAGTTAATCCCAGGACTGCCTCGATCACATGCTCGGTCTCAGGACGTGGGATGAGGACGGCAGGGCTGACGATCAAATCCATCCCCCAGAATTCCTGATGTCCGGTGATGTACTGCGCGGGCACGCCGCGAGCCCGTTCATTTAGCGCAGCTTCGTATCGGGTGAACTCGTCAGCTGTCAGTTCGCGCTCGGGATGCGCGTAAAGATACGCCCGATCGCACCCCAGTGTGAACGTGAGCAGAAGCTCGGCGTTCATGCGCGGAGATGGAACCTGCTCAGCCGTTAGGCGCGCGATGGCCGAGCTAAGGGCGGCTTTCAGTTGCACAGAGTTATTTCACCACAGGAACTCAAGCAGACGCAGGAACGCCTCGATGACGCTCTATAATCAGCCTTGTATGAGGCGCGCAGTCTTCGCTTTGCTTATCGGAGTGCTGCCCTCGACGGTTCTGTTCGGCCAAGGGGCGCCCACTGCAACGCAGATCGAGACGTTCCACGTCCGGGGGACGATTAAAGACCGAAACGACGCTGTGATTCGGAACGCCACGGTTACTTTCAGCGGTGAGCGGTCGGCCGGAACAGTAACGACTGGCGTAGGAACATACGACATTGACCTCCCGCTCGGCGTCTACACAATGATCGTGCAGGCCAACGGCTTCGAACCCTACCGCCGGCCGGCGTTTCGAGTAAATTCACCTACCTCGCTACTTTTCAACGCTACGCTCCAGATCGGCGGCTGCGGCGACATGATCATCGTGCCTCTAACCGACGAAAACATTTATCAAGCCACAAAGCGATGTAGACACTACGATCAGTTCGCCGTACCGGGGCAAGATGGCACTCCGTTTAAGCTCTACATTCAATTTCCGGAGCGCCTCGCTGGCGGCGGTGATGGCTACGTGGGAGAAGATCCTTACAATCCCGTCATGGTCGCCTACAACTTGTTCTCGCTGCATGCAGATCAAGTGACCTACGACGAAAAGAAAAGCCTTCTCCGAGCGCGCGGCAATGTGGTGGTGGAGGATGAATCAGGTGAGCACACCGCAGACGACGTGACGTACAAGATTAAGAACGGCAGCGCTGTTCGGATCCCGTAGCTTACACCACACTCGCCGTTTCCTGCTTCAGCTTTTCCGCCTGGTAGTGGGTCACAAGCGCCTCGATCAGAGGCTGGATTTTTCCATCCATAACCGAATCGAGCTGGTGGATGGTGAAGCCGATCCGGTGGTCGGTGAGCCGGTTCTGCGGGAAGTTGTACGATCGAATCTTGTCGCTGCGGTCCCCCGACTTCACCATGGCTTTGCGCTCTTTGGC
The DNA here is from genome assembly GCA_030041475.1 of Candidatus Sulfotelmatobacter sp. Classification (GTDB taxonomy): domain Bacteria; phylum Acidobacteriota; class Terriglobia; order Terriglobales; family Acidobacteriaceae; genus Sulfotelmatobacter. The sequence goes on from JASHNU010000079.1 coordinate 96,146, forward strand.
GAGCGCTTCCTGCTGCTTCTCCATCTCAATTTCGTAGAGCCGCGCGCGCAGCACCCGCATGCCCTTTTCGCGATTCTTGATCTGCGACTTCTCGTCCTGGCAACTGACGACGGTGTTGGTCGGAATGTGCGTGATGCGCACGGCGGAATACGTCGTGTTCACCGACTGGCCGCCCGGACCTGACGAGCAGAACGTGTCAATCCGCAGGTCCTTGGCCTCGATCTTGATGTCCACGTCCTCAGCTTCGGGCAGCACGGCAACCGTCACGGCAGATGTATGCACACGCCCCTGCTGCTCCGTGGCCGGCACGCGCTGTACGCGATGCACGCCGCTCTCATACTTCAGTTGCGAATACACGCGGTTGCCTTCGATGATGGCAATCACTTCCTTCAGCCCGCCCACCGACGACTCGGAAGTGGAAAGCACTTCCACTTTCCAGCGTTGCGACTCGGCATAGCGTGTATACATGCGGAAAATTTCCGCGGCAAACAGCGTAGCTTCATCTCCGCCGGTGCCGGCGCGAACTTCGAGGATCACGTTCTTCTCGTCGTTGGGATCCTTGGGCAAGAGCAGGACCTTCAGCTCTTCCTCCACGCCGCCCAGCCGCGCCTGAAGCTTGTCGAGTTCCTCTTGTGCGTAGGCCCGCATCTCCGCGTCTTTTTCCTCAGCCAGCACGGCTTTGCTGTCGGCAATCCCTTTTTTCAGGTCCTTGTACTCGCGGTATTTCTCCACCACCGCCGTGATCTCGCTGTGCGCCTTGGCAGTCTTCTGGTATTTCGCCGAATCGCCGATGATCTCCGGCGACGCCAGAGCCTTGGTCAGCTCTTCGTAGCGCGTTTCGATTTGGTCAAGGCGTTCAAACATGGACGTTAGTCGCTGGTCGTCTGTCGTCTAAGTGGACTCTTAAGATGAGAACGTTTTCGGGGGGGGGCCCCTAGGCAATCACCAATTCTCCGCCACGCTCTTTTTCCAGCGACATGGCGTGGTCGAGGGCAACGATGGCACACTCCGCCTGCGGATCGGACGGCGGCTTGGTGGTGATGCGCTGTAGCCACAGGCCGGGAGCGGTCATCAGCGCGAACAGCGAGCCGCGGTGCTTTGCCGCGTAGCGAATGATTTCGTACGACACGCCGGCGATGATCGGCAGAAGCACGATGCGCGAGGCAAAACGCGCCCAGAACGTGGTGAACGGAATCAGCATATAGAAGCCGATCGAGATCAGCATTACCGTCATCAGAAAACTGGTGCCGCAGCGCGGATGATAAGTCGAATACTTTTGCACCGCACCGACCGTGAGCGGGTCGCCGTTCTCGAACGCAAAAACTGTTTTATGCTCGGCGCCGTGATATTCATAGACCCGGCGGATGTCCTTCCAGAGCGACACGCCCCAGATAAACAACAGAAAGAGTCCGAGCCGGATGGCTCCGTCAATCAGGTTGAATACGATCCGTCCGCCCAGCGCGGGGTCAATCTTCTTCAGTTCCGTCGCCGCCAGCAGGGGAATGTACTTGTACATGAAGATGAAAAACGCCAGCGAGATGACCAGATTCACGGCGGCCAGCCAGTTGCTCAAAGTGGCAGCCTTCTCGCTGCCCTGCAATTTTGCGTCGGCTGACTTCGCGCTCCCCGTCTCAGCACGACCTTCTGTGCCTGTCTTTGGCGCACGATCTTCGTTCTCGTTCTCCATCGCGTCTTCAATCGCCACATTGGCCGAGAAGCGAAGCGCGCGATAACCGAGATTCATGGCATAGCCGAGCGTCATGACTCCTCGGACAATCGGCCACGCCATCCACTTGTGCTTTTCCGAGGGCCGCTCCAGCGGTTCACTCATCGTAACCACTTCGCCGGTCGGCTTGCGGCAGGCGATCGCCCACGCGTGCGGCGAGCGCATCATTACACCCTCCAGTACGGCTTGTCCGCCGACGAGGGTCTCTTCCCCGCTCTCAAGGGCCGGCAACAGCTGCACCGCAGCCAGGAATCGCAGATAATTCTTTAGAAAACGCACAGCTGTTAGATGATCCTTCGTAAGTTAGATGATCTGCAGGCGAACACGCACCAAGTCATAGGGTATCACAGGTCGGGTCCGCCTGAGCTCGACAGAAAACTCTGGAAACCCTGTTTTATCAATGGGCTAGCGCTTTGGGCCTAGTCCAGAACAGGCGCTGAAAGGTGGAACGGAGGAGGCAAAAGAAACATGCAGCAGTTCGCATCGGCCTGTGAAGCGATCGCGGCCACGACCAAAAAGTTGGCCAAGACCGCCATCGTGGCCGACTACCTGAAATCGCGGAGCCTCGAAGAGGCTGCCGTGTCAGCCGTGTTCCTCTCCGGGCGCGCGTTTCCCGCATGGGAGGAAACCACCCTCCAAATCGGCGGGCGATCGCTTTGGCAGATCGTGGCCGAGCTATCGGCAAAGAGCGAGGCCGACCTGACCGCCGCTTATCGCCGGTCAGGCGACCTTGGGGCTGTAGCTGGAGAAGTTTTTCCGGTGCGCCGCGGTCAGGGCACGGAGATCCTCGCAGTCGAACAATCATTCCGCCAGATCGCCGCCGCGCGCGGGCCCGCTACCAAGATCGAACTGGTGCGCGATCTTCTTTCGCGCGCGACGCCGCTCGAAGCCAAGTACATTGTCAAGATCATGACCGGCGATCTTCGCATCGGACTGAAGGAAAGCCTGGTTGAAGAGGCGATCGGCAAGGCCTATCGAACCACATTGGCCGATGTGCAGAGGGCAAACATGCTGCTGGGCGATATCGGGCAAACCGTTCGCCTCGCGGCGCAGGACAGGCTCGGCGAAGCGAGGCTGCGCTTGTTTCATCCCTTGGGCTTCATGCTGGCCAGCCCGGTCGAGTCCGCCGAGGAGGCGCTGAGCTATTTTGAAAGAGCCGCAATCGAGGACAAGTACGATGGCATCCGGGCGCAGGCGCATGTCTCGGGCGGCGAGGTTCGTTTTTTCTCGCGCACGCGCGATGACATCACCGAATCGTTCCCCGAATTGCCCGACGCGCTGGCTGGTCTGCCTCGGGATGCAATTCTGGACGGGGAGATCGTGGCCTGGGAATATTCCACGGGCCGTGCGCGGCCGTTCAGCGTCCTGCAACAGCGACCGGGCCGGAAGAAAGTCAGCGACAAAATGTTGCGCGAGGTTCCTGTCGCATTCCTGGTTTTCGATCTTTTGTATGCCGACGGCCACTTGCTGATTGATCTGCCATTGCACGAGCGGGCAAAGATGCTGGATGAGTTGCTGGCCGCCGAGAGAGTGCTTCACCACGGAGACACGGAGCCACAGAGAAAAGCCAGGCAGAAGGAATTGCAATTCAATGCCGAAAACGGGGTCGCACGAGCAAGTGTGATCCGCGCCCAGGTTTTTCGAGCGGCTTCAGCCGATGAACTCGAAGAACTGTTCGCCGCCGCGCAGGAGCGCGGCAATGAAGGCCTGATGATCAAAGACGTCGATTCTCCCTACACACCCGGCAAGCGCGGCAAGGCCTGGCTGAAGATGAAGCGCGAACTGGCCACACTCGATGTAGTTGTCACCGCGGTCGAGTACGGCCACGGCAAGCGCATCGGTGTGCTCAGCGATTACACGTTCGCGGTGTGGGATGGCGATCCAATGACGAATGAAGCACGGTTGGTGAATATCGGCAAAGCCTATTCCGGCCTGACCGATGCCGAAATTGCCGAGATGACGGGGTGGTTCCTGGAGCACACGCTTGAGGATCAGGGATTCCGGCGCGTGGTCGAGCCGAAAATCGTTCTCGAAGTGGCCTTCAACAACATGATGAAGTCCGACCGACACGAGAGCGGCTACGCGCTGCGCTTCCCGAGAATCGTGCGACTAAGGCCGGACAAATCGCCGGAGGAGGCAGACACCATCGAGCGGGTCAAAGAAATCTACGCCAAACAAGGCTTTGATTCCCGAAACCTGCGCTAGTGGCTGTGGTGGTGACTATGCGCGTCCTCCTCGCTCAGCGGCATCACGCAGCCGTGGGCCACTTCGCACTCCACGTGCTCGAACTGGATGGTGGTGTGGTCGATGCGGAAGGTGCGGTGCAGGCACTCCTTCACATCGCGCAGAATGCGCTCGCTGACCGAGGGAGGAATGTCGGCAATCGAAATATGGCACGACAGCGCGTGGGTTTCTGATCCGATGCTCCACACATGCAGGTCGTGGACATCGTTGACTCCCTCGACGGCGCGGATCGCCGACTCGATTTTCTCCAGCTTCATGCCCCGGGGTGTGCCCTCGAGCAGAATGTTCAGCGTCTCGCGCACAATGCCGAACCCCGACCACAGGATGAGGGCGCCAATTCCAACCGATAGCGCCGAGTCGATCCAGTAGTTGCCGGTTGCCAGAATCGCCCAGCCTCCGGCGATCACAGCTGCGGTCGAAAGCGTGTCGCCCACTTCGTGCAGCAGAGCGCTGCGGATGTTGACGTCGCCCCCGGTGCGGTACAGCAGCAGCGTAATCACGCCGTTCATCACCACGCCCGCCGCCGCCACCCACATCATGACGCTGGCTTGCACGTGTTCGGGATGCTGAATGCGCCGCACCGCCTCGTAGAAAATGAAAAACGAGACCAGCACCAGCGACGTGGCATTCACCAGCGCCGCCAGCACGCCCGCCCGGTGATAGCCGTAGGTCTTGGTCGAACTTGCTGGCCGAGATTGGAAATAGACCGCAACCAGTGAAAGCAGCAACGCCAGAAAGTCGGAAAGGTTGTGCCCAGCCTCGGAAAGCAGGGCCAGCGAGTGGGCGCGAATCCCGGCCACCACCAGCAGCACGATATAGCCGAGCGTCACAGCGAGCGAGATCTTCAGAACCCGCGTGGGGCCAGTCGCGCCATGGCTGTGCACATGCACCTTTTCAGTTTACGGGGCAGGCAGCCGGGCTTCAAGCCAACCGATCACGCAGCCATGGCTCTCGCGCGGGATCAGATTTGGTTCATTTGCTTGCTCAGGCTGTCAAGGTAGCGGTTGTTGTAGAACGTGGTCGTCTTCTGCACGAATTCAAGAATCTTCAACATCCTTTCGCGGCCTTCGCGGTTCATCTCCGGGAACTGCACCGCGATGCCGGAACCGGGATCGAGGCGCGCCACTACGCCTTCAGCGGTGAGACTGCCGTCATCCATGGAGAATCCTAGCTTGATCTTGCTTCCGGGGCCAAGAATGGTGCTGGTTTCGACGTAGCAGCCGCCCAGGCTGATATCGGTCAGGTTGGCAAACTGCGGCGCGCCTCCTGCCTCCGTTTGCAACTCGATGGTCACCCGGCACTTGAGCCGGGGATGCAGCCTGCGGTCCTTGTACGAAAGCTGCTTCTGTTTCTCCAGATACATGCGGCGGTCGGCTTCCGTCAGCAACTGCTCGGCATCTTTGCCATCCTCGGGATACACCGCGCGCCCCACGCTAAGCGATAGGATGTCCTCTCCGCAAACTTCGACGCCAGCCTGCTTGGCCAAAGCACGCAGTTGTCCGGCTCTTTTGCCGGCCGCATCCGCCGCAAGCCCGGGCGCGATCACCACGAACTCGTCGCCGCCCATGCGTGCCACGTAGTCATATTCGCGGCAGCTTTCCTTGAGCGCCTGGGCAAAAAGCCGCAACACGCGGTTTCCTTCCAGGTGGCCGAAACGGTCGTTGATCTGTTTGAAGCCGTCCATGTCCGAGACCATGACGGTCAAGGACGTGTTATCGCGCTTGCAGCGCGCCAGTTCGCGATCGAGTTGCAAGAACAGCGAGCGCGCGTTGGGCAGGCCGGTCAGGTAGTCAGTAGTCGCCGAATTTTCTGCCTGCTGATATTTGAGTGCATTCTCGATGGCCAGGGCCATCTTGCCGCTCACCGCGAGAAGAACGCGCAAGTGATCCGAGGTGAACGAGTCGCGCTCGCTGCGGTACAGAGCCAGAACGCCAATCACGCCCGCAACGCCCTCGAGCGGCACGGCCAATGCGGAACGCAGCGAACTGAACTTCGAAGGATCGTTCAGGTATCCCGGTTCCACCGAGGGATTGCCGTTGATGATGGGCTTCTTGTTCTGCGCCACCCAGCCCGAAAGCCCTTGCCCGACAGGAATCCGCAAGGACGAGAACAGGCGGTAGTTGTCGCCGTTCACGTATTCGGGAACGAGTTCATCCTCGCGCCTGATGTAGATGGCGATGGCGTCATAGGGCACCATTGGCTTCAGCTTCACTGAGAATACCGAGAGCGTTTCGCCCAGGCTGAGCGAGGCTCCCAGATCCTGACTCAACTCGAACAGAGCCTGCGCTTCCTGGCGTGCGGCCGCGATTGAAGACAGGAATGTCGCTTCGCGTCCGGCATAATCGCGCGCCGCGGTGTTTTCAAAGCCCGCCGCCGGCTCTCTGCCACGCTCAATCTTGATGGCGATGGCGCTGGAGAGCGGCGCATTCGGATCTTCCGTCGACTTGGCAATCGCCAGCCGCTCCAGATACTGATAGCGATTCTGCAGAATCTCCACCACCTTCGGATCGAACGACTTGCCGGACTCCGCCGCCAGTTTCTGCATGACGTCCCGCAGCGGCAATGCCCGCCGGTACTGGCGATCGGAAGCCAGCGCGTCGAGGTAATCGACCGCGGACAAAATGCGGGCGCCGATGGGAATCTCCGCGCCTTTCAGCCCCAGCGGATATCCCGAACCGTCCCACTTTTCGTGGTGGGCGCGCACGATCGGCACGACGGGATAAGGAAAGCGCACACGCTCCAGAATCTCCGCACCCACGAGCGTGTGAATTTTCATCTTCTCGAATTCTTCCGGCGTCAACCGGCCGGGCTTCGAAATGATGTGTTCGGGCACGGCGAGCTTGCCGATGTCGTGCAAGAGCGCGGCGGCGTGTAGAGCTTCCAGTTCGTCGCCTTTCATTCCCAGCTCTTTTGCGACTTCGATGGCGTAGATGCGCACCCGCTGCAGGTGCTCGTGCGTCGTGTGATCTTTGGCCTCAATCGCCAGCGCCAGAGCCTCGATCGTCCGCAGATGCAGGTTGGCCATTTCCTCGACGTGGCGCTTCTCATCTTCCAGCTTACCGAGGTAGAGCCGATACGAGCGGTAGATGAGATACGCCGCGGGCACCAGGAGCAGCGAAGTTTCCCAGTTGAAGTTCTCGTCGAACCACGCAATCGCACCTGCGATTCCAGCTCCCACCAGATAGTACGGGAACGACCAGAGATAACAATCCACCAGGATCCGCCGCAGCGGCCGGCGCTCGCTGAGCGAGATCACTGCCGCAATCGATCCCGCGTTGGCGATGAAATAAACACTGGCCGCGACACCCAGCAGAATCGGACGGCTGTCGAGCAGCTGATTCGCCAGCGGATGGTGATAAATTCCGTAGGCCAGCGCCGTCGAGATTGCGCCGGCACAAACATTGAATGTGACCTGAATCGCCTTCGGGCGCTCCGGATACAGGCACTGCGCCAGCATCGCCACCGAGCCCAGAATCAGGGTCTCGGTGAAACTCAGCTCCAGCACGCCGACCAGAATGAACAGGAAATTCACTGACAGCGTCCCGGTTATCCCGGGCAGGCTCACCTTCAGCCGCGACGCCAGGATGGCGATTCCCAGATAACAGATGAACTCGGCGATGTTCTTGCTGCTCTGGTGGATTCCGCCATAGACCAGTGTGCCCAGCCCAGCAATCACGACCACACTGATGAACACCTTGGCGGACCAGGGCAAGCCTCTCCACGAGTGCGAGTGCTCAGGCAGACGAATAGCGGTACCGGTTGCACCAGTCATGAGAACAAAACACACCACGGCCCGGAAGATGGACCGCAAGGAGTCAGAATAACAATTAAGGCATTTAGAAACAGCAACTTGGAAGGATTTCGAGAAACTTCGGTAACTTGCGCTGAATGCAAGAGTATTGCCCAGAGGGTGGCCCAAGAGGCATGGCCAAAGGCATGGATCACGACTAACTCTTTGCGGGATTGGGGCTTAGCCCCAAAGAGGTCCCAAAGGCGTTCCAGTGCAGAAAATGTGCCTAAACCGAATAGGCAACGTCGTCACCACCCGCCGCCTGATCTCCGTTTCGCGAGCTCACAGCATCCCCAGACGACGACTTTCCCCGCCGCATAGCGACAATCCCGGTTCGCACCATCTCCAGCACGCCATACGGGCGCAGCACCTCGAGCAGGCCGTCGATCTTGTCTTCAGCACCGGTGATCTCAATGGTCAGCGACTCGGGCGCGACGTCGACCACGCGAGCTCGAAACACGCTGGCCAGTTCGAGCACGTGCGAGCGCGCTTCATGCGTGGCCGCAACTTTAATCATCGCCAGGTCGCGCACGATCGACGGCTGGTTGGTGATGTTCTCCACCAGCAGCACGTTGACGAGCTTGTAGAGATTCGCCTCGATGCGACGGGCCTGGTCGCGGTCGGCATCGACCGTAATCGTCATGCGCGAGACTTCCGGTTTCTCTGTGCGCCCGACCGTGAGGGAATCAATGTTGAAGGCGCGGCGGCGAAACAGCGACGCGACTCGCGTCAGCACGCCCGGTTTGTTCTCCACATAAACCACAAATGTATTCAGCATTTTCTTCTCTGCCCGTCCTGTTCTCCCTCACCTCGTTGTGACTTCGCCTACTCGTCTTCCGCCGTTTCCACGATCTTGCTCGGACGGCGGATCATCTCATGCAACGCTGCTCCCGCCGCGACCATGGGATACACCGAATCCTCCTGTTCGACCCGGAAATTCATGAGCACGGGACCATCGTGCTCGCGCGCCGCTCTCACCGACGGCACCACTTGTGCGCGGTCGGTGATGGTCATGCTCCGAATGCAATACGCCTCGCCGAGTTTGGCGAAGTCCGGATTCAGCAGCGGCGTAGCGGCGTAGTTGCGGTCGTAGAAAAATTCCTGCCACTGCCGCACCATGCCGAGATATCCGTTGTTGATGATGGCAATGTGCACCTTCAGATTCTCCTGGACGATCGTGGCCAGCTCCGCCATCGTCATCTGAAAACCGCCATCGCCGACCACCACCCACACTTCGGCTTCGGGCCGTGCCACTTTGGCGCCAATCGCCGCGGGCAGGGCAAATCCCATCGTGCCCAACCCTCCCGACGTGATCAGGCTGCGCGCCTTCTCGTGCTTGTAATATTGCGCCTCCCACATCTGGTGCTGGCCCACATCGGTCACAACCACCGTGTCGCCGTCGCGCGTTTCCCGCCATAAGTCGTTGATCACGTGCGCGGCGTAGAGATGGCCGCTGTCGGGAAGGTTCTGAATGTCGCGCACCGCCGAATCGCCTTTCAGCTTGTCAATGAAGTCGAGCCATTCGCTGCGGTCAATCGACTCAACTTTCGGCATCAATTCATTCAGCACCTCGCGCAGATCGCCGACCAGTGCAACATCGACCTTGACGTTCTTGTTAATCTCGGCGGGATCGATCTCGACATGAATCTTCTTGGCGTTGGGCGCGTAAGTTTTCAGGTTTCCGGTCACGCGATCGTCAAAGCGCATGCCGAATGCGAGCAGGAGATCGGCTTCCTGAATCGTGTGGTTCACCCATGCTTCGCCGTGCATTCCCATCATGCCCAGGTTGAGCGGATGCGCCGCAGGAAAGGCGCCGATTCCCAGCAGCGTCATCGCCACCGGAATGCCGGCGCGCTCGGCGAATTCGCGCACCTCGTTCATCGCTCCCGAAATCACGATCCCGTGTCCGGCAAGAATGACCGGCCGCTTGGCATTGTGGATCAGTTCGAGTGCCTGCTCGTACTCTTTCGGCTCGGGCGACAAATCCGGACGATACCCTGGCAGTTGCGGCTTGGCCGCCTCCCAATCAAAGTCGCACGTAGTCTGCTGTGCGTCTTTTGTGATATCCACTAATACCGGCCCCGGCCGCCCCGATCGCGCCACGTAAAACGCCTCGCGAATCGTGCGCGCGACTTCACTGGCATGCGTCACCAGGTAATTGTGCTTGGTGATGGGAAGCGTGACGCCCGTGATGTCGGTCTCCTGAAATGCATCCGACCCGATCAGCTTGCTGCCGACCTGACCCGTGATGCATACGATCGGCGACGAATCGAGCATGGCCGTGGCAATGCCGGTGACCATGTTAGTTGCGCCCGGACCCGACGTAGCCACCGCGACTCCGACCTGCCCGCTGGCGCGGGCGTAGCCGTCGGCCATGTGCGTTGCGCCCTGCTCGTGGCGCACCAGCACGTGATGAATCTTGCTGTGCTTGAGCGCGTCGTACGCCGGAAGAATCGCTCCGCCGGGATAACCGAACACGTGCTTCACGCCCTCGCGCTCCAGGCATTCCCACAAAATGCCCGCTCCAGTCATTTTTGCCGCGCCAGTATTCTTGTCGCTCATAGGGCCTCTCACGTTTCTGCAAACTGATCGTCCAAAAAACAAAACCCACCGAGCCAGCGTCTCTGGCGGGGCGGGATTTTCGGGAGCCTTTCGGATTTCTCTGTCTCTCAGCCCACCGGGTCCCTCCACACCGGCACGGGTACCGTGACCCGTACGCCACAGGTTCTAAGGCTAATTCGGTGTAGATCCCGGTTGGTCATAGCCGTGTCAACAGGTGCACAGATAGTACCTAAGCCTGCGACAAGTCGCAAGTGGAAAGTGGGACGGGCAGTGTCTGAAATGCGCGTTGATGGTGGGTGGGAGATGGCGGGAGATCGCGGGATGCCGGAGTGGCGTCTACTTGCTATTCCAGCGCCAGACTACAAATGGGGTAAAGAGCATGAGTGAGGGGATGACGGCTCCGCACCAAATCCTTGGGTTGGGGAGGAGAAAGGCAGCCGCGCCGTCTAGGATGCCCACAACACACAGCAGGGTGGCCACTCTTAGCGCTGCGGAACGCACTGGCATGTTTTCATCTATCATGGGGTTTCTCCTCGCAAGCGGTACGTGATGCGAGCCATCCTCTCAGGCACTTAAGGTGCGGCGCAAGGAAAAACGAAGCTGGGAACTCAAGCGTCCGCTGTTTTTCCTTACACGCACTTCTCGGACACTACCGTCAGACGAGAGAATTGCAGGAGGAGCGAAGCGGCCTAATGGCAAACGACGCCGCGTGCCGCATCCCGCTCGGCGTGCGTAACATTCTCCGGCTTGCCCAGGTCGCGCCAGTAATATTCGTCGGCGCGGAACGCGAGAATTTTCTCATCCTGACCGGCCAAGCGTAAATAACAGGAAATAATCGAGAACGCGCCTTGTTCCGTCATCATCGAAAGAAGCTTCCGAGAAATCACATGCACGCCGGAGAATGCCAGCGCCTGCGTTTCCCGCGCGGGTCGCGCCATTTCCAGCGCGCCATCGCGGCCCGCCCTGCGCCCGCAGAGTTGGTCTTTCTCGTCAAACAACAGGTAACGCGATGTCTCACGGTCCTGTACAGCAAGCGTGGCCAAAGCCTTTTTCTCCCGATGGGCTTGCACCATGAGCGCAAGATCGATCGTGCTGATGACGTCGACATTGTGCAGAATGAACGGCTCGTCCGCGTCGCCCGGGTTTTCCAGGAAGAACCACGCCGCCTTCTTCAGCCCACCGCCAGTGTCGAGCAAAATCTCTTCCCGCGAGACTTCGATTCGCATGCCGAAGTTGCCGTGCTTTTTCAGATACTCGATCAGCATGTCGGCAAAGTGATGCATATTGACGATCACTTCACGAATACCAAACCCGCGCAGACGTGTGAGGGTGATTTCGAGCAGGGTCCGTCCCGCGACTTCCACCAGCGCCTTGGGACGATCGTTGGTCAGAGGACGCAGCCGCGTGCCCAGGCCCGCGGCCAGAATCATGGCCTTCATAGGATGGTCTTCATATCATGGCTTTCATATTCTGGCCGGTCAGGGCGCTGCCTTCTTCGCCGTAGCGTTCTCCGATTCCAGTTTTTCCAGCTCGCGATGCCGCACCACCACCTCGATACCACCTCGCCCGCGTAAATGCTTCGCCAGTTGCTCCGCCAGATAGACCGACCGGTGCTGTCCGCCGGTGCATCCAAACGACACCATCAAATGCTTGAAGCCGCGCCGCGTATAGTTGTTCACGCTCGCATCCACCAGCGACATAACGCTGGCCAGAAATTGGTGCACGCTCTCCTGCTGATTCAAATAGTCGATGACCGGAGCGTCCTTGCCCGTCAGAGTCTTGAAACGCTCTTCGCGCCCGGGATTCGGCAGGCTGCGCCCATCAAAAACGAATCCGCCCCCATTGCCGCTGTCATCCGTGGGCAGGCCGCGGTGAAACGAAAAACTCAGAATCCGCACCACCAGATTGTCGATTTCGGCAGCCAGCCCCTGCAATTTCTCCGAGGCCAGCATGCTGTGGAACGCGTCCAGCAGCGTAGGCAGTGCGATCGGCAGCGTCACGTTGTGCTGCATCCAGCGTAGATTTTTCAACGCGTACGGCACGCTCTGCAGAAAGTGCGGCTTACGCTCGTAAAACCCGCGGAATCCGTACGCACCCAGCGCCTGCATGATGCGGATATAAACGTACCCGTAGTAGTACCTCATGAACGCATCGCCGTTGAGATTGATGAATCCCGCCAACGTATCGAGATAGTGATCGAGCAGCTGCTGGCGCAACTCCGGCGGCAAGTCGGCTTTGGCGTCGTACAACAGTGAGGCAATGTCGTACTGCAGCGCGCCCTTGCGTCCGCCCTGGTAATCGAGGAAGTAGGGCTGCTCGTCGCGCAGCATGACGTTGCGCGACTGGAAATCGCGATACAGAAAATAGTCGTGGTCGGCGCTCAGAAGAAATTCCGTCAGGCTGCTGAAGTCGTCTTCGAGTGCCTGTTCGTTGAACGAAATGCCCGCCAACCGGAGAAAGTAATACTTGAAATAGTTCAGGTCCCACGCGATCGACTGCCGGTCGAAACTGCCCCGCGGATAGCACACTTTGTAATTCAGGTCGCGGCCAGCCTGGACCTGAAAACGCGGCAAAACGGAGACTACCCGTCGATAAGCTTCCACGGCCGATGGAAGAATGTTGCTGCCCCTTCGATTTTGCGAAAGGAACTCAAACAGCGACGTGTTGCCCAGATCTTCCTCGAGATAAGCTCCGTGATCCAGGTCTTCGGCGTAAATTTCGGGAACGGGCAGGCCGTGCCGACGAAAGTGCCGCGTGAATTCGAGAAAAGCGGCGTTCTCTTCTCGTACGTCATACAAAATCCCGATCGCGCTCACTCTTCCCGCGCTCAGACGAATGATCTTCCGCCCCGAGCCGCCAAGCTGTCCCTGCAATGGCTGCACGCGTTCTACAGGGACGCGAAAATGCTGCTCGAAGAGACTCTTGAGAACGTCCATGAATGGATTTGGCGCGCCTCGGCGCTCCGGACCCCACCAAGATAACACTGGAAAGGCCATGGATAGCCGACGACGGTCCACGCGAAGGTAACGGGTGATGATTTGCGAGTTGGTGGCGGCGGTTGGACTCGAACCAACGACCTACGGATTATGAGACCGTCGCTCTAACCACCTGAGCTACACCGCCACGGTGCACATCGGGGAGAATGCACGAAAGGACTTCTTGCTGCAGGCAGGCGACAAACCCGTCGGAGCCTTCCGCCCAATTTTCAATATTAAGAGGCGCTGCCAAATAGGTCAACGCTGCAGTCGGCACTGCGGATATACTCTGCCTCATGATTACCGGCACACACTTCCTTCTCTACAGCAAGAATGCCGAGGCCGACCGGGCTGTCTTTCGCGATGTCCTCGGCTTGCGTCACATCGATGTGGGGGCAGGCTGGCTGATTTTCCAAATGCCTCCCGCGGAAGCCGCAATTCACCCGCTGGAGGGTGAGTTTTCGCTGGATCACAGCGGTCATCGTCTGCTCGGCGGGGAACTCTACCTGATGTGCGACGACCTCCAATCGCAGATCGCTTCGCTCAGGAAAAAGAACGTCGAGTGTTCCGAAGTTGCGGAAGCACAATGGGGAATAAAAACGACGATTCCGCTGCCCAGCGGTGGCGAGATTGGCCTGTATCAGCCTCGGCACCCGACTGCTTTCAACCTCAAAACAAAGCCGCGCAAGTCAAAACCGTCACCGAAGAAAACCCGGTCTTCAAAACGACAATGGCCAAAGAAACGCCGGTCGAAGAAACGTAAACGATGAAGGCCATTGGCGTCATTCCTGCCCGCCTCGCTTCCACCCGCCTGTCTCGAAAGTTGCTGCGGGAAATCGCGGGCAGGCCGCTGATCGGCGTTGTCTACGAGGCCGTGCGCTCGTCGCCTTTGCTCGCGGATGTGATCGTCGCCACCGACTCCGAAGAAATTCTCGAGATTTGCCGCCAGCACAACTGGAAGGCGCTGATGACTTCGTCGGCTCATCGGAGCGGCACCGAACGCGTGCACGAAGTGTCGGGCCGCGAAAAAGCCGATATCTACATCAATGTTCAGGGTGACGAGCCCATGACTCGCCCGGAGCACATCGCAACCTTGCTGAGCGTGATGGAGAATCCCGCGGCGCAAGTGGGTACAGTGATGACACGCGCCGCCGAGGAAGACATTGACAATCCGAACGCAGTCAAGGTTGTAACCGATCTCACCGGATGCGCCTTGTATTTTTCGCGCGCCACCATCCCTTTTGATCGTGACGGCACGCGGCCTACTTACTTCAAGCATCTGGGGCTGTACGCCTATCGCAAGGCCGCGCTCGACAAGTTTGTGATTCTGCCCGAGTCAGCTTTGGAAAAAAGCGAGCGACTCGAGCAGTTGCGCTTTCTGGAGAACGGGATCTCGATCTTCGTAGGTGAAACGCCCTATGACAGCGTGGGTGTAGATACGGAAGAAGACCTGCAGCGCGCGGCGGAGCTCTTGAAACGCGGCTGATCACGCCGACGCTAGCGTCACGTGTGGGAATGCATCTTCTGCTCGCGTCCCCACTCCTCCGCTGCCGCTAACCGCCGGGAAATGGACGGGTGCGAATGGAAGAACCACTCCACCCACTTCGAGGGCGTCCGCTCCGCCAGGTTTTGCTCCGCCAGTTTGTTCATCGAAGAAATGAACGGCTCGACGCTGGCAATCGATTCGAAGGCGTAACGGTCCGCCTGCCGCTCGTTGAAGCGCGAGTACGCGTTGAGGGCCGGCATCAGCAGAAAGGAAAGTACGACGGAAACCAGCGCCAGAAGCGGCAAGTTGGCGAAGTCGGAAATCTGCACGAACTCGAACATGTGATGGTCGAGAGCGTAGTGCAGCGCCCAGTTCGCCGCCCAGAAACCGAGCAACGTGATCGCGGCCTGCACGAAAATGCTTTTCAGAATGTGGCGGTGCACCTGGTGTCCGAGTTCGTGCGCCAGCACCGCCTCGATCTCATCTGCCGTGTAGTTGTCGAGCAGCGTGTCGGCCAGAATAATGCGCCGCGTCGCGCCCAGCCCTGTAAGCGCCGCGTTTGCTTTCTTGCTCTTTTCGGAGAGCCTCCAGCGGTAAACACCGCGCACACGCGTTCCCGCGCGCTCGCCCAGCACGACCAGCCGCCGCCGTAACTCTTCATCGTCAAGCGGCTCGAACTTATAAAAGATTGGGAAAAGCACGACCGGAGCCAGTTGCGCCAGCACCACAAACAACACCATAAACAGCGCCCACGCCAGCAGCCACCAGTTCTGCGGCCAGTGTCGCATGGTGAAATAGAGCAATTCCACCACGATCGCTCCAATCACCAGTCCGACCAGAAAGCCCTTGACCTCATCCCACATCCACGAGCGGAATTTCTGATTGGAGAGTTTGTACGCGCGTTCCAGGCGAAATCCGTAGAAATCCAAACCTACGGTCAGGACCTTGCTGATCACCAGCAAGAGCAACAGATACATGAAAAGGGACAAGGAATAATTTCCCAGTCCCACGCGGTACGCCAGATCGCGCAGCCAGCCGGACCACCCCGCAAGCAACAGGACGAGCAGAAAGACGAGGCCAACAATAAAGTCGGCAATGCCGAGCCAACGTCGCACACGGTTGTAGCGGTGTGCTTCCGGCGAATCGGCCTGAACCGAAGTGTGAACGCCTGCTATCAAGTTTCTTGGTCCCTAACTACTGGATGCGTATTAGAAGTATCGCATTCGCCGAGGATGAATTTCACCGCGATTTTCGGCGGGACCGGGCTAGCCGCCGGTTCTGACAAAGTTCTCGCCCGCTTCCAGCAATTCCTTGACGAGTTCAGGCGACGAAGCTTCAACGTAGAGTCGCAGCAACGGCTCTGTGCCCGATGCACGAAATAAAACCCAGGCTTCGGCCCCGTTGCCGTCGGTCGGAGCGTCAACGAAAAATTTCACGCCATCCATGTGCTCTTTTTTCAGCACGCGGTAGCGGCCCAACGTCTGCGTATTTTCAGCGCGGGCGCGCTGGATTGCCTGCAGCTTCACGTCCTCGGGAATGTGCAGGTCGCGGCGCCCATAATAGTGTGGGCCAAAGTCGCGCTGCAGGTCAGCCACCAGCTGGCCGAGCGGCTTGCCTTCGTCGGCCATCACGTTGGCGAGCAGCAGGCAATTGAGCACACCGTCACGCTCGGGCAGAAACCGCGAATAACCGATTCCGCCGGATTCTTCTCCGCCGATCAGAATTTCCCGATCCATCATCAGATCTGCAATGTACTTGAAGCCGATGCTGGTCTCGTGCAGCTTGCGGCCGTGCTTGGCCGCAATGCGGTCGATCATACGCGTGGTGTTAAACGCCCGTGCAACCTCGCCCGTCCATTTCTTGCGCTCGAGAAGCCAGCGCAGCAGCACGCAGAAAATTTTGTGCGAGTCGACGAAGCTGCCATCTTCGGCGACCGCTCCGATGCGGTCGGCATCGCCGTCGGTCGCCAGTCCTGCATCGCACTTTTCGCGCACCACCGTTTCCTGCAGCATCGCAATGTGCGGTTCGATCGGCTCGGGATTGATCCCGGGAAACAGCGGATTGAGTTCCTGGCGGATCGCAACATACTGCACTCCGCGATCGGCAAATATCCCGGTCAGAACGCCGCGCCCGGAACCGTACATGGCGTCGACCGTGAATTTGAATTTCGTCCGCGCGATCAGATCCATGTCGGCAAAGGCGCACACCGCAGCAATGTACGGCTTCTTGAGGTCAACTTCCTCAATTTCGGCTTTCTCGCCTTTCGGCATCGCGCCTGCTGCAAGTTCTTCTTCAATCTTTTTCATGATCGCCGGCGTGGCCGACCCGCCGAATTTGCCTTTGTATTTCACGCCATTCCAATTCCACGGATTGTGGCTTGACGTGACCATCACTCCGCCTGCGGCCCCCTGCTGCTTCACCGCATAGGAAACTGCCGGCGTGGGTGTGTAGTCGTTGGCGAGCTTCATCGGAACTCCCGCCGCGGCGATCACTTCCGCCACCACCTGCGCCGCACGTGGGGACGCAAAGCGTGCGTCATATCCCACCACCACGCCGCGCAGCGGATCTTCGTGCTTCAAAACGTAAGCGGCGATCGCGCCTGCTACGCGCCGCACGTTGTCAAAGGTAAAGTCATCAGCGATGATCCCGCGCCAGCCGTCGGTTCCAAATTTGATCTCTTGCGCCATGAATCTTTAAGTCAGTTTGTGCAGCTTCTTTTCGTCCAGATACTTCACAACCTTGCCCACGTCCTGCGCATGTTGCCGGGTCGTGATCAGCAGCGCATCGGGCGTTTCCACTACTACCAACTCGCTCACCCCCACTGCGGCCACAAATTTTCCCGGCGCATGAACGAAGTTGCCGCGGGCATTTAAGAGGAAAGCTCCGGAACCCGCCACCAGATTGCCTTCCCGCTGATTGCTCCTGGCTACCAGATGCTCGTGCAGAGCCGTCCAGGAACCCAAGTCGTTCCATCCAAAATCCGCCGGCAGGCAAAAGATGTTGCCCGCCTGCTCGCCCTTTGCCGATCGCGGCTCGAGCACCGCATAATCCACACTGATGTTCTCGCATCTCGGATACAGCTTGCGAAACACCGTGACAAATTTGCGCGTGCCAAAAGCGGACGCGATTTCTTCCAGCAGGGGCGCAGTTTTCGGCAGATGTTCGCGCAACGCGTCGGCCAGCGTGCGCGCACTCCACAAGAACATCCCGCTATTCCAGAAATAATTGCCCGCGGCCACGAATTCAGCGGCCTTGTCGGCGTCGGGTTTCTCCGTAAACCGGCGCACCCGCAACAAGCCGTCCGTCAACGTACTGCCGGCTTCGATGTATCCGTAGCCGGTTTCCGGGCGATTCGGACGAATTCCCAGCACGACAATATTCGCCCCTGCCGCCGCGATCTCGATCCCCCGCCGCAGCGCCTCGCGGTAGCGGCTCTCGTCGGCGATGACATGATCGGAGGGAAACATTCCGATCACCGCGTCGGGATTCTCGCGCAACAGCAAGAACGCCGCCAGTCCAATGGCCGGCGCCGTGTTTCGCCCGACCGGCTCGGCCACCACTTGCGACTTTTCTAGCTTCGGCAGCTGCTTCAGGATCGCCGGCCGCAAATCTTCATTCGTGATGATCCACAGCCTCTTTGCAGGAGCGAGTGGCAGCAGGCGCCGCACCGTCTGCTGAATCATCGTCCGCTTTCCGTCGAGCGCCAGCAATTGCTTGGCGCGCTTCTTCCGGCTCAGCGGCCAGAAGCGCGTACCACGCCCGCCGGCGAGAATCACGGGATAAAAATTCGAATTCTTAGTCACGAGAAATCCGAGATCCGAGATCTGCGATCGCTCACATTCTCGTTTCCGGCTCCGGCAGCTTCTTCCCTGGCACGTAAGCTCGCAGAAACTCGATTGTCCATTGCGGACGCACGCTGACTTCGCCGACGCACGCCGGAATTACAACTGCGTCGCCCTTCGCCAGGGTGACAGGGTCGGCGCCCGGCGCCTCAATCACGCCGCAACCCTCGACCGCAACGAGAATCTGCACGGAACGTTTTCCCAAGTCGTCGCGGGTCGCAACTTTGAGCGGACTCTTCGCCTCGAACATATCCACCACAAAATAAGGAGCCGCGATCAACGGCGCATGCCGGTTCTTGCTGCCGTGCAACTCGGTCGGCGCCGGCCGCACCACCTTCCCCGATTTCACTTTCTCCTTCACCGCGGCCATGCCGTGCTTCAGATGCAGCTCGCGCGGACGCCCGTAATCATACAGGCGATAGGTGGTGTCGGACTGCTGCTGCGTCTCGACGATCACCGACCCCGGCCCCAGAGTGTGCACCGTCCCGCCTGCAACATAAATCATGTCGCCGGCATACACATTTACCCAGTTGAGCAGGTCCTCGGCCGTCTTCTGATGAATAGACGCCTCAAGCTGCTGCACGGTCACGCCCCGCTTCAGCCCCAAGGCAATCTGCGCCCCCGGCTTAGCATGCGCCACATACCAGCATTCGGTCTTGCCCCAAGGCTCTCCGACGCGCGCGGCCTGCGCATCATCGGGATGAACCTGAACGGAAAGTTTCTCGTGCGGGAAAAGAAACTTCAGCAGCAACGGAAACCGCTTAGGGTCGCGCGCGGCCTCACCCACAAGTTCACGCTGATATTCGGCACTGAGTTGCGCCAGAGTCTTTCCGCTCAGGGGGCCGTTCGCAACTTTACAATCGTCGCCAGTCAGCCACGATTCACCGATCTTCTCCGCGAATTTGTGATTGGGATAGATCGGCGAAAGATCCACGGTGCCCCACGGCCGCGGGTCAAATGCCGGAAGCATCAGCAATGGATAGAGATTTTCCATGTGGCACGTGCATGAGTCAGCCTTGGCCACGCATCTTCGCCAACAAAAAAGACCGCTCGCAAACGGAACGGCCTTCGCCGAACCTCATCATCTCCCCCAGGGTCAGTCGCCAAAGTGATTTACAGCGCACCGAAAAATTTGCGCATGCGTTCCACACCGCGATCCAGTTCCGCCTTCGACGTTGCATAAGAAACGCGGATGTGATCGCCCGTGCCGAATCCTTCGCCCGGCACGGTCGCGACATGGGCTTCCCGCAACAGCCGCCCGGCCACGTCTGACGCCGACTTCAGCCCGCTTCGGCCCAGGAACGACGAAACGTTGGGGTAAGCATAGAATGCTCCCTCCGGCATGGTGCAAGTTACTCCCGGAATCGACCGCAACCCTTTCACCACGTGATCGCGCAGCTCGATATATTCGCGCCGCATGTTTTCCACACAATCCTGCGGCCCCTTCAGCGCAGCCACCGCGGCCTTCTGCACAATCGACGTAGGATTCGACGTCGACTGGCTCTGCAGCTTCGCCATGGCACTGATGACCGGCACCGGGGCCAGCGCATATCCAAGGCGCCATCCCGTCATGGCATAAGTCTTCGAGAGCGATCCCAGCACCACCATGCGCTCCTTATATTCGCGCAGCGCTCCCACGGAAAATTTCTTGCCGGTGTAATTCAGGTACACGTAACACTCGTCGGAGAGCACCCAGATGCCGCGCTGGTGCGCCAGTCGCACGACCTCGGTCATATCATCGGCGTTCATCACCGCTCCCGACGGGTTCGAGGGCGAATTTAGAATGATCACCTTGGTCCGCGGCGTAATCAGCCTCGCCACCATTTCTGCCGTAACACGGAAGCCTTGCCCCTCGTCCGTTTCCAGCAGAACGCAATTCCCGCCCGCGTAACGAACAATGTCCTTGAACGAAACCCAGTACGGGACGGGGAGAATCACCTCGTCGCCGTGATCTACCAAAACCTGAATGGCATTGAAGAGTGCGTTCTTGCCGCCCGTGGCCGCGATCGCCTCTTCGCGCCGATAGTCGGAATCGAAGTCCACGTTATGCCGGTGCACAATCGCGTCGCGCAATTCCGCCGTCCCGGGCACGGCAGTGTACTTGGTGAAGTTGGCGTGAATCGCGCCAATGCCAGCGTCTTTGATGTGCTGCGGAGTGGCGAAGTGAGGCTCGCCAGCTCCGAAATCGACCACGTCGATCCCTTGCGAGCGCAGCTTGTCAGCCTCGGCCACTACTGCCATCGTGGCCGAAGGTTCGATGCGATTGATCCGGTCCGAAAGTTTCACGGCTTCCATGGTTTCCGTCGGGGTCATGCCTTCTTCTTCCTTCGTTTGGGGACTTCGATCAGCGTCGGTTCCTGCAGCTTGTACGCCGGATCGAGCTTCTCACGCAGTTTCTGCTCGACAACTTCAGGCACAAGTCCCTTGACGGGCCCACCCGCTTGTGCCACCTCCCGCACCAGGCGCGAGCTTACATACGAATACTTGTCGGCGGGCATCATGAAGACGGTTTCGAGCGTGGGCTCGAGCTTGCGGTTCATCAGCGCCATCTGCAGCTCATATTCATAGTCGCTGATGGCGCGAATCCCACGCAGTACGCACATGGCGCCAATTGACTTTGCATACTCCACCATCAATCCATCGAAGGTATCGATGCGGACGTTGCTCAGCTCAGCCGTCAGCTGCCGCAGCATCTCCGCCCGCTCAGCCACGCTGAACATCGGGCTCTTCTCCGAATTGCGCAGAATCGCAACCACCAGCTCTTCGAAGATCTTGGCACCTCGCTGAATCAGGTCGAGGTGCCCGTTGGTGGGCGGGTCGAACGAACCAGGATAAATGGCGATGCCCTTGTTCAATCGTCCTCACAGGAAGACCGAAGGCTCGCATGCCGCGAGCCAGCTTGAAGCAATAGGAGATTCTATGCGGGCAGGAGCAGGGATGGCAACGTTAAGGAGCGTGTGGGGCCGGGTCTCCGATCCGGCCGGTGCGGGTCGAAGACCTGCACCCACACGAGCATCGAACGATGAAATCAGCGTCTCGCCGCGACAATCGGCGCCTTCACCGGCGCATCGGGCATGGTAGCAACTTTCCCCGCGGGTGCTGCCTGCGCTGCCGCCGGTGCCGGTGCAGGTTGCGCTGTGGTCAGCCCCAAGGCCTTGCGCACTTCGGCCTCCAGCTTCGTCATGACGTCCTTGTTGTCTTTCAGGAACTGGCGGGCATTCTCGCGTCCCTGGCCAATGCGCTCGCCTTTATAGCTGAACCACGAACCCGATTTCTCGATGATGTTGTTGTTCACCGCCAGATCGATCAGGTCACCCTCGCGCGAAATGCCTTCGCCATAAAGAATGTCGAACTCGGCCTCGCGGAACGGCGCCGCAACTTTGTTCTTCACAACTTTCACGCGGGTGCGCGAGCCGGTGACCATCTCGCCTTCCTTAATTGCCGCAATGCGGCGAATATCGATGCGCACTGACGAATAAAATTTGAGCGCGCGACCGCCGGTGGTCGTCTCCGGGTTGCCGAACATCACGCCGATTTTTTCGCGAATCTGGTTGATGAAGATCAGGCAGGTCCGCGACTTCGAAACCGTTCCCGTCAGCTTGCGCAGCGCCTGCGACATCAGCCGCGCCTGCAAGCCCATGTGGCTGTCGCCCATTTCGCCATCGAGTTCGGCCTTGGGCACCAGCGCCGCCACGGAATCGACCACCAGCACATCAATGGCATTCGACTGCACCAGCTTTTCCGTGATCTCGAGCGCCTGCTCGCCGTAGTCCGGCTGCGAGACCAGCAGATTGTCCACTTCCACGCCGAGTTTTTTCGCATACGAAGGATCGAGCGCGTGCTCGGCGTCCACAAATGCGGCCATGCCGCCCGCCTTCTGCGCTTCGGCAATCACCTGCAGCGTGATCGTCGTTTTGCCCGACGACTCCGGCCCGAACACTTCCACCACGCGCCCGCGCGGAAATCCGCCCACGCCCAGCGCGGCGTCGAACGAGATCGACCCGGTCGAAATGACCGAAATCGGCACGATCGCTTCCTTCGACCCCAGCCGCATGATCGAACCCTTGCCGAATTGTTTTTCGATTTGCGATACCGCCAGGTCAATCGCCTTGCCCCGCTCGTCCGCCATGGTGGCTCCTTGGTAAGACTGGCTCTGTCTAAGAGCGCTGAGAATAAGTGCTTTCTAAGTCTGGCCGGATTATAGCGTGAAATGAAAGCGAAGAAAAGGCGAATTTCGCAGATTGCGGTGGAAAACGTCCCGAAATGGGCAACGGGCGGGGGCCTCGACGTCGCGGAACATCTATAATCAGACCAACTTCGTTGGGACGAGGTGGTTGTGGATCGAGATCGTGTAATCAAGCAGGTCAAAACAAACGGTATACGGTCCGGTGGCCAGCTCCTGACCGTCATTAAGCCTCTCGGTGAGGGCGGCAATGGCGCAGCCCTGCTTTGCAAAAGCGAGGACGGGAAAGAATGCGTCGTGAAACTGTATCTCCCGCCCGAGAAGCGCGAGCTGGATGAGAGAGCAATAGCGCGCTTCGAGAGCGAGATTAAGCTGACGACTACAATCCGCCATCCGAACGTGGTTAAGTCGCTCGATTCCGGCAGGCTACAGATTGGCGCCTACTCCCTTCCTTTCTACGTGATGCCACGGGCTACCAAAACTCTACGCGATTTCACCGATTCTCACGGCAACGATCCCGCCAAAATCGAGCAGAGGATGAGGATCTTCCTTCGCGCTGCGCTCGGCGTGGCCTGCCTCCACTCGAACGGCGTTTTTCACCGTAACCTCAAACCCGAGAACATCTTGATAAGCAGAGACGGCACGCCCTGGGTGGCCGATCTCGGAATCGCCCACGTCAATCCAGAGTTCGCATCGGGAGGGGTGAAGACCATGGAGAGCGAGCGCCTGCTGAACCGCGATTACTATGCCCCGGAGCAGCGGTTCGGACGGGCAACCGAGGTAGACCACCGCGCTGACATATGCGCGCTCGGCTACATTTTGTACGAGCTTCTTGCAGGCTTTCCCCCCGTCCGGAACGGTTCGCCGGCCCTATCGAAAATCAATGAAGCGTTTGCCCCGTTGGATGCCATTTTTAACAGAATGACGGCACACGAGCCACCAGACCGATTCGCGGTTCTTGAAGACGCGATTGAAGAGCTATCGATCGCCTTCGGGTGGATTCTGGCGACCACAAAAGGTGTTCGCCCGATGGAAAGCGCTAACGTCCCAGCGATGGTGAAGCTGCTGAAAAGCTCAAACGAAGCCCACAGACAGCGCGGGATCATTCTGGCGATGCAATTGCGCGAGGAAGCGCTGGATGCGCTTCATCAGCTCACCGGGCACACGAGGCGCGACATCCGCAATTCGGCAGTAACTGCCCTTGGAGAGATTGCGCATCCCAGCTCCCTGCCATTCGTAGCGGGCTGCCTCTACGGCGGGAGCGGGAGAGCCTCGACCTTTCGCCCCTCTGCCGACACGGCAGCGGCGGCGATCGCCAGGTATCCCGCTGATCTGAGGCTACAAGTCTGCGGCCAAATCTCTCAGCCAATTCGCCCACATCAGGTTCAAGAAATGCTGAAGGACATCCCGAAGGACGTAGCGTACGCTACGGTGCAAAAGCTCCACAGTGCTGAACTGTTACTGCTCGACTGGAGCGAGATCCCGCTGACGGTCCTGGCGGCTATCGACGAGGAAAGGGCGTGGCCGGATATCGCCAAGCAGATGAGCGACGGTAAGATCGGAGGGTTTCAGGCTAGGCAATTGGTTTCGGTTCTTTCGCCGCCTCACCAACGTGAGTTCCTTGACGCCTGGATCGAACGCGAGAGGGATGGCTGGTTTTTCGACTATCTGTTCAAGGCCATTCTCGGAGCCGACATTGCACCCAAAGAGAGGGCTCAACTCCTCACGCGCTTGAGATTCAAGGTCGAGGACGCAGCGGCATTCAAGAATCAGTGGGAACTGCTCGCGAGCATTCGTGACGCTGAATCAAGGCAAGGCGGCATCGCGCCACAACCCGACAAGATCTTCGCGCACCTCCTAGAGGAAGGGTCCTAGATCGGTCATCCTCGGTTCTGCAGTCCCGCCCGCATCTCGCGGGCAGGAGTGCGCGCGCCACACTCTACCTTTGCAGCAAATCCACTGGCGCGGTCACATCGTGAACGCGGAAATACTTGGCCAACGCCGGATACTTCCGGGCCACGGCCTCATACATCGCATAGGCCACGCTGCGATAGGAGACATGCCCCGCCGGGGTGGTGCGCAACTCCGCGATGTAAACGGCCTCGGCGAAGTCCATCTTGAACAGCGCCCGCTTTTTGAACGCCAGCGGAATGGCGTATTGCGAATTTTCTTCTGCTTCGGCGGCCTTGCGAGCAGCCAGATTCTCCACCGTCGCCTGTGCCCGGCGCATCGCCGCCTCAAACCGGGGACGCATGCCGGCATCTTCCAGGTCCATCAGCATCTCGTATCCGTGCTGCGTGGTCGACTGCTGCATGACCTGAATGCAGCGCCGATGACGGTGCATGTCGCGGAATCCGCCTGTGTCCATGAGAATGTCGAAGCGGAACTGCTGCCCGGCGCGGAAAGCGCGCAACATTTCATCGTGCTTGCCGCGATGCCGCAGGCCCAGGTCGATAATTTCGCGCCGCCGCCGCTCGCCCGCCACCTGCACCGCCTGCCGAATCTGCCGGTAGGAATAATGGCTGTGCTCGTAGAGCAGCGTGGTCGCAATTTCCACTTCCAGCGGCTCGTCGTCGAGCAGGTCCACAATCGCTTTCGACGGCGCCAACTGCTCGTGCCGCATCAGCTCGCGTGCCGCCTGCCGCAACTCGCGCCGCGTGGCCATCTCATACTCGTTCGGATCGGCATATTTCACCAGCGTCGGCGCCACGCGGACCTCGCGTAGCAATTCCTGCTCCGCCCGCGCACCCAGCTCCGGATTCGCCGCGCGAATCTGCTCCACCAGCGCGCGCAGGGAATCGGCATTCACGTTGTAGGCCGGTCCTGTCGCCGCCTTCTTCAACGATTCGCCCAGCACGCGCACTTCTTTGTGCGTATGCGAGAGCAGATGGGCGACCTGCATTTCCAAAGTTCGCGCGTTCACGATCTCGCCCAAAGAAGTATTCGTGGCCAGCGGCAGCAGGTAGCGGGTGATGTCGAATGCCCGCGCCTTCAGCGTGCGCTCGTACGTCTCCTGCTTCATATCGGCGGGCTTGGGCGTAATGCTGATCAGGTAATCGGTCATCACCGCCGAGAGCGATTCGTACTCAGCGAAGAGAAAATCCATCGTCTCGCGATAGAGCCTGCGGGCTTCGTCGTCGGCGCCAAAGTCCGGCGTGTAATACCCGCTCTTTTTGAAGTCCTGATAGCGCGTCGAGCGCTCCTGCCCGTCCCAGCGCTGCTCGTCGGCCAGCTCGATCGCTGCCAGAATCGAAAGCCGCTCGACCGCCAGCGCAATGTGCGCCAGGTCGGCAATCGAACGATGCCCGTACTGGAAATAAAAAGTGTTGAGGAACTTCTCCGCCTTCTGCGAACTGATCTCGCGCAGCGACTCTTTCATCGACAGCGCCGACCGCGAATACTTCGCCATCGCGTAAGCCTGAATCTCCGGCTCCACGCCGAAAACGGCAAAGACTTCGGTAGAAGGTTCAGCGGCCGACGCGGACGCCGCGTCGGGCGTGGGGTTCGCCGCTGGAGCAGCATTGTCTGCCCCCGGTTTTTCCGCCCAGGCCCGCTGCGGCGAACGGTGCCCGGACCCGCCGGAAATGGGCACTACGCTCGCTGAATTCTTGTTGGAGGTTTCGGGCATCACGATAACTTCATTCGCCGCATTTTGAGCCATGAGTGTTGGAATGTTAATCGCCGGCCTTGTGAATTAGCAATGCAAGTTTCGGCACGTTGCGTGTGGGTCCGGAGCTTTGATCCGGACAAGTCGAGCGCCGCTCGACGGATTTAGCCTCACCGCCGAGTATAATCTTGCGTTCTACATTGCACTCGAACATCCCGGGAGCCCCTTATGTCCCTTTCCGGCCACATCGCCTTCGTCACCGGCGCCTCGCAAGGCATCGGACGCACTTGCGCTCTCCGTCTAGCTAAAGACGGAGCGGCGCTCGCCGTCGCCGCCCGCAATCAGGAAAAGCTGCACGAACTGGTTAGCGAAATCACTGCCGCCGGCGGTCAAGCTACCGCCTTCCCGCTCGACGTGGCCGACGAAGAGCAAATCAAGTCTGTCGTCAAGGCCGCCACCGCGCAATTCGGCAAAATCGACATTCTCGTCAACAACGCGGGTATCACGCGCGACCAGCTCGTCATGCGCATGAAACGCGCCGACTGGGACGCGGTGCTCCAGACTAATCTCACCTCCGCTTATCTCTGCGTCCAGCAAGTCATTAGTTCCATGCTCAAACAGCGCTGGGGACGCATCATTAACATCACGAGCGTTTTTGGTCAGATGGGTCAGGCGGGGCAGGCCAACTACGCCGCGTCGAAGGCTGGACTCATCGGCCTTACTATGGCGATTGCCCGCGAAGTCGGCTCGCGTAACATAACCTGTAACGCAGTCGCCCCGGGCTTCATCGAAACGCCTATGACGACGGTTCTCGGCGAGGAGTTCAAGCAGACCGCCGTTAAGCAGATTCCGCTCGGGAGGGTCGGATCGCCGGATGATGTCGCAGCCGCAGTTGCGTTTCTCGCATCGGATGAAGCGTCCTACATCACCGGCCACGTGCTCAACGTGAACGGCGGCATGCTGATGGGATAAACCTTTCACCAGAGAGGGCACAGAGATCACAGAGGAATCATGAATGCGAATCCCAAAGTTCCCTCCGTGTCCTCTGTGCCAGCGGTGGCAAAAGGTTTGACTTTCCTTCAAGCTGAGTCGCCGTCGCAGATTGCCCAGGCCCGCGAACTGTTCCTCGAATACGCGCAGTCGCTCGGCTTCAGCCTGTGCTTCCAGAATTTCGACAGGGAACTCGCAAGCCTTCCCGGCGACTACGCGCCTCCTGCAGGTCGTTTGCTCCTGGCCGAGTACGACGGGGAACTTTCCGGCTGTGTAGCGCTGCACAAACTAGATTCCGGCGCCGGTGCCCAGGCCGGTTACGAAGTTTGTGAAATGAAGCGACTCTACCTTCGCCCGCGGTTTCGCGGGAAAGGACTGGGACGCGGCCTCGCCGACCGCATCATCGTCGAAGCCCGCGCCATTGGATATAAGCGCATGCGCCTCGATACGGTTGAGCCGGTCATGAAAGACGCGGTCGCCATGTACCGCCGGCTCGGCTTCCGCGAGATCGCGCCGTATTGCGCGAATCCGATGGCCGGCGCGCTCTACATGGAACTGGACCTATGACGAAGGAAAGGTGGATCATTAGCGTTTTCCTGGTCATGGTTGCCGTAGATGTCGTCTGTCTGGCAATAGGAGAACCCCAAAGTTGGCTGGCCGGTTTCGGAGCCCGCGGAGTCGTATTAGACTTCGTGATCGGGATTGTCCTGCTGTTTCGATACGTCAAGGAGGGTTGAAAACCATGAAAAGATCCTGGACGTGGTGCATAGTAATTCTTCTGGCAAGCGCCGCGTTCGCCGCCGACGGCAAAACTGTCTCGTACAAAAGCGGCGATGAAATGGTGCAAGCGGTTCTCTACACTCCGTCAGGCAAAGCCCCGTTCCCGGCGGTTATCGTGATTCACGAATGGTGGGGCCTGAACGATTGGGTGAAAGACCAGGCCTCGAAACTGGCCGATCAGGGTTACGTCGCGCTTGCGGTGGATCTCTATCGCGGCAAAGTCGCCAAAACGCCTGACGAAGCGCACGAGATCATGCGCGGAGTGCCGCAGGACCGCGCCAAACGCGATCTCGGCGCGGCGTTCGACTTTCTCGCCTCGCAGCCCAACGTGAAGAAGGACCGCATTGGCGCCATCGGCTGGTGCATGGGCGGCGGCTATGCGCTCGATGTTGCCCTGCAGGAACCCACGCTCGCCGCCGACGTGATCAACTACGGCCATCTGGCGACCGACACCGACGCTTTGAAGAAAGTCAACGCGCCCATCCTCGGATTGTTCGGAGGCCAGGATCGCGGCATCACTCCTGACGACGTGCACAAATTCGAAGCGACAATGAAACAGCTCAGCAAGAAAATAGACGTCAAGATTTACGACGACGCTGGCCACGCCTTCGAAAATTCCAACAATAAAGATGGATACCGCCCCGCCGACGCCGCTGATGCCTGGCAGCGCACGGTGGACTTTCTCGCAGCGACATTGAAAAAGTAGACGGCGTCATTTTTGGCATCCTCGAAACGCCGTGCTGGGCGGCCCATTGCCGCCGATTCGTTACTTATACAACGTGCAAGTATTGGCGCCGTCTTCCCCGGCTGCGCCTCCGACGTGGGTTTTCCCTGCATGGCACGAACGTCCCGCGCATGGCACAAATTTCCCACTTGCCAGACGATGCCGATCTGGTTACCATGACCCATCCTGAAATGCTCCCTACCATGAATATCGGCGAGACCATTCGCAACTACCGGCTGCAGAAAGGAATGTCTCAGGGCGACATCGAAAAGCGCACCGGCCTGCTCCGTTGCTATCTGTCGCGTGTGGAAAACGGCCACACCATTCCCTCGCTCGACACTCTTTCAAAGATCGCCGGGGCCATGGAGCTTCCCTTATCGCAGTTCTTCGCCGAACCCGGCCACAACAACGGTTCCAAGGGACTGCCCCAGCTCTCTGACGACGAAGTCCGTTTCCTTAGCCAGATCCGCCGCTACGCCACCAATCTCAACGACAGCGACCGCAAGCTGGTTCTCGCCATGGTCAAGAAAATGGCGGCGAACGCGAAATAGCTGACGGGTTAAGCCGAACCCGCTGCACTTTAGTTCAATTCCCCTCTGTGACCATCAGGTACCTGCCAGCCTCTCGCATTCCTCCCTAAACTGTTCGTGGAGACAGTCCGTGACCACCGACGAGGAACTCACAGTTCTCGATACTCAACTGCGCCGGCTGAAGATCGAATATGAAATCTACTTCAGCAACCCCACGAAGCGGCCTCCGACCGACATTGAGTGGAAGGTGCTCTCCATGCTGCGCAAGTTCTCCGACGGCGGCCGCATGAACTTCTCCCAGCGCTATCGCTACAACGAAATGGCACAGCGCTATGCGATCTACAGCGACCTGTGGCGCAAGAAGTCGCGCATCCGCGAGGAGGGCTACCGCCGTCCCCAGGACGCTCTGCTGTCCATTCAGGGAGTCCGCACCACCGAAGAAGAACTCAAGCCGCACCACCATCACGCCTACGGAGTGCACCATCCCGCGGCAGATGGCGCATCGCCGCCCTTCGTGTTGCATAGCGTGGACCAGACCGAACGGGAACAGGTCGAGCGCCTTTACAACACACTGGTCGCAGCCAAGAAGAAGGCGGGAGAGAAAGTCTCAGGCGGCATCGATTCCTTCGCCACTTTCGTGCAGAAAAAAACCGCAGAGATTCGCAAGCAGCACCACTGCGAAGGCGTGGAGTACTCGGTCGAACTCACAGACGGCCACGTCAAGCTGAAGGCCAAGGCGAAGACGTAAGGGCCGTCGCTAGACGTTGGTCGTTGGTTGTTGGCTAGAATCCAACCCCAAATTCTCTGATTCCTGTGGCGGACGTTGGAGTACTGTGTTGTTAGTCGCGAGTCGTTGGCCGAACTCAACAGACTCCGGTTTCGTAGCCTCGATCCTCCGGATAGCGACTAACGCCGATCCTGATAGAATTTCCGGTCATCCCAACACAATTTTTCAGAGGCCCCATGTCCCTCATCCAGCGCGCCATCCTCTCTGTCACCGACAAATCCGGA
The DNA here is from genome assembly GCA_030041475.1 of Candidatus Sulfotelmatobacter sp. Lineage (GTDB taxonomy): Bacteria > Acidobacteriota > Terriglobia > Terriglobales > Acidobacteriaceae > Sulfotelmatobacter. The sequence continues at coordinate 126,596 of JASHNU010000079.1, forward strand.
CTCGTCGATTTCGCCCGCAGACTCGCCGCACTTGGCATTGAACTCATCTCGACCGGCGGCACCGCCAAGCTCTTGCGCGACTCGGGCATCGCCGTCAAAGACATTTCCGAGCTGACTGGATTCCCCGAAATGCTCGACGGCCGCGTCAAGACGTTGCATCCAAAAGTACACGGCGGAATCCTGCATCGCCGTGACGATCCGAAGCACGTCGTCGCAGTTGCCGAGCACGGCATTCAGCCCATCGACATGGTCGTGGTGAATCTCTATGCCTTTGAGAAAACCGCGGCCAAGCCTGGCGTGACTTTCGAAGAACTGATCGAGAACATCGACATCGGCGGTCCCTCCATGATTCGCTCGGCCGCCAAGAATTTTCGTGACGTCGCGGTCATCACCTCGCCCGCCGACTACGAAGCAATCGCAGCCGAGCTTGAGCGCGAAGGCGGCGCTCTCTCGAAAGAAACGAAATGGCGTCTCGCGCAGAAGGCCTTCGCCACTACGGCTGCGTACGATTCCGCCATCGCGTCCACGCTGGAGCGTATTTCCGCGGACACATTCCACGTGCAACCGGAGGCCGTGGCCTTTCCGCAGATCCTGCGTCTTTCTTTCCGTAAGAATCTCGACTTGCGCTACGGCGAAAATCCTCACCAGAAGGCCGCCATGTACTCCGATGGCTCACACACCGGAGTCGCCAACGCCCGACAGTTGCAGGGCAAGGAACTTTCCTACAACAACATTGTCGACCTGCAGGCCGCCTGGGACCTCGCGCAGGAATTCAACGAAACTTCCGCCGACGATTCGCCCTTCTGCGCCATCATCAAGCACACGAATCCCTGTGGCGCCGCGACCGGCAAGACTCTGGCCGAAGCCTACAAGCGGGCGCTCGAATGCGATCCTGTCTCGGCCTTCGGTGGCGTAATCGGCGTGAATCGTCCTATTGACCCCGAAGCCGCCGAGGAGATGCACAAACTTTTCCTCGAAGTCATTGCCGCGCCCGGCTTCGACGAGACCGCAAAGGCAAAGTTTTCCTCGAAGAAGAACGTCCGCCTGGTCGAAGTTGCGCCATCCCCGCAGAAATGGACCTTGAAGAACGTTTCCGGCGGCATTCTCTTGCAGGATGCCGACAACCGCCCACTGCAGGACGCCGATCTGAGAGTCGTCAGCAGGCGCGCCCCCACGCGCGAGGAGATGCGCGCCCTGCTGTTTGCGTGGAAGGTCTGCAAACACGTCAAGTCCAATGCGATTGTCTATGCCCGCGATGGGCAGACCGTCGGCGTGGGTGCCGGCCAGATGAGCCGAGTCGACTCCGCCAAAATTGGCGCCATGAAGGCTCAGCTTCCGCTCAAAGGCACCGTCGCCGCCTCCGACGCATTTTTCCCGTTCCCCGACGGCGTTGAGGAGATCGCCAAAGCGGGGGCTACGGCCGTCATTCAGCCCGGTGGTTCGCAGCGCGATCCGGAAGTCATCGAAGCCGCGGACCGGCTTGGCCTGGCCATGGTTTTCACCGGCGTGCGGCACTTCCGCCACTAAATAAATCCGGTTTCAGCCGCTGCTGGGGAGCCGGCCTTTACATAACTTCACGATCCCGCCGGTCCCTGTCCTTCCGATGCAGGTCCATTCCAGACTGAGCGCACGTTTTTCCCCATCCCGTCTCGCCTCGGGGTAGAATAAAGGCACCTTTCCCCCGGCATCGTTGCATCCAACAAGCAGGGTTTCGGAAGCGCGCTCCCGAGCGCAGTCAGGCCAAGATGAACAGAATTTTTCGCCTTTTTTTGATGATGGCACTCGCCGCAGCCGCGGCTGCCGGACAAACCAGCGATTCTACCGCGCCGGAATCCACCGCGCCCGACACCAAGCCGACCCGCTCCGCGCCGCACAAGATCGATCGTAGCGCCGCGTACTACCACTACACGCTGGCGCACATGTACGAGGAGATGGTCACCGCATACGGCCGCAGCGATTTAGCCACCAAAGCCATCGACGAGTACCGCCTCGCCATCGACGCTGATCCCTCGTCCGAATTCCTGAACGCCGGCCTGGCTGAGCTCTACGTGAAAACCGGTCGCATCCGCGATGCCGTGCTCGAAGCCCAGGACATCATCAAGCGCGACCCCAAGAATCTCGAAGCTCACAAGCTGCTCGGCCGCATTTATCTGCGCTCGCTGGGCGACATGCCCGCCGGCAGCGGCACCGATAACGTGCTCAAACTCGCCATCGAGCAGTACGAACAGATCGTGCAGATCGAGCCCGACAGCGTGGACGACCACCTGCTCCTCGGCCGCCTCTACCGCCTCAACAACGATTTGATCAAGGCAGAGCAGCAGCTCAAGATCGCTATCAAACTCGATCCCAGCTCCGAAGAGGCAGTCACGACGCTCGCCATGCTTTACACCGACGAGGGTGATTCGGCCCACGCGCTGCAGGTGTTGAGTTCCGTGCCCGACTCCGCGCGCTCGGCCAAGCTCTACGGCGCTTTGGGCGCGGCTTACGAGCAGCGCAAGGACTACAAGGCTGCCATTGAAGCTTTCCGCCGCGCCGTCGTCCTCGATCGCGACAATCTCGACGCCATTCGCGGCCTCGCTGAAAATCTGCTGAACGACGGCCAGTTCGATGCCGCCCTCGAACAATACAAGGTCATCGCCGACTCCAATCCTGAAGACGCGCAAACCTACGTGCGCATCGCCGAAATCTACCGCCGTCAGGGCAAGTACGATCTGGCCCTCGAAAATCTTAAGCGCGCCGATACGCTCGTCCCCGATACCATGGATGTACCCTACAACATGGCCGCCGTGTACCAAGCCCAGGGACGCTACGACGACGCCATCAAACTGCTGCAGGATTTGGTGAAGCGCACCGAAAAGAGCGACGTCGCCTCCAGCCAGGCCGACCGCAACAATCGCGCGATTTTCATTGAGCGCCTGGGCATGGTCTACCGCGAGCAGGAAAACTACCCCGCCGCGGTGGACACGTTCCGCAAGATGCTCTCGCTTGGCGACGAAAACGCGCGCAGCGGCTATCAGGAAATCATCGACACTTATCGCGAAGCCAAGCAGTGGTCGCAAGCCACCGCAGTTGCCAAAGAAGCCGTGCAGAAGATGCCGGATGACCGCGATCTGCGGATGGTGCTCGACTCGCAACTGGCCGACGAAGGCGATGTCGACAAGGCGGTCGCCGACGTTCGCTCATTCCTCAAAGGTAAGCCGGAGGATCGTGAAGTTTACCTGCGCCTCGGTATCATTCTCACCCGCGCCAAGCGCTGGAAAGATGCCGAAGACGCCTTTGCCCAGGCCGAGCAGATGTCGAATAAGGGCGACGACAAGGCGTATGTCTGGTTTCTGCGCGGCGATATGTATCAGCGGCAGAAGAATTTTGATCAGGCGGAATTCGAATTCAAGCGCGTGCTCTCCGCGACTTCGCCCGCCGATCCGCAGAGCGCGGCCACGCTCAATTACCTCGGCTACATGAACGCAGACCGCGGCGTGAGGCTCGATGAGTCTCTCACCTACATCAAGCAAGCCCTCAGCTTTGAGCCCAATAATGCCGCCTATCTCGACTCTCTCGGCTGGGTTTATTTCAAGCAGGGCAAGTACGATCTTGCCGAAGAAAACCTGAACAAGGCCGCGGCGCACATGGGCTCTGATCCCACCGTGCAGGAACACCTTGGCGACCTCTACCAGAAAACCGGCCGCCTGAAACTGGCCGCCGCGCACTGGGAGCGCGCGGTCCAGGAGTGGAGTAAAACCGTACCTGACGAAGTCGACGGCGAAGCTCTTGCCTCCGTACAGCAGAAGCTCGACGCCGCCAAAGTGAAACTGGCAAAAGAAGAAACCGAGAAGCAGTAGCCGGCAGTGCTCATGTAGGGCCGTCTCGCCCGTTCATGCCGCGACGATCTTTGTCGCGGTTTCGCTTTTTCTGCCCGGTTCCCCCACCAGTTCCCGCTGAGATGCGAAGTGCGAGAATTGCTAAACTCTCCAACATGCCTCCGAAAGATTTTACGATTCGCGAAGCCACTCCCGCCGACATTCCTGAAATCCTGCGCCAGCGCCGCCGCATGTATGAAGACATGCAGTACCGGGACACCGCCGCCCTCGACAAGATGACCGCATTAACGGCTGCGTACCTCGCCGAGCACATGCCGGCCGGCTGGTTCCGCGCTTGGCTGGCTAGCGTTGAAGGCCGTGTTGTGGCCGGAGGCGCCGTGGTCATCACTCCGTGGCCTGCCCACGCCTACGATCTGGAGTGCCGGCGTGCCACGATTCTGAACGTTTACACCGACCCTGAATACCGCCGCCGCGGAATCGCCCGCCGTCTGATGCGGACGATTATCGACTGGTGCCAGCGCGAAGGCTTAGCGCGCGTAACTCTGCACGCCAGCGACGACGGCCGCCATCTGTACGAATCGCTCGGCTTTGAACCCAGCAACGAGATGCGGCTCAAGCTCGGATAGTTGTGCGCGACTCGTAGTATCTGCTCTGCTATTCTTCTCTCATGCTGGCCGCCTACGCGGTGCACGTTGAGCACTCCCGCGGACGCCGCTTCATCGAGCCTCAGCATCCCTACCGGAACGATTTCCAGCGCGACCGCGACCGCGTCATCCACGCTCGTGCCTTTCGCCGGCTCGAAGCCAAAACCCAGGTCTTCACCCGCCGCTACTCCGACCACTTTCGCAACCGCCTCACACACACCCTCGAAGTCACGCAGATTTCGCGCACCATCGCGGGAGCTCTCGGCCTCAATGCCGATCTCACCGAGGCCCTCGCCCTTGTGCACGACATCGGCCACCCTCCTTTCGGCCACGCCGGCGAAAAGGCGCTCGACGCCGCCATGCGCGAGCACGACCTCTGCTTTGAACACAACCTGCACGCCCTGCGCATCGTCGAAGATTTCGAGCAGCGCTACGCTGCCTTTCGCGGTCTGAATCTGACGTTCGAAGTCCGCGAAGGCATCATCAAGCACTCGCGCGATTACGACAAGAAAACGCTTCCCGAGTTAGCCGAGTATCTTCTAGACCAGCGCCCGCCGCTCGAAGCCCAACTCATCGACCTCACCGACGAAATCGCCTACAACACCGCAGATCTCGATGACGGCTACGAGGCTCATCTTCTTTCTCTCGATGAAATTCGCGAGGGCGTCCCGGTGTTTGAGCGTTTCTATCGCGAAGTCGAGCAGATCTATCCCGACGCACCGGAGAAACTGAAATTTAACGAGACCGTCCGCCGCATCCTCAACCGCTTCGCCGACGACCTGATTCAAAATACCTGGTCCCGGGTCAATCAGGCTGGGATTCGCGCGCTGGATCACGTCCGCCAGCATCCCGAGCGCCTCGCGGCCTTCAGCGCGGCAGTCGACGCCGAACGCGCGCAGAACAAAAACTTCTTGTATGAAAACCTCTATTTCAGCCCCGCGCTTGCCAGCGAGAAAGACGACGCCGAACGTGTGGTCGGCGAACTGTTCTCGTTCTGGATGGAACATCCCGCATCGCTGCCCGAACACTACCAGGAAAAAACCAAGGAAGAATCGCTGCCACGCGTCATCTGCGACTACATCGCGGGCATGACGGACAACTTCATCCTCGAACAATACGAAAAGTATTGCGAGGGATAGCAAACCAGGAACCAGATCAACACTGTCGGCGATCGAGCCGCTTTCCTGCGTTCTCGCCCCCGATTTGCGGCGGCTCGTCACTTTCTCTTTTTCTTCGCATCGGGAAAGGCGCTGTCTGCATCCAAGCAGACTGGCATTTTTACCTGCCTGTTCCCATTCACCCACTCAGCCAATCCTGCTCAACTCAGGCTCGGGCCAGTACTTCGGGCTCGCGCCGGCGATCGAATACAACTTCAACAGCCGCGTGGGAGTGATCTTGGGAATGCGGATCTTCCCTGCAGGCAAGAACACGACCGACTCGATCACCCCCGCGATCGCGGTGAACATCGTCCACTGATCGGGTTTGTGTAGCGTCAGCCGCCTCGGCTGTCGAATCAAGCGCAGCTCGACAGCTTTCAGCAACAGCGGTCCGGTCTTCGACGCGAAAAGATTCGCGCCCATTGCTCTATCCGTGAAAAATCGGCGGCGATCCGCAGCGAAGAAGTCTTATTTCCCCGCTACCGCAGCGATCACATCGAACAGAATCCGCGGGCCGCGCCTCACTTCCTCCACGCGAATGCGTTCGTCGTTGCCGTGCTCCGTGTTGCCTTCCTCATCCGTCGCCGTGTACGGATTGAATCCGTACGCCACCATTCCCAGCGGCCGGTAGCGTTGATTCTCGGTGTATCCGCTGGTGATGTGCGGCACGACAGGTGTTCCCGGGAAATACTTGGCCGACACTTCCCGGATGGCGGCAAACAGCGCATTGTCCGTCGGTGAATAGTTCGCCACGCGGAACTCCGCATTCAGCGGTTCGATTGTCACGTCCGGATCATTCACCACCCGCCGCAGCGCCTCCAGCACAGCCTTCGGATCGCCGCCGGGCAAAATCCGCACATCCAGATTCGCCCACGCCTCGGGAGGAATCACGTTGGTCTGCTCCGAGCCGCCCAGCATGGTCAGCGAAATCGTGTCGCGGAGCAGAAAATTCAACGACTCGTCCTGCTCGATTTCTTGCTGAAATGTCGGCTCTTCGATCGCCTTGCGGATATTGCGATAGTACACCGCCCGGTCCGGCGGCTCGTACGGCGCCATGTCGCGCAGGAACTCCTCGACGACCGGCAGCACCCGCAGCGGCGTGCGATAAGCCAGGATTCGGTCCAGCGCCCGCACCAGCCGGTTCGGAGCTGAATCGGCGATTGGCCGCGAACCATGCCCCGGCCGCCCATGCGCCACCACATGCAGCCAGTACGTGGTCTTCTCGCCCACATCCACACCCACGTATCGCACGCGGCCGTTCTCCAGCAGATTCTCCCCTCCCTCGTTGATCAGGAACTCGGCATTCCCGAGCAACTCATGCTGATTCTTGATGAACCAGTCCGTCCCGGTGCCCTCCGCCTCTTCGTCCGCAACAGCGAGAAAAATCACATCGCGATCCAGCGCCTTCTTCTCGCGCTTCAACATGACCATCGCCACCAGTTGCGCGAGCCCTTCATCCTTCATGTCCTGCGCGCCCCGGCCCCAGATGTAGCCGTCTCTTATTTCACCGCTGAACGGGGGCACCTTCCAGTGCGCAGCATCGCTGGTCACTACATCCATGTGATTGAGCAAGATGATGGGCCGCTTTGGCGTGGCGGCGGCAGCGTCGTGCGGAATCCGCGCCCATAAATCCCCGCGGCCCGGGCTGTACTCGAATGCGCGGTTTTCGATTCCTTCTTGATCCAGAATCTTTTTGTAGAACGCGACCGCCCGCATCTCGTTGCCCGGAGGATTGGTGGTATCGATGCGCAAATACTCCTGCATCCACGTCATGGCAAGGTCGGAGTATTCTTGGAGGTGCTCAAGCGAGAGGTGCGCCGACGCAGTGCCGTCGCCCGAACTGGGTTCCGGAGCAGGTTGTTCGGCCAACAGCAGCCCGCAACTCAACATCAGCCCACACAACAGCCGCACAGTCGTTTCTAACAATGCGCCCACACCGATCATTTCCCCTTTCCCTTGCCCCTGGCTATCCACCCCGTAAGATTGCAAAACTCCCTCGATATGAAGCCTTTTTCCCACGCAGTTTTTATATCAGGTTTCCCAAAATTACCTTGCCAGGTAACACCCATCTTTCTTCCTGATCCCAACAGTACTATAATGTCTAGGAATATCAATCAGTTAGCTGATTCACTACAGGGCCGGCTTTGGCATCCTACCTGTATGAGGAAATGCAGGGTGTTTGCCTTAGATGGCACCCGGAAAATGGCCAGGCGATGCGTCAGCGCCGGCCGGCACAGCAAAACAGCTCTGCTTTCTTACTTTAAAGGGGACGCAATCAAAATTTCGCGCGTTTTACGCGCTCCCGGGTTGGAGCCCAAAACGCTCCCCCAAACTTGGAGGAAGTTATCATGAACCACCGCCTGTTGATCGCTCTGCCGCTGGCTGCCGTGCTCGCTGTTCCGGCCATTGCGCAGACCACCTCGTCTACACAGAATCAGCCTGCCGCGCAGGCCGCGACTTCAACCGACACCGCGACCGGCAAAGCCCCGCTCACGCCTCCGTCGCGCGAAGGTTTTTGGGGACGCATCAATCCCTTCGCCCGCAAGAAGTACGTACAGCGCCAGACCGAGCCGATTCGCGACCGCGTCAACGAACTCGATGAGCTGACCTCGGCGAATACCAGGAACATCAAAGACACCGACGCTCGTGCCCAGGCCGGCATCAAACTCGCCTCCGACAAGGCCGACCAGGCCGATCAGCACGCCGTCGACGCCGGCAACAAAGCCACCATGGCGCAGAACACCGCCAACCAGGTCACCACTCGCGTCCAGACTGTCGAGAACGTGGTCAGCAACATCGACCAGTACAAGGCCTCGAACCAGACCGAAATCCGCTTCCGTCCCGGCCAGACCATGCTGAGCAAGAACGCCAAGGACGCCATTGATCAGATGGCCACCACGGTGAAGGGACAGCGCGGCTACATCTTCGAAGTGCAGGGCTTCTCCTCTGGCAAGGGGCAGGCCGCCATCACCGCTTCGCAGAAGATGGCTGAGTCCGTGGTCCGCTATCTCGTGCTCAACCACGACATTCCGGTCTACCGCATTTATCTCGTCGGGATGGGCAATGCGCCGACCTCCGATGAGACCGCCAAGACCAAGCCCGTGGCCGGAGGCCGCGTTGAAATCAGCCTGCTGAAGAACGACCTGGAGCAGCTCTCCGCCAACACCGGAGCGCCGATGTCCAGTGATCAGTCGCAGCAGCCGAAGTAAGTGATGTGAGAAGCGCGGCTCTGGCCGTGTCCTTCCGCACCACCGTGGAAGCGCAGCCCTTTAGGGCCGCGTAAGTTCGAAACCAAGGGCACCTCGCCCAGTCCCTCCCCGGAAGAAAGCCCTTCGCGCAAGCGAGGGGCTTTTTGCTTCTGATGGAGATGACTCTTCAGCATGTACGAGGCTCAGCCCCGTCGCCAGCCTGAGCAAGCGCAGGGAGTCGAACGGGGCGCAACGTGAAAGCCCGGCACGGAAGCCTCGGGTAGCAGCGGCAAGAGCCGCAGGAGCGGGTAAAGGCGGCACAATTCCACGCCGAATCGCCTGCGACCGCGGTAATTGGCCGCGCAAGTGCACATTCGTAATTTGAAAGCCGTCCCCTGCACGCGCAGAATCGAAACTGCCCACCACTTCCGTCTCGCGTCATCCGACGCGGCTCGCGCAAGTTCGCTCTGGCCGGAGAAAACGAACCAGCATCATGTCTCGCGCAAAAGCGACCATCCTCTGTATCGACGACCACTGGAGCGGACTTATCGGCCGCAAGATGCTCCTCGAACAGAGCGGCTATGAAGTCCTCGAAGCCATCGACGGCACCGAAGGCCTAAGGCTATTCGCCTCGCGCCCGGTCGATGCCGTCGTCCTCGACTACCAGATGCCCGGCATGAATGGCGACCAGGTCGCGGCGAAAATGAAGCGGCTGAAATCGACCGTTCCCATCATGCTCTTGTCGGCCTACGGACCTCTGCCCAAGAGCAAGCTGCGCTCGGTCGATACATTCGTTTCGAAATCCCAGCCGCCCGACACGCTCTTATCCGCGCTCCACGACTTGCTCGACAATCGCTCCAAACCGTTCTTTTCGCGCTGGCTCGATCACTGGAAGCATCGCAATCAGGTGGTGATCCAATGAAGGTGACCCAATGAATTTTTTCAGACAGCTTCTCGGACAAGGTTGCACGCACCGCTTTTCCTGGCCGCGCATCGACGACCAGGGCCGCCACTACCAGATCTGCCTGTGCTGCGGCACCGTCTTCGAATATGACTGGGAATTGATGCGCCGCACCGGGCGGCTGCTGGCCGCAGCCGTCCAGCATGCGTGGCATGCCCATACTTTGCCGCACTAAGGCCGTCGCCTCAGCATCCCCGTTCCGCGCCTCGTCTTCGTCACGTAACGCTTCGTCGGACAACTTATGTCGCAATTCTCACAGTCCCGCCAGCAACGACGTGCCCCACGCGTAAATCTGCGCAGCCCGCTCTCCGTCACCCTTCGCCTGGAAAATGGGCGTCAGATTTTCGCCAAGCTCCATCGCCTCTCCATCACCGGAGGACTTATCGAACTCGGCACCTGCGTCGAAGAGCGGGTCTGGGTGGGCCTGACCATCTTTCTCAACTCCGGCGCGATCCACCCCACTGCGGAAATGATGTTCCCCATGCGCGGCGGCGACGGATACATGCAGCCCTTCCGCATCACGCGCCTGCGCGCCGACGAACTCCACCTGCTCGACCGCGAAATCACCGAGTTGCGCAAACAGACCATTGCGCCGGCGAACTCGGGCCACGGCGTGGGTTTCCGCCCGCCGCATTTCTATCTCGAGTCCACCTGAGATCTCCGACCAGGCCCTGCCAACGATCCCCGGGGAGGCGAAATAAGCGATACGGAGCGTTTGCAAACCAGCCTTCTCGCCGTTGCCGGTGATGACCACCGTTCTAGGTAACTGGCACTCTGCCCCTCCTTCCGTAACCTTTCTACAGCCCTGGCGCACGAGCCATACTTGGCGAAGCCCATGCCCCCAATTGGTCAATACGCTGCTCAATCGCCCTCGTGTTGGCGCAGCCCGCGCGTACAGCCCGCGGACACGACTCCCGCCGTCCTGCGCATGGCGGACGGCACCAGCTCGCGCGGGACTTTGCAGACAATTTCTCTCACTGGCGGCCTGCTCGACGTCTCCAGCATTCTGGACCGCGGCTTGCGCGTCAAACTCATGTTCCTGACCCAGACCGGCCCCGTCACCGGCGCCGCCGAGATGCTGAACCCGGTTTCCCCGACCCAGCAGCCCTTCCGGTTCGTGGCGCTCGAACAAGGCGACCAGCGCAGGCTGCGAGCCGTTGTGGAATCCCAGTTGCTCCCCCCGGATGCCTGGATCGAGAAATATCGCGCCGCGATGTTCGGGCAAAATGTCTCTCAGCATCCCCTGCGCCGCAAAATCTTCCGCGCCCTGCTCGCATCGCTCGCCGTGGCAGCTCTTTTCCTGGGCGGCACTCTCTGCTTCCTCAGCATTTATCGCTGAAAACTGACCCCGGCGCTGCCCCACCCTTCCGCGATTTCCAAACAGACGAAGAACGGCCCTTCCATGACGTGATCGAGGAACCTCCTCTTGAAACGCGCCGCACCTCGCCTGCCGTTCTATACTGCTGCCATCACAGGAGCCCGAGGCGCGAGTGGAACTCTACCGTTGGCTGCCGCCCGAAGCCGTCAAGATCATCCTCGTCCTGTTCCTGTCCTTTCTTGTCGGCCTGGAACGTGAAGAGCACAAAACCGGCGGCTTCTATGGCTTTGGCGGCGTCCGTACCTTCCCGCTCATTGGACTCCTCGGATACTCCATCGCACTGATTTCCGGCACCCAACTTCTTCCCGTGGCCCTCGGATTCCTGGTGGTCGGCAGCTTTCTTCTGCTGTCGTATTGGCACAAGCTCGGCCAGACTGAAGACGCGGGCATCACCTCTGAGATGTCCGGCCTGTCCATCTATCTGGTTGGCGCCCTCGTCTCCTATAACCACTTGTGGATCGCCACGGCCCTGAGCGTGGCGAATCTGCTGCTGCTTGAATTGAAGACTTTCCTGGAGCGTCTCGCCACTCGCATCGCACCGCAGGAATTCCTCACCTTCGCCAAGTTTCTGCTGCTTACGGCCGTCATTCTGCCCATTCTGCCGAACCAGGAGTTCGGCCGCTTCCAGCTTAATCCGTTCAAGACGTGGCTTGTCGTAGTGGCCGTGAGCACGGTCTCCTATGGCAGCTATGTGCTGCAGAAACTCACGAAAGAACAGGGCGGGGTCGTGCTCGCCGCCCTGCTTGGCGGCGCCTACTCTTCCACGGTTGTCACCGTCGCCATGTCGCGACGCGCGGCCCGCGAGCAGCGCCCTCACCTGTTTGCCGGCGGCATCCTGATCGCCTCCGGAGTCATGTATCTGCGCCTCACCGCTCTCCTGCTTCTTTTCAACCGTCAACTCGGTAGGATGCTCATGCCGTCGTTTCTTGTCCTGGCCGCAATCGCCATCGCCACAGGATGGCTTTGGTCCCGCCGCCCCGATGCGGTCTCTACTCAGATCAAACGCGAATTCGAGCCCCCGAACCCACTCGAACTGAGGGCCGCATTTCTCTTTGCAGCGTTTTTTCTGGCGATGGTCATCACCACGCAGCTGGTCACGACTTATCTTGGGCACGCCGCAGTCAAGATTCTCGCCGCCATCATGGGAGTCACCGACGTCGATCCCTTCATCATGGGTATGACTCAGGCCGCCGGGTCGCTTACGCCTTTCAACGTCGCTGCCGGAGCAGTTCTTATCGCGGCTGCCAGCAACAATCTGGTCAAGGGCATCTACTCTTTCTGCCTCGCCGACCGCAAAACCGGCACGCAGAGCCTTCCACTTCTCGTCGCCCTCGCTGCCGCAGGTCTGGTGCCGCTGTTGCGGCTATAATCGCATCCGTTTGATTCCCCGAGATCCCGCGACTAGAATTTCCTCACCACATTCCTGGGGTTCACGATGAAACGTCTTATCTTCAAGCATCTCGCCTGGATTCTTCTCGTTTCTGTTTCCTTCACTCTCATCGCCGCCGCGGACGACGACGACAAGAATCACCATCACCACGAAGACCTCAACGAAGCGCAGCTCGGGACAGTCCACTTCCCGGTCACTTGCGCCCCGGCCGTGCTGAAGCCGTTCGAGCGCGGCGTCGCGCTTCTGCACTCGTTCTGGTATGAGGAGGCTGAGAAAGAATTCCTCGAGATCGCCAAGGACGATCCCCAATGCGCCATGGCTCACTGGGGGATCGCGATGAGTATTTGGCATCAGCTGTGGAATGTCCCCGACGCTACGGTCAACACTCGCGGCCTTGAACAGGTCAAAATTGCCGAAAGGCTCGCAGGCAAGGCGACACCGCGCGAACAACTGTACATTCGCGCCATTTATGCCTACTTCGCCGACTCCGACAAGCTCGACCACGACGCTCGCGCCAAGGCCTATTCCGACGAGATGAAGAAAGTCTACGATTCCTATCCCGACGATCACGAGGCCGCCGCGTTTTACGCCCTGTCGCTGCTCGCCTCCGAGCCGCACCACGACGCCACGTTCGCCAATCGCAAGCAGGCCGCGGCCATTCTCGAAAAGCTTTTCGCCATCGAGCCAGATCACCCTGGCGTGGCCCATTACCTGATCCACGCCTACGACAAGCCGCAACTGGCAGAACTCGGCATTCCCGCCGCCCGCCGCTATGCCGAGATTGCGCCCGCTTCGCCGCACGCCCTGCACATGCCCTCGCACATCTTCGCCCGAGTCGGCGATTGGCCGGACGACATCAAGTCCAACCTCGCCTCCATCGCCGCCACCCGCAAAAGCGCCGCCATGCACATGGGCGGCGAAGGCCATCAGTTCCACGCCATGGACTTCCTCTTCTACGCCTACATGCAGAGCGGTCGCGAGTCCGACGCCCGCGCTCTGATGGAAGAAGTCAACAGCATGCCTGTGATGCACGACATGTACGGCCTGGGATTCGACCCGCACCTGGCCACCGAGGCGAACTTCGCGGCGCTCTATCCGCTCGAAATGCGCGATTGGGCCACTGCAGCCGCGCTCACCCCGGCAAACGTTCCCGGCACCGCCGAAGACTCTTTCAGCTATTGGGCCAAGGCGATCGGCGCCGCGCATCTTCATCAGACCGACGAAGTGCGCAAGGACGTCAGCGCCATTCAGGCCATTCACCAGAAATTTGTGGACGAGAAGAAAAGCGATTTTGCCGAAGGAACGGAAAACGATCTGAATCAAGCCCGCGCGTGGCTCGCGTTTTCCGAAGGCAAGTATGACGATGCCGTCGCAATTCTGCGCCCCATGGCCGACAAGGAAGAGGCCCTCGGCGACGAACCGCAAGGCATTCCCTCGCGCGAGATGATTGCTGAAATCCTGCTCGAAGCAAAGCGCCCGCAGCAGGCTCTCGCTGAATATCAGGCCGACCTGAAGTTCAGCCCTAACCGCTTCAACGGACTCTACGGCGCCGCCCGCGCCGCCGAAGCCGCCGGTCGGCCAAGCGATGCGAACGAATACTACGCATTGCTGGTGAAGACCTGCGAGAGCGGAAATTCGACGCGTCCGGAGTTAAGCCACGCAAGGGAATTGCTGGCGAAGAAGTAGTTTTCGAATTGTCATTCTGAGCGCAGTCGGAGAATCCCTAGCCTCGGCTGAACACCATCTTCCCAATCAGTGCCGCCAGCATTGCCAGCGTCCCCAAGAAAGCCTGATACTCGCGGTGCTTCCAATACAACTCGAAGGAGAATCGTCCAGACTCCGTTGAAGGAGCTGGCGTCATCCTCGGCCACATCCGCGGCACCCGTCGCGCATAATCCTCAAACTCGGGAAACTTCTCCTGCAGAAATGCCTCTTCGCTGCGAATCACCGGAAGATAAATGGCGAAGAACATCGCGACCAGCGCGATCCCGATCCACCAGCTTCGTGCCGCGACCGCAAATCCAATACCGATCAACAGCGATCCCAAATACAGCGGATTTCGCGTGTACGCGTACGGGCCCGAAGTCGCGAGCGCTTCATTTTTGCGCACGTGCCCCGAAGCCAGCGTCCGAATCAGCAACCCCGGCACAATCAGCACCGCTCCGACCGCGATCGACCGCCACGTTGGCCGCGCCAGCCAGAAATACAGCAGCGCAAACGCGAAACCCAGCGGCACGCGGATACGCCGCGCGACTTGTGACCACTTAGCCATGCCTTGCATTCCGCTCTAAATAAGCCTTGTCATCCCGAGTGAAGCAGTGCGATTGGCGTTTTCAATCGCACTGCGAAGTCGAGGGACCCGCTTGTGGAAACGCCCAGATGCTCTTCATTTAGCTCCGTCCTTCAACAACTCATGCGCGGCGTTTACCACTGCGTCCACACCGATCTCCAGCATTCCCTCATCGGCCTGCGCCCGGCGCGCATGCGTGGTCTCGCTCGCGGGATTCCGCAGCACAATGCTGCGCGTCCTGTATGGGCCGTTGCGCGCGGGATCCGTCGGCCCGAAAATCGCCACCACAGGAACCTCGAGCGCCGCTGCCAAATGCATCGGCCCGGTATCGCCGCCAATAAATAACACCGCCCGTCGCGTAAGGACAATCAACTCGCTGATCGTCGTCTTCATCGCGCGCGCCGCTCCCCGGCTTGCCTCTTCCGCTTCGCGCGCCAAAGTTTCCTCGCCCGGTCCGTAGTTGAGAATTGCTCCCACGCCGCACTCCGCCAGCGCGCGAGCCACGTGCCCATAGCGCTCCGCCGGCCAGCGTTTCGCCCCCCAACCCGCGCCGGGATTGAGAATTGCGAATTTCTCCACCTCCGTCCCAGCCAGCCGCTCCTCGATCCTCTTTTCCGCCGCGCAATCGCGCGGCAATTCCGGCCGCGGCATAACCAGCGTCCTTTGCGCGACTGCCTCGGCCACCGAGAAATTCTGCTCAACCACATGCACACCGCGCGCAATTGCCCGCCGCGTGTACCACAGGCCCGCTGGCGACTCCCGTGACTCGCTGGCGCCGAATACCACGCCCGCGCCCGACCAGCGCGCCAGCACCGCCGACCGGATCGCACCCTGCAGATCAACCGCAACGTCATAGCGCGCGCTGCGAACGTCGTTCCACAACCTTGCAATCTGCTGCATGGTGTGAATATCCAGCAGTGACTTCCTCCACTCCCGCAGATTCACCGTGTGTACCCAATCTACCAGCGGCCGCTGCGCCGACCGTGGCCCTCGCCCTGGTGTGCCCGGCACGCATAACAGTTCCGCCCAGCGTTCCTCAATCAGCCAGCCGATCATCGCCTGCGGAAAGGCTGCGCGCAGCGCCTGCGCGGCTGGCAGCGTATGGATCACGTCTCCCATCGCGCTGAGGCGCACGATCAGCAGACGTTCGATCTTCGGACGATCGGAGTTTGGCTCAAGGTTTGGAGCGATAGTCGGAGCGGCGTTCGAACCGCTCCCCGAGCCGGCGGTCAAGCTTTCCTCGATCTACGGGAGGACGATCTGCGGGAGGGCGCCCTACGTGATGAAGACTTTCGCGCCCGGATGATCTGGCTTGAAGAGTGATGCTTCGGATCGCCGACGATCTCGACGCGGCCCCCGCATTCCATCACGGTGGCGCGCTCGGGAACCGATTCCGCCGTATAATCGGTCCCTTTCGCCTGGATATCAGGGCGAATCTCGCGAACGATCGCGCGCACGTCGAGTTCCGGGAAGATCACAACCGCATCCACGTCCGCGAGAGCGGCCACAATTTCCGCGCGTTCGTTCTCCGGCACGACCGGTCGCCCCTGGCCCTTTAGCACTCGCACTGACTTATCGGAATTGATCGCCACCACCAGCTTTCCGCCCAGTGCCTTCGCCCCGCGCAGGTAGCGCACGTGCCCCACATGCAGCAGATCGAACGCCCCGTTTGCCAGCGTGATGCGTTCCCCTGCGCGCCGCCACGCCGCCACGCGCTCGTGCAATTCACGGCGGCTGAGAATTTTGTTGTTGATCTGCTTCTTACTGCTCATTCAATGAGGCCGTGTGGCCGGCGGCGATTGCTCGAGCGTGTGCAACAGTTCGTCCTGCGAAACCGTCGCAGTGCCGCGTTTCATCACGACAATTCCGCCTGCGTAGTTCGCCAGCTGGGCCGCTTCCTCCGTGGTCGCTCCGGCTGCAATCGCCGCCGTGAACGCTGCGATCACCGTGTCGCCCGCGCCCGTCACATCCGCCACCTGATCGGAGCCGACAATCGGAATGTCCACCGGCTTGTGCTTGCAATCGAATGCGACCATACCGTCGCGCCCGCGCGTGATCACCAGCGACTGGAGCTTCATGCGCTGCATCACCTGCTCACCCGCCGCAACCAGTTTCCCCCAATCCTGCCCGATGGACACGCCGAGCGCCTGCTCGATCTCCGGCTCATTCGGAGTCGCCGCCGTGACGCCCGCATACTGCAGCATGCGGTAGCGCGAATCCAGGACGATCGGCACCGAAAGCTTTCCCTTTTCCTCAAGCGCGTTCACAATCGCCGGGGTCGCCGCACCGTAGCCGTAGTCGGAAACCAGCAGCGCATCCGACGCGTGCGCGTAATTTCGCGCCGCCAGGTACAACTCGCGGGTCAGGTGCTGGTTCGGCGCTTCCGCCGGCTCGCGATCGACGCGCACCACCTGCTGCCGCGCCGTGTGCGTCATCCCGGCGAGAATGCGCGTTTTGGTGACGGTGGTGTAACTCGTGTCTTTCAGCACGCCGCTGACAGCAATTTTCTTGTGCCGGAAATATTTGAGCAGCATTTTTCCGGGCTCATCGTCGCCCACAATGCCCACGGGCAGAACATTCACTCCCAGATCGGCGAGATTGTTGGCTGCGTTGGCTCCTCCGCCGGGAACAACCGTACGCTCACGGTGCTTCAGAATCAAAACGGGCGCCTCCCGTGACACGCGCGAGATTTCGCCGAAGATAAATTCGTCAGCCACCAGGTCCCCGAGAACCGTAACGGTGACGTTGGGAAATGACTCGACGATCTTCTTCAGCCGGTCGGCCTCTTTGGGATGCTTGGTCATCGCGTTACGTCCCCGATTCTCTCACGCTCCGCGCTTTCGTTCTGCGATCACGCGCAGCATGGTATCCAGAGCGTTAGCGGCATCGGTCAGTTCCATTTTCACGGGGACCACCGAAAGCGGTTCCAGCGCGGAGAAATGCGCCCCCAGATTGACCGCATCCTTCTCTGTCGTCACAAATCCGCCGGCCTCACTCCTTTTCTTCAGTGCAAGCAGTTCGGAGATGTCACTCACCGTGTACGCATGGTGATCGCGATAGAATGCCTCGGCCGCCGGTTCAATGTTGGCCGCGCGAAGCTGCAGCACGAAATTCTGCGGTCGCGCAATACCACAAAACACCACCGGCCGCGGCGGCACATTCCGCGGGACGATCCCCCGCCGCACACGCCACAGCATTTTCCCCTCAAGAGGAAACGATTCCGCCGCAGCACCGCTGGTCAGAACCACGGCGTCCGCTCTACCCAGCGCGTGCAGCGGCTCTCGCAGCCGCCCGGCAGGAAGCAGCCGGTCCGTCGCATCCTGCGGCGTCACCAGAACAATGTCGAAGTCTCGCGCCAGCGCGCGATGCTGAAATCCGTCGTCCAGCAAATGCAGCTGCGGACCAAATTTCCCTTCGGCGAACCGGCCCGCCTCGTACCGATCCTCGCCCACAATCACCGGTACCTCGAGTCTGCGCGCAATCAGCAGCGGCTCATCGCCGAACTGCCGCGGCAGTCCTCCGGGATCGACCAGCAGCACGCCTCGGCTTGCGCGGCCATAACCACGCGAAAGAACATCAAACTTGACGCCGTGCGCCTTGAGCAACTCTCCCAGCAGCATCACGAAAGGAGTCTTGCCCGCGCCGCCCGCCGAGAGATTACCGACGCTGATCACGCCTCCTTCCAGCCGTCGCGGCAGCCAAATCGCGCGATCATAGAGCTCGTTTCTCGCTCCGACCACGGCGCCGTAAATTGCCGAGAGAGGATTCAATCGGTATGCGCGGTCTGCGCTGGAACGGCTTGCACAGCGTGCTCTTGCGTCAGCAAACTCTTCAGGGCTTCGAGCGTCCTCGAAGTTGCGCCCGTCTGCGAGCGCAGCGTTTCCGCCGCGCGCCGTCCGAGGGCGCGCCGTTCCTGATCGTCGGCGAACAGATGCATGAGAGTGAGTGGCAACTCGGCCACGCTGACAATCCGCACGGCGTCGCGGCTCTGAAACAAACTCACGATATCGCGGAAATTTTCCGTGTGGTTCCCCACCACGATGGCTACACCATGCTGCGCTGGCTCGATAATATTGTGCCCGCCTCGCGGTACCAGGCTTCCGCCCACGAACGCAACGTCGGCCAGCGCATAAAGGGCCGACAGCTCGCCGATGGAATCCAGCAGCAGCACTCCGCCGGCGAGGGGTTCGCCCGCCCAATGCGAGCGCCGATAACAGCGAATCCCCAATTGTCCGACCAGAGCCGCGACCTGGTCGAAGCGCTCGGGATGCCGCGGTGCGAGAATCATCACAGTCCGTGGATGCCCCACTCGCACATTCTCAAACGCGCGCAGCAAAACCGGCTCTTCATCTTCGACCGTGCTGCCGCAAACCAGAACCGGCCCCGTTCCCTCCGCGGCCAGCGCACGCTGCAGGCTCTCCACGATCGCTGGCGGCGCTGCTGGGCTTAGGTCGAACTTCAGATTGCCCGTTACCTGCACTCGCTCCGCCTGCGCCCCAATCGACAGCAGCCGGGCGCGGTCCGCCTCAGTCTGCGCCAGAAACAGATCAATCACTGCCAGCACTCTCCGCAGCGCCCAACGGAAGCGTCGATAGTTGGGCCACGAACGATCCGAGATGCGCGCGTTCACTACCGCGATGCGCGCGCCGCTCGCATGCGCCAGACGCAGAAAATTCGGCCAGAATTCGGTCTCAGCCAGCACGACCAGCTCCGGCCGCAACGCCTGCAAATACGGCCGTATCGTGAAGGCAAAATCCAACGGAAAGTAAAACACGTTCTCAGCGCCAAAGCGTTTGGCGGCCAGCGCCTGGCCCGAATCGGTCGTGGTGCTCACAACCACCCGATACTGAGAAAGGTTCCGCCGCATCTCTTCAACCAATCGGCTCACCGCCAGCACTTCCCCAACCGATACGGCATGAATCCATATCACGCGCTGCGCCACATCCCCAGCCCGCGCCATGATTCGCGCAGGAACTTTCCCCATGCGTTCGGCAAAACCGGCGTGGTACTTGCCGTGGCGCGCGATCTGGTAGAGCCAGTACGGCAGGCCCAGCAGCATCAGCAGCGCGAGCGCAAAACTGTAGAGAAGATAGCTCAAGCTGAGCCATTCTAAACCGCCGCTCGGCGGCCCGAGCATCCACCTCTTATAATCACGTCATGCGCTCATCGAGAAGTACATACGCAATTCCGTGCGCTCTCTGCCTGGCGCTACTCACTCCCCTTTTGCTGTTGGCCAAGACGTTCGTAAAGCCCGTGGCGCACCCCGCCGGCACCTACCCGGCGCACGACAGCCATACCGACGACAAAGTCGCCATCGCCGCCGATCCCTACGACACGGGCGAAAAAGCCAAGGTCTTCTCTATGGACTTTCCGCAACATGGCTTTCTCCCCGTCTTTTTCGTCGTCACCAATGATGGCGACCGCCCCATTTCCATCGCCAACATGGAAATCACGCTGATGACGCGCAATCATTCCAAGCTCACCCCGACTTCTTCGGAAGACATCTACCGCCGGCTCTCCAATCCCCAAGCCAACACGCATCCCACTCCCTTTCCGATTCCTCACAAAAAGGTGAAAGGCACGGTCAGCCAAAAGGACATGGATGAGATCGAATCCGCGCAATTCGCCGCCCGGGCAGTCGAGCCGCACACCACGCAGTCGGGATTCCTTTTCTTCGATGTCGGCGGCATCTCCGAGCCCCTCGCGGACGCCAATCTCGACGTCACCGGCGTCGCTGACGCCAACGGAAAAGAATTGCTGTTCTTTGAGATTTCAATGCAGAAATATCTCAGCGCACAATCGAAGCAGTGATCCTATATGTGGGGACAGCCACCCTCGGTCGGGGTCCCCGACGCGCCCGGTTTTGGCGCGGTGGGGTGATCAGCTGTCCAGTCGAGCGAGGCTCGACAGGCCATCTCGCCGCCAGGCTGTTCCCGGCGGCCGCGAGGGACCTTTCCCAACCGGATCACCGAGACCTGCCATTTATAATTTCTACTTCCATGGCCACGACCGCCCAACCTTCCATCGCCGCTCACCCGAAGTTCGAACCCGTCATCGGGCTGGAAGTGCACGTCCAACTGCTCACGGCCAGCAAGATTTTCTGCTCCTGCTCCACGCGGTTCGGCGCGCTTCCGAACACCAACGTGTGCCCGGTCTGCCTCGGTATGCCCGGCGCGCTGCCCGTCCTCAACAAGAAAGCCGTCGAGTTCGCCACGCTCGCCGCCATGGCGCTGAACTGCCGCATCAACGAAAATTCCATCTTCGCCCGCAAGAACTATTTCTATCCCGACCTGCCCAAGGGATACCAGATTTCGCAATACGACAAGCCTCTCGCCGAGCATGGCTACATTGAGATTCCGGCGGCATCGGGTAAGAAGAAAATCGGCATCACGCGGGTCCACCTGGAAGAAGACGCTGGCAAAAGCCTCCACGAAGGCTTTCCCGACTCCGACGAAAAAACCGCCATCGATCTCAACCGCACCGGCGTACCGCTGATCGAAATCGTCAGCGAACCTGACATCGCCTCGCCCGACGAGGCCTATGAGTACCTCACGCGCCTGAAGGAAATCATCCTCTACACCGGCGTCAGCGACTGCAACATGGAAGAAGGCTCGCTGCGTGCCGACGCCAACGTCAGTGTGCGGTCGCGCGGGCAGAAGGAATTGGGCACCAAGACCGAAATCAAAAACGTGAACTCGTTTCGCTTCATCCGCGAGGCGCTGGAGTACGAAATCGCTCGGCAGATTGATGTGATCGAGTCCGGCGGCAAAATCACGCAGGAGACTCGCCTTTACAACGCCAACGAAGGCAAGACCTACGGCATGCGCTCAAAGGAGCAGGCTCACGATTACCGCTACTTTCCCGAGCCTGATCTTTTGCCGTTGGTCGTTGACGAAAAGTGGAAGGCCGAAATCGCCCGCGCTCTGCCCGAACTGCCTGAGGCCCGCCGAGCCCGCCTGATAAAGGACTACGGCATCACGGAATACGATGCGCAGGTGCTGACCGTCTCGAAATCGCTTGCCGATCAATTCGAAGAGGCGGCGAAAGCGGCGAAGAATCCCAAGCGCGTCGCCAACCTGGTGCAGGGCGAGCTGATGGGGCGCCTCAAAGCGAAGGGCATCGCGATCGAGCAGTCGCCGATTTCCATGCGTGGGGTCGCAGCCTCGGCCGATCTGGTCGAGTCCGGCACGATTTCGGGCAAGATGCTCAAGGATCTCTACGATTTGTCCTTCGAGCGCTCAAAGGATTTCGCCGTCATCTATGAAGAAGAAGGCCGCCCGCAGCAATCCACCGACACATCCGCGCTCTTGCAGATCATCGACGAGATTCTCGCAGCCAATCCCAAGCAGCTCGAGCAATACCGTGCCGGCAAGAAAACCATGCTCGGTTTCTTCGTCGGCCAGGTCATGAAAGCCTCCAGGGGCCAGGCCAGTCCGCAGCTGGTCAACGAACTGCTCACCAAGAAGCTGGGTTAGACCTGTATCGTCTAGAGATTGTTTGGGACCGGGTCTCTGACCCGGTCCTCCGCAGCCATCCAGGTACATGCCCAACCTGTGACTTCAGTCATATGATCCAGGCTTCGCCCACACGCTACGATAACCTTGCCATGAAGCTCAAGCTTGACCGCATCATCAGCATCGCGACGCTGATTGCCTCGCTGGTGGCCATCGTTCTCGTACTGAAGAAGCCGGCACCGGTCGCGCCGCCGCAACCGCCCCGCGCCATCGCGGAACACGCTCAGTCTTTCGAGCACAAGATGGAACAGTTCGATCAGGAAACGCAGCAATCGGCCGCGAGCAGCCCCTCGCCGGCGCAGTCATCGCAACCGCAGACTCAGCCCGGGGCAGCCACCGCGCCCAAGGCCGAAGTGCACATCAATTCCGACGAAATCAGCGCGGTCCTCGCGCAAACGCTCGGCACCGCCGGCGCCTCAGGCCTTACTCCCGACTCCAATGTCGGCAGCGGCTCGCCCAGCATCAAAGATCAGCAGGTCAGTTTCGACGGCGACCTCGTCCACGGCCAGTTCCTGACCGAAATCGCCGGAAAAGACGTGTGGATCACAATCTCCGGCCACATCGGAGAAAAAGACGGCTACGCCACGTTCGACCCGACCGAGTTCAAGGTCGGAGACCTGAACGTGCCAGTCTCCCTCGTAAATCCCGAATTGCAGAAGAAATTGTCGGAAGAACGCGACCGCCTCAAGCTTCCCGACAATGTTGGCAGCGTGAAAGTGGAGAACGGCCAGCTGGTGATGCAGCAGAAATGACCGTGCTTGCCGGGCGTCCGAGCCCGGCGCGGTCATCCCGAGCGAAGCGAGGGATCTCTGGCCATCCAATCTCACCCCACCCGATTCTCCCCAGCCACGTTCGCATACCATCGTCCGGAGTCCTTGATCGTCCGCTGCTGCGTTTTGAAATCGGTGTAGGCTAGGCCGAAACGCTGGCTGAATCCCTCCGCCCACTCAAAATTGTCCATCAAGGTCCACGCATGATATCCGCGGACATCGGCTCCCTCCACAATCGAGCGCGCCAGGGCCGCGAGATACTCGCGATGATAGGCCACTCGGCGCGAGTCCCGAATCACTCCGTTCGCGTCCGGCCTGTCGTTGTAAGCGCAGCCGCTCTCGGTAATTTCGATAACCGGCCGGTTGAAGTCGCGCGTGACGCGCATGACCATGTCATACAACGCCTTCGGCCACACCTCCCAGCCGAGATCGGTCTTCGGGCCCTCGTGTCCGCTTTCCATCTTCACGGGAAACAGCCAGTCTTGCGCGTGAGCAGCCCGCTCCACTGCGCTCGGCGCCGATGCAATCGTGCGGTAATACAAATTGATTCCGATGAAATCCAGTGGTGCGAGCGTTTTTTCCATGTCGCCTGACTTCACGCCCATCGCCGTCTCCGGCAGGAACGTCAGTGCCTCCGGATATCGCCCATGCAGCGCCGGCTCCAAGAACCAGGTGTTCGTAATGGCATGTGCGCGCTCCGCCGCCAGCTTGTCGTCGTCGGAATCGCTGGCCGGTTCGCATGGGGACATGCTGAACGCCGTTCCCACCCGTGCCGTCGGCCGCACCGCTTTGAGCGCACGAAATCCCTCGCCCTGCGCCAGGTTCACCACGTGCGTGGCGCGCAGAAAATCGAGCAGGCTCTTGTGTCCAGGCGCGTGTGTCCCTTCCAGATATCCCAGATCGACGAATGCCGCCGGCTCGTTGAAGAGGATCCAGTCCGAGACGCGATCGCCCAAGCCCTGCGCCATCCGCTGCGCATAATCGGCGAAACGACCCACGGTGTCGCGATTCGTCCAGCCGCCCGCGTCGTCGAGCGCCCGCGGCAAATCCCAGTGATAGATCGTCACAAATGGCCGAATGTGCGCTTCCAGCAGCGCATCCACCACGCGGCTGTAATAATCGAGCCCCTTGGAGTTCGCCTGGCCCGTGCCCGATGGCTGAATGCGCGGCCAGGAAATGGAAAACCGGTAGCTCGTCAGATTCATCGCCCGCATCATCGCCAGGTCGTCGCGCCAGCGATGATACGAATCGCAGGCTACGTCGCCCGTATCGCCGTTCTTGATCTTGCCTGGCGTGTGCGCGAACCGATCCCAGATCGACTCGCCCTTCCCGTCTTCATTCCACGCGCCTTCAATCTGATACGCCGCCGTCGCGGTACCCCAGAAAAATCCTTTGGGAAACGTTGCGTGAAAGGCGTCGCCGGAATTGCCGCTAAATGTTGAGCCACTGAACTGCTGGCCTGACGCGGCTGCCGTTGTTGCCTTCGAAGACTTGCTGCACGCCGAAAACAGGATCCCCGGCAAACCGGCGGCAGCGCCGATCCCGAGAACCGACTGCACAAATTTTCGGCGAGTCAGGCGCAAAACGAAACCAGGGCCCCTTCAGAGATTTGGACGTATTTTAGCGGAAAGCACACACAGAACGGCAGGGAACACACAGGGGAGTTACATCTTCCAACAACCCTTTTGCGCAGAAACGCTCAGTAAATATGAAAGTCAACTTGCACAGCAATCTGCACCGGCACTGGACCGCCATTTTTCATCGCTGGCTGGAACTTCCAGCTGCTTACTGCCTCCACGGCCTTTTCATCTAACCCCATGCCAAGTGGCGAAGTGATCTGCAGGTCTCTAGCCTCTCCAGAGGCATCTACCAACAGTGTCAAAGTCACTATCCCCTGGTACCTCGCCTGCCGGGCCTCCTTCGAGAATCGCGCGCCTACGTTTTTGACGACCACAGGTGGCGAAACTTCTCCGCCTACCTTGAAGAAATGCCTCGACTCGTCGTTAGCGGAAGCGCTCCGCGACCGTCCTTCCAATTTGTCAAAATAATCGCGCGAGTACTCGGGGACGATCTCGCTTATCGACTCCGTCGGCCTCAGGAAGATCGAGTTCATGGCAGACGACACTTCGTCCGCATTAGGTTGATCCGACCCGAGCTCGATACCAATTTCCACTTTCTTTTCGTCTGAGAGTCTCTCCGGTTTTTGCTTGGAATCGAACCTGATGTAGACCCGCTTGCCCTCGATCTGCAGTCCACGGCCGTGCCGCTTGATGCGTTTCACGTCAATTTGCCCATCCGTCGTCCACGGACCAGTCGCAGCAGAACCAGCCAGCGAGCCGTCGGCCCGAAATGACAGATGTTCCCCTTCGTAGAAATGGCGCAGGGTAAGGGTTTTTCCGGCCTAGTCTTTCAATTGCTCGTCGACGTCATCGTCCGCTTTGGCAAACGACGGTCGCAGCAGCATCGCAAGCATCACTGCCGCCAGCGAAATGATCCTTCCCGCCTTCATGACGATGAAGTCTACTCCGGGTTCAGGCTGTCATACATCTTCCACAACTTGTCGGCGGTCGCCCGGTAGATCACCCACCCCGTCCCCGCATCCGACGTTTCTTTGAACAGCAACTCCCCGCGCCCGTCGCCGTCGGCGTCCACCGCGTCCACCAGTTCGAGCCGGGGCGTCACATCCAGATGGAACTTGTCGGTGATTCCGGAATACAGGGGAAGCAAGTTGTTGTAGATGTCCGTTAGCGCCACCAGCACGATCGAATACTGCAGATCGGAATAGCCCGGCCCCGCCGCCGCGGGCGGCGGCAGATGCGCCTCGGCACTGAACACGATGATCGGCTGATTGCTCGTCCACAAATCGTAAGTCGTCATCTGCACGTTGCTCAGAATCGGCTCGGGGGCCTTCACGGCCTGGGGGTGACGCGTCTGCGCTGCCGCCGGTTTTGGAGCGATTTCTGCCTTCGCCTGCGCAGCCAGATACGCCTTGAGTCGCTGCTTTGCCACCTCAGTAATCTGCTGGCGGCGCTCTCCTTCTTCGTCTTTGAGCCAGTCGAAGCTGAAGGGATGTGGAGTCGGCCCCCCGGCATCAGAAATCGCCGGGATGAGCTGCACCGGAGTTTTCTCTGCCGTCGTCCCGGATTTGCCTGCCTTCGCCGGTGTTACCCCGGGCTTGCTGTAACCCGGAAAATCGTCATCCGAAAACGGCTGTGTGGGTTTGCCCCTTCGCAGCCGCGGACGATTCCCCTCCGCCGCGCCGCTATCGGACTCCGGCGGCTTCGTCTTGGTTGATTTTTCTGCCGACGCCGAGCCTGTGTTTCCCGCGCCCGGCTGATTTGGACCTGGCTGACTTGCACCAGGCTGTTTTGAGCCAGCCTGATTTGGACCAGCCTGATTTTGATCAGGTTGTCCCTGGCCAGCTTGGCCCTGGGCCGCTGTCGATTCGCTGGCCGGCGCGCTCGATCCCGCCTGCGCCGGCGTTTGGCTGGCTGCTCCCGAATTTGCTTCCTCGGCCGGCCGTTTCAAGCGTGGTGGTTCGTCACTCGAAGTGGACGATCCACTGGACTGCGAAGAAGCCGGCGGTGAAGCGGTAGCCGGAGCCGGAGACGCAGCTTGCCCCGCCGAAGTTTGACCAGCCGCCGCCTGCCCGCCAGCCGACGCCGGCTGCGGATTTCGTGTCAGGCGGGGCCGGTCATCCGTGGTGCCGATGCCCTTCGGCACGCCCTCCGCCTTCATGGGTGCGTTCGGCTTCTCGGTTCCTGCAGGCACCCAGGCCCCGGTCCCGATCCATGGGATCTGAGCATTTGCGGCTGTGCTGTGCAACGCACTGCCTACCGTAAACAATCCCTGAGAATTGCCCGTACGCTCGACCTCGTACACGGTTCCCGTCTCTAGCGCCATGGGAACCGGGTCGGCTTTGTACGCCGACGCATCCCAGAACTTGCCGTTGATCAGGATCGCGATCGGCACCAGCGAAGACTTGCCGTTTGCCGCCAGTTGCAGCACCGCCACTGCCCGCGGCCCGGCATCTTTCTTGCGCGGCGCCTTGCGCTCGCCCGTAAAAATCTGTGGCCGCTGTTCCTGCGCTTGGCTCCCCGCTCCGAGCGACACAAATCCCGCCGCCAGCAGCACCCCGAACGCGGTCCGGTATAGAATCTTTCCCAACGCCGCCCGGTACCACGCGTTATCCACCGCGCCGGAGCTGCCGAAACTCGATTTTTTTTGTGAGACAGCCATGCATCTTAATGATAAAGCTCCCGAGTTCGCTTTGCAGGACGAGAACAGCAAGGAAGTCAAACTGAAAGACTTTCGCGGCAAAACGGTCATCTTGTTTTTCTATCCCAGGGCCAACACGCCCGGTTGAACCATAGAAGCTCGCGGGTTCCGCGACTCATACAAACAGATTCAAAAAACCGGCGCCGTGCTGCTTGGCATCTCCGCCGATACGTCGAAAGCGCAGAAAAGTTTTGCCGAGAAGAACGACCTCCCGTTCACCCTCCTGGCCGACTCCGACAAGAAAGTTGCCGAAGCCTTCGGCGTGATGAAAGAGAAAAACATGTACGGTAAAAAAGTCTGGGGCATTGCCCGGACTACATTCGTCATCGGCCCCGACGGCAAAATTCAGCACATCTTCGAAAAGGTCAATCCCGAGGGCCATGCCGAGGAAGTGCTCGCGTATATAAGAGAATTGTCGAAAAGCGCTCCATAGCCGGATTTTGGGTGGCGCAGCGCTTCAGCGTTGCGACAGACGCTACCGATTGTTAAGGGCTTCAGCCCCTGAGGGAACGCTTCTAAGCGGGCAACTGAAACTATGCATGTCGGCCATCCCGAACCTCCTCTCAGAAATCACAACGTCAGCATTCAGCCCCTGCCTCGCTCTTTCTTCGCCCGCTCGCCCCGCCGCGTGGCGCGCGAGCTTCTGGGCAAAGTCCTCGTCCGCACAGGAGACGGCCACACTCCTCGCCTGACCGCGCGCATTGTCGAAGTCGAGGCCTACCTCGGTGAGCAAGACCCCGCTTCCCACGCTTATCCCGGGCCAACATCGCGCAACGCCGTCATGTTTGGCCCTGCAGGCTACGCGTACGTCTACTTCATCTACGGCAATCATTACTGCCTGAACGTTTCCTGTGAACGCGAAGGCCGCGCCGGAGCGGTTCTCTTTCGCGCCCTCGAACCGCTCACAGGAGTCGAAGAGATGGCCCGGGCGCGCGGCATCGCTATCAGCCACCCACGCGACCTGCATCAGCGAGATCTGGTCAAACTCACCAGCGGCCCCGGCCGCCTGGGAGAAGCCTTCGGCGTCACCCGCGCGCGCGATAACGGCTGCGATCTTACCTTGCCCGCGAGCGGCTTGTGGATCGGTGCCGATGGCTACCGCGTCCGTGTGATCCGGGTGACCCCGCGCATCGGCATCACCAAAGCCGCCGAGAAGCGTCTCCGCTATTTCATTTCCGACAACCCATTCGTCTCCGGCCGCAAGACTCTCTAGACTTCTTGACGAAGGGAGTAAACTATCCGCCGGGACAAACAGGTCAGAACCATTGCTGGACAGGCTATTCACCTGTTTTCCCGCGGGGAGGCGACGCGGCTCGGCTGTAGTCGCCGCTCTAAATTTTGGATGCATCGCATCCTGCCCCTGGCGTTTTTCATCTCATGAACCAGGGGTGATATGCACAAGGGCGACATGAGACGCTCGGCACCATTCCGGATTCTCCTTGCAGGCTCTGTCGCCATTCTGGCCATCTCAGCACTCACCTCTGGCGCGTTCGCTTCCGCCAGCGTCGTCCATTCCCAGGAAACGCCTTCTTCCATTGTGATTGGCTTCGTCGGCGGCTTTGTCCGCCACGACAACCCTCATCACGGTCCGGTGATTTTCGCGCAGCGACTCGAACAGGGGGCTCCCAGCGGAACCTATGTTCAGGTTTTCGAGAATCGCCACCGCAGGGCCGCATACAACACCATCATTCGCCTGCTTGACCGCAATCACGACGGCGTTCTCAGCGAAGACGAGAAGGCGCAGGCGCGCATCATCCTGTATGGGCAGAGTTGGGGTGCGGCCACCGTCTTGCTCCTGGCTCGGCAACTGAATCGCACTGGCATTCCCGTCTTGCTGACCGTCCAGGTTGATACCGTTTCCAGACTCTGGCGCAACGACAAAACCATCCCGCCCAACGTCCGCGCGGCCGCCAACTTTTATCAGCGCCATGGCCTCGTTCGCGGGCAGCCTCACATCGTTGCCGCCGATCCTGCCCGAACCCAGATTGTTGGCAACTTCCTCTTCGACTACAAAGAATCCCCCGTGAAGTGCGAAGGATATTCGTGGCTCGACCGCCATGTCACCCCCAGCCACATGCAGATCGAGTGCGATCCCAGCGTCTGGACTCAGGTCGAAAACCTGGTGCGCCAGCGCCTCGAACCGCGGCCGGCGGCCGTGGCTGCGGCTCAGCCTTAGTCCCTCCCCACCTCGGGTTTGTAAACGCCAAGCATCCAATTTCAGCAAACTGCACTCGAAACGAAGAACGGCCCCGTGTGCCTGTGGCGAGGCCATACACTGTCCCCCACCCCCAAAATTCGCAAGTCGATTACCTTTGGTGTCTTGGACGAAAACTCCGAGGGACGATAAAGTGGCATATTGATGGCCTTGCATCTTAAACCTGGACCCTTCAAAGCTGGACTGGTCGCCCTCACCTTGCTCACCCTGAGCTGGACACTGGCTTCCTCGGCGCAGGACTCCGGCCAGGCCCCAGCCGATCAGCAGCGCAGCGAAGCGGCCAAGCCGACGGAAGCGGCCCCCGACGGGAGTCCGCCGTCCGACCGTCATTCCGGAAGCATCAGCGGAACGGTGCTGGATCAAACCGGGGCAGTCGTTCCCGGTGCCGAAGTTCAACTCATTGAGAAACCTCTTGGCGCAAGTCAGCCGGCTCCGCAGGCAGTCGTTTCCCGCAGCGACGGTCAGTTCTCCTTCACCAACGTCCGTCCCGGTCCGTTTCAGCTGAACGTTACGTCCGAAGGATTCTCCCCGCAAACCATCTCCGGAACCCTCGGCTCAGGACAGAGCGATCAGGTACCGCCCATCATGCTGGCGGTTGCCACCAGGATCACTGAGGTCAATGTTTCCCTCACCCGCGAGGAAATCGCCGAAGAAGCGGAAGTCGAGCTGAAGATCGAAGAGAAACAGCGCATCCTGGGAGCGCTTCCTAATTTTTACGTCACCTACAACCCCAACGCCGCCCCTCTTACGCCGAAACAGAAATTCAGGCTCGCGGCCCGAAACGTGATCGATCCCTTTACTTTCGTGATCGTGGGCGGCACCGCCGGCATGCAGCAGGCCCAGAATCACTTCCGCGGATATGGCCAGGGCTCCGAAGGTTATGCCAAGCGCTTCGCCGCCAACTATGGCGACACGCTTTCGGGCACTTTCATCGGCCAAGCCATCCTTCCCGCACTCCTGAAGCAAGACCCTCGTTATTTCTACAAAGGGACCGGCAGCTTCCGCGCCCGGGCTCTGTATGCCATCGCCAACGCCGTGATTTGCAAGGGCGACAACCGCCGCTGGCAGCCCAACTACTCGAATGTGCTCGGAAGCCTGGCTGCGGGCGGTATTTCCAACCTTTACTACCCGGCCCAGGACCGCGACGGCTTAACCCTGACCTTCGAAAATGCCGCCGTCGGCCTCGGCTCGTCTGCGATTTTCAATCTGATGCAGGAATTCGTCATCCGCCATTTCACCCCCAAGCTCCCCAAGCAGGATCCGCCGCCCCCCGCCAACATTGGGACGACCATCCATAACTAGCCGTCTTTTCAGCGATTCCGCCCGGTGTCCCATCTCGTGCAACTTTCGTTCGGCAGCGGTGTTCTAATGAAGTAGGATTGAAAAAGGTGGTCTGCCCGCCAGGGCAAGTGACCGCCATTGAAGTTGGAAGGTGGAGGGCGCTGATATGAGATCCACCTGCATGCACGCTTTTCTTACCGGCATTGCCTCGCTCGCTCTCGTGTGTCTGCCTACAAATCTCTTCGCCCAGCACGGTGGCGGTGGCCACGGCGGCGGCGGAGGCGGTGGCTTCCATGGCGGTGGCGGCGGAGGCTTCCACGGTGGTGGCGGCGGTAGTTCCCACGGAGGTGGTGGCGGCTTCGGCGGATCCCACGGTGGCGGTTACGGTTACCACGGCGGGGGTTACGGCGGATACCACGGTAGCGCAGGCGGCTTTGGTCGCGGCTCGTCAGGAAGCATGCGCGGAGAATCCGCTGCCAGCGGCCGCGCCTGGTCCTGGGAGGGCCATAGCGGTGCCCGTGACACCTCGCCCGGCTTCCACTCCTTCGGATCAGGCAACAGCAGCGCCGCCAGATCGGCCGCCGCAGGCTCATCGTCTAGGAGCACAAGCGGCGCCTCTATTCATTCCGGAACTAGCAACGGTCAGTTCCACTCCTTCGGAGGCACTCACAACGCTGCTGCTTCCACAGTGGCCGGCTCGCACTTCGCCACCACTGGATCCATTGCCCGCGCGAACTTCGGATTCGCCAATGGCTGGCGCGGCGGCTGGGGCTGGCGTGGAGGCTGGGGATGGGGCTGGGGCGGCTGGGGTTGGGGACTCGGTTGGTGGGGTCCCGGCTGGGGATGGGGTTGGGGCCCGTTCTGGGCGTGGCCACCGTACTGGTATAACCCGTGGTGGTGGGACTACAGCTATCCCCAAGCGTACATTTACCCGTACCCCGACTCGGATTCGAGCTACTAGTTTTGGCGTGTAGGTGAGGTTATAGGCGACGTCGTGGGATGGCACATCGCGACGTCGCTTTTGTTTCGCATCAGCGATAAGGTGCCAGCACGACGTTATCAATCAGCCGCGTCGCCCCCACATACGCCGCGACCGCGACCAGCGCACCATCAGAAACGTCCGCTACCGGATCCAGCGTCTCCGCGTCAACGATTTCGAAATAATCCAGACGCACCGCCTCTGCGTTCTCAAATTCGGCCCGCCCTGCCGCAGCCAGCTTTGCAGCATCCCGTTCGCCGGCACGCGCCAACTCCTCCACACGCATTAAGGAACGATGCAGCACCAGCGCTTCCCTCCGTTGTTTCGCGTCGAGGTACGCATTGCGCGAGCTCATGGCCAGCCCATCGGCCTCGCGCACAATCGGACACACCACAATCTCCACCGCGAAATTCAGATCGCGCACCATCCGCCGGATCACCGCAACTTGGGCAGCGTCTTTTTGCCCGAAGAACGCCACGTCCGGTTCGACGACATGAAACAACTTGCTGACCACCGTCGTGACTCCGCGAAAATGTCCGGGCCGTGAACGGCCGTCCAGCTTGCTGCACAGGTCCTCCACCGTCACCCAGGTCACTGCTCCCGCCGGGTACATCTCTTCCACACTCGGCGCGAATACCAATTCCACGCCTTCCCGCTCCAGCATCTCCCGGTCGCGCTCGAAGGGCCGCGGATATTTCGCCAAATCTTCATTGGGCCCAAACTGCGTGGGATTCACAAAAATCGACGCCGCCACAGCATCGCACTGCGCTCGCGCCGACCCCACCAGCGAGAGATGCCCCTCATGCAGCGCACCCATGGTCGGCACCAGTCCGAGGCGCTTGCCCGCGCCCCGGAGAGCACGGCTCGCCGCCCTCATTTCATCAATGGTCGTAAAAATCTTCAAATGTCCATGTAGGGACAGCGGGTGCCCCATCCTAAATTCGTGCCTTTTGCGAATTTAGGGTGGGGATTTTCGTCGAACCTATCTCGCCACCACCGGCACGTCGTGCTTCGCCGCCCAGATCAGCGCGATAAACCAGCCGATCACCGTCCATCCCAGGAAGAAGTTCAGCAGAAAGATGGCCAGCGTGTCGCGTTTTTCGCGGATCAGGGCAATGATCGACGGCAGGAAGTACATCACGAACGGCAAGCCGAAGAACGGGAAGAAGAAGAAATGCGCCAGGTGATGCATACTCATGCCTCCTCGCCTGCTACTAGCCTAGCACCGCCGCACTTCGCGTGCGAGCATGGTGCTTCCGCTGCGTGAAGATACGTATGGAGCCAGCGTGCAGTTCCGTCGTATCGGCGCAGATCCGTGGCCCTTAGCGCGCCATCGCCCGCTTCCGCGCCAGCACCGTCTCCAGGCTCGCCTTCGTCTCTTTCGGCAGATGATACGACTCCTCATCCGACGGATATTGCCGAGACTTCACGTCCGCGCGGAATTCCTGCACCGACTTCATGATCAGCGCCGCCGCGTCGCCATACCGCCGCACAAACTTCGCCGGCGGCCCAAACGTCAGGTTCATTATGTCGTGAAACACCAGCACCTGCCCGTCGCATTCCGGCCCCGCGCCAATCCCGATGGTCGGTGTGCTCACTTCATTCGTGATCATCGCCGCCACTTCCCGCGGAATTCCCTCCAGGTACAGACACGCCACGCCCGCCCGGTCGAGAGCCACCGCGTCGCGCATCAGTTGCTCGATCCCGCTCAGGCTCTTGCCCTGCACCTTGTACCCGCCCATCACGTTGACCGACTGTGGCGTCAGGCCAATGTGTCCGGCGACTGGAATCTCTGCGTCGATGATCTGCCGGATCACCTCCGCCCGCTTCTCGCCGCCTTCCACCTTGACCGCTTCCGCACCTCCTTCCTTCACAAAGCGCATGGCGTTCGCCACCGCGGCTTTCGCGTCCACCTGGTACGCTCCATACGGCATGTCGGCGACCAGCAGAGCGCTCTTCACGCCCCGCCGCACCGCTTTCACGTGGTGCAGCATCTCGTCCATGGTGATCGTAAGCGTGTTCTCGTAACCCAGCATCGCCTGGGCCAGCGAATCGCCCACCAGCACAATGTCAATGCCGGCATCGTCGACCAGGCGCGCCGTGGCGTAATCGTACGCAGTCAGGCAGGTAATTGGTTCGTGGGTGAGTTTGTGTTCCCGCAGAGTTGCGGTCGTAACCTTCGGGCGTGATTCGCCTTCTCGAGAAAGGCCGAAACGCCCGCTGATCGGGGTGAGACTCATGATGTCCTCCAGTGCCCCTCCGGCCCAGCCGGATAGAGCCTGTACACGCATCTTGGCGCTTACATCATTCGATACAGCTGCACCTATTGTAGCTGCAAAAAGTCCGTTAGGTCGATATCTAGAATAGCCAATCCCCTCAATGACTTACAGTGCCCGATGTCATTCCGAACGCGCCGAGAAGCGGCGGGTGAGGAACCTGCTGCTACCCGTGCAAGGGGGCAAAGGGCACGGCTTTAGCCAGACGTCTCAGCAAATCCAGGGGCTTTAGCCCCTTGAGGGCCAATAATGTAAGACGTGTCTCACTTATCTTACTTGAAGCCATATGGTAAGATACGGCCATGTCATCTTACCGGACCGTAATCAGCTCCAAAGGCCAAGTCGTCATTCCCGCCGAGTTGCGCGACGAACTCGGCCTCGCCAGAGGCACGCGCGCCACTTGGACCAAGGAAAACGGCCGCCTCATATTGACTCCTATCAACGAACGGCTCCTTGACGAGATTCAGGGATGCCTGAAACCCCGTCCGGGCGAGCCTTCAGCATTCGAAGCTCATCTCGAGGAACGTGA
This sequence comes from Candidatus Sulfotelmatobacter sp., assembly GCA_030041475.1. Lineage (GTDB taxonomy): Bacteria > Acidobacteriota > Terriglobia > Terriglobales > Acidobacteriaceae > Sulfotelmatobacter. The sequence goes on from JASHNU010000079.1 coordinate 161,264, forward strand.
ACGCGAGCGTCGTCGCGAGCGAGAGCGCCGGTAAGCGCCTGTTATGCGCCGCTACGTTCTCGATGCGAATGCTTTAATTGGTTTTTTCGAGGATCGGGAGACCGCATCCGCAAAAGTACGCCGGATGCTCAGTGAATCGCTCCGCACCGAATTGCCTTTGCTGATGTCGGCGGTGAACTGGGGCGAAGTTTTCTACATGGAGTGGCGCTACCATGGCGAAGCTAAAGCCCGCGCGATCGAATCCTACTTGCACCGCTTGCCCATCGCCGTTATCCCGGCTGACCTCGACCGCGCCACGCGTGCCGCTGCGCTCAAGCAGAAGCACAACCTCGGTTACGCCGATTCTTTCGCTGCCGAACTCGCAATCGCACGCAGGGCGACGCTGGTCACCGCCGATCCCGAGTTTTTAAAGCTGGGGAAGATCCTGCCGGTGTGCCCGCTCCCGCGCCACGAGAAGTAGCCGTCACGAGCTAACGGCTAACGACGAGCAACCAACGACCGCTCTCACGCGCTCGCCGCTTCCTGCCCGCCCAGCGGCAGGAAATATTGCGTGCCCTTGATCGGCTCACTCACCTTGCGCAGCAGCTCTTGCAGATCTTCGTTGCGATCGACGAAATCAATCTCCGACGTGTTCACGATCAGCAAATCCGACGACGTGTAATGAAAAAAGAAGTGCTCATAGGCCTTGACCACTTCCCCGAGATACTCGTCGTTCACCGCCCGCTCGCCCGGCGCGTTCTTCTTCTTGAGCCGCTTCTTCAGTACCTCGGGCGTGGCCTGCAGATAAATCACCAGGTCGGGCGTGGGCAACTGTTCGCGAAAGTGGTTGTAGTAGCGGTTGTACGTGTCGAGTTCCTGATCGTTCAGGTTGAGGCAGGCAAACAGCTTGTCTTTTTCAAAAATAAAGTCCGCAACCACCATCCGCCGCGAGCGTGCCCCCAGATCAAGCGCCTGCAGCTGCTCGAACCGTCGCACCAGGAACGCCAGCTGCGCCTGAAACGCCGCCCCTCGCTCGCCCTCATAAAAGGCCTCGAGAAACGGATTCTGCTCCGGCTCCATCACCCGCTGCGCGTTCAGCCGTTCCGCCAGAATGCGCGCCAGCGTGGTCTTGCCCACCCGGATGGGACCCTCCACTGCGATGTAACGGGGCAGCTCAAAAAGATTGGCCATGTTCTATCTGAAACGCTTGCGTGAGACGCCGCCTGCAGAAACTGGAAACCGCAGGATATCCCGGATGCGTCTCACTGACAATTGCGCGATGAGTTAACACATGAGGAAAACCATTTCAGATTGAAATTGCGGGTGCCCCACCCTACGCGGTTTTCGTAGGGTGGGATTCATCACGCGGGTGGCCCACTTCCGCACGTTCTTTGCGCGAGAAGTGGGGTGTCGGCAGGTGTTCAATCCGAAATCTAAGATCTACAATCCGAAATCGCCAATCCGCTATCCGCTATCCGCTACAATCCCTCCATGCTCGGAGCCCTGATCGCCGGAGGCGCTGCCGCTGCGGCAGTCGCCGCCGGCTACCAATCCATGTGGCCCACCGGCCAATGGTACGGCCGCACCTTTATCGGCGCTTCGCGCGGGAGCAAACAACTCGCCCTCACCTACGACGACGGCCCCAACGATCCCCACACTCTGCGCCTGCTCGAAGTTCTCGCCCGGCACGGTGTCCACGCGACTTTCTTTCTCATCGGCCGCTACATCAAGCAACGCCCCGACATCGTTCGCGAAATCGCGAAAGCCGGTCACGCCATCGGCAACCACACCTTCACCCATTCCTTGTTGATCTTCAAGAGCGAATCTGAAATTCGCCGCCAGCTCACCGACTGCCGAGCTACCCTCGACGACGCCATCGGGGACGCTGGAAAACCCGCCAATCTCTTCCGCCCGCCCTTCGGCGGACGCCGCCCCGCCGTCCTCCGCATCGCCCGCGAACTCGGCCTCGAATCTGTGATGTGGAACGTCACCGGCTACGACTGGAACGCCGCGCCGGCAGATGTAATCGAACGAAAAGTCTCACGTCGGATTCGCGGCGGCGACGTCATCTTGCTTCACGACGGCGGCCACAAACGCATGGGCGCCGACCGCTCCCAAACCGTCCTCGCCACCGATCACCTGATCACCCGCTACATGCGCGACGGCTATCAATTCGTCACCATCCCGCAGATGATGAAGTAGCCCTAGTCTTTTTTGATGATCTTCGGGATGTGCTGACCGAGCATCTGCTCAAAAGCACTTTGCTGCTCAGAATTCTGCAACACGCGCTTCGGAATCACCGTGAATGTACGGGAGCTGTAGTAGAGAAGGTAAGAGTGGGCATCGATCAAAACCCGCGAATACAGGCTCCACTGAAGTTGGGAATCGATATGCGCCGTGCGGAAGTGAATTCCTTGGGGCGAGAACGTGAGCGAATAATCATCGCGAAACTTCGGCTGGAACCGGAAAGCGAGGGGAGGGACGACGATAAAAGCGCCAACGAGAATCAGGCCAAACGCAACCGAAGCTACTACACAAAATACTCCGAACGAGTGCCATGTCGGTAAACGCCAGAAGTACGCGCCCGCCACCGCCAGTAAGATGGCCATCACAAGATCGAACTTCGGGCGCATATACGACGCATAGTGCAGGCGCATTGCCCTCACATAGTCGCGCTGAGAGTAACGGAACAGGAGCTCAATTGTTGGTCCATGAAAAGCGCTCGTGATTATCCCTTCACCGCCCCAAACGCCTCTTTTGCCGCCGCAATCGTCTTCTGCACATCTTCCGCCGTGTGCGTCGCGCCCAGAAACGCCGCCTCATACTGCGACGGAGGCAAATAAATTCCGCTGTCCAGCATCGACCGGAAAAACTTTCCAAACGTCTCCGTATTCGACTTCGACGCCACCTCCCAATCTGTCACCGGCTTGTCATTGAAAAACCACGTGAACATCGACCCGACGCGGTTGTGCGTGAGCGCCACCCCCGCGTCCTTCGCCGCCGCCGCCACACCTTCCACCAGTTCTCCGCTCATCTTCTCCAGTCGCGGATAAATCTCAGCCTTCCGCTCCTTCAACTGCTTCAACATCGCGCAGCCCGCCGCCATCGCCAGCGGATTCCCAGAGAGCGTACCCGCCTGATACATCGGACCCAGCGGCGCAACCAGATCCATAATCTCCTTCGGGCCGCCATACCCGCCCACCGGCAGTCCTCCGCCAATGATCTTTCCCATCGTCGTCAGGTCCGGCTTGATGTTGTACAGCTCCTGCGCCCCGCCAAACGCCAAGCGAAATCCCGTCATCACTTCGTCAAAAATCAGCACCGCGCGCTCTTTTTCCGTCAGCAGCCGCAGCCCCACCAGATAATCGTCCGCCGCCGGCACGCACCCCATATTCCCCACCACCGGCTCAACGATGACGCAGGCAATCTGATGTTTGAACTTCGAAAACGCATGCTCGACTGCCGACAAATTATTGAACGGCAGCGCCACCGTAAACTGCGTGAACTCCTCCGGAACGCCCGCCGATCCCGGAATTCCCAGCGTCGCCACGCCCGAGCCCGCCTTCACGAGCAGCGCGTCTGCATGCCCGTGATAGCAGCCTTCAAACTTCACTATGTATTTGCGCTTCGTGTAAGCCCGTGCCAGCCGGATCGCGGACATGGTCGCTTCCGTCCCCGAACTCACGAACCGCACCTTCTGCATGTTCGGAAACGCCGACAACACCAGCTCTGCCAGATCCGCCTCCGATGGCGTCGACGCCCCAAAACTTGTCCCATTGCACGCCGCAGCCACAATCGCATCCAATACGGCCGGGTCGGCGTGCCCCAGAATCAACGGCCCCCACGATCCGATGTAATCGATGTACTCGTTCTCGTCCGCGTCCCACACGTGCGACCCTTTGCCGCGCACGATGAACGGCGGATCGCCTCCCACCGGACCAAACGCCCGCACCGGCGAGTTCACGCCACCTGGAATCATGCTTTCCGCGCGCTGTTGCAGCCGGCGCGATTGTTCAACTTTCCGTGATGTAGTGGATGGCACCGATTCCCTCCGCTGGGCCAGATGAAAATGAGTCTCGGCAACAACAGGCGCGTCAGAGCGACGCGGGCAACCGAATACTATAGCAGCGCTCGGCAAATCGAATTCATCAGATATTCATCGTTCTGAAACCGCCGCGCAATATCCACGCGCTATCTTAACTTCATCAAATTGCCCTTCTAACCGGGAGGGTTTGAAAGGACGGTCTCGGGGGCTCCGGGCTGTCCTTTTTGTTCTTCATTGTAGGGGCGGACGCATTCGTCCGCCCGTCGCACGCAGCTCGACTCCCTTCCCACGCGCTGTCATCCTGAGGAGGGCGCTAGCCCGACGAGGGACCGGACGATCGCTTACACCAAAACGATCGCCGACAAGAACTGCACAATCCCCTGAACCTCGCCCACCCCGGCACCTCCATTAACCCCCGTTAACCCCGCATCGTATAATTCCCCCGTGATCACTGTCTCCAAGGAAGACTACCTCAAGTCCATTCTTGAAGCCGAAAGCGAAGGCGAAACCGTGATCTCCGCCCGGCTCGCCGACTTGCTGAAAGTCTCACCACCTGCCGTCACGATGGCCCTGCGACGTCTGAAGAAAGACGGCCTGGTTCGCGTCGTGGGAGGCGGCGAGATTCGCCTGACCGCCGCCGGCCGCAAGATTGCCCGCAAGCTGACCCTGCGCCATCACCTCATCGAGCGCATGCTGTCCGAGCTCTTCGGCATGGAATGGTGGAAAGTTCACGACGAGGCCGAGCGCCTCGAACACGCCGTCTCGCCCGACTTCGAAGCCAAACTGCTGGCCAAACTCGGCTCGGGAGGAGCCTGCCCGCACGGCAACCTCAGCGAACTCGAAGGTCCCGCCAGCCGCCGCCGCCGCGGCCTCGTGCTGCTCTCTGAAGCAGAGCCCGACCAGCTTTACACCGTGAGCGGCATCTATGAACGCGATCGCCGTCTCCTCGAATTCCTCGAACACCGCGGCATCCGCCCCGGCGCGCGCCTCCGCCTGCTCGAGCGCAATTACGACCAGACGCTCACTCTCTCCACGCCCTCGGGAAAAGTGTCTCTCGGCCCCGCCGCCTCGCAGCGTGTGTGGCTCACTCCGGCAATTCGCGCCAAAAAGTAAAAGTTCCAATCGGGAAGGGCATGTGCGTTGTCATCCTGAGCGAGCCGCGCAAAACGCCCGCGTCCTTTGCGGGCGACCAATCGCGCGCCTGGCTCGCTTCCGCATTAGTTACGCAGTCATTATCCAAAAAGATCAGTTAACTATGGTTTATCCCATCGTGTATACTGACGCTAACCTGTCGACGTTGCGAATCGCTCAGGTCCAGCCGTTATTTCCGCCGCATGAGGGAGTCAAGAGCAGCTGTGGCCTCGGAGGGAAAAATCGTTTCCAGCGCGCCCGGCGTCGCCGGCATCGTTTCCAGCAGCGTTGTCATCACCCACGAAGACATTGACCGTGCGCACGACCGCGAGCGCGTCTGGCAAACCCGCGCCCGTCGCGGCGTCTGGTCCCGCGCGCGCCTGCTCTGGCTCCTGGTCGGCCCCGGCATCCTGGTCATGCTCGGTGAAAACGACGGCCCCAGCATGCTCTCCTACGCCGCCACCGGAGCGCGTTTCGGCGTCGGCTTCTTCCTCCCGTTTGTGGTGCTCACCTTCCTCATGGCCTGCGTAGTTCAGGAAATGACGGTCCGCCTTGGCGCCGCCACTCATCGCGGCCACGCCGAACTCATCTTCGAGCGTTTCGGCCCGTTCTGGGGATGGTTCTCCATGGCCGACCTCATGCTCGGCAACTTCCTCACCCTGGTCACCGAGTTCATTGCCATTCGTGCCGGCCTTGGCTATTTCGGCATTCGCCCATCGATCGCAGTTCTCGGCGCGTGGCTCATCCTTTTCGGCGCCCTGATGGCCCACCGCTACTGGACCTGGGAGCGCGTTATCCTGACCGCTGCCATGGGCAATCTCATCTTTGTGCCAGTGGCGTTGTTGAGCCGGCCTCGCTGGGCCGAAATCGGCACCTCACTCGTCACCTGGCGGCCGCTCCCGGGTGGCCTCACGCAGGGAACCGTGCTCATCCTGCTCGCCGATATCGGCGCCACCGTTACGCCCTGGATGTTGTTCTTTCAGCAGAGCGCCATTGCCGACAAGGGACTCACCACCCGCGACATCCGCTTCGGCCGCGTCGACACCGTGCTGGGTGGGGCCTTGGCGGCACTCGCCGCGCTTGCTACCATCGTCGCTACCGCGCCGCTTTTCGCCCATGGCATGTCCGCAGACAACTTCGAAGGCGCCGCTTTCGCTCAGGCCTTGCAGCCGTTCGTCGGCCGCTGGGGCGCATCTCTGTTCGCGCTCGGAATGTTTGAAGCCGGTATGGTCGCCGCCGTCACCATCTCCACTTCGTCGGCCTACGCCTTCGGAGAGGTCGCCAACCGTCCACACAGCCTGAATCTTCCCTTCACCCAGGGCAAATCCTTTTATCTCGTCCTGCTCATCGAAGCCGCCGCCGCTGCCGCACTCGTGCTCATTCCCGGCATTCCCCTCGTCTACATCGTTCTCGTCGTCAATGTGATCGCCGTGCTCGCCATGCCGCCCGCACTGCTTTTTCTTTACATGCTGGTCAACGATCGCGAGATCATGGGCGATCTCGTCAGCCCGCTGTGGGCCAACATCCTCGCCCTCGGCGTGGTCGTCGTCTTGATCGCGGCCGGCGTGTTGTTCGGCGTCAGCGTTGTCGCTCCGCACGCACTGTCGGTTTTTGGAGGCCACTAGATGATGCAGCCCCAGTTCCGTTCTGCTCCCGCTACAGAAGTCAGCCGCGAAGACCTCGCCTCCGTCGTCTCCGCCCTCGAGCCCGATCAACTCATCTCCGCCAAGCAGCTTCATCACTGCCCCCGCCGCAGCCTGACCGCAACCGAAAAATTTCTCTTCTGGTTTCTCCGCCTCTATCTCGTCTTCATGTTCGGCGTCGTCTTGTACCAGATCTGGACCGGGATTCGCTAGACTCCGTTCTTCTGAACCTGCCTCCCCTGCAGAACTTTTTCGAGATTTGAATTACGTTTTTGTCAGTTCAAATGTGTTTCGCGACGCTTCGCCATGAACACACCTCACGGTGCACGAGCTTGCCTCGTTTGTGATATACAATCGCGCCAACTCTTGCTGAGAAGGCCGCTTCCCTTTTGCATCGCAGATCAAGGATGACAAGTCCGGAGGAAGCAATGAACTGTAGAATCGTCAGGCTCGCTTCTCTGCTCCTTCTCGTGGCTGCCGCCATTGCCTCGCGACGCGAGGTGGAAGCACAAACCAGCACCACACCCTATCCCAGCATGGCCCCGGTCGATCAATACCTGATGGATCGCGACGCTGAGATCGCCATGGCCCGCACCGCCGCTCCGGACTCCATTTCGCACGACGCAACCATCCTGGTCCTGGGCAGTCACGGTTATGAGAAGGCCGTCGAAGGCAAGAACGGATTCGTCTGTATCGTGGACCGCAGCTGGTCGAGCAGTTTCGACGCCCCCGAGTTTTGGAATCCCAAAATCCGTGGTCCGGTCTGCGTTAACCCGGCCGCCGCCCGTTCCGTACTGCCAGCTACTTACCTGAGGGCAGAACTCGCGTTAGCCGGGGTCCCCAAGGCGCAGATCGCCGATCGCCTCAAGGCGGCTTACGCGAAGAAGGAACTGCCCGCGCTCGAGCCGGCCGCGATGAGCTACATGCTGTCGAAAGAGGCCTACCTCACCGACAGTCCCATCACCAAAGATGGAGCTCACTGCCTTGCCCACTTGATGTTCTACACTCCAATCATCGACGGCGCCACTTGGGGCGCCGACCTTCCCAAATCCCCAGTTCATCTCATATTCTCGGGCGGTCCGGAACCCTTCGAAGTGTTCATCTCTCTCGTGGGGAGGTGGTCCGACGGCTCGGACGCCCCTGTCCACTAGCTGGCCGCCTCCGTGCCGGCGGCCGATCCCAGCCGCGCAGCGGCGAAACATGAAAGCCCGGCACGGCAGTGCCGGGTGGGAGCGAGCAAGCGAATGAGTCCCGTCAGGGACGCCATGGCCGCGCCCCCAACTCATCCTCAACCCTACGCAAACCCACCTCCCACGCATTACACTAATAAGTTGCACCCACTCCGGCCCCGCTCACCTGCGCCCGGATTCATTCCGAAGGATGGCCATCATGTCTGTGAACAGTTTCAACACCCGCTCCACTCTTAAAGTCGGCACCAAGGAATACGAAATCTATCGCCTCGAAGCCCTCGACCAGCAAAGCATCTCTACCCAGCACCTGCCCTTTTCGCTGCGCATCCTACTCGAAAACCTGCTCCGCACCGAGGACGGCGGCAACGTCACCAAGGACGAAATCCGCGCACTTGCCGCCTGGAACAAGAACTCGAAGCCCGAGAAGGAAATTGCTTTCACCCCCAGCCGAGTCCTTCTGCAGGATTTCACCGGCGTTCCCTGCGTAGTCGATCTCGCCGCCATGCGTGACGCCATGAAGACCCTCGGTGGCGACCCAGGCCTGATCAACCCGCTCCAGCCCGTCGAGCTCGTCATCGATCACTCCGTCCAGGTCGACGAATTCGGCTCGCCCAACGCCTTCGATATGAACGCCCTGCTCGAGTTCCAGCGCAATAAGGAGCGCTACTCGTTTCTCCGCTGGGGCCAGACCGGATTTCGCAATCTCGCCATCGTCCCCCCCGACACCGGCATCGTCCACCAGGTCAATCTCGAATATCTCGCCCGCGTCGTCTTCGTCCACGAACGGAACGGCGATCGAGCCACCAAACCCACTGCCTACCCCGACACGCTAGTCGGCACCGACAGCCATACTGTTATGGTCAACGGCCTGGGCGTGCTGGGATGGGGCGTGGGTGGCATCGAGGCCGAGGCCGCCATGCTCGGCCAGCCGGTCTCCATGCTGATTCCGCTGGTGGTCGGAGTAAAGTTGACTGGACGGTTGAGAGAGGGAGCGACCGCGACCGACCTCGTCCTCACGATCACCGAAATGCTGCGCAAGCATGGCGTGGTCGGCAAGTTCGTCGAATATTTCGGGCCCGGCCTACGCGATCTTCCGCTCGCCGATCGTGCCACGATTGCTAACATGGCGCCCGAATACGGCGCGACCTGCGGCATTTTCCCCATCGACAAAGAAAGTCTCCGCTACCTGCGCCTCACTGGCCGCAGCGATGAACAGATCGCGCTCGTCGAGGCTTACGCCCGCGCGCAGGGACTCTTCCACGACGAAAAAACTCCCGAAGCCGAATATTCTGAACTGCTCACGCTCGATCTCGCCACCGTCGAGCCCAGCCTCGCCGGCCCGAAGCGCCCGCAGGATCGCGTCGTCCTCTCGCAAGCCGCGGAATCGTTCCACAAAGCCCTGCCTTCGCTGATCAAGCCAAAATCCGCCAACACGACGGGTGCACCACTCAAGCCCGCTTTTGGCTTGAGTGGGTCGGGAAGCTTCAGCACAGCCAAGACCTGGGAGACTGAGGGCGGCAGCCCCGCCGCCATCGGAGTTGAAGATCCCAACGACCACGAGCACGTGTCCGCCTCGGTGAAAGATTCGCTCCAGCACGGCAGCGTCGTCATCGCCGCCATCACTTCCTGCACCAACACGTCGAATCCTTTCGTCCTCATCGGCGCCGGACTCCTCGCCAAGAAAGCGGTCGAAAAAGGCCTGACTGTTCCGCCGTGGGTCAAGACATCTCTCGCTCCCGGATCGAAAGTCGTCCGCGACTACCTTGAAAACGCCGGACTGATGCCCTATCTCGAGAAACTGAAATTCCATCTCGTCGGTTACGGCTGCACGACCTGCATCGGCAACTCCGGTCCTCTTCCTGAAGAAGTTTCGAAAGCCATCGACGAAAAAGAACTGGTCGTCGCCAGCGTGCTCAGTGGCAATCGCAATTTCGAGGGCCGCATCAACTCCGAAGTCCGCGCCAACTACCTGATGTCGCCACCGCTGGTCGTCGCCTTCGCGCTCGCCGGACGCATCGACACCGACCTGCGCAAAGACCCGCTCGGCAAAGACCGCGAGGGCAAGCCCGTCTACCTCGCCGACATCTGGCCTTCATCGCGCGAAATCGAAGAGACCATGCAGCAGTCCATCTCCTCCGAAATGTTCACCAAGTCCTACGGCGAAGTTTTCGAAGGCGACGAGCGCTGGCGCGGCATCGTTGTGCCCAAGGGCGAGACCTACAACTGGGAGAAAGATTCCACCTACATTCGCCGCGCACCGTACTTCGACGACATGGCCGTGAAACCCGCACCCGTGGCCGAAATCAAGAAAGCCCGCGTGCTTGCCGTTCTCGGCGACAGCGTCACTACTGACCACATTTCTCCCGCCGGCTCCATCAAGAAAGACAGCCCGGCCGGAAAATATCTGCAGGAGCACGGCGTCAAGCCCGCCGACTTCAACTCCTACGGCTCGCGTCGCGGCAATCACGAAGTCATGGTGCGCGGCACCTTCGCCAACGTCCGCCTGCGCAACAAGCTGGTCGCGACCGAAGGCGGATTCACCCGCCATCTTCCGACCAACACCGAAATGTCGATCTTCGACGCCAGCGAGAAGTACCGCGCCGACGGCATCCCGCTTTTGGTTTTAGCAGGGAAAGAATACGGCTCCGGATCATCCCGCGACTGGGCCGCGAAAGGCCCGGCGCTGCTCGGCGTGCGCGCCGTCGTCGCCGAAAGCTACGAGCGCATTCACCGCTCGAACCTGGTCGGCATGGGCATTCTCCCGCTGCAATTCCCCGCAGGCCACAACGCCGAATCGCTCAAGCTCTCGGGCGAAGAAACGTTCGACATCAGCGGCATCCGCGACCTGATCGAGCACTACGCCCCCGGCCGCACGGTGAGGGTGAAGGCGACGGCGAAGGGAAGAGATCCGGTAGAGTTCGATGCCGTCGTCCGCATCGACACGCCGCAGGAAGCGCTTTACTACGCCAACGGCGGAATTCTTCAGTACGTGCTGCGCCAGCTGCTGGCAACCAAGCCGCAAACGGTGGGGGTGTAGAGGGGTATTAGGACGGGTGCCCGGCCATAACTGAATCTTTTTCTCCCACTTGCTCCCATCTTTCGTCTTGCACAACCCGCGTTCCTCGCAGTGGCAAGTTCTGACTGCGGGCCCCACTCTGGGCCAGTTACACACCGCATCTAGTAGACTGCTTGGAACCAAATCAGTGCGACATACAGAAGGAATGTGACTAACTAGCTCGACAACGTTGACAGCCTGTCGCCGATTGGGTTAACTACTTCGATGATTGAAGCTAGCCAAGGTGGGGTTGTATGCGGACAGTTAGCAAGTTCGCCATCGCCGGCGCGATCATAGGCCTAGTCCCGCTAAGCTCCCCGTTATTGGTTCTGCTCGAAATAGCTATGGTCTACCGTCTCTCCCGTATCCACGGCAAGCATTTGAGCATCTCGGAATTGGGCGTCGTCCGGACTCTCATTGTCAGTGCCGCCGTAATGCTACACGCTGTACTTAGAGCGATCTTTGACTTCCCTCTAGGCTGGTTGTTGAAGCCTGTTATTGCTGTCATTGATTTCCTTTTCATCTTCGCTCTGGGGAGCCTGGCGAACTGGTACTTCGAGGAAAACCCGAAAGGGGCGCAGCCCTAGCTCCGACTTGTCGTCCTGCGCCAACTTCTGGCGGTGGAAGTGTAAACCTATTCGTGGTCGCCCCTAGAACTCCACGTGCAGCCGGAACGTCGGCACCACCACCGGGCCGCGGTCGCGGTTGTATCCAGGATTGTTGATGTGCTGCACGCCCGGTGCCACATAAATCCCGCGCCATAGGTGCGCCGTGTAATAGGTCTCGAGAATATTTTCGCGCCCGTAGTTCAGGCCGCCATCGCCCAGCAGAAATCCGATTCCGCCATCGGCAAGATAATTCTGGTGATCCTTCTTGATGCCGTTGGTCACAAACGCCACGCCAGCTCGGTCCTGCTTGCGATGCCACCACGCTCCGGCCGCGCCCACGCCGGTCGCGAAAGTCAGATCATCTTCCGTGTAGGCAAACGATTCCGTCTTGCCGTTGTCCCATCCGAATCGCCCGAACGCCGTCAGATAGTGCGTGAGATTCTGCTCCATATTCACGCCGAATCCGTACTTGTGCGTCATGCGCCACGGATGCTCGTCAATGTTGGGCGTCGTGCCCTCCTCGGCGGCCTCGATGATCTGCTCACGGTACACGCCCATGTTTGCCGTGTTGATGTACGCCAACAGGCGCACCACGCCGGCTTTTTTCGGGATGAACCCGTGCCGCAGTTCATATTCCAGATTTTCCCCACGTGCCTGCCACGGCCTCCAAACCAGGTCGATTCCGTTGGGCAGGATCGGCATCAGGCCCAGCGCAAACCGTAGCCCCCAGTTGCGGTCCTCGAAGTCCGCCATCGCGCCCACGGTGTAGCCACGGGTGTCAGCCGCGTAATCCCACGCGCCGTTGTTGTCGGTCGTCCAGTTGATGAACTGCAGGTGCGTGTCGGTGCCGACCGAATTAACATCGAAGAAATCCGGCAGGCTGAACTTGCCGAAACGGACCTCCAGCCGGCGCCGCGGCAACTCTTCGAACAGCGACCAGTAATTGCGTTGGTTTTCGATCTTGTCCTTGCTCAGCGCAATTACCTCGTGCAATTCGCCACGCCCCAGATACGGCGCTTTGCTGAGCAACGGGTTGCGCACAATGTCCAGATCCGTATTACCGGCCAGGCCGAATCCCTGGCTCAGAGCCGCTCCGCCGGCTTCTTCCACATCCACCAGAAGCTCGAACGAATTGTTGAGTCGCACGCCGGTGTACATCGTCAGCACACGGGAGGTCGCTTTTTCGTAATTCGGGCTCAGGCTGTGTGGCCCGCTGTAAAGCGCGGGGTAGTCAGCGTGCGTTTGAAAAATGAAATTTGCCTGGCCCGAGAACCAAAAGCGCGAGTCCTTGAGGTGAGGCAGCATCGCCTGTGTGTCGTCGGGCGGCGGCGGATCGGCCAGCGCCAAAGTGCTCGAGTCGGGGGAATTCTGCAGTGCCGGGACTGTTGCCGGCGGGGTCTCCGTTTGCTGCGCAAATCCAGGAGTCGCAAACGCGGAAACGGCGACAATCAGGACGGCTAGGGCCGCGGCCAGCGCCGGCAGCCGCCGATTCCGGCCGTGAACGCCATGCCCGCGCCGCAGGGTGCCCACGTAAGCCCCGTCGACGATATTGAAAATGAATTTCAATTTCATGTCCCTGCGGTACGCCTGCAGCACAGGCGCTCTGCACCCCGCATCACTCCCGCATGTGATCCCCGTCACGCTCTAATACATCCCCGGCAGGCTGTCGCACTCAAATTCCGCGTGATTTAGCTATAGCATACTTTACACTATTAACTATAGTTAAGCCACTGCTGGGTAAAACTTTCGCTTCGGTGGACCAACAGCCTACCCCGAAATGATTACGGGACTGTTACAACTCCGAGGGGAAAAACACCAAGGCCTGCATCACGCTTCCTCGCACAACCGATGGCGCTGGCGCTCCCAAGCCCCTTTGTTATATGATACCCCCCTAGGGTATATGTCAAGCGGAAAACGCGAGGTCTAACGCCGTGCACAACCCGAAATCGCCGCAAGTCTCCAAAGAAAAACAGAAGCTGCTCTCCCGCATCAAGCGTCTCGGTGGTCAGATCACCGCGGTCGAGCGCGCCGTCGCCGAAGGTGACGAATGCGCCGACATTCTCATGCTGCTCGCTGCCATCCGCGGCGGCGTCAACAGCCTCATGGCCGAAATTCTCGAGGACCACATCCGCCTGCACATCACTCATCCCCACCGCGCACCAGACTCGCCCGAAGAACTCACCGAGGACTTGATCTCGCTCGTCCGCGCCTACTTGAAATGAGGATCTGCCCGTTCCGTCGTTTGACAGCCCTCCTCATCAACCCCTACCCTAATTTTTCTGGCTTATGAAAGTTCTGGTCTTAGGCGGAGGCGGGCGCGAACACGCCCTGGTTTGGAAGCTGCGCCAGTCGTCGCGCATTTCGCAACTCTACTGCGCACCCGGCAACGGCGGCATCGCCGAAGACGCGGAATGCCTGCCCGCCGATCTCAAAGATATCAACTCTATCGTCAGCCTGGCCACGCGGCTCGCTCCCGACCTCACCGTCATCGGTCCCGAACTTCCCCTGAATCTCGGTGTGGTCGACGAATTCACTCGTCGGGGCTGGCCTGTCTTCGGCCCCACGCAGGCCGCCGCGCGCCTCGAGTCGAGCAAGAGCTTCGCCAAAGAATTTCTTCAGCGTCATCGCATCCCAACCGCCCACTTCGCCATTTGCGATTCCATTGACCAGGTCCGTTCCGCCCTCGGACATTTTCACGCGCCCGTCGTCGTCAAGGCCGACGGCCTCGCCGCCGGCAAAGGCGTCGTCATCGCAAAAACTAAGGAAGAAGCCGCCCGCGTCGCCGCCGAAATGCTCAGCGGAAAGATGCTCGGCGACGCCGGATCGCGCATCGTCCTCGAAGAATGTCTCAAAGGCGACGAGCTTTCCTTCCTACTCTTCAGCGACGGCGAGCGCGTCGCGCCCCTCGTGGCCGCGCAGGACCATAAGCGCGTTGGCGACGGCGACACCGGTCCCAACACCGGCGGCATGGGCGCCTACTCCACGGCCGACATCATCGACGACCAGATGCGCGACTGGCTCGTACACCACATCGCTCAGCCCGTCGTCACCGGGATGAAGGCCGAAGGCGCCGAGTTCAAAGGCGTGCTCTATTGCGGCCTGATGATGACGGCGCGCGGGCCGATGGTGCTCGAGTTCAACTGCCGCTTCGGCGATCCCGAAGCACAGCCGATTCTGATGCGTCTGGAAAGCGATCTGGTCGAGGCGCTCGAAGCCTCGATCGCCGGCCGCGTGAGCGACGGCGACTTCAGGTGGTCGCCCGACGCCAGTGTCTGCGTGGTCATGGCCTCCGGCGGATATCCCGGCACATTCGCCGTCGGCAAACGCATCGATGGTCTCGACGAAGCAGCCAAAGTGGATGGCGTCAAGGTCTTTCACGCCGGAACCACAAGGCGCGACGGCGCCTTCTATACTTCCGGGGGCCGAGTGTTAGGAGTGACCGCTCGTGCACGTGATCTTGAAACGGCCCTCGATCGCGCTTATGCCGCCTGCGCGAAGATTAGCTTCGAGGGCGCGCATTATAGGAAAGACATCGGCGCCCGTGCGTTGAAGAGGTAAGCAGCAGAGATTTCGACGATCCAGTCGCACAGGAATCTTTGTCGAGGCGGCAGGACATGGGAAACGGGCTTATGGGGAACGCCTTCCCCATCCCCGGTCAAACTACAGCCGCGAAGCGGCGAGATGTGAAAGCCCGGCACGGCAGTGCCGGGTCGATGTCGTAAGAACACATAAGTCCCGTAGGGACGTTACATCCCTCAAGGAAGATAAAT
>JASHNU010000080.1 GCA_030041475.1 Candidatus Sulfotelmatobacter sp.
ACCGGGGCAACCTGCAACAATATCTCGTGGGACGTCGCGGGGACCGACACCCCGCTGGTTCCGATCACCGATCTGGGTACGGGCACTTACTTGGGCACCGAAGGCGGTCTCTATCCCAACGGCAGCAACGTGATGCCGTCCGGTCACGATTCCGACGGTGTGGCCCTGGCGGACGCGATCCAGCCTCTGGACAGCGACGGGAACCCGGACCCCGACGGCCAGTACGGTCTTCTGTCCCTCGGATTGTCTGTCACCTTCGAAAACTATTTTTACTTTCAGCAGGCGGGCACCGCAGATACGTCTCTGAATTCACACCTGGTGCTGGTCAATGGCGCCAATCCCAATTTGACCGCAGCTCGCTACGCCAATCCCAGCGATCCGATTTGGAACACGGAGATGAATTACTTCCTGCCCCAGGCGGGCGTCACTGCCAACCAGATCGTGGCAGCCTGGGTGATGGTGATCGATGGCTATCCCACCGGTACATTCCCCAATGATATGACCACGCTGCAGAGCCAGTACGAGTCCATCGCCAATAACCTGACCTCGAAGTTCCCCAATCTGAAGTTGGCGTTCTTTTCCTCGCGCGACTACTCGGGTTATTCCAATGGAAGAGTGCAACCCGACGATCCCGAACCCTACGCCTACGAAACCGCATTTGCCGTGCGCGGCATGATTGAAGACCAACTCAATGGCAACTCCAATCTCAACTACAACCCTGCCAACGGGCCGGTAGTGGCGCCCTGGCTGAGCTGGGCGGACTACGACTGGGCCAATGGAATGATCCCGCGCAGCGATGGACTGGTCTGGACCTGTCAGGATTTCCTCAATGATGGCACGCACAACTCGCTGCCCGGGGGGCGCGAGAAGGACGCCAATCTGTTGATGAACTTCTTCAAGACGGACGACGCGACCACGCCCTGGTTCCTGGCGCCGTAGCTTGCGCAAGTATCCGTAGAAGTTTCCAAAACCGGAGCGCGGGGGTTCGCAATTTTTCGGGATCCCCGCGCTGCTTTGTTTGCGTTCAAGCGGGCTGGTGCACGAAGTCCCGGCCGATGGACAGCGGGCTGCGCGCCGGCTCCGTAGAATCCCGAAGCATGTTGTACTGACGACAACACCCTCGTTGCAAAGCAACCCCTCGTCGTGTGTTTTCGAACCGCAACACAACCAACCCCTAAAATCCTAGACAGTCGGAAGGTGTTCCAAGATGCTGGTATCCATTCGAAGGACTTTGGCAGCTCGTTCTTTTGCGTTTCTAGGGATGTTGTGTCTGTTCAGCGTGGCTGGGTTTACCCAGTCCAGCCGGACCCCAGAGTCCAAGCCGTCCACCAGTGGCGCGAACCAGGCGGACATCTCAGTCATTCAGCACATCATTTTCATCATCAAAGAGAACCGCAGCTTCGATAACTACTTCGGCCAGTATCCTGGAGCCGATGGCGCGACCAGCGGAATCCTCTCTACAGGGCAGACGATCCCCTTGGAACACACGCCCGACCAGGTCGTCGATATAGGCCACGACTGGACGTCTGCCCTAACGGCGATGGACAACGGCGCTATGGATCAGTTCGACTTGATCCTCTATGGAAACGTCAACGGTTCACTCATGAGTTATTCTCAGCTCACCCAGCAGGACATTCCCAATTACTACACGTATGCGCAAAACTTCGTACTTTCCGACCATACGTTTTCGTCGCTGCACGGGGAGAGTTTTCCCAATCACCTTTACACCATCGCCGCCACATCCGGGGGCGTCTTCACGGTTCCACTGGCTCTAGGTTCGCAACAGGCTGCTTACAACTGGGGTTGTGATCTTCCTTCCGACTATGCCGTTCGGGTTATGGACGATGAAGGCGACGTCTCAGAGTCCTTCCCTTGCTTTGATTTCCAAACCCTTGCCGATAGCCTGGAAAATGCCGGGATAAGCTGGAAATACTACGCGCCTCCTCAGGGCACGCAGGGATACCAGTTTTCCACTTATGACGCGATCAATCACATTCGTAACTCACCCCTCTGGGAAGAAGACGTAGTGCCGGATACGCAATTCGCCACCGACGCTGCCAGCGGCAATCTGCCCGCGGTAAGCTGGCTGGTGACTGGGCCGAATAGTGAGCATCCGCCCAATAGCACCTGTCAGGGCGAGAATTGGACAGTCCAGCAGTTGAATGCCCTCATGCAAGGGCCAGATTGGAGCACTTCCGCAGTCTTCCTCACGTGGGATGACTTCGGCGGCTTCTATGATCACATGCCGGTACCTACGGTAGACGAGTTCGGTTTGGGGCCGAGGGTTCCGATGCTCATCATCTCCCCTTATGCCCAGGCTGGGTATATCTCTCACACCCAATATGAATTCTCTTCCGTACTGAAATTTATCGAGGAGCGCTTTGGGCTGCCGGCACTGTCGGACCGGGACGCTAACGCCAACGACACCACCGACAGCTTCAATTTCAACCAATCGCCGATTGCACCCCTGGTGCTAAACGCTCAAACCTGTCCCATCCAATCCGCATCGAACATGTATTTTGGCCCGCAGGTCGTGGGCACCGTGAGTTCGGCCAATGTTCTGACTTTGACCAACATTCGCACCGCACCGATCACCGTGTCGAATGTCGCCATCACGGGCAATTTCGGTCAGAAGAATACTTGCTCGACGCTGGCGGTGGGCGCGACCTGCCAGATCCTGGTGATGTTCAAGCCCAAACAGACAGGCCCTCTCACCGGAACGTTGACGATTACGGATACTGATGTCACCAGTCCGCAAGTGATCAGTCTTCAGGGTACGGGCAGCGAGGTCAGCATCACAAACTCCAAATACCCCGGCGTCAACTTGGGCACAACCTATGTTGATTCCCAGTCCACAGCTACAGTAGTGCTGAGCAATTATGGAGCGTTGCCCCTGCCCATTACCAGCGTCGCAACCGTAGGGGATTACTCGCAAACCAACACCTGCGGCAGCAGCGTAGCCGCCGGCGGTTCCTGCACCATTACCGTCACTTTTAGCCCCACCACCGCGGGTACACTGTACGGGAACCTTGTCGTAACCGACGGCGACGCGGCCAGTCCGAACACTGCCAGGCTTTACGGCGTCGGGAGCTCGACCTTGCTGGCTCCGACCTTTTTGAACTTCGGCTCGGAGTACGTCAATGACACCAGCAAACCCAAAACCGTCTCGCTAACCAACGTGGCCACAACTCCGTTGAACATCGGCAGCATCGTGGCGAGCACGAATTACGCTGAGACCGACAATTGCGGCACCCTATTGGCAGGCGGCACCGCTTGCACGATTACGGTTACGTTCATACCAAGTCAGACGGGAAGTCTGCCGGGCACCCTCACAATTTCCGACGCTGACATGAACAGCCCGCACATCATAAAACTGTCCGGAACGGGAGTCAGTCCTTAGAGCTCTGTGGTATTGAAAACCGGGCAGATCGCGTGTTGAAACTGCCCGATGCTTCTGGGCCCAGAATCTTCGAGCTTCTTCAGGTGCAATCCTGGAGAAGCTCAACTTTTTTCCGCGACCAGGGAGGCCGTTCCACCCGTAAAACGTCCGTGCAGGGCGCGCGCTCCACAGAACCCAAGAATTCCTGACGTGGACGAATTGCCTGGGGGTACAGATCGCAGGCCGAATCGGCGCACTCAGATGAAAATTCTTTCATGTTGTGAAAGCTACTGAAATCCCTGTATAGTCTTCGCCGCGCTCGAAGTTGGAAATAAGGCCTCGTTTTACGTTATCCCCCGAACGATTTACTGTCACATACCTGACCGCAACCAGGGAGAATTGAGCATGCCCCGTTTCATCCGTTGGACTTCGGTCTCGCTTCTAGTGACACTGGCTGCCAGCATGCTGGCTGCGGCCCAGGTGTCGGTTACCACCTACCACTACGACAATTACCGCACGGGCTGGAATTACAGCGAGTCTGTACTCACAGTTGCCGCCCTGCAGAGTTCGACGTTCGCGGTGCTGGGCAAGATCACGCTCGACGATCAGGTGGATGCCCAACCGTTAATCGTGCCCGGTGTCACTATCACTGCCGGCAATTTCCAGGGCGTGCACGATGTGGTGTATGTGGCCACTGACAACAACACCATCTACGCCATCGATGCGGATAAGGGCACGGTGCTCCTGAACCCGAATTTTGGGCCACCGGTGGTCCGCCCGTTGGGTTGCGGCAAGAACAATCCAGACGTGGGCATCAACTCGACTCCGGTCATTGACCTGAGCAGTAATACGTTGTACGTAATCATCTACACGCAGCAGTCCACCGGCCCGGCATATTTTATTCACGCTCTCGACCTGGGCAGTCTGACCGACAAAGTCACGCCCCAGTTGGTGGCCGCCTCTCATACGCTCGACAACGGAACCACGTACACCTTCAACGCCACTTACCAGCGGCAGCGTCCCGCGCTCTTGTTGGCGAATGGAAATGTGTACGCGGGTTTCGGCAGTTTCTGTGATCTTTCTCCGAATCTATCGCGAGGCTGGCTTCTGGGATGGGAAACGGGAACTTTAACTCCCATCGAGGACAATCAGATCCTTGACACGCAGGCGACATCGGCAAAGAATTTTTTCCTCTCCTCGATCTGGATGTCGGGTTACGGACCCGCCGCGGATGACTCCGGCAACATTCTGTTCGTCACCGGCAATTCCGATCCGAGTGGCACAGCCTACGACGGTGTAACCGACATTGAAGAAAGCACGATCGCGGTATCGCCGGATCTGAGCACGGTGGTCGACTTGTTCACTCCCAGTAACGTGGCGAGCCTGGATGAACACGACAATGATTTCGGTTCTGGTGGGGTGATGGTTCTCCCCGATCAGCCCGGTTCCATTCCGCATCTGGCAGTAGCCGCGGGCAAGACCGGACAGATGTTCTTTATGAACGAGGACGATCTCGGCGGATTCTCCACCACGGGCAACAATGTGCTCGGCACCTACGATATCGGCGCCTGCTGGTGCGGAGAGTCCTATTTCGTCGATCCGGTGGATGGAAACGCCCGGGTGGTCAGCAGCGGCGGGACCAGCGTCATGGTGTGGGAAGTGCAGACCTCCACAACTCCTTCGCTGACCAATGTCACGAGTTCTCCGGCGATCAATGTACACAATAACGGTTTCTTCACGACGGTTTCGTCCAATGGAACCGCCAGTCCTATCATCTGGGCGCTGGCGCGGCCAGCCCCGGGAGTTCCTGCCCTCGATCTCTACGCTTTTGCTCCCGACCTGGGAGGAACCACTATGACGCAACTTTGGAAAGGCGCCGCCGGAAGCTGGGTAAAAGGCGGCACGAACCCGAACATCGTTCCCGTCGTAGCCAACGGTAAGGTTTACGTAGCGTCGTACAAGGAACTTGCCATCCTCGGATTGAAATCCAAGGCACGTTAAAGCAGGCACTCATGAACGCGAGCTTAAGCCTAAGATTCTCTGGTAACTGAGGCAAATGCTCACGGAGAACGGATTCGACCGAATGCAATCAAGGGTACTCAGACACGCACTCTGTTCTATTGTCAGTTTGCTTGCCTTTGTCTGCCTGGCGGTTTTTGCGGCGGCTCAAACCGCTGACGTCAAGCGCTCCGGCAAAGGCTCTAACCAGGGCGACATCACGGTCATCCAACACATCATCTTCATCATCAAGGAAAATCGCAGCTTTGATGAGTATTTTGGCCTCTTTCCCGGCGCCGATGGTGCAACCAGCGGAACCACTTCAACGGGCCAGGTGATGACTCTGGAGCACACCCCCGACGAGGTGGTTGATATGGGCCACGACTGGACTTCTGCCATCACGGCGGCCGACGGCGGCAAAATGGATCAGTTTGACATAATCCTCGACGGTGACCTGAACGGGGAATATCTGTCCTATTCCCAGATGGCCCAGGCTGATATTCCCAACTACTACTCGTATGCGCAAAATTTTGTCCTCGCGGACCATATGTTCTCCTCACTCCACGGACCCAGCCTCCCGAATCATCTGTACACGATCGCCGCACAGGCGGGTGGCGTTATCACCGTTCCCGCCGCTCCAGGGTCGCAGAATCTCAGCAATTGGGGATGCGATTCGCCGACCGGTTCCCACGTCACGGTGATCGACGAGGACGGCGACATCTCCCAGGCGTTCCCCTGCTTTGATTTCCAGACCCTCGCGGATTCTCTCGCGACTGCCGGAATCAGTTGGAAATATTACGCACCCCCGGAAGGCATGCAGGGATATGAATACTCGACGTACGATGCGATCAATCACATTCGGAATTCGTCAGTTTGGACCGAGAATGTGGTGCCGGATACGCAATTCGTGACCGACGCTGCCAGCGGGAACTTGGCGGCAGTAAGCTGGCTGGTCACCGGACCGGGTAGCGAACACCCGCCCAACAGCACGTGCCAGGGCGAGAACTGGACGGTGCAGCAGCTCAACGCCCTCATGCAAGGGCCGGACTGGAATACCGCCGCGGTTTTTCTCACGTGGGATGATTTTGGCGGTTTCTACGACCATGTCCCGCCGCCCTACGACGATGAGTACGGCTTGGGGCCTCGCGTCCCGCTCCTCATCATCTCTCCCTACGCGCAACCCGGGTACATCTCGCACACGCAATACGAATTTTCGTCTGTGTTGAAGTTCATCGAAGACCGCTTCGGATTGACGCCGCTGACGGAAAGAGACGCCAATGCCAATGACACGACCGACAGCTTCAATTTCAGCCAGAACCTTAATCCGCCGCTCGTCCTGACCCAGCGGGAATGTCCCATCAATGCAGCCTCGAACGTTTACTTCGGCGGACAGCAGGTGGGCACTACGAGCCCCCCGTATGCTGTTGCCGTAACCAACGCCCGCACGACCACGCTCACAATATCCAAGATCGCGATCAGCGGCGAATTTGCGCAGACGAACAATTGCAAGAATCTCGCGCCGAACGCCAAGTGCAACATCAATGTAACCTTCAAGCCCACGCAGACTGGACCTCAGAGCGGAACCCTTACCATCACCGATAGCGATGCAACCAGCCCCCAGGTTGTGAGCCTTCAGGGAACGGGCAGCGAACTGAGCATAACCAATTCTGCATACCCCGGCCTCACCTTCGGCACGATCAACTTGAATGTTCAGTCCACAAAGAACGTGACTCTTACCAATAACGGAACTTCCCCTCTGACCATCACCGGAGTCTCGACAGTTGGCGATTTCTTGCAAACCAACACTTGCGGAACGAGCCTTGCGGGGAACGGGTCGTGCACGATCTCGGTCACCTTTGCGCCCACGCAATCGGGCATGCGGATTGGAAATTTATGGATTTCTTCTGACGACCCGGCGACCCCGCAAACCTTGCGCCTCAGCGGCACCGCGGAAGGGGTCTCCGTGAGTCCCGCAACCTTGAAATTCGGGAAGCAGAAAGTTAATACCACGAGTCCTCTCCAGACAGTTACGATAAGCAATCTGGGCGCCAGCGCCGTGAATGTCGGCACCATTACCGCCAGCGGCGATTACGCGCAGACGAATAACTGCGGCGCATCGCTCCCGGCAAACGGCCAATGTACAGTGAGTGTCACTTTCACGCCCACAGTTGCCGGAGGACTGCAGGGTACGGTTACAATCACCGACAGCGCCGATGACCCGTCGACGGTGGCGCTGTCGGGGACAGGAGTTAACCCTTAAACGCACGGATATGATTTTCGAGCTTCTCCTGGCAAACAGGCCAGCAGTGGCTCAACTTGTTTCAGCCCAGGGAAAACCGCCACCAAACCGAGGAAACGTCTATGGCGCCCGTCTTGAAGCGAAGCTGGTCTGGAATCTTCCATGTAACGTTATCCGTTTTTTTCACCCTCCTTGCCGTCGCCTTCCTGGGCGGGTCCGCGCAGGCTCAGGCCAGGAGTACTTCCAAGGCCCGCAAGCAGGCAGACATCACGGTCATTCAACACATCATCTTCATCATCAAAGAAAATCGCAGTTTTGATAACTACTTCGGACTGTATCCAGGAGCCAATGGTGCAACCATGGGAACGACTTCCACGGGCCAAGTCATTCCGTTGCGTCACACTCCGGACCAGGTTGTGGACATCGATCATGAGTGGCTTGCCGCCCTCACGGCCGTGGATAACGGTAGTATGGACCGGTTCGACTTGATCCCCAACGGCGACATTAACGGGCAGTATCTCGCGTATTCCCAGCTTACACAGGCCGACATTCCCAATTACTACAGTTACGCACAGAACTTCGTGCTGGCCGACCAGATGTTCTCCTCCGTGCACGGGGACAGCTTCGAGAATCATCTCTACATCATTGCAGCACAAGATGGCGGGGTAGCAACGCAGAAGCCGGGAATACCTCAGTCCAGCTCGTGGGGGTGCGACGCTCCTGCCGATTTTCTGGTGCAGGCGATCGACGTGGATGATGGAGTTATCTCTGAAGTATTTCCTTGCTTCGATTTTCAAACGCTCGCGGACAGTCTCGACAATGCCGGGATAAGCTGGAAATACTACGCCCCTACTCAAGGCGAAATGGGCTATGTATACAACACCTACGACGAGATCAACCACATTCGCAATACCTCCCTCTGGACGGAACATGTGGTGCCGGATACGCAATTTGTCACTGACGCGGCCAGCGGGAATCTGGCGGCGGTAAGCTGGCTGGTGACCGGGGTGAATAATGAGCATCCGCCCAACAGCACCTGTGAGGGAGAGAACTGGACGGTGCAGCAGCTGAATGCTCTTATGCAGGGGCCGGACTGGAGCACTTCCGCCGTCTTTCTCACGTGGGACGATTTCGGAGGCTTTTATGATCATGTGGCGCCGCCGCCGATGGACATTTTCGGCTTGGGGCCGAGAGTACCGATGCTCATCATCTCCCCTTATGCCCAGCCCGGTTACATCTCCCATACTCAGTATGAGTTCGCTTCCGTGCTCAAGTTCATCGAAGACCGCTACGGTCTGACCCCGCTGACGGACAGAGACGGCAATGCCAACGACACGACCGACAGCTTTGACTTCAGCCAGACGCCGCTTTCGCCGCTGATTCTGCAGCCGCAGACTTGCCCCATCCAGGCCGCCTCGAACATTTATTTCGGAGGACAGACCGTCGGCACCTCGAGCCCCCCCTACGTTTTAACTTTGAGTAACATTCGCACGACTCCGATCACCGTATCGAATATCGCGATTAGCGGAAACTTTGCCCAGACGAATAAATGCAAAAGTCTCGCGGTGAACGCAAAGTGCAACATTAGCGTCACCTTCAACCCGTTGCAGGCTGGACCTCTGACGGGAACGCTGACGATTACCGACAGTGACACCACCAGTCCACAGGTGATCGCGCTGCAAGGCACGGGAAGCGAAGTCAGCGTTTCGAATTCTCTCTACCCGGGCATCATGTTTTCCGGCACTGCCTTGCTGGGCACCACTTCGGCGCCTCAAAACGTGTCCGTAACAAACCAGGGGACCACTCCGCTATCGATCACCGGGATCAGCACAGTCGGAGACTTCACGGAAAGCAACACTTGTCCAACCCTCCTTGGTCTCTCGGATTCGTGCAGCATCAGCGTGAGTTTTGCACCCACCACTTCGGGAGTGCGCTACGGAAACCTCGTGATCTCAGACAACGACCCAGCCAGCCCGCAGACCGTGCGTTTGACCGGCACCGGCACTGCGGTCGTGGTCAAGCCCGTAAAACTGAATTTCGGCGATCAAGCGATCAATACGAGTAGCGCGCCGGAATCTGTCACAATCGAAATCTCGGGCGTCAACGCGGTGAATCTGGGCGCCATCACAGCCAGCCCTGGTTATGCCGTGACGAATACCTGCGGCTCGTCCATTGTGGCAGGCGGAAAATGTAAAATCGAAGTCACTTTCACTCCCACTCAAACCGGAAGCGTGGCTGGCACGCTTACCATTAACGACGCGGACTTCAGTAGCCCGCAGATTGTTACTTTGTCAGGAACAGGGACCCAGTAGTCGCAGCCCAAAAGTCAATTATGGAGAAAAGCCATGCGCCCACACTTCACAAGAATTCCGCCCTGTTCGAATCTGGCAGTAAGGCCAGGACGGAAAGTTTCTGTTGCTGTTTGCTTCGCAGTCGTGTTTCTGTTTAGCGAAGCAGTTTTCGTCAGCAACCCATCATCCTCTCTGGCAAGCAACTCCAGTAAGAGTAACGACAACGTGCACTCCGCACCAGCAGGCCTTACAAGTCTGCCTCCGGCGGCTCAGTCAGGCATTTCCGCAAAGCTGGGACGCGATCTGCCCGGTTACCAGGCCCGGGCTTGGCGAGGACGGGTCGAGGTCGCCAATGCGCCGCATAAGCTGGCTGTGGATTTCACTGCGCAGGGACTGGAACTGCGCCGGGGGAGCCAACTCTGGAAAATCGCCTTAAGCGGCTATGGTCACGGAGACGATCTAAGAATCGTGCGTCCCGCCGCTCCCCGAGCGGATGGCAATCGAGTGGAGTACCGGCGCGGAGCGCTGACGGAATGGTATGTGAACGGCCCGCTGGGTCTTGAGCAGGGGATCACGCTGCACAAGCGAACCGGGAAGGCTCAGGGCCAGCCCTTAGTCGTCGCCTTGGCAATGGAGGGGAGCCTGAAGGCATCTGTCGATGACAATCAGACTGGCTTAACGCTGACCAGCGGCGAGGGTCAAGCAGTGTTGCACTATGGTGGCCTGTCCGCTTACGACGCGAGTGGAAGGAAGTTGCCAGCGTGGCTGGAGGTGAAGGGATCGCGGTTATTGCTGAAGGCTGATGACACCAACGCTCGCTACCCGGTGGTGGTCGATCCTTTTGTACAAGAAGCGGAGCTGACTGCGTCGGACGGCATAGCGAACCAGGAAATGGGTGCGTCCGTGGCGGTTAGCGGGAATGTGGTGGTGGCTGGTGCGCCCGGGTGCCTGAGTTGCGGTTTTACGGGTGTGGCATATGTGTTCGTCGAGGGGACAAGCGGCTGGGCGAACATGACGCAGACGGCCGAGCTGACCGCTTCCGATGGCGCCGTAAATAACCAGTTCGGCTTCGCCGTAAGCATCAGTGGCGAAACTATAGTCGTGGGATCGCATGGGACCGATGGCGGGCAGGGTGCCGCCTACGTATTCGTTGAGCCCGCCACTGGTTGGACGAATATGACGGAAACCGCGAAGCTGACTGCTTCCAATGGCAAGCCGGGCCAGTTGTTGGGCCGTTCCGTATCCATCAGCGGAAATACGGTGGTGGCGGGCGCGCCTGGAGTGAGCCTGGCCAACAGAGAACAGGGCGCTGCGTACGTATTCGTCGAGCCCGCCAGTGGTTGGGCGAGCATGACGCAAACGGCCGAGCTGACGGCCTCCAACGGAGTGGCTTACCAGGAAATGGGTTACTCGGTGGGTATTGACGGGAATACGGTAGTTGCAGGGGCCCCCAGCCCAATTGGCGACGAGAATACTACGCCGGGAGCGGCCTATGTCTTTGTCGAGCCCGCAACCGGCTGGGCAAGTATGACCCAGACTGCCGAGCTGACCGGTTCGGATACGGTGAACGGTGACCGCCTGGGCAACTTTGTGGCGATCAGCGGCGGCACGGTCGTTGCGGGAGCGCCTCTAGACACACCCGGCTCCTTCCTCCAGCAGGGGGCGGCTTACGTATTTGTCGAGCCCGCGAGCGGCTGGGCGAGTATGACTCAAACCGCCAAGCTGACTTCTTCGGACGGCACAGCTCGCAGCTATTTCGGAAGGGGTGTCGCCATCAGCGGCGACGAAGTGGTGGTTGGAGCGCCCAACCAAACCGTCGACGGCAACACCAGCGAGGGCGCGGTATACGAATTCACCGAGCCTGCGACGGGTTGGGTCGACATGACCGAGACCGCTGAGTTGGACGTCCTACATGCCGGAAAGAACGACATCGTGGGTACCCGCGTGGGCGTCGATGGCGCCACCATCGTAACCGGAGCGTATGGCGGGAATAAGGAGGGCGCGGCCTTCGTCTTCGTGGATACAGACTGAACCCTGCTTCCAGGCAACCTGCGGCCGCGGGCGACAACTTTCCGTCGCCGGCGGCTTTTTTTCGTTAATCAGGACGAAATACCCGGTTATTGGTGTGCCCCCTGCGCCTCGAGCAGCACCGGCAATTCCCCAAGGTCGATTGTGCTTCCGCTCCACGCGGACTGCTCCCCTGAAATCCTGGTGAGCGTGGCCGCTCCCCAGGATTTGGGCACATCGAACTTCGCGTTCCGCCTCTCATTCCACAGGATCCAGGCGTTACGGCCGGATTCGCGTGTCAGTTTGCAAACCCAGTTTTCGTCCGCCTGCCTTTCGCATGACTCCAGGCGCGAGCCAATCATCCACTTTTGAACCTCACCATAGGCGCGAGCCGAGTTGGTTGCGGTGGCCTGGTCTTCCTCGGTAAAGGGGATGCTGTCGTGGCCGTCATCATCCCATGCATACCAGTAGAAACGATCGACACCAGCCGCCCAGTTCAGGATGTATGCTCGCGCCGCCCATCCTGGGGCCTGCTCCACCAGATCGATGGGATCCGTCAGTGGATTTCTGATCCAGCCAGACTCTGTATTCCAAAGGGGCTTATCGCCGACGCCGTACTTCCGCATCAGCTCCTTCGCGGGCAGAATGAGTTCCAGCATGGTCTCCGGGCGGTGGCGGACGTAAAAGTGGTATCCAATAATGTCCGCATACTTGCCGCCTCCCAGTTGCAGATAGCGCTCCAGCCAGTCCAATCCGTTCGCGTTGACCGGCGACGGAGAAATGACTTGGATGTTAGGGTCGACCTGCTTCAACGTGGTGTAGGCCTCTCGCGCCAGCTCCAGCATGCGCTCGGGAGTACCGATCTCACGATTTCTGGGAAGATTGGGTTCGTTCCAGATTTCGTAATAGAAGATCCGACCCTTGTAGCGCATCGCCTGAGTGCGGATAAACGTTCGCCAATCTTCCAGATTCCCGATATCTCCCACGATCGCAGTGTGGAACCGGTCGCGAACCGCCCACTCCGGGGTTTCGCCGAATGGCAGCAGCAGGTCGACGTGATGTTTCTCGGCAAGCTCGACTTCGCGGTCGAGAATGTCCCATTGCCATTCGTTCTTGCGGATTTCCACTTGCGGCCAGTGAACCTTCGCATCCCACAACCGCCAACTACCGAATGGAACCGAAGGCCATGGAGTTGTCCCAAAGGCACGATGAATGTGCAGACCGAAAAGCTGGGCGGGTACCGCATTCGCCGGGGCACTCAACTTCATAGGCCCGGACGGTGATTCAGAGGGCAGCGACAGAGACGTGGAAGTAATGAGAAGCCAGGCTACTGCAATTCCATAGAGCCAGGGGTGTGATCGCATTTGCTTTGCTACCGCGTCTATCAAGGCTTTCCGGCGACCATTATAGTCTTCTACCGGCCTTGCATGGCTCGCTGGTAAATGTTGATCAACTGGGGATAGTTCCTCTCGGCGGTGTACTTGGCCTCGTACTCCCGGCGGGCTTCCCTTCCCATAGCGCGCATTTCATCCGGATGCCCCCATGCCCATTCCACTTTGCGCGCGAGGTCGGCCGGATCGGCGGGAGTGAAATGCAGCCCGGTTCGGCCGTCCGCGACCAGTTCCTGCATCACTCCCATCCGGCTGCAGATCACCGGAGTGCTGCAAGCATAAGACTCTGCGATCGCCATGCAGAAAGTCTCGTACCACTCGCTCGAAATCACCATGACCCGCGCACGGTTGATGGCTGCCAGGGTTTCCTCGCGCGGCAACTGACCCTTGAATTGGACGTTGGCCAGCCTGTCGCGAGCAGCCTGTTCCTCTAACTGCTTCTGATCCGGACCTCCGCCGATGATGAGCAGCGGAATGGAAGCGGGCAGACGCTTCCAGGCTGCCAGTATTGTGCCCACTCCTTTTTCGGGGGAGAGCCTCCCCACAAACAAGGCGTACTCCCCGTCGCCGGTACGGGCGCCCGGGTCGGGAGAAACGAAGTTGGGCTTGACGAAAATCTTTTCTTTCGGGAGCCCGCTTTCAGAGAACTTGTCGCGGGCAAACTCACTCAGGGCCACATAGCAGGAAATCTCGCGTTCCCAGGTATGGCGCAGGCGATGGGTGGCCAGCATCAAAGCCACAATCGCTGTCGCGGAACTCGAACAGTGGTAGCACTTGTGTTTCACTCCCCGCCACAACGAGTTTTCCACACACTCTTCACAAACTTTGCCATCGCGGAAGAACGTGCCAGCCGGGCACATCAAACGGTAGTTGTGCAGCGTCTGCACTACCGGCACTCTGGCCTCGGCGCACGCTGAGTAGATGGAAGGCGAGATCATGACGAAGGTGTTATGAACGTGGGCGATGTCGGGCTTCTCGCGTTGCAGCAATCGCAGGAAACTGCGCCGCGAGTCCGAGGCCCACACCGTTCCTTTGGCCAGGCTGAGCCGCCGCATTCCCTTGTAAGACTCCACGTCCCAGTTGGTGCGACAGTAGGGAATCACCTGATGCCCGGCGCGTTCCAACATGGACCGCTCCTGCTCAAAAACGGCGTCCTCACCTCCGGGTTGCTGGTAGGTGTTGTGAACCAGAACGATCTTCAGAGAATCCTCCGGAGTCCCTCCATGCGTTGGCTGCAGGAAAGCGCCTCTGCCTCTGCAGGACGCGCGATCCTGCCCTTGTCTGTTTGACCGACGGCGCGCGTGTCTTCAGGATTGCCACGAAATGCTATGTCTGGAGGGGAGCCAAGTCAAGTGAACGACGGGTAGGTTGGGAGTCAAACGTCGTGCCTCTTGCTCTAGCGTTTGTATAAAAAGGCGCCCGCGTTTGCGATAGGTGTGATTATTCGCATCGTCAACCTAGCGTATTGACCATAGAGGAGACGATAAGGGAGTGCGTGATACGAGGTCATCATGGCCGCGAGGACTCGGACAACCGACCTAATGCCGCGACACATGCCGCCTAAAGCAGCCTGCAATCATGTCCTGGGTTATAGCAGTCCGTCCCTCTACGCCTTGCGGCGTCACCCCATCGCTCACGCCCTCGGTTCCGCTGCAATGGTCTATTCGAGTTACGGAATATCCGGCCGTTTGACTGGAGTTAGTGAACTGTTCGTAGAAAAACTCCCCTTGCGCGGCTGAGTTGTTCTGCACCTTGTCAACGTTGCTGCATAGCCAACCGGCCATCGCCGTTTGGGGATAGGAAAAGCTGGGGTCAGCCGTTCCATCCACGATGCTCATGGCCTTCCAGCTTTGGTTGGAGGCCTGCGAAGTCGGGCTTCCGCCATTGCACGTAGGGTCGGCGGTCCAGTTGTCAATCGCCGTGATGTCCCCCCCGACATAAGCTGGACTGTCTGGCCATGGCGAGCCATTGCAGCCGAACTGGCCAGCCGGACATACGGTACTGATGGGGGCATTGGGTACCACGCAGCCCTGTTCAATATCCCCGAACACCGGCCCGGACAACAGTTCCAGTTTATCCAGAAAGTTCGCCGCCCCGTACCAGGCCAGCGAATACGCAACAGCACCCGACCCGGCGCTATCTCCTTGCGAGCACATTCCGCCACCACGGTAAAGGTTCTGGAAAACATAATTCAGGAATGTAGCCGGACGACAGGCGCCCATCTTTATACTGGGAGTATTGCTGCCGCCAGTCACTTCCCATGCTGAATCCCAGACCATCTGCACCACCCGGAAACCATCCTCCAAGTACTGCTCAGCATAGGCGGAACCTCCACTTGCATTCGTTCCTGCCCCGCCTTCAAGAAGCACAATCGTTCCAGTTGGGAGTCCCGCGGGGTCTTCGAAACCGTAGGTAAATCCGATGTCGTCAGTGCTCGGACAGCTCATCTGCGCCTGAAAACAAGTCATCCCCGAGGAAAAGCCGCTGGGGCACAATGGCAGTTGGTCGACGACGCTAACCGTACCGAGCGGCAGGGGTGCACGCTGGGCCTGGGTAGCGGTGAAAGAGCCCGCCACAAGGACAACAATCAGAACTGGGAATAGCCTATTCTTCATATTCAAGACCTTCATCATGATTCTGAGTCCCGATTACGAATCGGACTTACTCCACACGAGCAATTGCGCTGCCAAACATAGTATGTCTGTACTGCAAGAAACTCCTACATCCTGCAGTGGCTGACTAGATTGCCTTTTGCACGCGACTGCGGTCAAGATGAAAGAACTTGCACTCGCCGAAAAATGAATGGCAAGGGGAAAGAAAAAACCGCGCCAAATCAATATCGCGCAACGCCTCGATATTTTACCGTCTTCGGCGGTTACAATGCAGCAATGTGGAGGCATTCCGCCCGACCCGTGATGGTTCGGTCCGACGAGATCTGCTCAAGACTCCGAGTTGGAGAACTTTGGAGAACTACGGAGTCAGAAACGACAGCGATTCGGTAGTTGCAGTTTGGTTGTCATTCCGAACAAGCGTTTTTTGCGCCGTGAGGAATCTGGGCGAGCCGCGCGACGCGTTGCGCGGCTTTTATTAGGAAAAGCTGCGACGCACTAATCGCGCGGTTGGCTCGCTGCCTCATCAAACTGCACCATCACCGGCGATTCTCAATGATTGCGGGGAAGCTGCGGGAAGCATATAATCCCTCTCCATTACTCCCCCGGAAGTTCGTAGCGTTTCTTCCACGAAGAAGGAAAATATGCGATTCCTCCACCGCCAGGTAGTGCGTGCGCTATCCATTTGGATGAGCTTAGCGGGCATCTTCGTGCCGCAAGGCATGGGTCAGAGCTGCGTCGCCGTCACTACGTATCACAACGACAATTTCCGCACGGCCCAGAACCTGTCTGAAACGGTGCTCACTCCGGCCACAGTCAGCAGCGTGATGCGAATGTTTTCCACTAAAACAGTGCTCGACGGATGGTCGGTCGCGCAGCCACTCTATCTGCCCCAGACTCCCATCAATGGCGGCGTGCATAACGTGGTATTCGTGGCGACCCTGAATAACAGCGTATATGCTTTCGATGCCCAGTCGGGAATCCTGTATTGGCATTGGCAGGGGGCGTTGGGGCCGCCCGACACTACACCGTTTACGGCAGCGACCGGCTGTACGGACTCCAACTTTGGGATGAACCCAAGCGGTGGAGCTGGGATCGTAGGAACTCCGGTCATCGATACCTCGATTTCGCCGCCGGCCATCTACTTCGTCACCAAGGAATTTGACAACGGCACCACCCACAACCTGTACCTGCACGCCGTTGACACCTCAAGCGGCAACGAACTGAGCGCCCCAATTGCGCTGGCTGGCTCGGTGCTGAATCAATCAGGCGCGACGGTGACATTTTCCGCCACGAACCAGATGTCACGCCCCGCTCTGCTGCTATCGAACGGGACGATTTACGTGGGGATTGGGTCGGTGGGATGCAGAGAAGTTTCAAATTACGGCTGGGTGATGTCCTATACGTTTTCGATCGCAAACGGATTCGTGCAGCAAAATGTGTTCAACACTACGCCTGACCTGGCGGCTGCCGGGGGCGGGCCTCCCTACGCTAACGGCGGGATTTGGGGCGCGGGCGGAGGTCTGGCGGCCGATGCCAGCGGCAATATCTACTTTGATACCGCCGACGCCAACAATTATTACTTGAATCCCAAGGGCTGGCAGGGAACGGATTTCGGAGACAGCATCGTCCAGCTAACTCCAAGCCTGGGCGCACCCACTTCATCGGCGAACTATTTCACCCCCTATAACGATCGCCTCCTGTACAACAACGATCTCGACCTCGGCTCTACTGGTGTGTTGCTGCTACCCGACCAGCCTGCAGGCAGTACGCTGCCCCCGCATATCTTGATCGGCTACGGCAAGGCGGAAGAGATCTATGTGGTCAACCGGGATAATATGGGTGGTCATGCCGGACCCAAGGGGCCCAACAACATTTTGCAGGACGTTCCCAATCCGACCACCGAATCGTGCGCGACTGGCAACGTTCAATTTACACAATGTGCGCAACAAAAAGGCACTTGTGGTTGGAACGCACCCGTGTTTTGGAACGACAATATTTATTTTTCCTCGAATCCGGGGCCGCTCCTCTCTTATGCGTGGAATCCCTATAGCGCAAGCATCCCTCCAACTCCTCTCGCGGCATGCCCCACGATAGAACCTGGGTTTTCCAGTGGCAACTACACCTCCTCTGGAAGCCCGTCCGTGTCTGCCAATGGGAACAGCGGGGGACTTCTCTGGGTGGTCACCTGGGTAAACCATCGAGTGGCAGCGTTGCGGGCATTTGATGCAACGACCTTGGCCCAGTTGTTTGAAGCCGGCGTGGGCAGCGCAGGCGGCTATCCGACGCCGACGATTGCCGATGGTGAGGTTTTCGTGGCCACCAAGGAACATCTGTACGCCTTCGGCATCAAGGGTGAATCGGGATGCAAAAGCTCCGACAAGGCTGCCGGAGTTCGAGCCGCGCCCGCCCGTTGAACCGGCGTCAACGCATCGGCTGTAAGTGGTTCTCAAGCGAGGATTTCATTTTCTTTTAACAGCGCAGTTACAGACCAGAAAGATTTACGGCTTAGCATTATGGTCGAACTTCCCAGCGTCGCAGCGGTGCCCTGAAGGGTTTGTGTGTTACAGATGAAAATATTTTCACACTATGCCAGCCGATCAAAATTTCATAGAATAGCCGCCGCCTGAAGTTAATAAGAAGTTTAAGCTGATTCGGCCGATCCCAAACCCCGCACTGAAAAGGGGCCCCGGAGTTGCGTAAATGCAAGTGCTCAAGGTGTCCGTTCCCCGGCTCGTCTTTACCGCTTTCCTCCTCGCCTGCTTTCTCCTGAACAGTGCATCTCGGGCAAGCTCGCAGAACGTATTAACCTATCACTACAACAATGCCCGCACCGGACTCAACGCAGCCGAAACCACTCTCACCCTGGACAACGTGAATTCGACCACGTTTGGCAAGTTATTCACCCTCCGGGTTGACGGCAAGGTCGACGCCCAGCCTTTGTATCTGTCAGCCGTTCCCATTCCGAACCATGGTACGCACAACCTTCTCATCGTGGCCACCGAACACGACTCGGTCTACGCTTTCGACGCCGACACCGGCGCTCAAATCTGGCACACCAGCGCACTCCAGACTGGCGAAACTCCCTCCGATGATCGTGGCTGCCTGCAGATCAGCCCCGAAATCGGAATTACCTCGACTCCCGTCATCAGTCGGCCCGAAGGGTCGAACGGCGTTATCTATGCCGTCGCCATGTCCAAGGATTCTTCGGGCAATTACTATCAGCGCCTCCACGCTCTCGACGCCACCAGCGGCGATGAACTCTACAACGGCCCGGTCGACATTGCCGCCGAATTTCCCGGCTCGGGCGATGACAGCTCCGGCGGCTTCGTCGTTTTCGATCCCGCCCAATATGCCGAGCGTGCCAGCCTTCTTCTCATAGACAATCTGGTTTACCTGGCCTGGACTTCGCACTGCGATATCCGCCCCTATACCGGCTGGATCATGGGTTACAACCTGACTACCCTCGCCCAAGAGACTGTCCTTAACGTCACTCCCAACGGCCAGCAGGGCTCTATCTGGGGTTCCGGCACCGGCCTCGCCGCGGACAATTCCGGCAATATCTTTTTTCTCGACGCCAACGGCATCTTCGATACCACGATGAATTCCGGGGGCTTTCCCGACAGCGGCGACTACGGGAATGCCTTCATTAAGCTTACGACTGCCAAGGGTCTTGCCGTCGCCGACTATTTTGAAATGTACAACGGCCCCACCGAAAGTGATGATGACCTCGACTTCGGCTCCGGCGGCGCTATTCTCCTGCCCGACATGCAAGACGCTTCCGGCACCACCTGGCAACTCGCCGCTGGCGCCGGTAAGGATACCAATCTTTACCTCGTCAATCGCAACTCCATGGGAAAGTACAATTCCGCCAGCAACAACATCTACCAGGAACTCTCCGGAGTCTTGCCCGGCGGCATGTGGTCGATGCCCGCCTTCTTCAACGGCCGGCTTTACTACGGCCCCACCGGCCAGCCTATCTCTGCCTTTCAGTTTAAGGACGCGCTCCTGCTCGCTGCTCCCGTGGCCAAAACCAACAACAGCTTCCGCTACCCCGGAGCCACTCCCAGCATCTCCTCCAACCAAAGTGAGAACGGGATCGTGTGGGCGGTGGACAACTACACCTACGCCATCTTGTACGCCTACAACGCCATCACCCTGCAGCCGTTATATAACAGCGATCAGGCCGCGAATGAACGCGATCGCTTTGGCGCCGGCAACAAGTTCATCACTCCCCTCATCATCAACGGCAAAGTCTACGTTGGTACCACCACCGGCGTCGGCGTCTTCGGTCTGCTGCCCACCGGCAGCAATAGCCGCTCGAGTCAGCCATCCCAGTAGCTTCGATAGCGCGGCGGCACCTGATTTCTCCGTAGGGATCCGTGTAAACCTGTGACGCCGAGCTTGTAGTGTCCTTCCCCTCCCCGCATCCCTGTGCTTGATCGCGCCCGCAATGGTGGTGGAGTGGTGGAAGGGCGATATCGAGGGGCACGTCGACCGCAAAGGCAAAGTCAAGGCAGCGGGCAGGAGTGTTCGCTTCCACACGTGCCGGACTACTGCACGATTTGGACGACGGTGGTGGAACTGGGGAGATAGCTTGCGCTGCCTTGATAGTTCGCCTGCACGGTAAAGGAACCGGTCTTGGTGAATGTCGTGTCCAGCACGGCGGAGCCGCTGGTTAATGTCACCGTCCCCAGGATCGTCTTGCCCGCTTTGAATTGAACTTTGCCTGCGGGAAGGGGCAGGCCGGCGGGGGCAGCGACGGTCGCGGTCAGCGTGACCATTTGATTCACACTGGAGGGATTGGGCGAAGAGACCAAGGCTGCGGCGGTTGCAGCTTTGCTTACGGTCTGGGTGAAGACTGAGGAGGTGCTGGCGGCGTGACTGGAATCGCCGCCGTAAATTGCGGTGATCGAATCGGTGCCGGCGGCGAGTTGGGTGGGTTGGGTAGTGTAGGCGGCGATGCCGTTGCTCAGGTTTCCGGTGCCGAGCGTCGCCTTGCCGGACTTGAACGCCACTGTGCCGGTGGGTGTGCCGGTGGGGGATGACACTGCGGCGGTGAAGGTTACGGCTGTACCGTAGTTGGAAGGATTCTGCGATGAGGAATTGATTGCGGTCGTGGTGCTGAAGAGATTTCCAATCGCAATGAGGTGTCCGGCGTTTTCGCCGTATATGGTGCCATCTCCGCCCATCGAGGTTGGCGTATAGCCTGCGCTGATGGAGCGTTCGAGAAAAATCTTCTGCACAGATGTGCCGCCTTGTTGAATGGCGTAGAGGTATCCGTCTTCGTTATCAGCATAAACGACACCGTTGACATCCACGGCGGCGGCGTTGACGCACCACTCGTAGCCATCGGGATGGCCGCGGTTTGTACTCATGTCCTGATACTGCCACTGCGGAACCAGATTCGAGTCAAGCTGTGTGATGTAGTAAGGTCCGGGCGGCGCCTTGGGGCACCAGGTGGGGTTGTTGCAATACGATCCGTTGTCGTAGTGATTATCTTTGATGATTACCGAGTAGGTGCCATTGTTGGGATAGATGGCGGGAGTGGTGTCCCAGCCGAAAGTGTAGTTGGCCAGGTAAGATCCGGTGGAGTCGAACTGGAGGAGATGGCCGCGACCGTAGTTGTAACCATCGTTAACGCCGAACAGAATAGTGTTATCGGGCGCGACCATGGGCGAGGCGGATGCCTCATCGGAAACGATGCCGGGGCCCATTACGTTCTGGGTTGGATCAAGGCCGGTCGCGCCGTAGATGCTGCAGCCATCGGGCTGACCGTCGGGCGGCAACAAAATGTTGCAGCCATCATCGAGGATCCCCACCAGCGAAGTGGCCCAGCGCAGGCTGAGATCAGCAGTGTTCAAGGCGAGGATGTAGGAATTGCGTCCGCGGAAATGAGCCCTGGCCACGGTGTATACAGTGGAACCGTCGGCGGAAATCGCGGGGGCAACGTTGAGACCGGGGCGCTGGGTTCCGCAAGGGATACTCTGAGGCACAGCGGTCGCGCTGGGCGGCCACGGTAAAGCACTTTCAGGAAAGTTTCCCAGGCAGGTTGTCGCCGCGTCGGGCAGCCACGACGTGTAGGTCGCGGTACTAATGGCGCCGGTGGCTGACACTTCCACGATCCAGGAGTTGACCACGTCGCTATCCCACGGCCAGGCCAGCACCACCTGCATCACGTTGTAATAGATGTTGCCTTGGGCGTCGGCGGTCAAGCCGCCGGAGACGAACTTGGTGGGATCTTCGGTGGCGCCGAAGGGATTGATCTGCTGAAGGACGACGCCGGTCGTTTGGTCGAGTTGATAAATAGTTCCCCCGGCGCCGGGAACGTAAATATAGGTTTGCGCGAGCACGGGCTGAAAGAGTGGCTCCCAGCCGCCGAGAGCGTAGTCGTTCGGAATGGGAGTCCAGTCGGAGGCAAAGTTCCACACGGGGACGAGTTGCCCGTTTTGCCATTGCAAATCGGTTTCGTTCCAAATTTCTGTGTTCCAGTCGTTCGGACCACAGGGATACGGCTGGCCTGACCCCGGAGGGTCGCAGGAAACATAGGTCCCAGTCTTAAACATCATGTAGACGTTGTTGCCATTCACAAGAGGAACCTGGTAGTGCATCAGCAGAGAGCCGCCGGATTCCGCCATCTCCTGGGAGGTAAAGGGGTCGAAAATCTGATCGGAAAGTTTGCCCTGCAGGTCTTGACCCGCTACCGGCAGAAAGCCAGTGTGTTGTGGATTCTGTCCCCACTGCGGCCAAGCCGGGGAACTCTGTGCCCGCACCAAGTCGGTGGACATCGCAGACAAAAGCAAGGCGGCAGGAACCAAGCACAGACGGAGTACCCGCAATCGAAATCCTCCGGGGAAGATATCTTGCAACTGATTTGCACGGGGGCCGGGGCTGGACGGATGGTTGCGGACAGCGCGAATCCGTCGCCAAAGTCTGGACAGTCTGTCCCACGCGCCAATGCGGTGTCAAGGTGCAGGAAGTTGCAGTTAGTGGAGGTGTTTGCGTGGACCGATCTGAGTCCGGGCGTGCCTATAGCCATGCCGTTCAGAGCGAGTGGCTTCAGCCGCTGATGTCATGCGGCGGCTGAAGCCGTCCTGAGTTGGGGGCGCGTGCGGCATGCCTGAAGGCATCCCCTGATACAAATCCTGTCTGATCTGAGGCCCAATCTGCGGCGAGGGTGGGGTCAGAACGCAATCGAAAAGACCGGCCACTTTCAAGCCCAAATCGCGAGATTTCTGCACATAAGCCTCCACACTTTAGTGCGGCCGGCTGATGGCCCAAATACCAAATCCGAACAGTGCATTAGTCGGCGGCGGGACCTGCCCTTCCGGAATCTAGCTCATGAGCGCCGTTCCACTCACAATGGCCCTGTCATGAAGACGTAAGCAAATCCGTTATTAAGGGTCAAACAAATACCATGAGCAAACTCCTCCCCCAAAGAGCGCTCTGTCGCCTAGCTTTCCTCTTTTTACTTCCAATGCTGGCCGGCGTTGCGGCCGGTCAGCTCAGCGTAAGCACAACCGACATCAGCTTCGGTACGGTTGACGTGGGCAAAAGTCAGAGCTACTCAGTAACGCTGACCAACACCAGCCGCTCGACCATAAAGGTCTCTAACGTCGCCGTATACGGAACCGGTTTCAGTGTGGAGGGACTTACCACCCCCCTGATCCTGGATGCCGGCAAGAGCTCAACCTTCAGCGCGGTCTTCGCTCCGGAAACGGCGACTAGCTCGCATGGAGGGCTGGTAGTCATCAGTGACGCCGGCGATTCTCCGCAGCGGGTCACGCTCACCGGCACAGGTTGGGTACCCGTCAGCTCAACTGTTCCGGGTACGTACATGGGGCTCGTCTTGCATCCCGAAGTCCTCACCGGCCGGGTTCCATGGCCGACGATCTCATTCGGAAGCATGCGGTTGTGGGCAACGCTGACGCAGTGGGCAGTTCTGAATCCTTCCGACGGTACCTATGACTGGACGGAGTTGGACAGCTGGTTAGACATGGCAGCGGAGAACGGAAAAACTGACCTGATCTATACCTTCGGAGTGGTCCCACAATGGGCTTCTTCCAAACCTAATGATCAAACCTGCGTTTCGCCATCTTCTGCGGCCGGCTCCTGCGACCCTCCTTATGACGTGAACCCTGACGGTTCGGGAACCGACCAGATCTGGCAAAACTTTGTCACGGCTCTGGTCAGCCACGCCGCGGGCAGGATTAAGTATTGGGAAATGTGGAACGAGCCGGATTGTCCGTATGAATGGAACGGAACGAATGCCCAGTTGGTGAGAATGGCCAAAGACGCCTACGCCATCATTAAGGCATCGGACCCCACGTCACAAGTCACGACGCCCAGTGTAGTGGATGCGGGATCAGGGCGCAGCATTGACACATGGCTGCCCGCATACCTGGCCGCCGGCGGGGGCGCTTACGCCGATTTTGTCGCCTTCCACGGGTACATAAATCCCGCACTCGGACAGCAACCGGAAGCGATCACTTCAACCGTTGATCAAGTCACTTCCTCGATAACCGGCTCCAGCCTGGCTGACAAGGCAGTATGGAACACCGAGGGTGGCTGGACACAGGACAGCAACCTCCCGAATGCTGAGATGGAAGCTGCGTTTGTCGCGCGCGTCTATCTCCTGCAGTGGTTCAAGGGGATTGGGCGCTTCTACTGGTTCCAGTATGGCAACTCGACCACCGGAACTTTGTGGACCTCCAGTGGAAACAACGCAGCGGGAACGGCATATGCACAGGTCTACGACTGGCTTGTCGGTGCGACCCTGACCGGCCCGTGCTCGGCGGCGGGAAGTGTCTGGACCTGCAGCTTTACCAAGCCAGGTGGCGTCCAGCAACAAGCCGTATGGGATGCCTCACAGACGTGCAACAACGAAGGCTGCACGACCTCGAATTACACGCCAAGCTCGGTCTACACGAAATACACAGACCTGGCGGGAAGTGTTACCTCGTTTGCACCGGGAGCGACAATAAAGATTGGCGCTGAACCGGTGCTGCTGGAGAATTGATGGAGGTTCGACGGGAGCGAGTTAGTCTCATCGGATCGACCATGCCTGCGGAAGCTTGACCAGCAGAGGTGAGTGGTAAGTTGTGAGTCGCTGCTGATTAGTGGTTCGTGATTACGAGCAGATCACGAACCACTACCCACAGAAGTAAAATTTCCATCGACTGGCACAGAACTCCCCGGCCGTGCCCTTTCCTGCCACCTTCGATCAGAGTCCGTGACGAATTAAGCTTGTCCTGGGTCGCCGGACTCGATTGCCCAAAGCATAGCAACCCAACAGGGCGAAGGAATGCTGGTTTACGCCAGCCGGTTGCTCTCATTTTTCTGTCCAGATTTTGGCCGACGGGAATTTCGAATGCCTTCGCCGAACCATCATTTTGCTCTGCTGCACCATCATTTCTGACGAGCATTTTTCAGCACGAGGACTTTCACGAGGAGAAATGGCTAGTTCATCCCGCTGGCGGTCGCTCAAGCGATTTGTCTTTTCGGTCTTATCGCGAAACGGAGTCGCAGTGTATTCCCGCTTCCCGATTTTCGGTGCCCTGCGCGCCTCGGTCGCCGTCATCCGGAACAATCAGCTCATCCTGGTCATCGAGCGCAGCGACGGCCGCGGCCTGTCACTGCCCGGAGGATTTACTCATCCCTGGGAAACACCCGAGCAAACCGTACTGCGGGAGACCGTCGAGGAAACCGGATTGCACGTAAACCAATCCACGTTTATGTTCGAATATAAGACCACCCTAGACGTCCCTTGCGTTATTACAGTTTTCCAGCTGGAAGCATCTGGCGAGCTGCGCGATTCCTGGGAAGGCTCGCCGCGCTGGCTTCCTTTGGCTGAGATCCAGCCCCGGCTGCTTCCCAGTCAACGGCAGATCATCGATCGACTTCTACCTGCACAGAATTGCTAAGCGGTCATTCGCCCTGCAGACGCAGCCCCTAAGGTGTGCACTGGTGCTTCCTGCGCCGCAGCCCTTGCCGGCGCCTCGCGCAAGACGCTGTCGGGGCAAATCCAGTCCAGCAGCGGCGTGGCCATGAAGGTTGTGGCCAGGGCCATAATCACCATCATGCAGAACAACGCCGGCGAAATAACCTTGATGTCGAGGCCGATATCGAGGATCACCAGCCCCATCAGCCCGCGCGTGTTCATCAGCGTGCCCAGTCCGGCAGCCTGCCGCCAGCTCATTCCGCTGAACCGCGCCGCTGCGATGGAACCTCCCAGCTTGCCTGTGGCCGCTACCAGGATGATGAGCCCGCAATAAAACCACATCGTCGGGCCTTTAACCAGACCGATATTGGTACGCAGCCCGACAAATGCGAAGAACAGTGGCAACAACAGCGTCACCGTGACGGTTTCAAAACGGTCGAGCACGTAGCGGACAAATTTCGGTTCCTTGGGCATGATCGCGCCCATCAGGAACGAACCGAAAAGAAGATGAATT
Source organism: Candidatus Sulfotelmatobacter sp. (assembly GCA_030041475.1). Classification (GTDB taxonomy): domain Bacteria; phylum Acidobacteriota; class Terriglobia; order Terriglobales; family Acidobacteriaceae; genus Sulfotelmatobacter. Next base: position 26,369 of record JASHNU010000080.1, read on the forward strand.
CCCAATCGCTCGGTACACAAGGCGGAGGCCAGCGCCAGCAGGATCAGAAATGCCATGGCGTTTTCGCTGATCTCGCCATGCCTGCGAAACATGTGCTCGAAGCCGCGCAGCAGGTAGCGCACGCCGTATACCATGACCAGGCCGAACAGCACGATCCCGCCCAGCGTCATCCAGATGGAACCGGTCTGGTGTGCCGAGCGGATCAGCACAACAATGTAAGCGAGAATGCACCATCCGCTCACGTCATCGACCGCAGCGGCGGCGATGGCTACGCTTCCCAGCATGCTCTTCACCAGGTTCCGGTCGATGAGAATGCGCGCCAGAACGGGAAATGCCGTGACGCTCATGGCCGCACCCATGAACAGGGCGAAATTGGTGAACGACACGCCGTCGTCGGAAAGCCGCGGATAAAGATAGACGGCCAGCAGCGAAGCCAGCAGGAACGGAGCCGTGATGCTGACGTGGCTCACCAGAACGGCGGCGTGGCTCTGATGCTTCAGTTCCCTGGGATCAATCCTCAGGCCGACCAGAAACATGAAGACGACCACGCCCACCTGGCTCAGGGCGTTCAGAAACCCCAAGCTCGAAGGCGGAAATAAATAGGCCGATACCTGCGGCGCAATCCAGCCCAGCAGCGAAGGACCCAACAGAATGCCGGCGAACATTTCGCCCACCACGCGTGGCTGGTGAAAATGGCGGAACAGGTTGCCGATGACGCGGCATACCGCCAGAATGACCGTGATCTGAAGAACCAGCGTGAACAGGTTCGGCATCAACGGACTCCCTTGGGCACAGCAACAACCTTCCGTTCAGCCCGGAAGGCTACTACGTTGCATGACGGGCAATCGGTCACTGAGAAGGTGCCGTTCAGAACATCGGCCCCTGCCTGACGGTCCAGGGCAGCGAGCAAGGTAAGCGGGTGGGCGCTGTTGCAGCGACCCTCGGCTGCAGCTCCTGCCGCCGGATATTCTGCCGCAAGACTTTCGGAGGATGTCAGGGCAGCTCGCAGCGTGCTTCCCTCAAGCGTGCCGGAACCGCTGATCTTCATTGGGCTCTGCGATTCGTTGGGAACGCTCAACGTGAAGTTCTTGCCGGATTGCGAAATCGCGAGCGTTTTAACTGCCGCAGCCAGAACCTGGTCGCAGGGCGCGAAAGTCGTCTGCGTGGGCGCGACCTGCACCCTCCATGTTCCGTCGATTGCCGCTGGAGCCGTCAAACCCCGTCCAGCCTTAAGCACTCCCACCAAACCTAGCAATGGGACAACCACCAGCAGGGCGTAGGCCAGAACGAAATTTGTTTTCGAACCTGCCACAGTTGCAATCACCGGATGGCGAATAGGGTCTTCGCCAGAAAGCAAGGGCTTATGCCGGACGGAATGCGTTGGCCGTCAGATCGCCCAGCAGCTTGTGCCAGGGATGCTTTTCGTTGCGCTCGACCTCGGCAACCATGTTGCGCATCTTCTCCAGCACCGGCGGCGTTGCGTCATCATACACGTCGCCCTGCAGGAGCTTCAGCACATCCAGACGATACCTGGTGTCATTGATGAAATATGTGAACAACACGTTGAGCCGGTAGTAGACCGTGATGAAGTCGTACCAGTTCTTAGTACCCAGCCGCAGCGTGTTCTCGTAGGTGGCAAAACTCTCGCGCGAGAAATCATTCTTCTCGAGCGCTGCCAGAATGTCTTTGTGCGCGAAGCGCGAGCTGTTCAGCGCGATGCTCACTCCGGTCGAAAAGATGGGATCGACGAAGCGTCCCGCATCGCCGACCATCAGGAAACGGTCGCCGCACAGCTGCTTCATGGCGTAGCTGTAGTCGCCCTCATCCTTGAATGGACGGATACGGTCGGCCTTGCGCAGCGTCTCTTCGATCATGGGACGCGTGCCCACTGAACTCCAGAAAAACTTCTCGCGGTCTTCCTTTGACTTGGCGAAGTTCTTTTTCTGCGTCACCACGCCGAGGCTAGTGACGTCGTCGGTGATCGGAATCTGCCAGATCCAGGTGTTCGAAATCGGCAGGAAGTGAATGTAGATGTAGTCCAGGTTCGTGTCGCGCTTGGCGAAGACCTTGCGATCGTAGCCGGCAAACCAGGAGTGAATCGCGTACTGGTCGAAAACCGTGTCCTGAATCTTGAGCTTCATCTGGTTGCCCAGGAAGGTATTGCGCCCGCTGGCGTCGACCACCATCTTTGCGCTAACGCCCAGTTGCTTCGAGCCCATCTGGAAGCGAACGATCGGCTCCTTGGGGCCGAAATCCACCTCGCTCACCTTGATACCGTCGTAAACCGTCGCGCCCAGTTTGTGCGCATGCTGCAGGAGCAGCAGGTCGAACTTGCCGCGATCCACGTGGTAAGTGTGATTCTTGTCTACACCCGGCTGCTGGCGCTCTTCGAAGCGAATGTCGACGTTGCAATCCGCAGACAGTCCCTCGAGGTCGTGCACGTAAGGCGTCTTCTTGTCGTCGGTCGTCCAGACGGCGCCGTACTTCTTGGGGAATTTTGCGGCTTCCATCTGCGGCAGGAAATCGAGATCCTTGAATACTCGCGTCGACGATGGAACGAGCGACTCGCCGACGTGCGGCCGCGGGAACAGTTCGCGCTCGAACACCACACAGTTCACCCCGGCCTTGGCCAGGTAGCAGGCCATGGACGATCCCGCCGGCCCGCCTCCGATAATGGCTACATCAAAATCCGGTTTCGTGATAACCAACGCTTCCTCCCAGAATTTCTTTGGCTCGCTCCAAGCTTCGCTTTGCAAAGCTACATCTGACTGGCTTGCTTGAAGGCGTCTACAGTCATATCGCCCAGCAGCTTGTGCCAGGGATGCTTCACATTCTGCTCGACTTCCGAGACCATCTTCTTCATCTTGTCGAGCACCGGCGGCGCGGCATCGTCGTACACGTCCCCTTGCAGCAGTTTCAAGACATCTAGCCGATAACGCGGGTTGCCCACGAAATAAGTGAACAGGACGTTCAACCGGTAATACACCGAGATGAATTCGTACCAGTTCTTCGTGCCCAGGCGGAGCTTGGTTTCATAGTCCTTGAAGCTCTCGCGCGAGAAGTCGTTGCGCTCCAGCGCGCTCAGAACGTTGATGTGCGCAAAGCGCGAGCTGTTGAGCGCGATGCTGACGCCGGTCGAGAAAATCGGGTCCACAAACCTTCCCGCGTCGCCCACCAGCATGAAGCGGTCACCGCAGAGCTGTTTCATGGCGTAGCTGTAATCGCCTTCATCCTTGAAGGGATTCATCTGGTCCGCCACCTGTAATTTCTCGCGCAGCAGTGGGCGCGTTCCCACCGCATTCCAGAAGAACTGTTCGCGATCCTGCTTCGACCTGGCGAAATTCTTCTTCTGCGTCACCACTCCGATGCTCGTAACCGAGTCGGTGATCGGAATCTGCCAGATCCAGGTGTTGGAGATGGGCAGGAAGTGAATGAAGATGAAATCCAGCTGCGCGTCTTTCTTGGCGAAGGCGCGGCGGTCGTAACCGTCGAACCAGGTGTGAATGGCATACTGATCGAACACCGGGTCTTTGATCTTCAGCTTCATCTGATTGCCGAGGAACGTGTTGCGCCCGCTGCAATCGATGACCATCTTGCAACTCACGCCCATTTCGCGGTTGCCCATCTTGAAGCGCACGATGGGCTCTTTCGGACCGAAATCCACTTCATTCACTCTCACGCCTTCGTACACCGCTGCGCCTAGTTTGTTGGCATGCTGCAATAGCATCAGATCGAACTTGCTGCGATCCACGTGGTAGGTGTACTCGCGGTCCACGCCTTCCTGCTGGCGCTCGTTGAAGCGGATTTCAACGTGCGATCCGGGATTGATCTCTTCGTTATCGAATCCCCCCTGGAAGGTCATGTCATACGCGCCCTGGTCTTCGGCGGTCCAGGCGGCGCCAAACTTATGGGGAAACTTGGCTTCCTCCATCTGGTCGAGAAAATCGAGGTCACGAAACACTCGCATCGCTGAGGGCACCAGAGATTCGCCCACGTGCGGCCGAGGGAATAATTCACGCTCAAAAATCACACAATTCACTCCCTTTTTCGCCAGGTAAGCGCCCATAGAGCCGCCTGCGGGTCCGCCGCCAATGATGGCTACGTCGAAATCCGGCTTTGTAAGAACCAATGTATTACTCCTTTGGAGGACTTAAAAAAGATGGGGTGCTGTCTTAGGCTTTAGTGCCTTAGGTTGTGGGGGAATGACCTACGTATACCACTTGTGCAATCACTATGACCGGTGTCTGCAATCCCTGTCAAGGAGACCTTTTACTCCATTTCAGTGCTCCCCCTTGGTAATCACGGGGTGGTTACCGCCGCCCGGGCAGCACAGGTGTAGTAAAGGACTCTCCGCGCTGGTGGCCTTCCGGCGCGTGTTCAGATTGCTTGCGCCCAGTTTTCCTTTTCGCAAAACTGCCCTCATATGGCACTCTAGTGCCATTTACGAGGCTTGGCGTGTGAGACTAAAGTCTCTCCACCGTGTGCCTCTGGACGGGTTCGTCAAAGGCACTGCAGGCAACACCGAACTGGCGTTTCCAATTCAGCCGTTTCGCGTCGCTCGATGCCCCCAGTCTTGCGCCACTACTGAGTGAGCAGTTTACAGAGGCACGCTGATGCTCAGCACACGTTGTTCGGCATCGTGCCAAGTCGTCAATTACCCGCTGTCTTGGGAGATCAGGGAGACATAAATAAGAATGCCGCAGCCTCTTACTTTCTTGCCGGGGAACTCCGAAAGAATACGGGTACTCGCCGCCGACAGCACGCGCATGAGCAGCCAGTTGCTGGCCGAAGCGTTGGCGCAGGAGCGTCAGTTCGAGGTTACCGGCATGGATCCTCAACCATCGTCCATTCTGGAGGCGATCGCGCAACAGAAGCCGGATATCGTGCTGGTCAGCTCGGCTCTGGAAGGCTCGGCCACGCTAGGCTTTGAGCTCACTCGCCGGGTCCGCAGCTCGCACGCCTCGACGCGCGTCATCCTTCTTATGGACAGCTCGACCCCATCTGCAGTGGTGGAGGCGTTCCGTTGCGGAGCGCAGGGAATTTTCTCGCGCACCCAGTCCGCGAAGACGCTGGCCAAGTGCATCAGGAGCGTTCATCAGGGCCAGGTTTGGGCCAACAGCGCGGAACTCACTTTTTTGCTGCAGGCTCTGCGTGAAGCTGCTCCCATGCGCATGGTGGATTCGCACGGTGATGCCATCCTTTCCAAACGTGAGCAGGACGTCGTTCATTGCGTGGCCGAGGGACTCTCGAACCGCGAGATCGCTAGCCGGTTGAAGCTCACTGAACACACGGTGAAAAATTATCTGTTCCGCATCTTCGACAAGCTGGGTGTTTCCAGTCGCGTGGAAGTTGTGCTTTACGCCTTCCGTTTCCGCAAGGATCTCGTCGGATCTCCGTCACCAAAGGAGTCTGCTGAGTCGGTGGGTCCGGTGGGCAAGCCGGCCAAATCCAACGGGAGCGCGCCGAGGCCAGTCCGACCGGTAGATGCTCTGCCTGAGCTCGCCGTTCGAGGCCGCAGCTAAACACGGAACAGAAGGCAATTCAGAACATCGGGATCCAGGTGCCACGCTGAATTTCCCCACTCACTTTCTGCGCTCACTTTACTCGTTCACTGGGGCAAGCGAAAGCTGAGCGTCACCCGCGTTTCCATCTCGGCGGGATGACCGTCTGGCGCGCGGGGCTTGAATCGCCACTGCTTCACCGCATCCATGGCAGCGCGGACCAGCAGCGGCTGCCCGCTGATCACCTGCATGTCCTCGACCGAGCCATCCCGTGCAATGCGCACATCGAGCACGACCACGCCTTGAATCCCTTGCTGGCGCGCTTCCCGGGGATAGTCGGGTTCCACGCGACGCACCAAGCTGTTTTCGGCATCTTCCTCGGGCAACTGCACGACCGGGTTCGTCATGGAGCGTTCTTGTTCGGACTGTGCTGGCATGGTCGCGGACAGTGTCAGCGCCTTTGCTGACGATTTCGTTCTTTCGTCCTGCGCTTGCGCCTGTTGCCCGGGCGTGATGCGGAATACTTCCTTATCGTTTTCGTACACCACCAAACCACCCGGCGGAGGCAATGACGATGATGGCGCGTTCCGTGACCGTGCAGCCGTCGTCCCGGCAGCGTTCGTTGCTCCATCTGCAGCGGGTTGCCCTTGCTGACTCGCAGCCGGATTCGACACCTTGGGCTCGGGATTGCTCGCTGCCGCCGTCGAGCGAACGTCCTTGTGCGATCCCGCTCCCGGCCCGCGCGCTCGAGTCGAGTCGGATTGAATCCAGCCCAGCCGCGCCAGCGCCAGCACTCCCATTCCGATCGCGCCCAGCAAAACTGCCACACCCAGAATTCCAGTCACAATTCGGACTGCACGGCCGGGACGCACTCTGCCCACAGGGCCCCCTCCCGATTCCACACCCACCTTAGTGTCGTAACCTGCCAAGAAGAACGGCACATCGTCGGCGAGATGTGGAGAAAAAGGGACTTCGGAATCGGGCCCACTCTCGCGGATAGGCGCGCGTGCAGGCGCCGCTTCGCGAACACTCTCGGCAGTAGACGGCACTTTCTGCATCGCGTGTTCCACGTTCTTGAGCACACGCTGCGCCAGAGCCTCCAATGTGCGGGAGTCGCGCTCCCCAAACGCCGCCGGACGCGTGGCAAACGCTTCCAGAACACCCACCAGGTCCGGCCCGTGGGCCAGAGGCAGCACGATTATGGAACGCACCCCCAACTGGCGCGAAGCCACCACATCCGCGCGCGAATCAACCTCGGCATCGTTGCAAACCTGAATTTGCCCCGTCCGCACGCATTCGCCCGACAACCCGTGACTGGCATCAAGCCGCGACCCCAACTCCGGAGCCGTGTTCCCGCTCGTAGCCCGACACACCAGTTCCTGATCGCGCTTCAATGCGATCGCGGCCCCGCTCGCCCCGGTCGCCAAACAAGCCTGTTCCACAATTTCATTGAGCACGATGTCGAGAGCCAGGTCGGAGGAAAGTTCGGGCGGCAAACCTGCCGCCCGCGCCGCAAAGCGTGCCCGGAGTTCGGCAAAATCGCTCTCGATGGCGGGTGCGTCTTGTGGTTTATCGGCAGATGAGGGATTTGGACTCAAAGAATCATGGCCCCGCAGCGCAGAACACGCAGCATAATCGGCAAGCTTCTGAGCGCAGTTTCCGCCCAAAATTGCGCATTGTCAATGGCTCCTCTCCCCTTAGCCCCCATCGTCTCAATTCGAATCTCGGTGTCTTCATTAATTCTTATCGGATGCGTTATCCCGAGTGGAGCCGCTTTTCCGGCGGAGCGAGAGCCCGCCCTGCGCGCTTCCTCGCGAAGCGAGGAGAGTCGAACGGGAGCCTCCCGCTCCCAATCAGCTGTCTTAAGAGAGGAGATCCCTCGGCCCGCCGGATAAAACGAGGGCCTTCGGGATGACACGCTGGAAATAGGTCAGGCAAGCGTCGCCATATAATCACCCCTTGATGCGAATCGTGTTCTTCCCCACACCCGCCGATTTTCGCCGCTGGCTCGAAGCTAACGGCCGGAACCAGGCCGAACTCCAGGTTGGCTTTTACAAGAAGTCATCGGGAAAGCCGAGCATCACCTACCCAGAGGCCGTAGACGAAGCTCTCTGCTTTGGCTGGATCGGCGTCCGCAATAGCATTGACGCCGACTCTTACCGCGTCCGCTTCACGCCACGCAAGCCGAAGAGCCAGTGGAGCGCCGTGAACATCCGGCATGTCGAAAGGCTCACCAAAGCCAGGCGCATGCGGACCGAAGGCCTGAAGGCATTCGAAGGCGCGACCGAGCAGTCGCGCAAATACTCGTACGAGCAGCGCCATCACGCCACACTGCCTGCGGCACACGAACGGCGATTTCGCGCCGCCAGCAAAGCCTGGGCCTTCTTTCAATCCCGGCCACCGTGGTACCGGCGCACGGCCACGTTCTGGATTGTCAGCGCAAAGAAAGAAGAAACCCGTCAGAAACGCCTGGCCACGCTGATTGCCGATTGCGCCCGCGGCCAACTGGTTAAGCCGCTGCGCAGACCCGCGGGTGCGAAACGTGGTTCCAAAACGGAAGAGGAATAGAGACGAGGAAAGAGACAGTGACAGTTTTTTTATGATCGTAATGGTAGTCTTTTCTCAGGTGTTCGACGCTGCAACGTTTCGAGATCTCCCGGCCGGAGCCGGCCCTGAACCCTGAAACTTTGCAGCCTTGCAACTCTGCAGCCTCGGAGAGTAAACATGCGGATCGCAGTGGTGGGCTCCGGGTACGTGGGACTGGTCGCGGGTGCCTGTTTTGCCGACCTCGGGCACGACGTCATTCTGGTGGATAACGACCAGCACAAACTGGTCGCGCTGCGCAACGGGCAGGTGCCCATTCACGAGAATTTTCTGCCGGAATTGCTGAACCGGCACCGCGGCCGCCGCCTGCAGTTTTCTGACGACTTGCAGGAAGCAGTGCGCCAGAGTGCGGCGATCTTCGTTGCCGTCGGCACGCCACCCACCGAAAGCGGCGAAGCCGATCTTTCTTACGTTGAATCGGTTGCGCGCGAAATTTCCGGCGCCATCGAGAGCTATAAGGTCATTGTCGAAAAGAGCACCGTTCCCGTTTACACGAGCGATTGGGTGCGCAAGATTATCCTGCGCAACGGCACCAACCCCGAACTGTTCGACGTCGCCTCCAATCCCGAATTTCTGCGGGAAGGCACTGCCGTCACCGATTTTCTCTTTCCCGATCGCATTGTGGTTGGCTGCGACTCCGAGCGCTCGGCCGACGTGTTGCGCGAAATCTATGCCCCGCTGACCTGCACCAACAAAGAAGACAGTTACTACCAGCGCGCCGACTCTATCCCGCAGCCGGATCGCGCAACCATTCCCGCGCCGCTGTTCGTCACCACTACCAAGAGTGCGGAACTGATCAAGCACGCCTCCAACGCTTTTCTTGCCATGAAGATTTCTTTTATCAACGCAGTGGCATCGGTTTGCGAATCGGTCGGAGCTAACGTGAACCAGGTGGTCCAGGGCATCGGCACCGATTCACGTATCGGCCCGCGCTTTCTGAATCCTGGCATCGGCTATGGCGGCTCCTGCTTTCCGAAAGACGTCATGGCTTTTCGTGCCGTGGCCCGCGAATCCGGCTACGAATTCCGCCTGCTCGATGAAGTCATGCGGATCAACGAAGAACAGCGCCAGCGTTTCCTGCGCAAGGTGCGCAGCGCGTTGTGGACGCTGCGGGGCAAGCATCTTGGTGTGCTCGGACTCGCCTTCAAGGGCGGGACCGACGACATCCGCGAATCGCCCGCAGTTTTTCTCGTGCAAGCCCTGTTGCAGGAAGGCGGCAAGATCACGGCCTACGATCCCGCTGCCATGGAGCGCACGCAAGAGATCCTCGGCTCGGGCATCCGCTACGCCAATTCGGCTTACGAAGCTGCGCAAGGCGCCGACGCTCTGCTCATCCTCACCGAGTGGGAGGAGTTCGCCAATCTCGATCTCAGCCGCCTGCGCAGCGAGCTCCGCTACCCCATCGTCATTGACGGCCGTAACCTGTATGATCCCGAGGTGATGGCTGCCCACGGATTCACCTATTACAGTGTGGGCCGTGCGGCCTGCCATCCCGACGGCGTTCCTGCAGCCACGCTGAAAAACGGCCCGGGCAATGGAACCAAGAAGTAACGGCAACCGAGCATGAGCCAATCCAAGCGCGCAGTGGTCACCGGAGGGGCCGGCTTTCTCGGCTCGCATCTTTGCGATGCCTTGCTCGTCGAAGGCTGGAATGTAGTCGTCGTCGACAGTCTGCTCACCGGCCGTCTCTCGAACATCGAGCATCTGCGCAACGAACCGCGCTTCGAGTTCATCGAGAAGAACATTTGTGATCCCTTCGATCCCGGCCCCGTGGACTATGTGTTCCACTTCGCCAGCCCCGCCAGTCCGGTCGACTACGCGACCCACGGCATACACACGCTGAAGGTTGGATCGTTCGGTACCTTTCACGCGCTCGGTGTCGCCAAGAAATACAGCGCGAAGTATCTGGTCTCGTCGACTTCCGAATGCTACGGCGATCCGCTCGAGCATCCCCAAAAGGAAACCTACTGGGGCCATGTCAATCCGATCGGCCCGCGCTCGGTCTACGACGAAGCCAAGCGCTTCACCGAGGCCGTAACCATGGCCTACCGCCGGTATCACAATGTCGACACGCGCATTGCCCGCATCTTCAACACCTACGGCCCGCGCATGCAGTTGAACGACGGCCGCGTCATCCCCAACTTCATGAAGCAGGCGTTGCGCGGCGACGACCTGACTGTCTACGGCGACGGCAGCCAGACCCGCAGCTTCTGCTACGTCAGTGATGAAATCGACGGCTTCATGCGCCTGGCCAAATCGGACGAACACTTGCCGGTGAACATCGGCAATCCGACCGAGTTCACGATTCTGGAGTGCGCGCAGCAGGTGCTCAAAGTGACGGGATCGAAGAGCAAAATCCGTTATGAACCGCTGCCACAGGACGACCCGAAGCAGCGCCGTCCAAACATCTCCAAAGCTCGGCAGTTACTGGGATGGGAACCAAAGATTGACATCGAAACCGGCCTCGGCCTGTCTCTCGACTATTTCAGAAAAGCAGTCGCCGAAGAAGCTGCGGTGAAATAACTGAACCCGGCCGTTTTGCTGCCGCGACGCGCGATTTCTAACGATTGAACTTGCTCAGCTGAAGGTAGTCGAGGCCCAACAAGCACAAGTATGCGGCCAGCGTGGACAGACCTGCCAGAGCAATCCGGGATCCAGTTTTGCTGTGCGCTCGAACCCCAATTGCAATCGCAACGGTCAATGCGATTGCCGTCAGGAAACCCAGGATAGTGGGCAGCAGAAGAGACCTTTGAGAGAGAGCTATAACGAGTACAAGCCCATATTGGACTCCAAAAGCCGCTATCGCGACCGGCTCGCGCGGTTCCTCGATGGACCGCGCGGACCAAACGTAATGCCATAACGCAAGCACTCCAGACACCATACCCAGCGTTGCGAGAAGCACGAGCCCTATCGCCAAGAGCATTTGCAAATCCATTCCTCGATTCTGCCAGAGGACATTCCTAGATCGCCAGATTACGGTGGGTAGCGGCCCAGGAGAGCTTCGGGGTGGCAGTCTCCTGAGCTGGGAGGGGAACGGCGAGCATTAGCAGGAGAATCAAATCGTTTCATACCGCTTGGGCGAACGATTCCCTGCACAGAGAGCGGTGGTCAACGATGAAAGTTGATTAGTTGGAGGAGCCGGCTTTCTCGACGAAGTCGGTGAGCTTTTTGACGTTGTCCTGCTGTTCTTTCGTCTTCAGTTCGAAGACCACACCCATGCCGTAGCCGGGATGCGAAGCCTGCACTGTACCGCGCACTCGCAACTTCATCTCGTAGGTGCGCACCAGGATCTCCACCGAACAACCCGAGGGAAACGGGAGGTTGACTTCCAGGTAGCATCCGCCGGAGCTGAGATCGGTCAGGCAGCAATGATTGGGAACCGATGTGCCGGTGCGATAGACTTCGGCCCCCAGCCGGCAGGAGTAGCGGGTCTGCGTGCGCCGATTGTCGCGATCGGCGTTTGCTTCGGCGCGTTGCTGCTGCGCTTCGAGCGGCATCACTTCGTGATCCGCTGACTTGTGCGGCGACGTCTTGTGAGCGGAGCCCTGCGCGGTCTCGTGCTTGGATTCGTGGGACGGCTGGACAGCTTCGCCGCGCCCGCCACCATGCGATTCTTTGCCGGCTCCGACGGCTGCCGGCTGCAGTGGTTCTTCCACTTCAACAGTGACGTCCGGCAGTTGATCCTGCTTCGCATCGGTGGGCAGATTGGCGGCGAGAAATTCCTGCAGCAATCGCTTTGAGCTCTTCGGCACGTCCACAAATTGCACGCCGGCGCGGCCATTCCAGTCCTGCCAGATCACCAGCCCTGACAAGCGCACGGTCGAGGACTGCCCCGGAAGCTTGAACTGAAAATAAACTTTGCTGGTGGGGGGCACCTTCTTGCCGAAACGCACCGACATGCCATCCTGGGCCAGGTTCACCAGCGTGGCCTTCTCCTGCTGCACGTTGGCGTAATCGATGGTGGCGTGTGTGTGTACAGCCGCGCGGGCGTTCTTGCGCTTTTCCTTGCGCATCACAGCGCGCGCCGCACGCAGGCTGCTCAAGGCCCGGTCGTAAGTGACGGGCTTGTAGAGAACGAAATTTACGCCCAGCGAGAAGATTTCCCGGATCGTGTCCTGGCTGGGGACGACGGCAACCGCCAGGGTCGCATCGTTCATGCGCGAGGCGCGGGTCTCGCGCAACAGCGCGATCACCTCAGCGTCGGACTCCCCGTCGACGATCACCACGTCAAAGCGTTCCTGCGCCAGCCGAAAGGCAGCGCGCGAGAAGTCCGGGCAAGACTCGACCCTAATGCTGAGTTCCCCGAGAACCCGGCGCAACACCTGGGCCGCCGCCTCGTCCGCACACACCAGCAGGGCAGATAGAGTCATGGCTGACCCACATCGTAAAAGTCCGTCAGTTCCGCCGACAAGTTACCGGGGTCATCGTCCGCAGGCGCCAGGGCGTGTAAGTGATGTGATTTCAACCCATGACCTCAGTAACCCTTCGCATGACAAAGGGCCATGGTCAGGGCATTGGACCGTCGTGCTTTGACGCCACTCCCACCCCTTCCTAGGATGAGACTTACGCGATGAAAGATCGCGCCTTCCCAGTTGTCTGCGAGGAGAGCGCGGTTTCCCCTGTTTGGTGTCGCCCGCTGCGGACAGGGTCCCAAAAGGCAGCGGATCTTCACCTTGGCGCAGGAGGGAGAGCGTCGACCGAGTCGCATCTCCCGAGTGAAAGAGACTTATGAGACTGAGAAACAGTCGCGGGTTCACGCTATTGGAAATGATGATTGTCATCGCGATCGGCCTGACCATGGCAGGAGTCACGATGATGGCGCTCATGCCCTTGTTCACCAAGAGCCACGTCGACCGGGCGTATGACACTACCCTGTCGGCAATCCGCACCTACCGAAACCTGGCCATCGCGCAGAGCAACCGCTATATTCTCGTTCCCTCTGCTCCGGGGACCATCACGGTACAGTTCTGGGCTTATGTGGCTCCGCCGGCCGTGTCCCCGGCTCCCTACACGGTGGCGACCATCAACCTTCCGCCGGATGTCGCGTTTACGACAATTGCAGGCTTTCCTGCGCCCGGCCCCGATAGCATTGGCGCCGGGAACAACCCCATCTATTTCCAGAACACGATGAGCGGCGTGACCGCGAACTGCAACGTGGTCGAAGGTGGCCAGCCCTGCGTTGTTTTTTATCCCGACGGATCGGCGCAGGATGACGCCCAAAACTACATCAACGGCGTTCTCTACCTCAACCAATCGGGTAATCTCCTCTCCTCGCGCGCCATCGATATCTGGGGCACAACCGGACGCGTGCGGGGATGGCGGTTGTACACCCCCAGCGGAGTGGCCACTTGGGAGCAACAATGACGCAACGAATCTTAAGACGACGCCGCCAGCGCGGCTTCACGCTGATTGAAACCATGATCGCGGTCGCGCTCATGGCTATCGGGATCCTCACCCTGGTTGCGACCTTCGGCGAAGCCGTGGGCGCCACGCAGTACGCGGAACAGAACATGATCGCGCGCCAGAAGGCGCTGCAGGCGCTGGAAAGCGTCTACACCGCGCGCAACACTTCGCAGCTGACCTTCGCGCAGATCGCCAACACCACCAGCGGTGGCATTTTCGTCGCCTCCGAGCAAATGCTGTGCGCCGGGCCCGACGGTCTGGTCAACACCACCGATGACGTCAACTGCCCGGCCAGCGGCCCCTGCGCCGCCGGACCGGAATGTATCGTTCTGCCTGGTCCGGATGGAGTTCTGGGAACGGCCGACGATGTTCCATTCAGTCTGGCCAATATGACGCGCTCGATCAACATCACCAATGCCTTGAACCCGGACGGCAGCCTCAACACGACCTTGAAGATCGTCACCGTGACGATCACATACGTCACCAACGGAGCGACAGCGGCGGGACCGGCGGCCATTCGCACCTATACGATCAACGCGCTGGTGGCTTCCACCTAAGAGTAATGGGGAACATGAAGATGCACAGACAAAATGCGGCGCGGGGCTTTACGTTGCTGGAACTGATGGTTTCCATGGCCGTGGGCCTGATCGCGATGGCGGCCATGGCCATGCTGTTCAAGAGCGGGATGAACTCGACCATATTCGTGACCCAGCGCATCGAGACCCAGGACAACCTGCGCGCGGCCATGGACCTGATGGTGAAAGACATCAGCCTGGCGGGCGCAGGCATGCCCACAGGAATTCAGCTGCCCTACGGCGTGGGCAACAACGGAGTCTCGAAGTATGGCTGTGACCAGACCGGAACCTGCCACGTCCCCAATGGCCTTTACCCGAGCAACACTAACCCCAACTACATGTACGGCATCAATCCCGGCTACCAGGACGGCGTCGAAAATAACGCGGCCATCGCTGCGGCGCCGGCGCCTGCCTTCAGCGACAGCATTACGGTGGTCTATTACGATTCCAACGCGCTTTACCCGTTGTCGAGCTACGCGGTGAGTTTTGTCGCCGGCAGCAATGGTACCCAGATCACCCTCACCAACCCCGGCACCCTGCCTTCGATCATCTCCAACGGGTTTCTTAATGTGGGCGACTTGATCATGATTACCGGAGGTGCCAACACCGCTGTAGGGGAGATCACGACCTTAAGCGCAACCAGCGCCAGTGTGGGCGCTAACGGCACCATCACCTTCGCCAATAACGACCCTTTGAATATCAATCAGAGTGGGGCAGCCAGCGGCAATCTCAAGGCGCTGGCCAACGCCGGCGGGACATACAACGCTACCCGCCTGTATGCGATTAGCTACTATCTGTCGGTTCCCACAGCAGTGGGGCAGACTCCTCGCCTGATGCGCCAGGTCAACGGGCTGACCCCGTCGCCGGTGGCCGATGACATTGTTAACCTGCAGTTTGCTTATGACAATTTCAACTCCACCACCGATTTGCTCGATTCTAACCAGCCCAATCCCCTCGGTGCCGGCGAATCCCCCAACAACATCCAGAAGGTGAACATTTTCATCATGGGGGAAAGCATCCTGAACAACCAGAAGAACTCGCAGAACTTGTATCTGGCCACCGATGTCAGCGCCAGCAACATGGCTTATCGCAATCCCTATTAGGACGCTTGATTAGGAAACGCTGGATTCGGAAAGGCTCGGGGAGAGCAGGAGAACTGATCATGGGACACGCTAAACATAGCTCGCAGAAAGGTTTCACGCTGATCGCAGCCCTTCTCATCATGGTGCTGCTGTCGGGCGTGGCGGCTGGCCTGCTTTACATGGTCTTCGGCGAAGTCAAGATGGGCGGCAACGATCTGGAGGCCCAGCTGGCTTACTACGGAGCCGAGTCAGGGATGGAAAAAATGACCTCGGACCTGGGCGCGCTGTATCAGACCTCGCAGGCGCCGCAAGCTACCTCGATCACCGGCATAGGCTGTCCGTCCACACCCTGCAACAATTACCCCACCAGTGCCATGGTTGGCAATATCTCGTATCCGGTTTATACGGTCAGCTTCCTGAACCAGAACCCCAACCAGACAGCCAGCTCCCCTCAACCGTATCAGAGCAACATCACGTCCGGCTCCAACGCGGGGCTCTATGCCCTAATGACCAACCTGCAGTTGAGCGTCACCGCCGTGCGACCGGCGGGAGCGACGGCCAGCATGACGCGCACGATCTCAGTGGCCCAGGTCCCGGTCTTTCAGTTCGGCGTGTTCTGCGGATTTGACTGTAGCTACTTCGCCGGTCCTAACTTCAGTTTCGGCGGCCGCGTGCACACCAACATGAACCTGTTCCTGGCCGCCGGCTCCGATCTGGTTTTCAACGATAAGGTGCAGGCCTATAAACAGGTCATCACGTCCATGCTGGAGAACGGCTGGGCAACCTCGAGCGACTACGGCGGGACCATCTACATTCCCAGCGCCAGCAACGGATGCACCCTTACCTTCCCACCCACGGGGGCGAACTGCATCGCGCTTCCGGGCTCGGGAACAGTGCCGGGAGACGCCAGCTGGAGCGGCGGGTATCCCACGACGAACTCCTGCGCCGACTGTGGCGGCACGGCCAACGCCAACTTCCCCAGCATTTCGCAGGGCACGTTTAACACGTACCTGGCCAACTCGATAACCGGCGTCACTAACATGCAGCTGCCCTTCGTGCAGGACAGTTGCACCAGCAATCCTCCGCCCTGCACCGACCCGATTTCGATTGTGCGCAAGCCGCTGACGGGCGAAAGTCCGACCAGCACGCTGGGCTCGGAGCGCCTGTATAACAAGGCGCAGATCCGCATCCTGATCGCCGACGATCCGGCCGACCTGCACCCGGACTGGGCCGGAACCGACGCCTCTGACGTCCAGTTGCCCTACTACTCGGCCGGCTGGAATACCGCTCCGTTCACCAATGCCGCCGTCACTTTGACCGGAGGCGTGGCCGGCGGCAATGCGGCCGCAACCGAAGCGCTGGGATTTGCGACCATTCCCGCTGTCGGACAACAGAGTCTCGGCTGGATTGCTCCCTATACCGATGCTGGCCAGGCGGGCTGGACCACGTGGCCGCTCATGGGCTCAATCATCAACAATCCAACATGTAATGGCACGTCCGTCGGATGCGCTGTTGGAAGCGCGGGTGCTCCGATCGGTCCGTGGATCCGCGTAGAGTACTGTCCGGCCGCCAACACGACCTGCAGCTCGCACGCAAATTTTGTGGGCGTGACGCAGGAGTGGCTGAACCTGGGCTTCGGTCAGGTCTTCGACACGCCGCCGACTTGTCCGGGCTTCACGAACGCCGGTGCCGCCTGCTCCAACCTGGTCAATCGGAACGCCATTCTGATTCTGCAGCAGCTACAGCCGGGAGTCGTGCCGGGAGCTGCGACAGTGCCTTCCACGTCGGACTGGTATCCCATCAACCTCTACGACGTGCGCGAAGCTGAGATGCGCGACAACAACGTCCCGGACCTGAGCCTGAGCCCGGGAGCTGGGCAGGCGGGCAACGGCAACACCTTTACCTACTCGACCTGCTCGGTCAACGGCATCATGAGCGCGGTTGAGCTCGACGTGGGCAACCTGAACCAGTGGCTGCTGGGCAATACCGGCCTGGGCACGGGCAAGCAGGTGAACTACACGAACGAGAACGGCTACGTGCTTTATTTCTCCGATCACCGTGGCATGAAGAAAGACCCGAATGCCTCCAACGGCGGACAGACCCCCGGCGGATCGACGGTCTATAGCGGTGAATCAGGGCTGGAAGACGTAGTCAACTCCAGCTCGAATCTCACCTCGACCACGCAGGATGGCACTCTGGAACCAGCCACCTACTACAGTTACTCCCCTGAGGACGTGGATCAGAACGGGCTTCTGGACAACTGGGGAGAAATGAATCTTGGATACGGCTTTGGCCGGAACACCAACTCCAACCCTCTGAATTCTTACGTCCGGACGCCGGCAACTGCGCCGGTGCAAACTAAAGCGGGGGCCGCTGCGACCTATCAGACGTATCAGGATTGCGCGGCTGCCTACAACAACCCAGCCGCCAGTCAACCGGCTCAAATGTACCTGACCGATGCGGGAGACCAGATGGGTATCGCGAACATGGTCACGGGCGCGCGCCATGCGCTGATGCTGGTGGATGGCGGCATGAGCGCCGCCGGAGTAAGCCCGCTGCCAGTCATGCCGGCGGCGGCCGCCGGCTGCGTGCAGAACGCGGCAAATCCGACCGCGTGCGGCGGATTCACCGTCGCCTCGGAAAACCCGGTCTATGTTCTGGGCAATTACAACAGCGGTACCGCCGACACCTTCTTTACCGGCGGAGCGCAGGTGCCACACGCGGCGGCGTCGATCATCGCCGATACCGTTACCGTGTTGTCCAATCAGTGGAGCAACGCCATCAGCCTGCTCTATCCCACGACGATGGGCACCAAAATGGCCAACAACACCACAAACATCCGCAACACCACCGCTGACGCTTACTACCGCATGGCGGTAGCCGCGGGTAAGAACATTCCTTTCCCGCAGCCCACCTGGACCAACGTGGCCAAGGACTTCGGGACCGACGGAGGAATGCACAACTTCCTGCGCTACCTGGAGACCTGGAACAACACCCTGCACTACAACGGGTCGCTGGTCAGCATGTACTACTCGGAATACAACACCGGCGTGTTCAAGTGCTGCACGGTGGTGTACAGTCCGCCAACGCGTGACTTCTCTTTCGACACATTGTTCCTGAATCCGTCGAACCTGCCTCCGGCGACGCCCATGCTCCAGGACATCGTGAGCTTGAGCTACCACCAAAACTTCACGCCGGGCCAGACGCAGTAAACTGCCGTGATTTGACGCCCCGGCCCGCGAAAACGCAGGCCGGGGCGTTTTGTTTGAACCTCACGCCCTGGAAGGACAAGAAGATCGATTGCGCTGCATTTCCACGGCCGAACTGAATTCGTCTACACTTCCTCCACCTAAGTTTCTTGCGTGGAGGAATCCCTTTGCCTGGCATTCGCGCTATTTTCTGGGACGTCGGCGGCGTGCTGCTCACCAATGCCTGGGACCGCACGCAGCGCACGGCGGCGCTCGAGCATTTTCATCTCGATGAAGAAGAGTTCCATGACCGGCACGAGTTGGTTGTGTCGTCGTTCGAGCGGGGGAAGATCACACTCGACGAATATCTGGACCGCACCGTCTTCTACCGCGCACGGCCGTTCACCCGCGAGGCATTTCGCGACTACATGTTTTCCCTGTCGCAGCCGTTTCCGGAGGTAATTGAGTTCGCTCGCACCCTCAGAGACTCGGGCAAATACTTCATGGGAACAATCAACAACGAGTCACGAGAACTGAATTATTACCGCATTGAAAAGGGCGGCTTACGCCAGATCTTCCAGTTGTTCATTAGTTCGTGCTTCGTTGGCTTTCGCAAGCCGGAAAAAGACATCTACCGGCTAGCCTTGGAAACGACGCAGATTTCCGCCGAAGAGTGCTGCTTCGTCGATGATCGCGCGCTGAATCTGGAATGTGCCGTGAAGCTGGGCATGCAGACGATCGAGATGCAGACGATCGCACAGTTGCGGGAAGATCTGGACAAACTGGGAGTGAGGGCGTAGCGCGCCGTCGCACCGCAGGAGCTAAAACCGCCGCTTTGCATCCGCTTTACGCGGCGCTGAAGGGCCCGCTGTGCCACGGTGCCTTTGCACGGAGCGTACTGTCACGGGCCGGTCTCGCCTTCTGTGCGGCTTAACTCTTCCGCGGTTCGCGGGTCTTGACGCCGGTGTTTGGTGGAGCGTCGGATTCCTGCAAGGAGAAACCGAGGTCACTCGACCAGCAATCCGCGGCCAGCTTCCATTCTCCGTTGCTCTGCCGCGCGCACACCCACAAATACTTGCCGCGCTCTTCGCGACGCTTACCGGCCGCGCCCGGAACCAGAGCCTTCCAGCGTCCGGCTTCATAGGCCAGATCTCCGGCAATTTCGACCCGCAGCGGGTCCATTTCCACGTCTCCCATGCCGGCGTCGAGTGCGCCAAAGAAGAATTCGCGCACCGCTGCGGCGCCGCGGATGGGCGGATAGTTTGAGCGAAGCACCAGCGCATCGGCGATGTAGAGATCCAGCAGATCATCGAGATGCTTGGTATTCGAGGCCAGCACCCACTCCTGGGTAATGCGCCGCACGGCCGCTTCGGCGCGGCTCATATCGCCGCGCAGGGCGGCAGACGGACGCATACGCTCGGCTTCGCGCACCGGATCCGTGCCGCGCGCAGGCGCCGCTTCGGAGCCTCCGGGAAAATAGTGGTAGTGATGGTGGTAATGGTGCGTTTCGGCCGTCACCGCACGGTTGGAACCGGATGCGCTGCCCGGCTGACGCTCGGGAGGAAACGATGCCGAGAGTGGCGTCGCCCTCAACCCGGAATGTGGCTCAGGCAGAGCCGTGCCACACTTGCCGCAAAATCGATTGCCTCCGCGATTGCGGTAGCCGCAAACTTCGCAGAGGCCCACCGCGGAATCGTCAAGACCGCCGCCTTCGTTTTCCCCAATATCGTTCCCCGCGAAATCCTGCGCGGCGAAGTCGTTCAACGCGTCGTGAACGGACTGCTCGGCGTCGATTTCGGTGGCCAGGCGCTTGGCGGCTTCAAGCGCCGCGCTGATGGGGTCGACAGCGGGACGGCCGCGCCGCATGTCAGAGTGTGTGGGCTTGCGCTCTTTTTCCACGGATCTCTTCCAGTCGATCGGTTTGGGGTCGCGCTATGAACTGCGCGCTCTATCTCGAGTCATTCTAGCCCAGGCGGCTGCCCTACCGGCTGGAAAACTCGATCTTACCTTCGGTCTCGGTGGGCACTCCATTGCAGGTTGCGGGCCGGTAGCGCCATGTGCGAACGGTCTGCAGCACGCGGCGATCGCGAGCAAGGCCCGCGCTCTCAAGAATCAACGGGCTATGCACGCGGCCATCCGTACCGATGATGAAACTGACCTTCACTTTCTTGCCCAGCCCGGCGGGAGTGAAGAGGGGATCGGGAGTGGTGAGAGCCTCGGGCGGCTGAACGTCTTCGCAATCGGGGAGAGCGCTGAGGTGAGGCACCGCAACAAACTCAGCCGCGCGCGCCAGCGTGGCTGTAATTTGGGGTGGGCGCTGCTGCAACAGCGCTGAACGCGAAGAAGGCACAGCCGTCGTCGACGCAAAGCCGACGGCACAGACAGACTCCAGCAGGATCGGCAGCCAGATGCGACGAGGCCAGATGCTGCGAAGCATATCTCGTTCCTTCTCTCCCAAGCGACCGAGGCACCGGCTGTGACGTATTCCCGAGAGACAGGCAAATATCGGACCACCCTCGGAGCCGAAAATGTATCACATTTGCAACGAGTTGCCGACCGAGAATGAGGCGCTGGACCCGGCGTATGTGAAACCGGTTGCACAAGCAGCGCGGTCTCTTGCGGCTCAACAAATCCGGGGCGCGATCGTTTTGTTATGTGGTGGAGCGCATCAGAGTCAGCAGCGTGATTTCCGGCGGGCAGTTGAAGCGCACCGGAATTCGGAGGGTCCCCAGGCCGGCGTTGGTGTAGAGCGTGAGCGGGCCGACCGTATACAAACCCTGTATGTACTTTCGCCCCAGCTCGGGCAGGTAGAGAGGGCCAACCAACGGAATCCGGACCTGGCCCCCGTGGGTGTGCCCGGAGAGTTGCAGGTCAATGGGATGGCGCGACACGTAATCAGCGTAGTCGGGCTCGTGTGCCAGAAGAATCGTGGCTTCGTCGCTTGGGATGCCGTGCAGCGTCGTGCCAAGGTCGGAGGCGTGGCCCAAGACATCGTTAACGCCCGCGAGCCAGAAGCGGGATCCGTTTTGCTCGATGGCCACCGATTGGTTGAGCAGGACGCGAATTCCACGCGCCTGCAGTGCTCCGATAACGAGGCGCGGGGCGGTAGAGACGTCGTGATTACCGAGAACGGCCCAGAGCCCATGTGGTGCCTGCATCTGCCGCAGTAGCTCGGAGCAAGGCTCGGCGACCGCGGCATCTTTTTCGCGGTTGTAAGGCACGAGCGACAGCGAAACAAAATCTCCGGCCAGCGCAATGAGATCAGGGCGCAGATCGTTGATCATGCCGATGGCGGCATGCAAAGGGTGGACGGAGAAGTGAGCATTGTAGTGGAAGTCGCTCAAAAGCGCGATCGTGAAACCGTTGAGGCGTTCGGGCCAGCGGCGCAAGGCAATGTGCTGGCGCACGATGCGCGGGTGGTTCGGCTCCAGCAGGATCGAGTCGGCAGCCAGAGCGGCGGCCCCGGCAGTTGCCGCGAGACCGATAAATCTGCGTCTGGTGATGGGAAGAAAAGCCAATCGGTTCGGAATCCTTACACGACTTGGGATGGTGAGATGAACCCTGCCATCCCAGAATAACCTGAGTGCGCGGATCAGGGGATATCGCACGCGATCCCCGATCAGAAGCTGAACGTAGCGATCAGATCGAGGCGGCGATTCGCCGCCGTGCTCGGCGAATACGGTCCTCCCAGCAGCGCGTTGGAAACGTCAAAGAGGTGCGAGCTGAGGACGGCATTTGGGTTGGCGACGTTGACGTTGTTGAACACGTTCCGCACGCTGACGCCGAGGGAGAGGTTGTAACGGCGATCGGAACTGGAGGAAAACGACATGCCTCCTCCACCGCCACCGAAGAGCGGGCCACGCGGGCCACCGCCGCCAGCCGTGCGGCCACCACCACCGCCGGGACCCCCTCCCTGGCCTTGGCCAGCTGGAGCCTTCGTGCTGGGGCCGAGACCGAACGTCTTGGTGAGGCGCACATTCATGACGAAATGTCCGGGGCCCGTGCCGTAATTGATGGGAATCGTCGACTGCCCGGGACACGGCGTGGCGTTGAAGGCACCGAGAGGCGTTGAGTAGATCGTGGCTGTGCTGCAGGTAGCCCCAGCGGCGAACGCTGGACGATCGTTGTACTGATTATCGCCATTCAGGTCATAGGGCGAAGTGATGTTGAAGGGAGAGCCGGAGCTGACGATCATGAATGGGCTCAGGCGAATCAGGTAGGGCAGCGCAAAGCTGCCGCCAAAGAACAGGCGGTTTCTGACGTCGAATGAGGCGCGGCCCCAATCCTGGCTCAGGTTGTAGGAGTTCGAGGGAAAGCTCGAGACACCGGACGTGTCGCTGTTGGCGAAGTTGAGCACGTAGTAGCCGAACACTTGTACCTTGGACGCGAACCTGACATTCGAAATCAGCATGAGCTGATTCTGCTTGAAATTCGCTTCGGAGACGTAGCGGTAGAGATTGCTCGCGGGAATCGGACAGCTCGGATAGCAAGGCGTTCCCGGAAACGGGGCCTCGGCGTTGATGGTGACGAACTGATCGAAGCCGCGCGAGTTCAAATAGTTGACCGTCAGGGTCGCAGATTTGGCGATCTGCCGCTCGACGCTGAGTGCGCTCTGCACGGTGTAGGGCGCATGCAGCCTGGGGCCGATCTGATATGTGGTGGATGCGCTCGAGCTGGCCGTGCCACAGCTCGAGATGGGAACGGTCAAAGGCTGGTCGAGACCCGGGTAGCAGGCGGGGTTGCTGATGACGAACTCTTGCTGCGTGACGCCGTTCAGGCGTTGCGCCTGCAGAATCTGCCCGAGCTGAAAGCGGTCATAAAAGATGCCCGATCCGCCGCGGATCACCACAAGGGGGGGTGCGCTGCGGCCATGCACGCCCCAGGCGAAGCCCAAGCGCGGGGCCCAGTCGTTGTGGTCGTGAATCACGTTCTGCGCTTCGAAGCGCATGCCAAAGCTCAGCGTGACGTTGGGCTTCACGCGCCAGTCATCCTGGAAATAGGGTTCGGCGTCGAAATAGGTGACCTGGGCATTGGGCGAGCCGGTAGTGATGGCCAGCTGCGTGGGCTGCGGGGTTGCAGCCTGGAACGCAGCCAGCGTGGGGAACGTGAACGTGCCGTTGAATCCACTGGTGGAATAGTTCGTGTCCTCGGTGCCGCGAACACGTGCGCCGAACTTCATGGTGTGGTTGCCGGAAATGACCGACGTGTAATTCTGGATTTCGTAGGCGTTCTGCTGGTCGTTCAGATCGCCAGCGCCTGACCCACCGCCAATGAAGTTGCCGACTACGTTCGTGGCAGGATTGATATCGGCCGGATTCTGGATGGTGCCGTCGCGAAGGTACTGGAAACGGGTCTCGTTGACGACCCTCGTGCCGAAGACCTGGGTGTCGCTGATCTGCACCGTGTCCTCTGTGGATTTCGAGTTGTAGGCCTGACTGGCCAGATAAAGCTGATTGGCGGGTGCAGCGGAAAACGAAGGACCGCCACCGCCGCCACCGCCGGCCACGCCCAGGTTGCCGGTTGACGTATCGCGGTAGTACTGGTAGCGCACGGTCAGCGTGTTGTTTTTCGTGATGGCCCAATCCAAGCGCGGAGCAAGGTTGGTGCGCTGCTCGGGGCTGGGGAGGGATGAGATGAGTGGCGCCCCCGTCGTCGGATCGACCGCGTTAATGGCGGAAACATCGGCGGTATCGCGGCGCTGGAAACTGAGGAAGAACGAGGAACTCTTGTTGATGGGACCGCCGACGCTTCCGTTGAACAAAGTGGAGTGGTAAGGCGGCACGCCAGCAACAAAAGGATTGGGCGAATTGAAAAGGGAGTCGTTGCCATCGGCCAGTAGCTGTCCGTGCAGTTTGTCGGTACCGGGCTTGGTGAAGATTTCGATGCGGCCGTAGCCCAGCTTGTCATATTCGGAAGAAAACGGATTCTGATTGATGCGGATTTCGCGGATCGACGACTTGGGAGGAAGCTGGCCGGCGGTGAAGCCGTCAATGTACATCTGGCCGCCGTTGGGGCCGGCGGAAGGTCCGGCGAGAGCTTCCAGATCGGACTGCAATTCGTCGGGATCGTCGGGCAGAGCTTCCAGTTCCTTGCCGGAAATGGTGATGGCCCCGGCGTTGTTCGAAGGATTGACGTCAACCGTCGGCGCGGTGTCGGAGACTTGCACTTTCTGCGTCTGCACCTCGATCGACATGGAGACGTTGAGGCGCAGTGGCTGATCGGCGATCGCGATGTTGTCGTTCTCGTAGAGAACAAATCCTTCCGCAACGACCGTCAGCGAGTACTTCCCTGCCGGAAGCGACTTGAACTCATAGAAACCCTGATTGTTGGTCTGAGCGGTGAGCGGGGATCCCGTCTGCGGTGTGAGAGCCGCTGTCGCGCTCGTGATGGCAGCTCCCGAAGGATCGGTGACTTGCCCGCGAAGAGCACCCGTGGGAACTGGCGCAGTTTGAGCGAATGCCACGGCCGTGCTCAGTAAAAGTATGAGTCCGAAAGAAATACGCATGGAGTAATAAGCCTTCATTCCTTCAATTCCATTTCTTATGAATTCAAATTAAGGAGATCCTTGGCGCACATCGTTAGACGGTCACTGATTCCCCGTGTCACCGTTGGGGGCGCCTCCCAGGCTCCAGGGCGCGAGCGTCATAGCATTGGGAGCCGCTTCAAGAATTGGTTCGACGCCGCTGTAGAGTTTGACGACGGTGCCGCCAGAGGTGAGCATGCCTTCGGTCGCTAGGATGGCAAGCGCATCTCCCTTATGCAGTTCAGCCAGCTTGACGGTGGGAGCAGAGTCGAGCATGCGCTGAAGTCCGCTGCCCCCGGGGCGCATTGCGCCTGCTCCGCCTGACACGCCGGACTGGCCGCCAGTAGCGGCACCGGTCTGACCGCCGGGCGGATTGCTTCGCGGGGATGCTGATGCAGATGCATCGACGGCGCCACCTTGCTTGGCCCGTTTCAGGATGAAAGCCATGCGTTGCGCCATGTCGGCCGGGATCTGATGCAGCTGCGAATCAGAAGTCACCTTGAGTAGCACGCTTTTCTTGCTCAGCACATCCTGAACGGTGATGGTGTTGGCGCTTGCGTCCACCGATTTGACAGTGCCTTCGACGTAAGGAAACGTGCCGGTAACGATTTCTGCGGCGGTGAAGTCGTTGCCGTCGGGGCTGCGGTCCCCGCGAGCGCGGAGTTGGTCGTTGACGTGGATCGCCTGCAAGGTGCTGGGTTGGGCAGCTTCAAAACTGGCGGAATCAGGCGCGTAGCGCCGAATCACCGTGCTGCTGCTGATATGAACCGTGACGAGTTTCCTGTCACCCACGAGGCTCGGGATCGAAATGGTCACCGCGCCCGTGGAAGCGTCCACCGCGCTGACCAGGCCTCCGATGCCGCGCTTCTGCCAGTCCTGGCGAATCTGATCGCTGACGGCAGCGACGGCAGAACGCGTGATCACGATGATTTCGAGGGCCTGAATCGATTTGCCGTCGTCGGAGCCGGGGCCGCGGGCGCGGATCGTGTCGCCGACTTGCAGGTCCTGCAGGGCGAGTGGGGTGGCGGTTTTGACATCCGTGGACCCGGGCTGGAGGCGCAGTATGCGAGCGTTGGGCTGCACCGCGACGGCGACTTCAGGCCCCGACGTTGGCGTCAAAGTAAGGGCATTCCCGTTGATGCTTTTGATGGTGCCGATGCTCTTGGCAATCGTGCTCTGGCCCGCCGCCTGAGGTATGGCCGAAGTCCTACCGACCGCAGATGGGAAGCCGACAGCAGTTATGAGTGCGAAAAGCCTCGTTAAAGACAAAACTGATTTGCGTACGTTCATAACCTTCCATCTTTAGTTTAAATGCTTCATGCGGCGGAACTGCGTGATTTACAAAGTTTTACCCAATCAGCATGAAGCGCTTCTGAAGAAAACGCTGACTGTCACGGGCGACGAAGGCGGGCGGTCATCCAGAGTGGCAATAGACGGGGCCCGAGCGCGGCAGTTACGATTTTTCTTAATCGGCGCGTGGAACGTTTTGGCCAGCGAAATCTTGGCAGTCGTAACTCTGGCAATCAATGAGTGTCTTCATCCCGCGTGGTTTTCTGTGCTGGGTCCTGGTAGCGGTTCTACCGTCTTCCTTGCTGGGCCAAGCTCCGTCCCAAACTTCCGCGGTCCCGTCGGCCGTTCTGCATACGCAGGGCGGTGTGTGGGTGAATGAATATGAGGCGCACGATTCATCCTCCATTTTCTCCGGCGATCTGATCGAGACTAAACCCGGGTTTTCTGCCACGTTGACACTAGATGGAACCGAGGTTCAGATTCAGCCGCAGTCGGTACTGAAGTTTCAGGTAGACTTCCTCGAGTTGGACCATGGCAGCGTTGCGGTAGGAACTTCAAAGGCTTTCAGGGTAAAAGTAAATTGCCTCACCGTGATTCCCGTCGTGAATGAATGGACGCAGTACGAAGTGACCGATGTAAGCGGCACCGTGCAGGTGGCGGCGCGCAAACTGGACGTTAACGTTCGGCGCGAAGGCGGTAAGGCCAAGCCGACGCTGGAATCTACCGTCGAGCAAAAAGCCAGCGTAAAGGAAGGACAACAGGCCAGCTACGGTGAGTCGGAAACCTGCGGAGCACCGGAACGGCCGACCAGCCCGGGCAACGGAGTAAACCCCAAGTGGATCGAGATCGGCGGAGGGGTGGGTACGGGCATTCTGCTGTGCCTTGTCGTGTTTTGCCACGGCAGCAAAACTCCGGTCAGTCCAGACTCGCCTTAATGCCGCTCGTTCCCCCGAAAATTTTCTTTTCTCTCGAATCTTCTACAGAATTCGTTCGTGCGTATAGCCGGCGGAGACGAGCGCCGCGAGCAGTTCGGCAATGTGATCGGGACCGCGGGTTTCCATAGTGATGTCAATGGCGGTGTCGCCGAGATTCACGCCGTGGTAGGCACGGTCGTAGGCGGTCTCGACGATGTTGGCCCGATGCTCGGCCAGGATTCCAGTCAGGCGATGCAGTGCGCCGGGATAGTCGGGCAGATGGACGCGCAAGCGAACCAGGCGACCGTCTTTCAGCAGCCCGCGTTCGATGATGCGGGCGAGCAACGTGACATCGATATTGCCGCCGCAAACCAGCACGGCAACTCGTTTGCCGCTGAGCGGGAGTTTGCGGTTTAAGACTGCAGCCAAAGCCGCGGCGCCCGCACCTTCGGCCAGGGTTTTTTCGCGTTCCAACAAAAGAAGAATCGCGTTGGCGATTTCTTCCTCTTCAACGGTCGCAATGCCATCCACGTATTTTTGAACCAGCGGAAAAGTGCGATCACCGGCGCGGCGTACGGCGATACCATCGGCGATCGTCTTGGCCGAGTCAAGCGTGATCGGCTTGCCTTCCGCGATGGCGGCTTTCATGGAGGGAATTTTCGCAGGCTGCACGCCGAAGACTTTCACCGCAGGATTGGTTTCCTTCACGGCGCAGGCGATCCCGCCGATCAGACCTCCGCCGCCAATGGGAACGACGATGGCTTCGATGTCGGGATTCTGTTCGAGAATCTCCAGGCCGAGAGTTCCCTGCCCCGCAATGACCGCGGCGTCGTCAAAGGCGTGGATGAGTGTGAGGCGGTCCTGCTGCGCGACCTGGAGCGCTTTCTCAAAGGCTTCGTCGTAATTGGCGCCGTGCAGGATCACGTCGGCGCCGTAGGAGCGAGTGGAGGAAACTTTGGTCAGCGGCGTTGGCAGGGGCATGTAGATGCGGGCCTTGATGCCGTGTTTGCCCGCGTGATAAGCGACTCCCTGCGCGTGGTTTCCTGCGGAGGCGGCGATGACGCCGCGGGCGCGCTCGTCGGCGGTAAGACTGAGGAGTTTGTTCAGAGCGCCACGCTCCTTGAATGCGCCGGTGCGCTGCTGATTGTCGAGCTTGAGGAAGATGGAATTGTGGGTGAGGCCGGAAAAAGTCTCCGAGTGCGTGCAGGGCGAGACGCGAATGTCGCCGCGGATGCGGGCTAGCGCGGTCTGGATGTCGGAAAGCTGGATCATGGATAAGGATTAATCTTACATGCACGGCAGGGGCTAACCGCCGACGGTCTTCCTGTCACGAGGCGAATGGCCGCACATCCGAGAGCGCCGAAACGGGCCGCTCCGTGGGCTTTGCGAGATAAGCGTTGACCCCAGCGGCGGCTTTGCGGCCTTCGGCGATAGCCCACACCACCAGCGATTGACCACGGCGCATATCGCCGGCAGCGAAAACTCCCGGGATCGATGACATGTAGTTCTCGTCGGTGGCGACGTTGCCGCGATGGTCGAGTTGAACACCGAGTTGCTCGATCATGCCGCCGCGCACAGGACCAAGGAAGCCCATCGCGATCAAGACGAGGTCAGCCGGCAGGGTGAACTCAGTGCCGGGAATCGGCTCGAATCTTGGCGGAGGGCCAACGCGCACGGCGTGCAGTTGGGAGACACGGCCTTCGGAATCACCGGTGAATTTTGTGGTGGCGATGCTCCAGTCGCGAACGCCTCCTTCTTCGTGCGCCGCTTCGGTACGCAGTTGCAATGGCCAGAGTGGCCACGGCGTGAGCGGTGAGCGCTCCTCGGGCGGCTTGGGCATGATCTCGAACTGATGCACGGAGAGCGGTCTCTGGCGATGACAGGTGCCGAGGCAGTCGGCCCCGGTGTCGCCCCCGCCGATGATGACTACGCGCTTGCCGGTCGCGAGAATTTCGGCGGCGGGATCGACAGTATCGCCAAGGCAGCGCTTGTTCTGCTGCGGCAGAAACTCCATGGCGAAGTGAATGCCCTTGAGTTCTCGTCCGGGAACGCTGAGATCGCGAGGATGCTCGGCCCCGCCGGCGAGAACGATGGCGTCGAAGTCGCGACGCAGAGTCTCGACAGGAACGTTCTTCCCGACTTCTGCGTTGGTGACGAATTTCACGGCTTCGGCCGACATCTGCTCGAGACGGCGGTCGATGATGTGCTTCTCCAGTTTGAAATGCGGGATGCCATAGCGCAACAGTCCACCGATGCGGTCGTTTTTCTCATACACCCGAACCTCGTGGCCGCTGCGGCAGAGTTGCTGCGCGGCGGCGAGTCCGGCCGGACCCGAACCGACGACGGCCACTTTTTTCCCGGTGCGATGTTTAGGCGGCTCTGGAGCGATCCAGCCTTCGAGAAATCCGCGCTCAACGATGTTTTTCTCGTTCTGCTTGATCGTGACCGACGGCTGGTTGATGCCGAGCACGCACGAGGCCTCGCAGGGCGCGGGGCAGACTCGGCCGGTGAATTCAGGAAAATTGTTGGTGGCGTGCAACTGGCGGACGGCGTCTTTCCAACGGCCGCGAAAAACGAGGTCGTTCCAGTCAGGGATGAGGTTGTTGACGGGGCATCCGGTCTGGCAGAAAGGGACGCCGCAATCCATGCAGCGCGCACCCTGTTTGCGCAGTTTGTCTTCGGGCAAATCCTGATAGATTTCGAACCAGTCATTGACGCGCTCGGCCACGGCGCGCCGCGGGGCCAGTTCGCGTGAGTAGTCGATGAAGCCGGTGGTCTTACCCATTTTGCACCAGCCCGTGCTGCACCAGCCCATCTGCGACCTGCTCAGCTTCTGCGCTGGCGACTGGCACCGCATCGAGAATAGAAGTGGCTCGACCCGGGACGTAATTCTCAGCGCGGCGCGCGACTCCGAGGACCCGCTTGAATTCGTGCGGGAAAACTTTGATGAAACGCGGCAGCGCATCCCGCCAGTGGTCGAGAATCCATTGCCCGCGGCGGCTCGAAGTGAGCAGCGCATGGCGCCTGACGAGATCGCGCAAGATGCGCTCGTCTTCCGCGTCCAGCACAGGCTCGATATCTACGGATTCGAGATTGCAGCGTTTTTCGGTGAAATCTCCCAACTCGTCGAAGACGTAGGCGATGCCTCCGCTCATGCCGGCGGCGAAATTGCGGCCGCAGGCACCGAGGACGGCGACCATACCGTTGGTCATATATTCGCATCCGTGGTCGCCGACGCCTTCGACGACGGCGGTCGCGCCAGAGTTACGAACGGCGAAGCGTTCACCGGCCACTCCGTTGAAAAAGGCTTCGCCGCTGGTGGCCCCATAGAGGGCAACGTTGCCGATGATGATGTTTTCTTCCGCCGCGAAGGTGGAAGCGCGTGGAGCGTAGATGACGAGCCGGCCGCCGGAAAGTCCCTTGCCGACGTAGTCGTTGGCGTCGCCTTCGAGCGTAAGCGTGACGCCCCTGGCGAGGAATGCCCCCAGACTTTGTCCGGCGGAGCCCGAGAGATGAATACGGATGGTGTCGTCGGGAAGGCCGGCGGAGCCGTAACGGCGCGCAATCTGGCCGCTCAGAATGGTCCCGACAGAGCGGTGGATATTGCGCACGGGCAAATTGATTTCAACCGAGTTCAAGCTCAACAGCGCGTCGAGGGAGTGCTCGACAAGTTGATGGTCGAGCGCACGCTCAAGACCGTGATCCTGGGCGTGCACGCACCGGTGTGCTACGCGCGACGGAACGGTCGGATTGTAGAGAATGGCGGAATAATCGAGGCCGTGGGCTTTCCAGTGATCGACGGCGGGAGCGATTTCGAGCATCTCGACACGTCCGACCATTTCATCTACGGTGCGGAACCCGAGTTCGGCCATGTGTTGCCGCACCTGCTCCGCGATGAAGAAGAAGAAATTGATGACGTGCTCGGGCTGCCCTTGAAACTGTTTGCGCAGCACGGGATCCTGCGTGGCGATGCCGACGGAGCACGTATTGAGATGGCATTTGCGCATCATGACGCAGCCCATCGCAATAAGCGGCGTGGTGGCGAAGCCGAACTCTTCCGCGCCGAGCAGTGCGGCGATGACGACGTCGCGGCCGGTCTGCAGCTTGCCGTCGGTCTGCAGCCGGACGCGGCTGCGGAGATCGTTCAGCAAGAGAACCTGCTGCGTTTCAGCGAGGCCAAGCTCCCACGGAATGCCGGCGTGCTTGATCGAACTGAGCGGCGAAGCGCCGGTGCCACCGCTGTCGCCGCTGATGAGGATGACGTCCGCGTGCGCTTTGGCGACGCCCGCGGCGACCGTGCCGACACCAACTTCAGCGACGAGTTTCACGGCGATGCGCGCCTGCGGATTGACGTTTTTCAGGTCGTAGATCAGCTGCGCGAGATCTTCGATGGAGTAGATGTCGTGATGCGGCGGCGGCGATATGAGGCCAACGCCGGGAATTGAGTGGCGCAAGCGCGCGATGACTTCGTCAACTTTATGGCCGGGGAGCTGGCCGCCCTCGCCGGGTTTGGCACCCTGCGCCATTTTGATCTGGAGTTCGTCGGCGTTGACCAGATAGTTGGCGGTTACGCCGAAGCGTGCCGAAGCAACTTGCTTGACGGCACTGCGCCGCAGATCGCCGTTGTCGTCGCGTTTGAAGCGCTCTTCGTCTTCCCCACCCTCGCCGGTGTTCGATTTGCCGCCGATACGGTTCATGGCGATGGCCAGCGTTTCGTGCGCTTCCTTGCTGATCGAGCCGAATGACATGGCGCCAGTGGTGAAGCGTTTGACGATTTCTTTCGCGGGCTCGACTTCCTCGAGTGGGACGGGCTGGCTCGTCTTTTTGAATGTCATCACGCCCCGCAGCGTGCAGAGTTGCGCGCTCTGGCGGTCGATGAGGTCGGTGTACTCCTGAAAAGTCTTGAAATTTTCCTGGCGCACGGCCTGCTGCAGCTTGCTGATGGTGAGCGGATTCAGCAGGTGATATTCTCCGTCGACGCGCTGATGATAGTTGCCGCCGACCGCGAGTTCGGTCTCAGACTCGGTGAGGGGACGGAAGGCGAACTCGTGATTGAGTTGCGCCTCGCGGGCGACGACGTCGAGACCGATGCCTTCGAGGGGCGAAGTTGTGCCGGCGAAATAGGTGTCGATCAATTCCTTGTTCAGACCTATGGCTTCGAAAACCTGCGCGCCCTGATAGCTCTGCAGCGTGGAGATGCCCATCTTCGAAAAAGTCTTGAGCAGGCCTTTCTTGACCGCCTTCAGGAATCGTTTGACGGCCAGTTCGGGGGTCACGCCTTCGCCCAGTTCACCGCGCCAGGCAAGGTCTTCCACGCTTTCGAGCGCGAGATAGGGATTAATGGCACTGGCACCATATCCGCTGAGCAGAGCGAAGTGCATAACTTCGCGCGGCTCACCGGACTCGGTAATGAGCGCGACCTGGGTACGGGTTTCCTCGCGCACGAGCAGGTTATGCACGGCAGCGAGCGCGAGCAGGCAAGGAATCGGTGCGTAGTCTTTGTCGACGCCACGATCGGAAAGAATGAGCAGCGTGTATCCGGCGCGGACGGCCTGCGAAGCTCGCCGGCACAACTCTTCCAGAGCGCGCCGCAGGCCGGTTTCCCCTTCGACCGGACGGAAGAGGGCGGGCAGCGTCGTGGCCAGCAGATCGCGGTAGGAAACGCGGCGCAGCTTCTCAAGCTCACGATTGGTGAGCAGAGGGTGCTCGAGCTTGAGCATGTGGCAGTTTTCCGGCGCTTCTTCCAGAATGTTGCGCTCGCTGCCGATGTAGCTGATCAGCGACATGACCATCTCTTCGCGGATGGGATCGATGGGCGGATTGGTGACCTGCGCGAAGAGTTGCTTGAAATAGTTGAACAGCGACTGTGGTTTGTCAGAGAGACAGGCCAGCGGCGTGTCGGTGCCCATGGAGCCGACCGGCTCTTCGCCGCTGAAAGCCATGGGGCCCAGAATCATCTTCAGATCTTCGTCGCTGTAACCGAAGGCGCGCTGGCGGCGGAGAAGCGTCTCGGCGTCGGGAAAATGCATGCGCGAAGGCTCGGGCAGATGATCGATCGTGATCTGATTCTGTTTGAGCCACTCGGCGTAAGGCTGGCGCGAAGCAAGCTCGTGCTTGATCTCCTTGTCGGAAACGATGCGCCCGGCGACCGTGTCGACCAGGAACATTTTCCCTGGCCGCAGGCGACCTTTGTGCCTCACCTGCTCGGGCGCAACATCAAGCACGCCGACCTCTGACGCCATAACCACCACATCGTCATGAGTTACGACGTAACGGCCCGGGCGCAGCCCGTTGCGGTCGAGCGTGGCGCCGATAACGCGGCCGTCGGTGAAGGCGATAGCGGCGGGACCGTCCCAGGGCTCCATCATGCAAGCGTGGTACTCGTAGAAGGCGCGCTTCTCCGCCTTCATGTGTGGATTGCCCGCCCATGCTTCGGGAATGAGCATCGCCATCACGTGAGGAAGGCTACGGCCGCCCTGAAAAAGCAGCTCGACGGCATTGTCGCAGTTGGCCGAGTCGCTGCCGTCAGGAGCGATGATCGGATAAAGCTTTTTCAGGTCTTCGCCGAAGAGCGGAGATTTCAGGAGCGACTGGCGCGCGTACATCCAGTTGACGTTGCCGCGGAGCGTGTTGATCTCACCATTGTGTGCGACGTAACGGTAAGGATGCGCGCGCTGCCAACTCGGGAAAGTGTTGGTGGAGAAGCGCTGGTGCACCAGGCACAATGCACTGACCACCTCGGGATCGGAGAGCTCTCGGTAGAAGTTGGCGATCTGTGGGGCAAGAAGCAGCCCCTTGTAGACGATGGTGCGGCAGGAGAGCGACGGGATGTAGAACGTCTCCGCGTCTTCCATGCCGGAAGCGCGCACCTCATTTTCGGCGCGCTTGCGCACGACGTAGAGCTTGCGCTCGAAGGCGTCTTCTTCCATGCCGGGCGCGCCCTGCACGAAAATCTGCTGGATGTAAGGCTGCGACGCCCGCGCCACGCGCCCGATGGCCGAGGCATAGACCGGGATGTCGCGCCAGCCGAGGAGCGTGAGGCCCTCCTCACGGACGATGCGTTCGAGAATGCCTTCGCACTGCAGGCGCGGATGCTTTTCGACCGGCAGAAAAACCATGCCGACGGCATAGCAACCGGGCTGCGGCAGGGTAAAGGCAAGTTTTTCGCATTCGCGAGCGAAAAACTTGTGCGGAATCTGGATGAGAACGCCAGCGCCGTCGCCGGTCTCGGGATCGCAGCCGCAGGCGCCTCGATGGGTCAGGTTGAGGAGAAGCTGGATGCCCTTCTCGATGATGTCGTGGCTTTTATGCCCGGGAATGCTGGCGACAAATCCGATGCCGCAGGAATCGTGCTCGTGCGCAGGATGATAGAGCCCTTGTGCAGGCGGAAGGCCGCGCGGCGCATGGCCACGGTGCGGCATATCGGATCGCGGGTTTGGCGGCATCATGTTGGACATCGTGGTCCAAACTCTGGAGCGACGAACTGGATTGCTTCCAAATCATTGTTCAGGCCTGCCTCAGCGAGGCAGCGACGTATCCGGCTCTTTTCCTCCGGAACACCTGTTCGTCCTTCTTTGATAGCGCGTCGATTACGGCAATGTACAACGCAGAATTTCGATGCGTGGGATGCAAATTTTCGAGCCATGACTGCAGGTGAGTTTCACGAGGAATTAGCGGTGCAGCACGCAGAGTCCGCTATAATTCAGACCTTAACTCTCTCAAAGCGATGGATTTCGACCAGCTCATTACGTTCCTGGAAGTTGCCCGGCAGGGAAGCTTTTCTCGCGCCGGCGAGAAGGTCTTCCGCTCGCAGTCGGCGGTCAGCGCCCAGATCCGGCAACTGGAGCAGGAGTACGGCGACCGTCTTCTGGACCGCTCCGGTAAGACGGTGAAGCTGACCCCGGCGGGGCAGGTTTTCTACGAGTATGCGGAGCGGTTAAAGAACCTGCGTGATGAATCGCTGATGGCGGTCGCCGACCACAGCGGCACGCCGCGCGGCACACTGAAGGTGGGTGCAAACGAAGCTACCTGCCTTTACGTTCTGCCGGAAGTATTCGCTGAATACTGCCGCCGCTACCCTCCAGTGCAGATCAGTATTTACCGCAACTTCACATACAAAATCGTAGAGAAGCTGGAAAATGGATCGGTCGAAGTAGGTGTGCTCACGCTGCCGGTCACATCCCCGAGCCTGAAAATACATCCCATTTTTCGCGACAAGCTGACGCTGATGGTGAGCCCGAAGAATGCCCTCGCCAAGCACAAGACCGTGCCGGTCAGCGAAGTGGTGAAGCACCCGCTGCTCTTCCCCAAGACCGGGCACACGCGCCGGCTGCTCGACAAGCTTTTTCGTCCCTATAGCTCTGAGCTACAGGTGCGCATGGAGCTGCCGAGCATTGGGATGATCAAAAGCTTTGTGGCAGCCGATCTCGGCGTGTCGCTCATCAGTGCTTCATTCGCGCGGGATGAAGTGGACGCGGGTCGTGTGAAGTTGATCGATCTCGAAGATGTGGAGCTCTATCGCGAGCTCGGCCTTGCCTACCGGCGCGATCGCACGCTCTCCGTGGCAACGACGGCGTTCATCCAACTGTTGCGCCAGTTAACCATGGGCAAGAAGAACGAGGCCTAGCTTTCGCCCCGACGGTGACTCTGAAGGGCACGGCTTGGAGCCGTGCCCTTTTCGCGGAGGACAACAGCGACCACACTTGAAGTTTCTTATCCGCAAGTTTTCGCAACCGTTGCTTTTTCTTGTCCAATCGCACTCGGGGCCGACTCAATGATGTGCAACCCACACTCGGTCTTCGAAAACCCGGACCAGCGGCCGGCGCGCGCGTCTTCTCCGGGACGGACGGCGCGCGTGCAATGCGTGCAGCCGATGCTGGGGTAGTCCTGGTTGTGCAGCTCGTTGTACGGGACGTCGTAATCGTGGATGTAGCGCCACACCTGTTTTGAGGTCCAATCCACGATGGGATTGATCTTCACCACGCCGAATTTTGCATCCCACTCAATTCTTCGCGCGGCCGAGCGCGCTACGGTTTGATCGCGGCGAATGCTGGTGATCCAGGCGTCTAACCCGGCCAGTTTGCGGCGCAGCGGCTCGACTTTGCGCAGATTGCAGCAGCGGTCCGGGTCGCGGCTCCAGAGCGCCCCTCCGTGCAGTCGTTCCTGTTCTTCTGGCGACAGAGCGGAATAGACTCTCTCGATTGCGATCCCGTATTTCGCTTCAACACGCTCCATCAGGGTATAGCTTTCAGCAAACAAGAATTCCGTGTCGATAGTAAAGACACGGAAGTCGGCTGACACGCGCGAGGCGATATCGATCACGACCATTCCCTCGGCGCCAAACGCGGACGAAATGGCGACGCGGCTGCCGAATGTCTCGAACGCCCAGGAGAGCGTGCGTTGCGGAGTCCAGCTGTCGGCCAGCGGCTGCGGTTCTGCGAGGTCGAATTTGAGCTTGTCGTTCAAGGGATTGGCTCCTCGTTGACGGTTGTGTCGGCTGTGACGTCGACAGCGGTGATAAACGGTTGTGCGAATGAAACGGGATCGGCAAAGCGCACAACTTTGCCGACCATGAGCAGCGTGGGCGATGGGAAGCGCGGCGCGCTTGACAATTCGGCAATCGTGGTGAGATGAGCCCGCTGATTCCGGGTCGTGGCCTGAGAAACGATGGCGCAAGGAGTGTCGGCGGATACGCCAGCGGCTTTCAACTTGCCTGCGATCTCCGGATAATTCTGCCCGGGCATGTAGATAACCAGCGTGGCGCCGCTTCCGGCGAGCCGCGCCCAGTCCGCCGCTTCGCTGCCCTCCGCCCGATGGGCGGTGATGAACACAAGCGCGGAGGATGCGCGCCGACGTGTAAGCGGAATCGCCGACGCCGCGGCCGCTCCCAGAGCCGAAGTCACGCCAGGCACAACTTCGTACGGAATGTTGGCGGCACGCAGGGCTTCAATTTCTTCTCCAGCCCGGCCAAAGATCAGAGGATCGCCGCTTTTCAGGCGCACCACTCGCAGGCCTGAATCCGCCAGAGCGATCATCAGAAAATTGATTTCTTCCTGGCGGATTTTCTTGGTGCCGCAGCGTTTGCCAACGTTATGGACCTGCGCCGTGGGAGGAATTAGTTGTAGAATCTCGGGCGCAACCAGATCGTCGTGCAGCACGGCGTCGGCGGTGCGCAGCAGACGCATTGCCTTGAGGGTGAGCAGTTCGGGGTCGCCCGGGCCCGCTCCTACGAGATAGACCTTGCCTGTCATTTTCTCTTTCTTCTTTCTCTTCAGGGCAGTCGTTGTCCCGCTCCTTTGGCAGCAACCTCGGGCGTTTCAGCCAGCGCCGCCTCGACCGCTTCGCGACTGGCGAGAGAATGCAGCAAGTCCAGCTTGCGCTCCTTGTCGAGATCGCTCGCGAGAATGCGGCGACGGATCTCGCCCAGCTCGGCCACCCAGGCGGCATATCCGGGGCCGAACTGCTTTTCGAGTTGTCGGCGAATCTTCTGCGCGAGCGACGGGCTCTGGCCGGCGGTCGAGACTGCAATCTGCAGGTCGCCGCGGCGCACCACGGCGGGATAGAAGAAGTCGCAGAGATCGTGGACGTCGACCACATTGCAAAGCACGCCGCGAAGGTGCGCCTCACGGTAGATATGCTCGTTCAAGGGGCGGGAAGAAGTCGCGACCACAGCCAGGAATGCTCCATCGAGGTCCTTAGGCGAGAAGGGGCGCAAGTGCAGTTCGAGTCTCCCCTCCAGCGCCCATTCGCGGACATTGGGGCTAGCTTCGAGCGATACGACGCGGATGCGCGCGCCTGTGTCGAGCAGACCGCTGATCTTCGGTTCTCCGACTTTGCCCGCGCCAACGACCAGGACTTGCCTGCCTTCGAGCTTCACGAACATGGGAAATAATGCATTGGACATGTCAGTTCGACCTCATTTCGTAAAAGACGATCGCGCTGCGCGACCCGGACGAATGCGTCCGGGGCTACACGACCGGACTGCACGACGGGATCTAGTCACCGCTTCCCCCCGCTTGAGCCATAGTTTGTGGAGAGGGCAAATCGCGAGCGACCGCGGGTACAAGTTCGCCGGCCAGAAATTCACGCAATTCCGTGTCGCTATGGCGAGCGAAAAAGCGCCGCAGGTTTTCTCCGGGCATGCGCATGGCGAGATATCGACCGAGCAAGCGCTCGAGCGCCGCCGGCACCTCGGTTGCGGCGCACCGATATCCGACGGGCCGCGCCGTGGCCTGATAGAGACCGAGCGCACCGCCCACGCAGAAGTAGTAGGCGTCGACCATGTGGTCGCCGACTTTGATCTTCTTGCCCTCGATGCCCACGTCGGCAATCCAGTGCTGGCCGCAACTGTTCGGACACCCAGTCACGTGCAGCTTCAGGTGCTGATCGAAACCGGGCAGGCGCTCTTCAAGTTCCTCGACCAGCCAGCGTGAAAAGGCTTTCGTTTCCGTGATGGCCAGCTTGCAGAACTCAGTCCCGCTGCATGCGACAG
This sequence comes from Candidatus Sulfotelmatobacter sp., assembly GCA_030041475.1. Classification (GTDB taxonomy): domain Bacteria; phylum Acidobacteriota; class Terriglobia; order Terriglobales; family Acidobacteriaceae; genus Sulfotelmatobacter. Next base: position 64,940 of record JASHNU010000080.1, read on the forward strand.
TGCCGCGCGCGAACGATGAACCGTGAACACGGAGGCCGATGGAGCCGAGTTCCTGCGCCAGCGATTCGACATTGATTGTGGGCACGTTCACAATCAGCAGGTTCTGCATGTTGGTGGCGCGCAGTTCTCCGCAGGCATAGCGCTCGGCCAGGTCGGCGGCGGACTGCATCTGATCGGCGCTGATTCGGCCGCGGAGAACGACGGCCCCAACGTAGGAAAGGCCGGGTTGCTTCTGAGTGTGAATGCCTACGTGGTCGCGGTAGACGTCGTCGGGCGGATGCTCTTCGACGGCGGGATCGAGTTTGTATCCAATGCGATCTTCCAGTTCGGCGAGGAAGCGTTCGGCAGTCCAGCCGTGGCGCAGGAAAAGAAATTTCAGGCGGGCACGCTCGCGATGCTCGCGCAGAACATCGGAGTCGCGGAAGAGCTCGGCGATTCCTTTGATGACGGGCAGAACCTGATCCCAGCGAACGAACACATTGAGCCGAGCGCCAAGATATGGCTCAGCGGAGAGTCCGCCGGCGACGCGCAGAGAAAAACCGACATCAGGTTGGCCCCGCAGAGTGCGGGTGATTGCCGTCAAGCCAATGTCGTTGATCTCCGGATACGAGCACCAGGAGAGGCACCCTGCGATCGAAATTTTGAACTTGCGTGGCAAGTTGTAAAAGTCGGCGTTGCCCGCAAGCAGGCGCGAGGCTTCGAGCACGAGCGGCGAGGCATCCACGATTTCGTTAGCGTCTACGCCGGCGACGGGGCAGCCGGTAACGTTGCGCACAACGTCGCCACAGGCGCCGGTCGTATTCAATCCAACTTGCCACAGGCCGTCGAGAACTTCGGGAAGCGATTCGATCGTGACCCAGTGCAGTTGAATATTCTGACGGACGGTGAGATCGGCGGTGGAGTTGGCGTAGCGGCGGGTGAGATCGGCGATGGCGCGCAGTTGCGTCGAAGTCATCATGCCGTTGGGGATACGGATGCGCACCATGAACCGCTGGATCGCGCGGCCTTCGCCATTTTGTCCACCGACGACGCCGGTGCCATCACCCTGGGTGTATACGCCCCACCAACGGAAATAAGTGCCCATCCATTCGGGAGGGATGGAAGCGAAGCCTTCGCGCGCGAAGCGGCGGATTTCGTCGAGGCCTTCCCAGGGATTCATCGCGCGCTTCAGCCGCTCCACGCGCTGGGCTTTCGTTTCTTTAATCGTGGTTTCTTTCGCCGTGTTGGTTGTGTTCGCCATGAGTTTGTCGGAAAACAAAAACCCACCGCCAGGTTCGTCTGGCGATGGGTTTATGAGGGCCGGAAATTAAGAATTAACTCTTAGGTCAGCCGCCTCCCCGCGCCAGCGCACACGCATGCACAACAACAACAGGTGCAACAGCAGCTGGCAACGGATTTGAGGAAATCTGACATTCGAGTGTGCATTCTAAGTTGGGCGGCCGCAGCCGTCAACTTACTTTCGTACAGCTTAGACGAATAATTTCGATGGAAGGAATCACAAATTTTTTCGTGATCGTGCCGCATGGCGCGGCTGGCTGTAGAATCAGCAACTTAGGCTTCGCAACAAATGTTCAGGGATAATCACCTAATCTCGTCGAACCTCCAACGATCACCTCTAGCGAAAGGTATGCAATGAAGAAATTTGCACTTCTGGTTGCACTCGCCATCTTGAGTTCTGCTGCCCACGCGGTGTCGCAAACCTCCGACACCCCCGATCCTTACAAACCTACGCTGGATCGGCTGAAATCGCTCACGCGGCAGGACGAGTCGGAATGGCGCAGCCACACGGATGTTCCGCATCCCGAGCATGCCTCGCTTGATGACTCGGGTTGGAGCACGTTCACCGTGAAGACCCCGTCGGGACCGGGGGGCGGACACCCTGAGGAAGATCACTGGAATGGGACGCGGGTGTTCCGCCGCTGGGTCGAGATTCCGCAAGAGATCAACGGCTACGCCACCCAAGGCTCAAGAGTTTGGCTGGACCTGCGCTTCGGGAGCCAGAGCAGCCTGATGATCACCGTATTTTCCAACGGCGCGATTCTTTACCGCGGCGACGATGACGACATCTTGCCCGTGCTGCTGACGGAAAATGCGCAGGCAGGCCAGAAGTTTCTGGTGGCGGCGCGCGTGGTCACGCACGAGGGCGAGCAGGCGGAGTTCTTTCACAGCGAACTCTCGATCGAGCCGCCGAATACGCGCCCTGATCCGGCATTTCTGGCGACAGAGATCTTGGCCGCGCGGCCGATGATTGCCGCCTACGAAGATGGCAAGGCTGAACGCGAGCGGCAGTTCGAAGCGACCGTAAAGGCGATTGATTTCGCGCCGCTCGAGCGCGGGGATCAGGCGGCATTCGATGCTTCGCTCCGCGGGGCGCACACGCAACTCGAAGCCCTGAAACCGTGGCTGCAGCAATTCAACATTCGCATTGTGGGCAATTCTCACATTGACATGGCGTGGCTGTGGCCGTGGACCGAGACTGTTGAGGTCGTCCGCAATACGTTTCAAAGCGTGCTCGATTTAATGCGCGAATATCCCGACTTCAAATTCACCATGTCGTCGGCGCGAACCTATGAATGGATGCAGGAGAAATATCCCGATCTGTTTGCGCAGATTCAGCAGCGCGTGAAGGAAGGGCGATGGGAAGTGATCGGCGGCATGTGGGTCGAGCCCGATTTGAATATGCCCGACGGCGAATCGCTTGTGCGCCAGATTCTGATGGGAAAGCGCTACTTCCAGAAAAATTTCGGCGTGGACGTGAAGATCGGATGGAATCCGGACTCATTCGGTTACAACTGGCAGCTGCCGCAGATCTACAAGAAGTCGGGCATGGATTATTTCGTCACGCAGAAGCTTTTGTGGGCGCATGAATTCACCACCTTTCCCTACAAGCTGTTCTGGTGGCAGTCGCCAGATGGCAGCCGTTTGCTGACCTATTTTCCGCATGACTACGCGGGCGGAATTGATGCCGAGCCGCTCGGCAAAGACGTTTCGATCTGGATGCCGTCGATTTATGGACCCAAGCTGACCGACAATCCTGAAATGATGCATCTTTACGGCGTAGGCGATCACGGCGGCGGTCCGACGCGCGTGATGCTCGATCATGCCGATCAGCTCCGGGCGCCAGACGCGGTCTTTCCCAAGCTCGAGTTCAGCTTCGCGCGCGATTTTTTCGTCGACATGGAGAAAAAAATGCCCACGATGCAGGTGCCGACGTGGGATGGCGAGCTTTATTTCCAGTATCACCGGGGAGTGTTCACCACGCAGGCAGAGACGAAGCGGAGAATCCGGCAGGCCGAAGAAAATGTGCTGAATGCGGAGAAGTTCGCGTCGCTGGCTTCGCTGTATGGGCGGCCGTATCCACAGGATGCCATGGAGCTCACTTGGAAGAATCTGCTGTTCGATCACTTTCACGACATCATGCCGGGATCAGGCATTGCGGTGAATTATCTGGACGCGAAGCGGAACTTGGAAGATGTGGACCGGGCAGCAGAGCTGGTCACGCAGGGAGCGTTGAAAGAGATTGCGGCGCACGTCAAGACGACGGGCTCTATCGGGGACGTACCGATCATTGTGTTCAATCCTCTTTCCTGGGCGCGCTTCGGCGAGGTGGTCGAAGTCGAAGCGCAGCTTCCCTCCCCGACCGAGCAGATCGAAGTCAGGGCCCCGGGAGGGTCCGCCGTCGCCACGCAGTTGCTTTCAATGGATAAAGAAACTCACCGGGCGCGCTTCCTGATGCAGGCAGATGTTCCGTCGCTTGGCTATCGGGTCTTCTTTGCTCACGCTGCCCCGCCGCGAACGGCCTCTGCGGCCGACGCCACGCCCAAAACCGAGGCAGCCCCAACCGGCAGCATGAAGCGCCCTTACAGGCTAAAGGCATCGGCGGACACTCTGGAAAACGCAGCTGTGCGCGTCAAGATCGATCCGCAAACCGGCTGCATGACAAGTCTGTTCGACAAGATCTCGGGAGTTGAGGCCCTTGCTCCGGCGGAAACCGACACCGGCGGGCCGAAAGACCACATCTGCGGAAATCTGCTGCAGACTTTTGTCGACAAGCCCAAGCGCTGGGACGCGTGGAATATTGACGCCGATTTCGAAGACAAGCATTGGGATCTCGACAAAGCCGATGAAGTGAAGCTGATCGAGAGCGGACCGCTGCGCGCGGTGATTCGAGTGAAGAATCACTTCCAGAATTCCACGTTCGTGCGCGACATCATCCTTTACGCGGGAGCGCAGCGGGTGGACGTGAAGATGCACGCCGACTGGCACGAGAAGCACATTCTGCTGAAAGTCGCGTTTCTGGTCAGTGTGCACAGCGATAAAGCAACGTTCGAAATTCCGTTCGGATCGGTCGAGCGTCCCACCACGCGCAACACGCCGGCGGAAAAAGCTCAGTTTGAAGTCCCGGCGCAGCGTTGGGCCGATATTTCTGACGGAACGCATGGGTTCAGCCTGCTCAACGACTGCAAGTACGGCTACGACGCCAAGGGCAATGTGCTGCGGCTGTCACTGCTGCGCTCGCCGGAGTGGCCCGATCCGCACGCCGACGAAGGTCATCACGAATTTACGTATTCGCTTTATCCTCATCGCGGAACGTGGCGGGATGGGTTCACCATTCGGGAGGGGTATGAGCTGAACTACACGCTGATTCCCATGCCGACAGAAAAGCACTCGGGCGCGATGGGGACCGTGTTTTCGCTTGTGCAGACTGATCCGAATATTATTGTCACGGCCTTTAAGAAAGCGGAGGACGAGGACGCGCTGATCGTGCGCTTCTACGAGTGGGCGGGCAAGAACAGCGACGTGAAGCTGGCGCTGCACGCTGACGTGAGCGAGGCGTCAGAGACAGACTTGATGGAAAGAACTATTTCCGGCCTCACGGTTCAGCACAACGTGGTGACGGTGCACACGAAGCCGTACGAGATCAAGACTGTAAAATTGCGGCTCGCGGCGGCGCACGCGGACGACAACACCCCATGAATCCCGACCCCAACGATAGTGGGCGCGTTCTGGGAGTGGATATCGGCGGTACCAAGATTGCCGTCGGCATAGTGGACGGCGACGGCAGGATTCTCACCCAGGTGCGGAAGCCGATGGTTGCGAACAGCACGGCAGAAGCGGCTTTGCAGGCCGTGACCGACGCGATTGATGCGCTGGCCTGGTCGGAGCAGATCCAAGCCAGGCAGATTCAGAAAATCGGCATCTGCGCGCCGGGTCCGCTCGATCCGCGAACGGGCGTCATTCTGAATCCGCCCAATCTTCCCTGCTGGCGTAATTTTCCGCTGGCGGAAGAAATTGCGCGCAAATTTCACATGGAAGTGAAGCTGGAGAACGACGCGAACGCAGCTGCTCTGGCGGAAACGCGCTGGGGAGCCGCGCGCGGCTGCCGCTTCGTGTTCTATGCCACGATCGGCACCGGTATCGGCACGGGCATCGTGCTGGATGGCCGCATTTACCACGGGCGCACGGGTTCGGCCGGCGAGGGTGGGCACATGAGCATCGACTACCACGGACCGCTCTGCAATTGCGGCAAGCGCGGATGCATAGAAGCTCTGGCTTCGGGCACAGCCATCGGAGCGCGGGCGCGCAACAAACTGACGGCAGAGCCCACGCGTAGATCCGCGCTGCTCGGCCTGGCAAAGGGCGAAGTCACCGCGGTCATGAGCGAAACGGTGGGCCAGGCCTATGCCGTGGGCGACGCGCTGGCACGCGAGGTTCTTCAGGAAACGGCAGAAGCGCTCACCGCTTGGCTGGGAAACATTGTGGACCTTCTCGATCCGGATGTTCTTGTGCTGGGCGGAGGAGCGGCGGCAATGCTGAAGCCATTTTTCGATGACATCAGGAATCGGCTGCCGTCCTGCTCCGTGAATCCGTACGCATCGGAGATTCCACTGCGGATGGCGTACTACGTCGCTGACGCCGGCATTGCCGGCGGTGCGGCACTGTATTCGGAAGTCGTTTAGACGGAAAGACGAAACTGCTGGGTCGCGTGAATCTCCGCCTTTCTTGCGCCACAAGCTGCCACCCGTATTCACCAAAAATTAATACAGCGTTAACACGCTCTGTCCTTCGCGGATGGGATAATTTCCGGCTCGCGAGGTCGGCATCGTTGGAGGAAGGGTCTGTCTTGATCGAGGTCTGGAGATTGCGGTAATGCCTGTTTCGCCGAAAATTGTCGCGGCAATGGTTGTGCTCTCCATCTCCGGCGTTCTTCTTTGCTGCGGTGGCAGCAGTTCCTCACTTGTGTCGCAGCCCTTACCAAAGATTTCCGGTCCGTGGGAATTCATTGCCGTGTCCAGCAGCGCTTCATTGACCGCCATCGACGTTGCCCTGCAGGAAGGGTCGACGCTTGTGAATGGAGTGCCCACGCCAGACGGCCAGATCAGCGCCGATAGCCAGCAGATCACTTTTCTGTCAGTGTCCGACGTATCGCAAAGCATCAATGCGACGGGCTTTGGCGGGAACTGCCTGCCTGTCACGCTCTCCAATAGCCTTGGCCCCGGCAGCATTACCGCCCAGGGAGGCACGCTGAATTTCACATTCACAGAAAACGGCAACTTGTTCAATGTGACCGGAACCATGAGCGGCGACGACACCCAGCTGGTAACCGGCACCTACACCGCTCAAATGGGAAACTCCTGCGCCGATTCCGGCGGCACAATCACCGGCCAGACGGTTCCCAAGCTGTCGGGAACCTTCACCGGAACCATGTGCCCTTTGCCCGGCACTTCCTGCGCGAGCAAGTCAGATTTCACCGACAACGTGACGTCGGCCACTCTCAGCGACAGCTCGAGCGGAACGGCTACGCTGACTTTCATCCTGACCGGCACTGACAATACGACCTTCACCATGACTGGACCCGTAACGGGAAACGCTTTCTCGGTCACCGGGACGTTTCAGGGCCAGCCCGTTATTTTCTATGGTTACTACGAGCAGGTCGGACACCCGGGCAGCACGGTGGGAACACTCTATCTGGTGAATGCGGTTAATCCCTTGACGTCCATAGCGAGCCTGCAAATCCTCCAGATTCCATAGAAACGAGGTTCCGTAGAGATTCCGCGACGAGCAGAGCACCGGGCAAATCCGGGCGCCGGCGTTACATATCCGTCCTTTGTTGAGTGTGGCCCTTCAAATACCAGCATGGCAGCCAGCCCTGGTGCGGAAACAGGGTGTTAACGCAAGTTTGGGGCGCCGGCGGATCGAAGATGAACTGGGTCTTTCCGCTCTTTTGGGGGATCGCGTAGTAGTGGTACACGATGACGGAGCCATAAGGATTCCATTTCCTTTCGACGCGAATCTCGAAAGCCGCTAAATCGCAAACCCAGGCCACCGCCGCCGCGCCAGCCGCGAAGAGGACGGTGGCCAGCAGCCATCGGCGCAGACGAACTCTAAGGTTGGGAGCAGGCACGGCGGGCATGTGGGCCGATTATACCCTCCGTGCGACAGGCTTTGTTCCAACCTCTTTCCGACTTCCTTTGCAGCTCGGCACGACTGCGATTCAAGTCCATCTGTCCGGGCTGGCGTTACAATGGCTCGTTGACAACCCGGCCATCGGACAGGCAAACTACCGCCTTCGCGAGGAAAGACTTCTGGCGAAAGGTCTAGGACGGCCGCCGAAATTCCGGCCACCCACAGCCTTATACGAATCACTCGCTACGCTCATGGCCATGACCGAGGAACGGGTCTCTTACACGCTGGACTCCTCGTTGGAAACGGTCGATTGCGCCGAGGAGAAGGCCACCCGGATTGCCACCGAGCTCGGCTTCGGGGAAGACGAGGTCATGCAGATTTCCATGGCCGTACGCGAGGCCGCGGTGAACGCGGTGTTGCACGGTAACGGATATTCCCCCGACAAGAAGGTGACTTTGGCTTTTGAGCGCACCGACAGCGACCTGGTCATTACCATTCGCGACCAGGGCAAGGGCATGGACTTGAGCAAGATCCCCAACCCTCTGGCGCCGGAAAATCTGCTGAAGACCTCGGGGCGCGGAATTTTTCTTATGCGCTCGTTCATGGATGTGGTGGAGATTCGCCCCACCCAGACGGGCACCGAACTCAAATTGATCAAGCACGTCCACGGGCCTACCGCGGGCGGCAAGGAGGCTTCCCAGTGAGCATGAAAGTTGGTACAAGGCAGGTGGATGGAGTCACAATCGTGGACGCCAGCGGTCGCATCACGCTGGGCGAGGGCAGTGTGATCCTGCGCGACACCGTGCGCGATCTGCTCTCCAAGGGCAACAAGAAGATCATTCTGAACCTGGCGGAAGTGAATTACATCGACAGCTCGGGCATTGGTGAACTGGTCAGCGCATTCACCACGACCAAGAATCAGGGCGGCGAACTGAAACTTCTGAATCTCACCAAAAAGGTGAACGACTTGTTGCAGATCACAAAGCTGTATACTGTCTTCGACGTAAAAGACGACGAAACCGCTGCCATCAAGGCTTTCAAGTAGGTCGTGCTTCCCACAAACGCTGTCTCCGCGCCCATTTCTCGCGTCTTCTGCCATGCGGGAAGTGGGCCGTGTTTTGTACCCTGCCCGTCTCCGCCAGGTTTATACTCCGATCAGATTCATTTTGAATCGTCGGGCAATTCCTAACCGGTGCAAGTGTTCTAACGCCGCAAGGAGGTCGCTATGCGTAACATCCGGCCCCTTCCCTTCCTGATTGCGCTCATGTTTGTGGCTTGCTTTACGGTGGCCTGCGGAAGCAGTTCCTCCAGTATGAGCGGTCGGCAGCTTCAGTCCATCAGCATCAACGCAACGGCAAATGGCAGCCAGGTTCAATTCGTCGCCACCGGGACTTTCTCCGCTCCCCCTACCACGGTAACGCCGCTTCCTGTCTTCTGGTTCGCTGATCTGCCGCCGGCCCAGTACGCCCTGACGACGCAGCCCTTCGTGGTCCAGTGCGGGTATCCGCCTCCGATTTATGCGGTAGCTCCCGCGGACCCGAATGCCCCGAGCAGCGGCTCGCTGTCTGGGACAAAGATGATTAAGGCCAGCACGGGCGCCGCCTGCCCATAGCTGACGAGACGGTACGCGAGCTGAATCACAGAGGCCAGTCTGCGCAGTTTCATTCCGGGAACTCTGCACAAATTTCTGCGCTCCATCACTGACTCTGCGCTGGCGGAATTACTAGAATTGCCGCATGCGGAAGACCCGATGGAACTGGCTGCAGTTAGCTGGCGCGCTTCTAGGATTATCGCTCTCGTCGGCCGCATCCGACTGCATCCCCATCCAGCAGGCCAGCCAGCATGTAGGCGAGACTAAGTGCGTCACCGGAAAAGTGTTGAGGGTGAAGATCGGAACAAGAGGCGTTCACTTTCTCGACTTCTGTGAGGATCAGGCGGCGTGCCCGTTTTCCGTGGTTGTATTCCCTCACGACCTTAAAGACGTGGGCGACGTGCGACGCCTCGAGGGGCGCACGATCGAGATCAACGGCCGCGTCAAGCTCTATGACGGCCGCGCTGAAATCATTCTCAATCGGGTCAGCCAGATCTCCTCAGGCGGGACCCTGATTCCTCCGCTGCCGAAAAATTACGACGTCGAAAAACAGGGCCACTATAGCGCCGGGCGTCTCCACTCGAAGAAGCTAAAGACCGCGAGGGCCAAGCCCAACCCCAACGCGACTTACGGCGACGTAGAAAGTCCAGAGCCACCGGAGTGAGCTCAGGCCGGCGGAAAGAACCCGTGCATTCGGCGTTTTGAGGGCAATGGGCGCAATGGCCTGGTTACGACACTGGTCTGCAAACACCGTCAAGGTGAGGTGAAGAACAGTCCACGAATGCGATTTGCCGCACCCGGATGATAGTCACAAGCCATTATCAGCATGTTCGCCTCCTTTCCTCCGAGCCCTTTGGTTGGTTTGCGCCTCCAATGCGATTTTCTAGGTAACTTGCCAATATGCATGAATTTGCACAGGGTTTAGTCACAATGGACTAACGCCTCCGGGGGATTGCATCGGTGGGGAATCACGATAGAGTAAGCGCTGCACTCTGCGGCTATGCGCGCGAATTTAGGCGCATCCCCCGGCCGCTAATATTCTCGTTCGGGGAGGAAAAAATGCGTCGACTCTTTGCTTCAATTCTGGCCATTGCTTTTTGTGCGGTCAGCAGCTGGGCCGCAAGCACAACGCCCAGTTTCGGCAACGCGAGCACCGCAGATCCGGTAGACGTCCTGAAAGTGGACTACTTCGCGAATGCGAACACCAGCGGCGCTCCGGACGCCACAGTGCGCCTTGACAATCCCAACACTGCCGGAATCAACATCTGCGCTTATGTCTTTGTGTTCGATTCCAACCAAGAGATGAGCGAGTGCTGCGGGTGCCTGCTAACTCCTGACGGCCTGCGCACACTCTCGGTGGATACGGATTTGACGAGCAATCCACTCACCGGCGTTAAACTCAGCACGGGGGCAATTAAGTTCTTTTCGGTTGAGCCAGTGAGTAACACCTGCCCACTTCCGGGCACGACCGACGTTGTGCAGTATTTCGAGCCTGGGCTGCGTGGCTGGGCAACCCATATTCAGAACAGCAACTTTGCCATTACCGAAACGGCTTCCCAGGACGCTACCCTGAGCGGAGCCGAGAATGTCCGTGCCTATGACGAATGCCTCGCGATCGTCACTGTCGGCAGCGGCAGCGGCGTTTGCTCGTGCGGCACCGGCGAGTAAATCTGTGCCTTGAATCGTTTTCCTCTCCGACCGAGGTAGAACCCCACCCCGCGAAGGGTGGGGTTTTTGCTTAATCGTTTGCAGCTGTTAAATCGTAACTGTTGAAACATCCCCGTTACGCTCACTAACCACATTCCTGATCAGGAATACCTCCCTCGGGATTGCCTGGAGCGGTTCGTCCCGTCTCTTGGTTAGCCCTAGACCCTCCCTTTGCGCAGTTCCTCCAGCGGATAGCCACTCGATGCCGGCCGCCGTTCCTGAGCGTAAGCACCATCGAGCACAGCTGGGTTGTAGACAAAAGTGTGATGTGCGCCGGTCGCGTCTTCCTGCGAATGGCCAGAGAGTTGCTTCTCCTTAGCGCGTCCAGTGTCTTTCTGAATTCTCCCTAATCTGAACTGGACGTAAAGGAGCAACGTTTCGCTATGCCACTCATCGCGTGGAATGACAGACTTTCGGTCGGGATCGCCTCCATTGACAAAGAGCATCAAAAGCTTGTCGGACTACTCAACGACTTCTATGACGCCGTGCAGAGTGGCAAAGGAAAAGAATCGCTTGCCAGTCTCCTGGCCGCGCTCGTCGACTATACGAAAATCCACTTCGCCAATGAGGAGAAGCTCTTCGCTAAGACAGCCTACCCAGAGGCAGCAGCGCATAAGAAATCTCATGACGATCTCACCAAGCAGGTCCTCGAAGTCCAAAAGAAATACGCAACAGGTGCAAGCACAACTCTTGCTATCGAAGCTTTGAATTTTCTCAAGAACTGGCTGCTTACTCACATTCAGGGTGACGACAAGAAGTACGGTCCTCATCTGGTCAGAAGTGGCATTCGCTAAAGGCCCCCTATGGCTGCACCTCTTCCCATTCTGGAACAAGCGAAGGAAAGGGAGTTCGCCCAAGAACTCTTGAGTACTGTCGAGGCTCTGACCCTCGATATTGCCGACATTACCGGTCACGTTCGCGAAATCGTAACCTTCGTCAGCCATCAGCAACAGGTTTCTGACCAAATCCGCAACCTGGCGGATAAACTGCGCGGGGATCTCACCGCAATCGATGTCGCCGGCAAAGAGAAAGCGCGAACGCCACAAACTAAGTTTGGCCGTCGAAATTCACTCGGAAGGCAGCCGCGTCCCTCTGCGCGGCGTAACCGCTGACATCAGCCTCGACGGGTGCTACATTGAAAACCCGCTCCCCCTACCCGTTGGCATCGGTCTCAAGCTTAAACTGGTCGGGTCCGACGCCGCGCCCATCCCCGCCAAGGTCGTCAGCAGTCATCCGCAGGGCGGCAGCGGCATCCGGTTCACTAGGATCCCGCCCCAAGACCGTGATGCCCTCGCCCGCTATCTCAAGCTGCACCTGGCGCAGCAATCAGCACTCTGCGCCAAAACATAGCATTCTGTATGCTGTCACGCTGGATAGGACAATCTGCTGGATATCTCGGGGCCTGTTTACTTCTAATCTATTGCCGCAAAATCTCGATTGCACTGATCGACTCTAGTGATATCGCGCACTTCCTATACGATGCCTTTCCGTAACTCTTCCAGCGGATACTTCGTCCCTCTCCATTCAATCCCGTCGTTCCACAGCGTGAGACACATTGATCGGAGTAGCGTGTAGGTGAAGAGTAGCGAACTAATCGGATGCAGCAGGAAATAATACACCGGTACCGACGACCGCAGAGACATGCCGAAGTAGATCAGAAACAGCGAGACTAATGCCACCGCATAGGGCAGGCGCGCCCAGCCGTGTGCCAGCCAAATGCCAAGGAACGGGCCTATGTTAAGAAAAGCGAGCCCGAAGGCCGAGACCACGGTCCGCCACGACTGAAAGGACAACACGGCAAAGAAATTTTTGGTCAGGTTGTTGACGATGCCCATCACCCCGCGTCCCCAGTGGATGGAAATCAAATCCCCACCGAACACGTTGCGCTGCACGAAGCCAGCCTTCTTCACGACCTTGCCCAGCTTCATGTCGTCGAGCACTTCCATGCGCAGGGCCGCATAGGTGCCAACCGCGTCGTAGACACGCCGCCGCACCAGGTTGAAGGCGCCCACGCCCATGTGATCATCGGTCGAGGGATCGGCCACTTTCCACGGCCGGTGGCCGAATAGGAACATGCTGAAGAAGAAAGCGATCATCATGTATTCGCCCGGGCGCTTCATGATCATGTGGGGGAAGAGAACGACATGATCGGCGGGCTCAGCCTCGGCATAGGCGAGCGCGCGACGCAGCGAATCGGGTCGGAACAGCACATCGGCGTCGGTAAAGAGCAGCCAGTCTCCGGTCGCTTGGTTGGCCCCCGTCCACATGGCATGAGTCTTGCCGAGCCAGCCCGGCGGAAGTTCTTGATGGTGAACCACCGTCAGCCTGGTTGCCCCACTCTTCCGCGTTTCTTGTGGAGGATCGGAATCCCAATCTCGCACAATCTTTTCCATGATCTCACCTGTGCGATCTATGGACCGATCGTTGACGGCGATCACTTCATAGTCGTCATAGTCGAGCGAAAGTAATGTGCCCAGCGCCTGCTCGATGGTCTCCTCTTCGTTGCGCGCGGGCACGATAATAGAGACGCGTGGATTCCCTGCCGGAGTAACCGCGTTGCAATCCCACTCGGGACGGGAGACATCGGCAACGGAAGGCATGCCGAGAGCGGCATCCACAATGCGGGAAAACCAGGCCAGCGCCAGAATCGTTCCCGCAATCCAGTAGAAGTAAACCATCCCATTGTCATCCTGAGGCCGGCGTCTTTCGGCGCCGAAGGACCTTGAGCAAGCTGCGCAAAGCGGTGCGTATTGTGCGGCGCAATAAATGCGCGTTCGGCTCGCTTTCTTATTGCCCTGCCGCCCTCTTGCCGTCGACGGCGACGGCGGGCGCGAATTTCATCCCGTAAAACAGTATGGCAGAAGAGATTCCCATGGCGATGATGGGCAGAATAAAAGCCGCCTGCAGCGAGCGCCGGTCGGCGACCCATCCCATCATGGTGGGCGAAGGCACATCACCAAGTATATGGATGATGAAAATGTTCACGGCAATCGCAGTGGCGCGGATGTGGGCCCCGACCGAGTTGATGACAGCGGCGTTCAGTGGGGCGGTATTGAGCAGCAGAAAAAAAGCAGCGACGCCGATCGCCGGCACCATCGCCCGTCCTTTGGCAAACAGCGCAACCACCATGACTGGAATCCCAAGCGCCATGCTCACAGCCGAAACGAAGTAATAGGAACTCTTCATTCGGGGCAGCAGATAGTCGCCCAGCCAGCCGCCGATCAGAGCGGCAAAAATGCCATCAATGACGATGACGATGCCAAACATGAAATTGGCTGCTTCCAGCGTGTAATTCCGCTCGCTGTAAAGGAACTGCGGCATCCACACCTGGATGCCGCCTAGGGAGTACGTCATGAAGGCCATGCCCAGCGTGGAAGTCAGGAATGCAGGATTGAGAACCAGATCAGACCACAGTTTTTTCAGGAAGAAGTAATTCCGCACCAGGAAGCGACGCAATGCGCTGCCTTGAAAGCCGGCGGGCAGCCAATCTGCCTCGTCTTTCCTGGAGTCGAACTGTCCCCTCTCCGGCTCGGTCAGGAACGCAGCCGCGAGAGCCAGCACGAATCCCGGTGCAGCCGCGATGTAAAACGGGAAGCGCCAGCCATGGTGCGGAGCGAGATACCCACCGAGCAAGTATCCTGCCGCCGAGCCGACGGGAATCGCCAGATAAAATACGCCGAGAATGCGGCCACGCACATTTTCGTGGAACAAATCAGCCACAAACGTAGGCGCGATGGTCACGAAGGTCGCCTCGCCGATTCCGACCAGAGTGTGCCGGACGAGCAACTCCGTGTAATTGTGCGTTACGGCAGTGAGCAGTGTAAGCCCGCTCCAGAATAGCGCTCCGAGCACGATGATCAGCTTGCGCGAGTAGCGATCGGCCAGCGGCCCGACGAAGGGCGCCGCGATCATGTAGAAACCAAGAAACGCGCTCGTCAAATAGCCGATCTGCTCTTTGGTCAGGTGAAATTCGTCCTGCACCAGCGGCTGCACGGCGAATAGCACGTTTCGGTCCGCATAGTTGAGCAGATTGAGCGCGGTGAGGACGATCAGCGCGGTGCGGGGTTGGAGATCGGATTGGGCCACGGTCGAGCGAATATAGCACGGCGAGATGAATCATTTTCCTCGCTGCCGCTTCGGCCGCGGCCACTTCGCAACAATCGTGGTGGAGATCCCGCCGCGCGGGCGGAACTCGCCCTTCACCTCTGCCCATACCGGCTTCGCCCACTTCACTACATCTTCGAGCACCCGGTTGACGACGTTCTCCTGAAAAATGCCCAAATTCCGGTAGGACTGCAGATACTCCTTCAGCGATTTCAATTCGAGGCAGCTTTTGTCTGGCATGTAACGAATGGTGAGCGCGCCGAAGTCCGGCAGCCCGGTCTTGGGACAGACGGAAGTGAACTCGGGATCATCCACCACAACTTCGTAGCCGGGAAATTGATTCGGCCAGGTCTCGATCTCGGGAAACTTCGCGTCGAGGCCGGCGGCAGCGTGCTCCGGTGTATAGCGCGGCGATTTTGGCATGGAATTATTGTAGCGGGCTGCGCCGTCCGGAATCCTACCCTGCGCCCAGCGCCTCAGCGTGGCTGAGAATTACGACTCGCTTCGAGCTGGCCATCTATTTTCGTTGCGCCGCTTTCTGGCGAATTGCCGCGTGCAGTTCGGCCACAATCTCCTGCGAGGCCTTAATCGCGGCGGCGTGCTGGTTCACGTTGAACGATATCGCTCCCACGCGGGCGTGACCACCCCCGCCGTAGCGCTCGCAAATCTTGGCCAGGTTGACTTCCGGTTCCTGGGGCGCCCACGGATTCGATCCCACAGAAACTTTCACCCGAAAACTGCTCTTGCTCAGACCCACGCTGTAGACCGACTCGGGATGCAGGTAGTACGGAATGAACTTGTTGTAGCCTTCGAGATCGTGGTCAGTCACGTCGAAGAATATCGTCGCGTCCTTGCACTCCGTGCGTTCTTTCAGAATTTCAATCGACAACTCGTGGCGCTTGAGCAAGGGGGGCAAAAGCGGCGCGACGAACGGGGCTTCGAGAATCTCCGATAGCGGCTTCGCGGCGAGCAGTGGAATGAGATTGGGCACGAAGCCGTGATCGGGCGCGGATTCGATCACCATGGTCAGCTTCATGGCGGGCGCTTCCATCTCGACGGCCGTCTTGGCATCGGGATAGAGAGCGCCGTCGATGACATCCGTCCAGTGCACTAGATCGGCCACGGGCGCGGGATCGAAGCCGAAGCGCTGCTGGGCGATCATGGCGATAAAACTGGTACACGACTTGAAGGCGGGATCGTAAAATTTGCGATTCGACTGATCCTGTTCGAAATGCTCAGCGTCGGCGGGAGAGAGAAATGCGCTTTCGTGATGATCGAACCACCAGGTAATGTTGGGCGAACTGGAATATTTGAAATCGACGATGGCATTCTCGTCGCCGTCGAACTGCCTTTCGTCAAACAGCGCCCCGGCGCGGTGAACCAGGCCGGTGAACACGAACTCGGCGTCACTGCGGATGCGCTCGCGATAGAAGCGCGAGAACAACGCTGCTGAAGACGCTCCATCAAAGCACTTGTCGTGATAGAAGACCCGAACTCTCAAGCTATGCCCCAGGTCGCACGAATTCCTGGGCCGCTTGACCGACGCTTGAGGCGCAGATTTTGCGGCGCAGGTAAAAGCTAATAGGATTGACAGCTACGGGGAAGAAAGTCAAGGGCTGGAATTCCCACAGTAACACGAAGGTAAATTGAGGAAGCGCACTTACTCATCCGCGCGGGGGGCTGGCGTACCAGCCGGCGAGACGACCGAGGAACGGAAGTTCGAACATTTCGCCCTGAAATGCCTTCACCAGCAAGACCAGCCAGATCAAAACCATCGCGAGCGCGACCATCCCCCAAAGCAGCCCGATCAACAGCGGCCCCACCATCGGGACGTGAAACAAAACAAGACCCGAGAGCTTGAGTGCAAGCCAGACCAGGATTCCAGCCGCCCACAGCAAGAGCGACTGAAGAGAATGAAAGCGGACGAAGCGGTTCTTGTTATAAGGCTCGACGAGAAGCCAGACAATGGCAGGAATGCAGGTAACATAGGCAATGGCGCCCGCAACGTTCTCCGGAAGGGCGCCAACCGTGCCCTGGGCCTGCGGCTGCTCTTGCTCACTGGCCAAGTCGCCGGTGGGGGCGGCGACTCGTCCGGTGCTCGTCATCGGCCGGCCGCAACCGGGACAGTAGGCAGCCGTCTCCGGCATCTGCGCGGCGCAGTTGGGACAGGCAAGCGGCAGGGGCTGAAGGGAGGGCATTTTCGTTGACGCCATCATTCGAGAAGACCACCCATTATTCGAGACGACGGACCCGGGAATCAACCGTCAGCTTCGGCTGGCTTGGTCTCTTCTCCGGCAGTCTTCGCACACTCCGTAGATCTGGAAGGTGTGGCGCGTGGTGAGGTAGTGATACTTGCGGCCGATCTCCCGTTCAAGTTCACCGACTTCCTGGGAGAAAAATTCGACCGAGCTGCCGCACTCGGTGCAGACCATGTGGTGATGGCTGCGGCGGTTGTACTGATGTTCGTAGCGGGAGATGCCGTCGTGAAAGGCCACCTCGCTGGCCAGGCCGCACTCGGCCAGAAGCTTCAGCGTCCGGTAGACCGTGGTGTAGCCGATGCGGGCGTCTTTTTTCTGCACCAGGCGGTGAAGCTCGTCGGTGGAGAGATGGTCGCGGGTTTCAAGAAACGTGCGCAGAATCGTATCGCGCTGCCCGGTCTGCTTCAGGCCGACCTGCTTTAAATGCCGGTGCAGGATGCCCTGAGCTTCGCGGACCATCTGGCGGGAGATGGTGGGCTGGTCATCAATGCGTTTCTGAAGCATGAGGGATGGGCCGGGATGTGCTGGCGCGGTCAGGATAGCACTTCGCCATCTTGAAAATGAAATTCATTTTCAGTTTACGAGTGCAGCCGCCGGAGGTCGAATACAATCTAAAGATTCGTGGGCAAAGAGGAAGCGAGCCGAGCGCGCGATTGTCGCGTCGCACAAAACGCGACGCAACACGCGGCTCGCCCAGATCCTTCGCTGCGCAAAGAACACTTACTCAGGATGACAAGCACACCGGAGAGCAATCCAAGTTCCCCATGAGCACTGTGGCACAGGTCAGCACGCCGGCATCGCGCCGCTCGACGTTGGTCAACATTCTGCTGTGGCTGCTGTTAGCCGTGGTGGCCATTGTGACGGGTGC
The DNA here is from genome assembly GCA_030041475.1 of Candidatus Sulfotelmatobacter sp. Classification (GTDB taxonomy): domain Bacteria; phylum Acidobacteriota; class Terriglobia; order Terriglobales; family Acidobacteriaceae; genus Sulfotelmatobacter. Next base: position 82,875 of record JASHNU010000080.1, read on the forward strand.
GCTCGTCTATGCCGACTACGTGGCGCGAGCTGCCCTGCCCCAACTCGATGGGCGGTTGCAGCTCAGCGGGCTTTCGTCGCCGGTCACCGTGACCCGCGACGGCCACGGCGTGCCCACCATCGAGGCGGCTACGCTGGAGGATCTTTTCTTCGCACAGGGCTGCGTCACGGCGCAGGATCGGCTGTGGCAGATGGATGTGATGCGGCGGTTTGCCGCCGGAGAACTCTCGGAAATTCTGGGCGAAGACACGCTCAAACTCGACCGAGAGCAGCGCATTCTGGGCTTGCGCGCGGCTGCTAAGAAGTCGATCGAGATGGCGAGCCCGCGTGATCGCGCTTTTTTCGATGCCTACGCGCGCGGCGTAAACGCCTACATTGCGTCCCACGCTAAGCATCTTCCGATTGAATTTCGCATCCTCGGCTATGCGCCAAAGCCCTGGCAGGCCGAGGATTCCATCTTGATTGCCAACCAGATGGTGAAGGACCTGAACTACCACTACTTCTACGACGCTCTGGATCGCGAGAAGATCCTTGCCAAGCTGGGGCCGGAGCTGACGGCAGACCTGTATGTGAACCGCTCATGGCACGATCGTCCGCCCACGGTCATGCGCGAGGACTTGAGCCAGCCGGACACCAACGCCGGCGATTCCGACGAAGATGATGACGATGACGATTCTCCGGACAACGTGGTCACACACACGGCGATTCCGCTGGCGCCTCCCCAGAGTTTGCCGGAAGACCTGACGGTGAACGGATCAAACGACTGGGTGATTTCAGGCGCGCATACCGTCACCGGGAAGCCGCTGCTCTCAAACGACATGCACCTCGGCCATCAGATGCCGAATTTGTGGTACGAGGCGCATTTGCATTCGGGCACCTACGATGTCGCGGGCGTGACCCTGCCGGGAATGCCTTATGTAATCGTCGGCCACAACCAGCGTATCGCATGGGGATTCACCAATGTCGGGCCGACAGTCACCGACGTTTATATTGAGAATTTCAACGCCCAGGGTGCGTATCAGACCCCGAATGGCTGGCTGGAGCCGGAGCATCGCACGGAAGTGATCCACGTGCAAGGCAAGCCGGACGTGACAGTAGATGTAAAGATCACGCGGCACGGGCCGGTCATCACGGAATTGGTGCCGGGCGAGACGCGGCCGCTGGCGCTGCGCTGGACATTGTATGACGGCCTGCGCATGCCGTTTTTCGATGTGAACGCGGCCCAGAACTGGGAGGAATTTCAGCACGCTTTTTCGCTGCTCGATGCGCCGGGGCAGAACGTCGTTTATGCGGATGTGGACGGCAATATCGGATACCACGCGACTGGCAAGGTCCCGATTCGCGCCGTGGGAGATGGCAGCCTGCCGGTGAGCGGCGCCGACAACGCACACGAGTGGATCGGCTATATTCCATTCGAGAAGCTGCCGAACATCTACAATCCGGCGTCGGGAATCATTGCAACGGCGAATGGGCGGATCGCCCCGGACAATTATCCGAATTCGATCAGCATGGAGTGGGAAGCACCGTGGCGCACGGCGCGGATTTATCACGTGCTGGAATCGGGGCGGCAGTTCTCTGCGGCTGACATGCTCGCCCTCGAAAACGACATTCATTCGGAGCCTGACCTGTTCGCTGCCGAGCGTCTGGTCTACGCGGTTGATCATGCCAGCAAGCCATCGGAGCGGGTAAAGCAGGCCGCCGATCTCATGCGCAGCTGGGATGGACGAATGCTCGCGTCTTCTGCAGCGCCCACGATCGCTGAAACTTCGATGCGCGAATTGCGCCGGCTTTTACTCGAGCCGAAGCTGGGAAGTCCAGGCCCGTCGCTTTCGAACAAGTCCGCCCCTGAACCAAATTCCGAGCTCTACATGGACCGGGAGCATCCATCCCTGGACTGGACTACGTACTCATGGCTACAGCGATCAGTCTGGCTGGAGAATATTCTGCTGCATCGCCCCAAGCGCTGGCTGCCGGAGAGGTACGCGAACTACGACGAACTGCTGGCTGCCGCAGTCGAGTCGGCTGTGAACGAACCACAAGCGCCGAAAGATCTGGCCGCATGGCGCTGGGGCGCGTTCAACGCGGTCGAAATCCAGCATCCAATCCTGGGCAAGATTCCGCTGCTGAATCACTGGTCGGGACCGGGCACTCAGGAGCAGTCAGGCAGCGGCTACACCGTCAAGGCGGTCACGCGCTATCACGGTCCGTCAGAGCGCTTCACCGCGAATCTGGCCGATCTGGACCAGTCCACGCTGAACATCGTGACCGGACAGAGCGGGAACTTTCTCAGCCCGTATTACATGGATCAGTGGAGGGCCTGGTACGAGGGAACCACCTTCACGTTGCCGTTTAGCGAAACGGCCGTGGCGACAGCGAAAGCGCACACGCTGATGCTGGAGCCGGCGAAATAAAAGGAAGCGCTCCAAGCGCGGTTGATGGGGCGCAAACAACGCTCCCGCAGCGCGCGCCTCGCCGGGACCCCTTCGACTTCGCTCAGGGCAGGCTCTTCGCCGCGCAAAGAACCCTTGCTCAGGATGACAAGCAAACTGTCTTAGAAGAAATCGATCGCTTTCACGTCGCCAGCATAGCCCACGACGGGGATGGTCCCGTTCAGAATGTAGTCGTTGATTAGCAAGGAGTCGATCGTCGTGTCATAGACGCGCAGGTTGCCGCCTTCGGCGACATATTCCACCCAGCGCGTGCTGAAGCTCTGAAAGCCGTCGACGTCCCCGTTGTCGGGCGGAATGACGATGGCGTTGTTCGTTGTGTTGAGGATGGTCAAACAGCCGCGGATCTCTTCGCCTGGGAGGGGATTGTTCACGTCTCCAATGTTGGTGCAATCGTAGGACCCGATGAAGAGCTGGCCGTTGGAGCTCATATCCATGCGCCAGTGGTAGCCGTCGGTGATGACGAAGCTGTTGGTGACAGTGTTGGAGTTCAGATCTACTACATCCAGGCGTCCGCAGGTAGTGGCGGCTGTGGTCTCACCGGTACAAGCATTGTTGGACGGAGAAGTGCCGGACACGTAGAGCGTCGTGCCACTCAGAAATGCCATGGTCGCGGCATCCACGGGGGTTGTGCCGGTGATGGTGAGCGTGTTCAGGTCGAAGATGGAGACGCTGGCAGGCGCCGGCGCTCCAGTGCTGCTGACTCCACCGCACTCGCCGCCGCAGTTCAGAACGTAAGCCACGTTGCCACTGATGATGGCGTTCACCGGCCGGCTGAACCCGGTGACGATCACGCACACGGTCGTATTCCCCGTGAAGCAACTCGTGTCGACGGGTGAAAACGCGTTGGTCGGGTAGAGCACCGTCATGGCATCGGAGTCATTGCTGAAGACCAGAAGTTGAGTGCTGGTCGAGTTCGAGACGACGGTCTGCGCATTCGTTACCGCGATTGTGTCGTTGAGGCCTCCAGTGAGATTCATCACCTCGATCGCACCGATGAAGTCGTAGCCAAGAACAAAGGCGCTGGGCACGGCGGCGTAGCCAAACGGCGATTCTGTTGGTATGACCATACTGTTAGTGGGTCCGCCCAGTTGAACCGTCCCCTCAGCTTTTTCCGTTGAAGTAAAAAAGGCATAGACGTTGTTCGAGGCCTGATCGAAAGCCGCGACCTGGCTTCGGCCAGGCGATATCGCCATCAGCCCGGGTTCGGTTCCAGCGCTCAGGGGAGGAGTCTTAATCAGTTCATCGATCCACCCGTCGATGGCGTCCAAACCGCCGAAGGTGGTGGCGGAACTGACTCCCTGCGACGCCAGCACCCTCGTGTGCTGTGCATTGGACGGCGATATGCCAGTGTTGGAGACGGTATTCCCGCAGGCAATCAGGCACACGCCGACCCCCAAACCGGCGGCAAGAGTGCAGAAGGGTCTCTTCAAACGGCAGGCTCCTAAGGACATGAAAAAGAAATATTTAACTGCGAAATCTCGGATTATAGCAGACCCCAAAACCGTTCGTATCTTGCCTTGAAAACCATGTCCGGCCCGGTCTCTCGGCCTGCACACTTTCGGTCCGCCTGCTTTGCCGTAGTCAGGTGCACGGACCGCTACTCATCCTGTATTCTCAACGATATATGATCGCTGATTTTCTCACCCGCGTTAAGCAATCCCCCATTCTGTGCGATGGAGCCATGGGGACGTTGCTGTACGGCAAGGGCGTCTTCATCAACCGCTCTTACGACGAACTGAATGTCTCGCAACCCGATCTGATTCGGGGAGTTCATCACGAATATCTGCAGGCCGGGGCCGAGATTATCGAAACCAATACCTTTGGGGCCAATTCCTTCCGCCTGTCGCGGCACAGCCTCGCCGACAAGGTGCGCGAGATCAATCGTGCCGGCGCCCGACTCGCTCGCGAGGCCGCCAAGAGCTTCGATGTCTGGGTCGCAGGATCGGTTGGCCCCCTTGGCACCAGAATCGAGCCGCTCGGGAAAACTTCGTTCCAGGAGGCTCGTGAGGCATTCCGTGGGCAAATCGAAGCACTGGCGGAAGGCGGAGTGGATCTGCTGATCCTGGAGACGTTCGGATATCTCGACGAAATCCACCAGGCTCTGATGGCGGCCAAGGAAGTAAATGCTGCGATGCCCATCGTCGCCCAGGTCACGATCGACGAGGACGGCAACACTCTGGACGGCTCCGATCCGGAAACCTTCGTGCCCAAACTGGTGGAGTGGGGAGCGGATGTGATTGGCTGCAATTGCAGCGTGGGCCCAGTCGCAATGCTGGATGCCATGGAGCGCGTGCGCGCCCTGACCACGCTGCCGCTCTCGGCCCAGCCCAACGCTGGAATTCCGCGCTCGGTGGAGGGCCGGAATATCTACCTGTGCTCGCCTGAGTACATGGCGAGCTATGCCCGCAAATTCGTGACTGCGGGAGTACGGATCGTGGGCGGTTGCTGCGGCACGACACCCGAGCATATCCGGACGATGAAGTCTGCGCTGCGTGCGGGCGAGGCTAGGGGCAAATCTGCCGCCGCACGCCCCACCGCCACTCCGGCAGCAGCGACGGCGGTTCCGGCTGTTCTGCTTGAGAACCGTTCCATCATTGGCGCTAAACTGGCGCGCGGCGAGTTCATCACCATGGTTGAGATCGTGCCTCCCAAAGGCACCGATATCGCAAAAGAACTGGAGGGCGCGCGCTTTCTGAAGTCGGTGGGTGTGGACGCGGTCAACATCCCGGACAGCCCGCGGGCCTCGGCGCGCATGAGCAATCAGGCCCTGTCGCTGCTCGTTCAGCGCGAGGTGGGCATTGAAGCCGTCCTGCACTATACCTGCCGCGACCGCAATGTGCTCGGCATTCAAAGCGATCTGCTGGGCGCGGCGGCCGTGGGCATCCGGAATCTGATCTGCATCACCGGCGACCCGCCCAAAATGGGCAACTATCCGGACGCGACCGCCGTTTTCGACGTCGACTCGATCGGCCTGGTCAACATCGTGCACCGCCTGAATCGCGGGTTGGATTTGGGCGGCAATCCCATCGGGACCGGCACCAGCTTTGTGATTGGCGTAGGCGCCAACCCGGGCATCACCGATCTGGATGAGGAAATTCGCCGCTTTGAGTACAAGGTTGAGGCAGGAGCAGAGTACGCCGTCACACAGCCGGTATTCGACTTGCGTTTGCTGGAGGTTTTCCTGCGGCGCATTGAAGGCTGCCGGATTCCGGTGGTGGCGGGGATATGGCCGCTGGTCAGCGTGCGCAATGCGGAATTCATGAAAAACGAACTACGGGTTTCGGTGCCGGACTCGATCCTGGAACGGATGGCGCGGACGCAGACGCCGGAGACGGCGCGCGCGGAGGGCGTAGCCATCGCGCGCGAGATGCTGATTGCAGCGCGCCAGATGGTCCAGGGAGCGCAGATCAGCGCTCCGAACGGACGGTACACGTCCGCAGTGGACGTGCTGGAGGCTCTGGGAACGTCGCGGCCGACAGCTTCGGTTTAGGGTTCCTCGATCTTTTTCCGACCTTTTGGCCGTCTTTTTCCCGATCCGGAGTATCTACGTCCTATCGGCTGTGGATATTTACGCAAAAAGACTAGACAGGCCGCCAAAATAGTTGCATTAAAATAGAGGCAGGAGCAAAAACCCGTTGGCCAAATTTGAAGAGTGCCTCCAGCGACTGGAGAAGATTGTCCAGGAGCTGGAAAAAGGGGAAGTGCCGCTGGAGAAGTCTCTGACGCTCTTTGAGGAGGGCATGCAGCTTTCCTCCGCCTGCCGGAAAGAACTGGAACAGGCCGAAGGGAAGGTCGAGATTCTGCTGAAGAAGAACGGAAAGCTCCAGGCCGAACCATTCGAGCCGCTGTCAGATAAAACATCGGCGCGCCGGTAAGCGCCATTCTGGGGCTGCGACTCGAAAACTCATCGTTGTCTGTGGGGTGTGGTTTTCCCAGCCCGACCCGCAGCCTTAGTCGAACGTTGACGTCCGCCGTTGACGACGGGTGAAGATCGGGGGTTGTAATGGCTCAAAGCGTAGTTGTGTATGAGAAGGATCCACGAGTGGCGCGCTATCTCGCTCTGGGGTTGCGCCCTCATTTCTCGGTACATCTCATTCAGTCCCGCGAGGAACTGCGCGCGCGGTTGTCGAGCAAGCACCCCGAAGCTGTGGTTCTCAACATTGAGGATTGCCGCCTGACGGAGATCGCCAATTTGCACCGCGACTTTCCTGCGCTGCCGATTGTCTGCACCCACCGCATTCCCGATGAGGAGATGTGGATGGCCGCGCTCGAAGCTGGCGCCAGCGACGTTTGCGCAGCGGACGATGTTGAGACCTTGCTGACTTCGGTTTTGCGCAGCATGGCCCTCGCGCGCGGCACAGCTGCCGCCTGAGTCCACCACGCGGCACAACACCGACGTTAATTTCAAGGACGCCTGCGGGCGTCCTTCTTCTCGTTTGTCTCACATCTCCTTCTTTCTCCCGCGTGCCCGGTTCTGGCTTACATCTTCACCGCAGCTCATTGCAGCCCGCTTGTTATACTCACTCCGCATGCTCCCGGACACACTCGAACAAGGACGGCGTCTCGCCGACGAGGCCCTCGACCGGCTGATTCCGCTCGAAACCGAGCCGCCCGAATCGGTTCACAAGGCCATGCGGCACAGTGTGTTTGCCGGCGGCAAGCGCCTGCGGCCCATCCTCTGCATGGAGGCGGGCCGCATGGTCGCGGGATCGCTGCCGGCCGGAATTGACGAACTCGGCGCGGCGCTCGAAATGCTGCACACGTATTCGCTGATCCACGACGACCTTCCGGCGCTCGACAACGACGATTTGCGGCGTGGACGTCCGACCTGCCATAAAGTCTTCGGCGAAGCGATCGCGATTCTCGCCGGCGACGCCCTGCAGACACAGGCCTATGAAGTCCTGGCGCGGCTGAAGTGCCCGGCCGAGGCTCGCGTGCGCATCATCGAGGAGATCGCCCGCGGAACGGGCACGGTCAACGGCATGATTGGCGGGCAGGTGGTGGACCTTGAAGCCGAGCACACGCGGCCGACGGCGGAAATGCTCGAATACATTCATCGGTCGAAGACCGCCGCGCTGATCACTGCGAGCCTGGTAAGCGGAGGGCTGTACGCCGGAGCGAAGGACAGCCAGACGGCAAAACTGCGAGCCTTCGGGTTGGCCATTGGTCTGGCATTTCAGATTGTGGACGATGTGCTCGATGTGACCCAGACGTCCGAGCAACTGGGAAAAACTGCGGGCAAGGACACGGCGTCGGAGAAGGCGACGTATCCGGCGCTGTTCGGCATTGAAGCTTCGACCCGCAAGGCCGATGAGTTGGTGAACCAGGCGTTTGCCGAGCTGGACAGTTTAGGAGAGCGAGCCGAGCCATTGAAAGAGTTGGCGCGGTTTCTGGTGGAACGTAAAAAATAGAGACCCCATCGCCTACTACGTACCACGGAGTCACCGCGGCACGGAGAAACGCGAATTTCTCTAGTCATGATCTGGCTGATAAAAATCCCTCTCGTGATTTTGGTCGCTGCTTGGGCAATTTGGCTATATTCGACGCCTCATTCCGAGCTCAACGTTACCCTCAAGCGGATCTGGCGGGAATTCGGGGATCACGGCGATAACTTCGCTTCTCTGTGCCTCTGTGCCTCCGTGGTGAGATGTTTTGTGGTAAAACTTAAGCATGGCGATGGAGTTCGCCTGAACCGCGTTGACCGCTTGCGCCGGCGCTGATGACTCCTACAAAATTCAAGCAAGATTTTGCAGGAGAATTCCATCGTGAAAGACTTCCTTGCCATATCTGCAGCCGCCATTGTCGGCGCCAACCTGCGCTACCTCTTGAGTCGACTTGCCGTCATCGAACTCGGCTCCGTCTTTCCGTACGGCACGCTCGCTATCAACATTGTGGGCAGCTTTATTGTGGGCTTCTTCGTCATCTGGACGACCGAGCGCGTGCTGGTGGATCCGCGCTGGCGGCTGCTGGTCGTGGTGGGCTTCTGCGGATCGTTCACCACGTTTTCCAGTTACGCGTTTGAGACAATGGCCTATTTCGAGCAGGGCCAATGGGCCCTGATGCTGGCCAACATCTTCGCCAACAATCTGCTGTGTCTGGGCGGCGCGCTCGCCGGCATGGCCGTAGCGCGGGCGGTGTAGAATGGCCAACGCCATGGCGGTGCAAGTCACCATCTATCTGAATGAAGCCGATCAGTGGCATCACCGGCCGCTCCATATGGAGATCCTCAACTACCTGCGCAAGGAAAACGTGTACGCCGCAACGACGCTGCATGCCGTGGCCGGATTCCTGGGACGGCACCGCGTGGAGACCGCGCATTTAGTTGATGCCGGCGGCAAGCTGCCGGTCATCGTCATTTTCGTGGATACGGACGAGCATGTGAGCCGCGTTCTGCCGACGCTGAAAGAGATGGCCGCCCACCGGCTGATCGTGCGCGAGAATGTGGTGCTCGAGCAAGGTAATCTGGACTGACGATCCGTGCATTTTTCGCGCTAATCTTTCGCGTGCTTAATCCTTCGCACGCCTAATCCCTTGCGAAAACTGGCCACTTCGCTTGGCGATACCTGAAGTGCAGCGCGATGATCGCAACGATAGTCACCAGGAAACAGAACCAGCTGGCTTCTGGTCCGAGCATTCCTCCGGTAATCCTGATGGAGCCCGGAAATTCCGCATTCAGCAGCCGGCCGACGGCGAAGTCGCCCCCGTTCCGTCCCGAGTAAACGTAGATGAACATGAAATCAAACGCCGCGTGCATGCCGATGGAAAAAGCCAGGCTGCCGGTGCGGCGCTGCGCGAGTGTGATGAAGATCGTAATCAACGACACCGCGACCCAGTCTTCCCAGCGCTCGTAAGGCTTCGTGTAATAGTGGAGCGCGCCAAAACCAATGGCGTTGAACAAGGCCGCAGCCCAGAACCCGATGCCGTCAGAGAGTGTGTACAGGAAGTATCCGCGGAATGTGATTTCTTCGCCCATTCCGATCAGCAGATTCGCAAACAGCCAGAGGCTCGCGAACTTGAGCATCTCCACCCCATGCAGGTTCAGCCCGTGCACACGGTAGCCCCCGGCAAGAAAAATCAGCAGGATGATCGCCGAGGGCATTGCTGCACCCCAAACCGCGCCGGCCCAAAACAAACGTCCAAACAGATCGCGCAGGCGCGGAATGCCATATATGGCAAGTGCGCGGCGTTCAAAGTGCGCCATGATCGCAGTCGCAACCAGTGACACCAGCAGCGTGCCGCCTTCGCTGATGATCAGGTCCATGGCATTCAGGCCGTGGTAGTCGGGAAGGTTCGCGTGTTCCAGCAGAAATCTAAGGCCGCGGCCGAGTCCCAAAAACAGGACGATGAAAATGAGCAGGCGCCAGCCTGGACGCAGTTCCCTGCCGTTGTAGAAGATCGTGCGTATGCCCATAGTCCTCCTTGGGGTTGAGTACGTAGATGCAAGGATGCCGGTTCCCGGTTTGTCCGCTTATCACGCCACGCCGCGTCTCGCTGGGCGCCAGGCGGTTGCACGCTGACCCGGCATACTAGTACGCTTCCAGATTCATGCTCTCTTGTTCCCTGGACATTCTGGCCATCGCGGCGCATCGCGACGACGTTGAGCAAACTTGCGGTGGCACGTTGCTGAAAGCCGCGCAACGCGGCCAGCGCACCGGCATTCTCGATCTGACCCAGGGCGAAATGGGTACGCGCGGCACCGCCGAAGATCGCGCCCGCGAGGCGGACGACGCAGCAAAGATTCTTGGCGTCAGCTGGCGGCGGGCGCTCGATATTCCCGACGGGCGGGTCGAAAACACTTCGGAGAATCGGCTGAAAGTTGCTGCCGTTATCCGGGAAACACAGCCGCGAGTTGTGATTCTGCCCTATTGGAAGGGCCGTCATCCGGATCACTATACCGCGTCGATTCTGGGATATGAGGCTTGCTTTCTGGCTGGGCTGGCAAAGCTAGCCGTCAGGGGCCAGAGTTCAGGGGCCAGCAACACTGAAACAGAACCGCTCACCCCGCATCGCCCATTCAAGATCGTCTATGCGACGCTGTATTACGACATCCGGCCGACGTTCGTTGTAGACATCAGCGAGCAGTTTGAAGCGAAGTTCGCCTCAATCCTGGCCTACAAATCGCAGTTCAGCGATCAGGACGCAGGCAAGGACCTGTTCCCTGCCTGCGATGAAATCCGCTCGCGCGTGGAAGCAATGGCTCGCTTCTACGGCATGCTGGGCGGTGTGACCTTCGCTGAGCCTTTTCTGCAGAAAGAAGTCGGCCTGGTTGACGACCTGTTGGCGCTGCCCGTCAAATCCATATAGAGTAGATCACTATCTCGCCATCAAGGAGAATTCCGTCGTGTCTCGTTTCTTATTGACGTTTGTTGCTGCTCTTGCACTCGCCGTTTCGGCCGCGGCCCAGGCCGGAACATCTCAGGGTGGAAGCTGGAAGATCGATCCCAATCACTCAGCTGCGCAGTTTTCCGTGCGGCACCTTGGCGTGTCGACGGTGCGAGGTGCGTTCACAAGAGTATCCGGTTCCGCAATCTATGATCCAGCCGACCCGAGCAAGGACTCGATCGATGTAAGCATTGAGACGACTTCCGTGGACACGCGCGTAGAAATGCGCGACAACGACTTGCGCAGCCCGCGCTTTCTGGACGCACAGAAGTATCCTGCCATCACATTTCGTTCCAAGCAGGTGAAGGCGGCGGGCACTGGAAAACTGCAGATAACGGGCGATTTGACCATCAAAGGAGTGACGAAAGAAGTCGTGCTCGATGTGGACGGTCCTTCGGCGTCGATCAAAGACCCGTGGGGCAACCAGCGCATCGGCGCCTCCGCCACGACAAAAATCAATCGTCAGGAGTTCGGTGTCAACGCCCTTCCCGGCGTCGTAGGTGACGACATCACTATCACCATCGACACCGAATTGTTCCAGCCGCAGGCGAAGTAAGCGGGGTTTTCACCACTTCTGTTTCTAGAACGCTTCGGGGAACCGTCATTTCTTGACGGCGACTGCCAAGCCATCGCGGATGGGCAGAATCGTCGTGTAAAACTCCGGCGCGTCGTAAAGCTTGCGGTTGAATTCGAGGATCGCCTTGGTGCGCGAGTCGGTGGGATTCTTCTCGGCCACGCGCCCACTCCACAAAACGTTGTCAGTGATGAACAGCCCACCTTTGCGCAGGCGTGGATCGGCCAAACGCAACACGCGCGGGTAGTCTTCTTTATCAACGTCGTTGAAAACGATGTCGAACTCCTGCTTCTGCTCCGAGAGAAATTCCAGTGCGTCGCCGACGTGAACCTGAATGCGGTCGGCCACTCCAGCGCGCACGAAGTAGCCGCGGGCGCGCTCGGCGTTCTTCTTGTCGCTATCGGTGTAAAACACGCGTCCCTTTTCGCCCACGGCGTGCGCCCACCAGATGGTTGAATAGCCAATGGCCGAACCCAATTCGAAGACAGTGCGGGCGTCGGTCATCATGGCCAGCTGCTGCAGAACGCGAGCCACGGCCGGACCCACGATCGGCACTTTGTGCTCAGTCGCGTAGTCCTCCATTTCTGCCAGCACCGTATCGCGCTTGGGAAGCATGGAGTAGAGATAGTCATCCACTCGACCGATGGTGGTGAAGTTGTAGTGGCGCCAACTGGCTCGGTCGATTCTCTTCTGAGTCACACAAGTCCTTTCACGAAGCTGTGCAGAATTCAGCCGATAGTAACGCCCGGCTTCATCTCGAAAACTTGAACCTGAGGCGCGAGCTTCTGCAACTCGGCGGGGCGTCCGGTCAGCACCGGGAAAGTTCCGAAGTGCATGGGAATGACGAATTGGGGCTTCAGCAGCGTACAGGCATAAGCGGCCTCACGCGGCCCCATGGTGTAGTGATCGCCCATCGGAAGCATGGCAATCTGCGGGGCGTATAGATCGCGAATGATGGCCATGTCGCCGAACACGTTCGTGTCGCCGGCGTGATAGATCTTCACTCCATTCGAGAATCGAATCACGTATCCGCAGGCTTCGCCGCCGTAAATGAGTTCGTCGCCATCCTGAATGCCGCAGGAGTGATCGGCATGCACCATGGTGACCTGGATATCACCTACAGTCTGTGTGCCGCCCTTGTTCATCTCGGCGACCTGTTTGGCGCCCTTTTTCCCCAGCCACCGGGCCAGTTCCGGGATGCCGACGACCACGGGATTGTGCTGCTTGGCAATCTCCACGGCGTCTCCAATGTGATCTCCGTGGCCGTGCGTGCACAAGAGAACATCGACCTTCTTTACCGTCTTGTCGGCCTCAGGGCACATGGGATTTCCCATGATCCAGGGATCGATGATGACGGTTTTCCCGCCTGGAGTCTCGATGCGGAAGGTTGCGTGTCCCAACCAGGTGAGTTTGATGCCTTTGAGATCCATAAAAGCCCTCGATCAATGTCGATTGCTCAATGCTTCTTCCAGCAACGACCTCGCTAGTTTAATATGAATCGCCATGACAGACCTCAAGGTGCTGATTTCGCGGGAAGAAATCGCCAAACGCGTGAGCGAAATGGGCGCAGAAATCACGCGTGACTTCAAGGGGCAGTCGATCATTTTTGTTGGCGTGCTGAAGGGCGCCGCGATTTTCCTCTCGGACCTCGCCCGCCATGTCAGGCTCGACGCGACGTTCGACTTCATCGGCGTCTCCAGCTACGGCAACCGTCCCAGCCCGCAGAAAGAACTGAAGGATGGCTGGGACTCAACCGGAGAGGTGAAGCTCACAAAAGATGTGGATCAGTCCATGCAGGATAAGAACGTGATCGTGGTCGAGGACATTCTTGATACCGGCCTCACGCTGACTTATCTAAGAAAGGTTTTGCTGGCGCACCAGCCCCGGACATTGAGGATCGCTGCCCTGCTCGACAAGCCGTCCCGGCGCAAGCTGCCGCTGGAAGGCGACTATGTCGGATTCAAGATTCCCGATGAATTTGTAGTCGGCTACGGACTCGATTATGCGGAAAAGTATCGCAATCTGCCCGACATTTGCGTCGTACCGCGCCAGTAGCCACTTTTCAGCCGATGGCCAATTCTGCCGGCTTACCAGCAGCGCCGCGGCACACGAACGCGGCTGCTATCATACAACCCATGGGTTCTGTGCTTACCAAACCGGAACGGCCGGTCGAGTCCCTGCTGCTCGATGTTGCCGACGTGCTGGCCACGTCGCTCGATCTGGACACGACCCTGCGCCGCGTCGCCGAAGTCGTGCGCAAGGTCATTGACTACGAAATCTTCGCCATCCTTCTGCTCAACGAAAAAACCCAGGAACTACGCTTCCGTTTTCAGGTGGGCTATCCGCCTGAATTCACTGAGCGCGGCCGCGTGAAGGTCGGCGAGGGAGTGGTTGGCCAGGCAGCGCAATCACGACAGGCCGTGCTCATTGACGATGTGACCAAGGACCCGCGTTACATCGAGGCCGTGCCGAATGTGCGCTCGGAGCTCGCGGTTCCGCTGATCACCAAGAATCGCGTGATCGGGGTGATTGACATCGAGGCCCGCGAGCCGGGCTACTTCACGGAAGAACACCGCCGGGTGCTGACACTGGTGGCGTCGCGCATGGCTGCGGGAATTGAGAACGCCCAGCTTTACACGCGCACGACCAAGCAGGCGCGAATTCTTCTGCTCTTAAACGAGATCGCGCGCGAGCTGACTTCAATTCTGAACCTGGACGAACTGCTGGGCCGGATCGCCGAACTGGTGCGGCGTTTGATCGATTACCAGATGTTCAGCATCCTGCTGGTCGACGCACCGGGCGAGAAGCTGCAGCACCGTTTCTCCCTGCGTTTCAACGAAAACATTCACCTGAAGCATGAGATCCCGATTGGTCGGGGCCTGGTAGGGGCCGCGGCGGAAAGTCGGCAGGCGGTGCTCGTTCCGGACGTGAAGAAAGATTCTCGCTACATTGAGACGAATCCCGAAACGCGCTCCGAACTGGCCGTGCCTCTGATTTACAAGAGCAAAGTCATTGGCGTCCTCGATCTGGAGCACACGCGGCGCGGGTTTTTCACGGAAGAGCACCAACGAATGATGATGACCCTGGCGGCGCAAATCGCAATTGCCATCGAGAACGCGCGACTCTACGAGGAGATCGAACGGCAGGAGCGGCGGCTGGAACGGGATTTGTCGCTGGCCCGTGAGTTACAGGGACAGTTGCTACCGCAGTCGCACCCAAAGATGGCGAATCTGGAGGTCGCAGCGAAATTCGTTCCTGCGCGCACGATCGGCGGCGACCTGTATGATTTCATTCCCTATTCGCTGTCCCGACTCGGCATTGTCATCGGAGATGTGAGCGGAAAAGGCGCGCCAGCCGCCATTTACGCGGCACTGGTGAGCGGCATACTGCGCTCGCACGCTCCCATCGAGCCGGGACCGGCAGAAATGCTGTCGGCCGTGAATCTTTCGCTTGCCGAACGGCGCATCGAAGGGCAGTTCGTATCTCTGATTTACGCGGTGTGGGATGACGAACACCGCACTCTGACGGTTGCGAACTCGGGCCTTCCCCGGCCGATTTATGTGCACGGAGGCAACAACGAAATCATTGACGCCGTTGGCCTGCCCCTCGGCCTGTTTGACGAGGCTGATTACGACGAATTCAGGTTCCGCATGAAACCGGGCGAGATGTTTGTTTTCTTCAGCGACGGCATTCTCGACGCGCGGAATCGCAAGGGCGACCTTTTCGGAAGGCACCGCGTCGAACAGATCATCGGCGAGTGCGCCGGCCAACCGGTGGATTATCTCGTGGATTGTATTTTTAAGGCGGTTGCCGAACACTCGGCGGGCGTGGAGACGTTCGACGATCAAACCGTGGTAGCCATCCGGGTGAAGCCGAACTCCTCGGAAAAATCGCCGACTTCCCAGAAGAAGAAATGAACTCTCGAGCGCAGGCTTTTACTCTGGGGCGCCCGCCTGGATTTATCTATCGCCAGACCAAGCGCCAGACCAAGCGCGGCGTTCCATTAGTTCTCTATTGCGAGGGCGCTGCCCTGCCTAGTCTGGCCGAGCGATATGGAACACCGCTCTACGTCTACTCCGCGGCCATGATCAGACAGCGGTATGAAGCGTTTGACGCGGCCTTTTGCGGCATTCCGCACACCGTCTGTTATTCGGTAAAAGCAAATTCCAACCTGAGTATTCTGCGCTTGCTCGCCGGGAAGGGATGCGGCTTCGATGTAGTTTCTGGTGGCGAACTGAGGCGCGTTCTCGCTGCCGACCGAAAGGCCGCGAGCAAAGTTGTGTTCTCAGGAGTTGGTAAGACCCAGGAAGAGCTGACGGCTGCATTGAAAGCGGGGATTCTGCTCTTCAACGTGGAAAGCGACTCGGAGCTGTCGGCGCTCGCCGAGTGCGCTGGCCGTCAGCGCAGAACGGCTCCGGTGGCATTGCGGGTCAATCCCGACGTGGCCGCAGAAACTCATCCCTACATCTCGACCGGCCTGCACAAGCACAAGTTCGGAGTGCCGATCAATGATGCCCGCGGCCTGTATGCCAAAGCTTCGGGTTCGCGATATCTCAAAGTTTGCGGAGTGAGCGTACACATAGGGTCGCAGATCACCGACGTTTCAGCTTTTGGCGAAGCTTTGGCGCGCGTCGCGCAACTGGTTCGCCAATTGCGCAGCGACGGCCATCGAATCGATTACGTCGATGCCGGCGGCGGCCTGGGAATTGCCTATGAAAATCCAGATCACGAAAATTCAGGCGGCGAGTTTTCCGATTACGTCGCCAGGTATGCCCAGGCGCTGACCACACCGCTGCAAGGACTGAATGTCCGCCTGCTGCTGGAGCCGGGGCGCTCGATCGTAGGACCAGCAGGGCTCTTGCTCACGTCGGTGATTTATCGGAAACAAAATGATGGCAAACGATTCCTGGTCGTGGACGCTGCCATGAACGACTTGATCCGGCCGGCACTGTACGGCGCCTATCACGAGATTGTTCCGGTCGCACGGCATTCTCGCGACGCGGAGAGATCTGAAGTCGTGGACGTCGTCGGCCCAGTTTGTGAGACCGGAGACTTTTTCGCGCGCGACCGCGAACTGCCAGAGGTGCAGGAAGGCGACCTGCTTGCCATCCTCGACGCCGGTGCGTATGGAATGGTGTTGACGTCGAACTACAACACGCGACCGCGGCCAGCCGAGGTGCTGGTCACAGGAAAATCTTCCAAAATAATTCGGCGGCGGGAGAAGGTGTCCGATCTATTACGCTCTGAAGTGTGAGCACGCCGAACATGGATGCGGCAGCTTCTTGTCAGCTCTCTCTTTCTCCCCACTTCAACTTCGTCCGCAGCGCCTGGAAAAAATCCGACCCCGAGCGGAACAGCGTGACCTGATGCTCGGAGCGGCGGCAGCGCACGCGGTCGCCATCACGCAGGTCGAGGCCGGGCTGGCCGTCGAGGCTGAGGTAGGCAACTTCCTCCTCGCTGCGCAGCAGAATCTCAATCTCCACGGGATCCGGCACGACCAGCGGGCGATGCGTCAGCGAATGCGGCGCAACCGGCGTGATGACGATGGCATGAACGGTCGGCATCAAAACCGGGCCGCCGGCAGAAAGCGAATATGCCGTTGAACCTGTCGGCGTGGCGACGATCATTCCGTCGGCGCGATAACTGGCCACAAAAGTCTTGTCGATATAGAGCTCATACGTATTCAGGCGGGCCAGCGTAGTCTTGTTAACGACTGCATCGTTGAACACCAGATAGCTGCCGCGAACGGACTCGCCTCGGAGCAGTTCGCACTGCATGAGCGTTCGATGCTCAACCGGAGCACGGTCCTGTGCAATCGCTTCGAGCATTTGGTAGAGCGACTGCGGCGAGACCTCGGTCAGAAAGCCCAGTGAACCCAGATTGACGCCGAGCAGCGGGACGTCGATGGCTGCGGTAACCCGCGCCGCCGACAATAACGTCCCATCGCCTCCGAGAACAACGACCAGATCGAGCGCCCGTGACGCCATTTGCGTCCGTGGCACGACTTCCGCCGTGGTCGCGTATTTGGCTGTCTCTGCGTCAATGATGACGTGATAGCCGTGTTCAGCAAGCCATTTCAACAATCCGGGAAGGATATGCGCGACCTCGGCACGGTCTGGCCGCGAAATGATAGCCGCGGTTTTCTGGGGAGATTGCGGGCTGGCCATGGCGAAATAGAGATTGTACAGAATCTCAGGGCTTTGACCACAGGGAGCACAGAGAGCACAGGGGACTAGAAGATGCCCAACAGAAGGAACTCGCGATTGCCTTCGGCGCCGAGGATGGGCGACTCGATCACGTCGGTCTGCGTCGCGCCCAGATTCATGAGCGCGGCCCGGACCTTCTCTACGGCAGCGATTTGCGCAGCCTGATCGCGCACGATGCCGCCTTTGCCCACCTGTTCCCTGCCCGCTTCGAATTGCGGCTTCACCAGGACCACGATCTGCCGTCCCTTGCGCTCATCGGTCGATCCTGGAAACGCTACAGCGACGATCGCTGGCAACACGAGAGCTGCCGAGATGAACGAGACATCCATCGCGACAAAATCCACACGCTCGTCAACCGCCGCGCGCGTCAGATTGCGCGCATTCGTTTTCTCAAGCAAGCGTACGCGAGGATCCTGGCGCAGTTTGAAATCCATCTGTCCGTAGCCCGTATCGACCGCGATCACGCGGGCCGCGCCATGCTGCAGCAGGCAATCCGTGAAACCACCGGTCGACGCACCGACGTCGAGACAGGTCTTCCCCCTCACGTCGATGTTCCAGTAAGCCAATGCGCGCTCGAGCTTCAGACCGCCGCGGCTCACGTACTTGAGATCCTCCCCGAGTAGACGAATCTCACTCTCGGGAGCAACCTGCGCCCCTGATTTTTCCAGCTTCTGCTCATCCACCAGAACTTTGCCGGCCAGAATCAGCGCCTGTGCGCGCTCGCGCGAAGCCGCCAGCCCACGGTCCACCAGAAGTTTGTCGAGTCGCACTTTCATTGGACTTTCAGGTGAGAGTTACCTCCGGTTGTACCCGGAAAGTGCCAGCACTCGGCGCAGTGCAAAGTGTTGAAGCTTCTCTCACAGAGTCACTTACGGAGATACTCTGCCTGTTTTCCACAGAATTTTCCACGGAAGTGTTGAAAACTTTCGCAACCTTGCGTGGAAATGCAGCATCGGCGTCAGACAAGAAAAGCCGCCTCGCTCGAGGCGGCTCGCTTCTTGCAGGGTCAAAGTCGAGGACTATCCCGCGACTTCTTCCAGCAGTTTCTGATCGATGTCGAAGTTGGCGTGAACGTTCTGCACGTCGTCGTGCTCTTCGAGCGCTTCCATCAGCCGGATCATGGTGCCGGCGGCCTGCCCTTCCAGCTTGATGTAATTCTGCGGAATGTAAGCGACGCTCGAGGATGCCGGCGTAATCCCCGCTTTCTTCACGGCTTCGAGCACGCCTTCGTAGGAGTGCGGTTCGGTCAGGATTTCCCAGTTCTCGCCGTCATCGTTCAGGTCTTCGCCGCCAGACTCAAGCACGATGTTCATCAAGTCGTCTTCTTTGGCCGCGGATTTCGGAACGATGATGTCGCCTTTTTTGTGGAACATCCAGGAAACGGCGCCAGCTTCGGCCATGTTGCCGCCGTTCTTGGTAAAGACGTGGCGGATTTCACTGACGGTACGGTTTCGATTGTCGGTGTTGATGTCAAGCAGGATGGCGACGCCGCCGGGACCGTAGCCCTCAAGGGTGAATTCTTCGTACGTGGCGCCCGGCAGCTCGCCCGTGCCGCGCTGAATCGCGCGCTTGATGTTGTCGGCCGGCATGTTCTCGGCCTTGGCCGCAGTGATCGCGGTGCGCAAGCGCGGATTGGAGTCGGGATCGCCGCCGCCGTTCTTGGCAGCAATACTGATTTCCTTAATAAGGCGGGTAAAAATCTTGCCGCGCTTGGCGTCGAGCGCGCCCTTCTTGTGCTTGATTGTGGCCCATTTGGAATGGCCGGACATAGTTCGACCTCGTCTTTAAGTATCTCGCTTTAAAGAGCTTCGTTTGGCGCAGGATTCGCCTTCAGGGGAGATCACAGATTTGCCTCGATAAAGCATGCCTCGGTCTGCATGCAGGCGAACATGGATTATAGCATGGCGTCCCTCCCGGCCCGAGGCCTCTGTTCAGTCACACCGGAACGTGGAATTAGATCAATACCGTTCTTGCCGCTTTGAAGATCCTTCACTGCGAAGCCTCACAGCGCAAGACCGATAGCAGGGCTTGCGGATCGGCGTTGTCGCCGAATGTGCGGCTGATGTGCACGAACAGATCTCGGTTTCCAGGCCCGAACACGAAGCTGGCTCCAAGCTGGAAAGGATTCTGGCCGAGCCGGTGCTGTCTGTGGCCGGCGGCCTTGGCACGAGCCCGTGCAGCGGCATTGTCGCGGCGCAGCAGGTGCAGCAGATTCTCCGACTTTAATTCGGCGGCCTGATACGCCGCCCGGTCTTCATCAACCATCAGGGGAAACGCGATGCCGGTCTCCTCCCGGAACAGGCGTGCATAGTTCATGTCTCCCAGCCCGACCGCGGCCAGGTTGGCTCCGGCTTGTTTGAACTGGGCCTCGTGTTCGCGCAACTGCGCGACATGCTCACGGCAGAAAATTCAGCCGTAGTGCCGTAGAAAGACCAGCGCCGCGGGACCGGTCTCCCATAGAGAGCCTAAGCGAACTTGCTTGCCGCCAGCTTCCGGCAGAACTATGTTCGCGAGCTTTGCGCTGAAGGTATCGGCCATGGCCCATTCTACCGGACCCCCGATTCCCCTGGACTGCCCTCCGGAAAGTTCTTCTTTCCCCGCCTTTGTCATGCCAAATGTCGTTTTAGCAGCTCTGTGCTATTGACACTATCTGCGCTCCTCCCTAACATGCCGTGGCAAGGCGCGCCCGGGGTTATTGGTGAATACTGGTCAGCTAGTGGGGCACTATCGGGTCCTCGAAAAAATCGGAGCCGGAGGCATGGGCGAAGTTTTTCGCGCGCGCGATGAAAGGCTGGGGCGCGAGGTCGCCTTGAAACTGATCCGGCCGGCATCCAGCGACAATCCGGACCATTTACGCCGTTTCGAGCAGGAAGCCCGGGCGGCGGCGGCTCTCAACCATCCCAACATTCTCGCCATTTATGACGTCGGCTTCGAAGGCACCACGCCCTACATCGTCTCGGAACTGCTCGAGGGTAAAACCCTGCGGCAGCGCCTCGAGGAAGGCCCGATCCCCCTGCGCGAGGCCACCGATTGGGCTCTGCAGATCGCACACGGACTTACCGCCGCGCACGACCGTCACGTGGTTCACCGCGATCTGAAACCGGAGAATCTCTTCCTGACCAACGAAGGCCGGGTCAAGATTTTGGATTTCGGCGTGGCCAAGCTGCAGGCTCCGGCGGAAGACGACCGTGCCATCCAGAATTTGCCCACTGTGACGCGCAGCGGCACCGTAATCGGCACGGTCGCCTACATGTCGCCGGAGCAACTGCGCAGCAGGCCGGTCGACCATCGCTGCGACATCTTCAGTTTTGGCGCGATTCTCTACGAAATCCTGGCCGGGTGCCGTGCCTTTCACGGCGAGACGGAAGTTGACACGATGACCGCGGTCTTGCGCGAAGAGCCGCCGGACTCCAACCTCGATCAGGCCTCGATCCCGCCAGCGTATAAGGACATCATCAAACACTGCCTGGAGAAGGAACCCGAAAACCGGTTCCAGTCGGCGCGGGATCTGGCCTTCGCGCTGCAAACTCTCTCCGGTTCGTCGAGCGCAAGATTACCGCTCACGCTGCCGCGAACGCGGCGAACTTCCCGTGTGCTTCGGGCTATGGCAGCAGTGCTGGCGCTCGGTGTTTTGCTGTTGCTGATTCTTCAACTGCGACCGCCAGCCGCTCCCGTTTCGTATCAGCGTCTGACTTTCGAGGCGGGAACCGTGTATACCGCTCGCTTTGCCCGCGACGGACAATCCATTGTCTACGGCGCCATGTGGAACGGTGGACCGGTGCAACTGTTTTCGACGGTCGGGAATTCTGCGCTCGCGCAGCCATTGAATCTGCGTGATGCGAATCTGCTGGCGATTTCGCCCACCAACGAACTGGCGGTTCTGTTGCATGGGACTCACACCGGTCCCGATACGGCAGGTGGCATGCTGGCGGTGGCGCCACTGGCAGGAGGATCTCCGCGCGAGGTGCTGTCCGATGTTCGCTGGGCGGATTGCGATCCGGCGGGCAAGTTAGCCGTGGTGCACTACGTGGACGGGCACAGCCGCCTGGAGTATCCCATCGGTAAGGTGCTCTATCAGAGCGGAGGGTGGATCAGCCACATTCGCTTTTCGCCGCAAGGCGATCACATCGCCTTCATCGATCACCCTGCGCTGTGGGACGATCGGGGAACTGTTCGCGTGTCAGATATGTCGGGCCATATTCAGATTCTCACGCCGCAATGGGAGTCTGTGGAGGGATTGGCGTGGGGTAGAGACGGAAAAGAAGTCTGGTTCACCGCTGCCGATAAAGGCATCAATCTGAGCCTGATTGCGGTGACGCTCTCGGGTAAGACGCGCACCTTGCTCGATCTACCCGTGGCCGTGACGTTGCAAGATGTCAGTGCCGATAGCCGTGTGTTGCTGACACTGAATTCTCGGCGCGTGGCGATGGCAACCGGAATCGTCGGTAGCAAAGAAGACGTCGACCTGTCGTGGCACGACTGGAGCCTGGCCAAGGATATTTCTCCGGATGATCAGTTCCTGATCTTCGAGGACGCCAGCGAGGCGGCGGGCGAGGACTATGCTGTCGCGATGCGCCGATTCGATGGCTCGCTCCCTGTTCGTCTCGGACCGGGTAGTGCCGGCGGAATTTCGCCGGATGGGAAGTGGGCTGTATCTATCTCTACGGGCAATCCGGAGCATCTATCATTGCTGCCGATCGGCGCCGGCCAGCCTCGCCCGATCAGCGTGAGGGGTCTGGAGCACATCCATAACGGATGGGCGAAGTTCCTTGCGGATGGAAAGAGCATCACCGCCAATGGCAATGAGGCTGGCCACGGACAGCGATGTTATGTGTTGGATTTGGGCGGCGCCAGACCCAGAGCTGTGACTCCGGAAGGCGTTGCCTGCGGCCCGTCATCTCCCGACATGCGCTTCGTGGCTGGTACGGGGCCTAACTACGCGGTAGGGCTTTACCCGCTGGCAGGCGGCGAGCCACGATTAATTCCCGGACTCGGAACGGGCTTCCAGCCGGTCCGATTTTCCGAAGACAGTACGATGCTCTACGGCTATCGTCCCGGCGAGCTGCCTAGCAAGATCTACAAAATCGATATCGCCACGGGCAAGCAGATGGTCGTGCAGGAGTTACGACCGGGCGTGCCTGCGGGCGTGGTCAGTGTGTCGCCGGTCGTCGTCAGCCGCGATGGCCGTCGCTTTGCCTATAGTTA
The DNA here is from genome assembly GCA_030041475.1 of Candidatus Sulfotelmatobacter sp. GTDB lineage: Bacteria > Acidobacteriota > Terriglobia > Terriglobales > Acidobacteriaceae > Sulfotelmatobacter. The sequence continues at coordinate 105,691 of JASHNU010000080.1, forward strand.
TAACCAGACATTGTCCGTTCTCTATCTCGTTTCTGGCCTGAAGTAGCTCGCGTGCTTTTCTTCAGTCGAGCGATCCGGCGAAATCTTCCGTTACGTAGTGGAAGAAGATGGAGGTTGAAGTCCGCCCCTCTCCCAGACGGTCGCGGTAATGTGGCAATCGAACGCCGCGGTACGCGAGACCGTCTCCCAACGCCTGATAGACGGTCACCGTGCCTCGGTTCGTATCCAGGCGTATGGGCCACGGAGTTTCGAGCACGGGCTCGGGAGAAAAATCCAGGCACAGTGTAATACTGAAGTCACATTGCTCGCGGTCCGTGTGCTTCTTGAGTTCCGCTCCGCTCTTATACGACGCCATGTAGACATACGACGTTTTGAGTGGCTCGCCCGCCAAGACGCTGATCGTTGGGACGAGCGAGCGGTGAAAGAAACGTGCCACCGGTTCGTTATACGCCACATAGCGTAGCGAGCTTTGGTGATCGCCGAGCGGGATCGCGCCGGTGCGAATCAGATATCGGTAATACCGCCGCAACGCAGCAACATGAAACGGATGAATCAAGCTGCGGAGTGGGGCGTAGCCTGCTTCGCGAAACAGCGGGCCCCATTTTCTTACCGTTTCTTCCAATTGGCGGCAATGAAGCGTGGCGTGATTCTGTGGAACTAAAATCGCCGCCGCGGATAACAACATCCGTGCTTCATCGCCCAGATTCGACGGAACAGGCTCGTCCTGTCCAAGACTTCGCACTATCGCATCCAACTGCGGCCCCAGCCAGAATGGCAGCAGCGTGGAAGTTGCAGCGTCTCGAACCCAGGCAACGGTTCCCTGCCGCGCAAATCCGCAAACCAGGTTTTCTTCCTCAAACTGCTGAGGCAATTCCGTCCCCGAACAAAAAACGCAATCGGGATTCAGAAACAGACGTTGCGACTCAGTGCTTTGCCGGCGCAGTGCTCGGACTGCGGGTTGCGGAATCAGATGCAGCGCCAAATCATCGAGCAAGCAATAAAACTGATCAGGAGGAAATGTCGATTCAGAGTGCGCACCACTCTGCTCCGACACTCCTCCCATCAGGCTTGTCATCCACTCCCGCCAGGCCGGATTGCGTTGCCACGAATTGTTTAGTGACGAAGCCATCCGTTCACGGTGAAGCGGCTGTCGGCGAAGAGTTGCGATGGGCACTTCACCGGCGTGATTTCGTGCAGCAACTCGCATGGGAAGAAGACGATCTGGTTCTGCCCTGGGACGATCGTCTGGTAGCTGCCTTCACTGACGTAATTGCCCCCTTCCAGGCGCGCGTCATGAATGTGCAGCTCTCCACCTTCAAACTGCCTCGGCTCGCCATGGAAAAAGTAAACGAACGTCAGGCGGCGCGAGGAAACGAGTTCATTGCCGGAGTCGCTATGGCAGAGGAAAAAGTCGCCGTCATTGCTGGCGGTGATCTGCACCTCTGCGTCGGCGATGGCGAACTTCTCCATACCCAGTTTGTCGAGAACCTGCGGCAATACGGCTTTAATCCGGTCGAGCATCAACTCCTGGTGTCGCCCGAGGTCCATCAACACGCGGGAGCGGCGGTGTTCGTAGTCAACCACGCCGCCTTCGTCTGTGGGAGAAACGACCGCGCTCGTGCGGAAGTCAGCTTCGTGCTGCAGGGCATAGGTTCTCAGCTCCTCGACTTCCTGTGAAGCGAGGAACTCATCGAGAACAACGCATTTCGCCGGCAAGACCGGCGGACGGTCAACCACAGCAACGCTCGCCTCTGAGACCGCGATCGTGCGCCTTTGGCTTGCTGGCGGTTGCGGTGCACCCGGAGCCGGTGGCTGCGGAGCCCTTGCGGGCGGTTGCGGTTGGTGCCGTGGCGTTTGCGCGGGCGGTTGCGGCGCGCCGGGGGCAGGTGGTTGTGGGGCTTTCGCCGGTTGCGGGTGCCGTGGCGTTTGTGCAGGCGGCTGCGGCGCACCCGGAGCCGGTGGCTGCGGAGCCCGGGCATACACATCGGCCGTCCGCGCAGCCTCAGTCGTTGAAATTGAGAAAGCGCTGCTTTCCAGTATGCGCTCCACAACGCTGGCGCCCAACACAGAGAACGCCCGTTGCGCCACGGTCTCTCCCACTGCGGAGGCAATCACCGCGCGGACCGCTTCCTGGACTGCCGCGTTTTCTCCCGCCGCTGATCTGGCGTGCTGAAGAACTGCGCTCAGCAACGCCTGTTCCTGAGCGCTGAGAATTCGTTCATCTTGCATTAAGGTTTCGGAGAAGGAATCGAGAATCTGCTTCGCTGTCATCTGAGCACACGCCTCCCAGCGTGGGGTACGGCAAGTTCGGACTCGGGAGCCCGTGCGACAGGGGAAGAAGCAACGACAATATACCCAAGAAGCCTGTTGATAAAGAAATATTTTTGGAGATTATTTACTTGGCACCGGGCCTTGCTGTATCCCGATGTTTTTGCTGCAGGGAAGGAACAACGAACTATCGGGCCGCCATGGCTCCGACCAGCGAGCGGAACACTTTCAACCCGTCAGTGCAGCCTAATTCCGGCTCGGCCGAGCGCTCAGGATGAGGCATCATGCCGACGACATTGCCGGCAGAGCTGCAAATTCCAGCGATATTGTCCAACGAGCCGTTCGGGTTGGCCGACGGCGAAATTTCGCCGGAGGGCAAGCAATAACGAAACACCACGCGATTCTCGCGCTGCAATTCGGTGAGGGTCGCTTCATCGCAGAAGTAGTTTCCTTCCATGTGGCCAATCGGAATGGTCAGCACTTCGCCCTCGGAACAGGCGTTGGTGAAAGGAGTCTCCACGTTTTCCACACGCACCTGAACCGGCCTGCAAACATACTTCAGGCCAACGTTGCGCATGAGCGCCCCGGGCAAGAGGCCGGATTCACAAAGAATCTGAAATCCATTACAGATGCCAAGCACCAATCCGCCGCCATCGGCGAACTTGCGTACCGATTCCATGACCGGTGAAAACTTGGCGATCGCGCCGGTGCGCAGGTAGTCGCCATAAGCGAAACCGCCGGGAACGATCACTGCGTCACACCCTTCCAGGTCGTGCGATTCATGCCAGAGGAACGTCACTGGCTGCTTGAGGACGTGCTGCACCGTCCAGTACGCATCATGATCGCAATTGGAACCGGGGAAGATGATGACGCCGAATTTCATCGCGTACCCTCAGTTGCGGGATTTGTGGGTAGTCTAGCATGCAGCGAATCAGCGGCAGTCTCATAAAATCCGGGCGGCGTCGCCAACGGCAATGGGCCGGTAGTGTCCAAGTTATTGCCCGCTACCATGATCCTTCCTTTCGTCCCCACCACCAGATCATTCCCACGCCCGCGGTAGTTTGGCTTTTCTTGAGCAAGCCTTGCGTGTCCGACAGAAACGAGGGTTGATTGGAAAAATCCCGCCGCCACTCATAGCGCATCAGAAAACCCTCGGCCAGCTTATAGTCGAACGTGACGGTATTCTCCTTCAGCGCCTGCGTCAGTCCACTGTAGAGACCTCCGCGATCCGACATGTACTCCGCGCGACTTCCAAGCGCGAGCTTGGGTGACAGTTGATACTGAACGTATGCAGCCCCGCCGTCCACATGCGAAGGCGCGGACGATTCCCCTGGCGCCGCGTTCTGCCACAACCGTTGCAGGAAGTAGTCGCCCTCGAGCGAAAAGACGAGCTTCGGAGTCGGCTGCCAGGTGACGTAGCTGTCGAATATGTGAGTTTTCCCGTTGGGCGCTGGCGTGATCGCAGTAAAACAAAGGCCCGGCTGCACCGGTATAGGGCCGCAATTCGTGGCCGGCGCACGATCGGGATGCTCCTGGCCGAGATAGTAATTCATCGTCCATGTGACCGCTTTTACGGGCTTGGCGACGAATCCGAACAGCTCGTCTTTAAAACCATTCGTTGCTTCCACCTGGTTCGTTCCGTTCACGATCCAGTAGTTCATACTGAAGCGATCATTCACGGGAATATTGACCCGCGCACCCATGTGATAGAAGGGCAGGAAATCGAACCAGAACGCCCGCGAGTAATTGATCTGGTCCTTGGTGTAATTGCCCTCAATGCCCAGGGAACTTCCCCACTTGCCGAAATCGATGTTGATACCCTTTCCGACCGGCACAACATACGTGCCATACGCCTGGAATATGTTGCGATAAATATCCGGCCTGGGCTCATTGCTGGGATTTCCTTGCAGCGTGTCGGTGGCTTGCCCAAACTGCAGGTCGAGACGCCCGCCCCAACGGCGTCCGGCGCTCACGTCGGGCGCATGTTCGAGAATCATGCTGGCCTGATTCAGACTGAATTCATTGCTCAGAACGTCATAGGCCCGCAGCAGATTGACCCGCCCGACGGGATTGTTGAAATTGTACTCGTAGTAGGTATCGAGCCCGAGATTGATGGTGGTGCCGTGGAGAAAATCGAGTTCCTTGCGATCGTCGGCACTCACGCTGGAAATCAACGTGGAGGCAGCCGGCACCTGTGACTCCTGCCGTGGATCCGCTTTCGAGGACACACTGGCGCTCGCCGCCCCGGCAGCAGGACCGCCCGTAGCCGGTTGAAGCTGCCTGACGATTTGCTTCAGCTCGGCGACTTCGGCTTCCAGTTGCTGGACGCGCTGCTGCAAATCGTCCGTTGCGCTAGTCGAAGCGACTGCCGCTTGTTGCGCCTGTAGCGCTTGCTCATGGCCCAGGCACACCAACATCACCAAGGCGCACGCGAGATGGGATTTCATACATCATGCCTTTCTCCCTCATGCTCGCTGGCGGATGCCTCTGCTGGTTAGGAGAGGCTGAGGGACGGGAATTCGTCCCCCAGCATACGCACATTTTGCAATTAAAAGCGCGATTAAAACTTCACCAGAATGTCGAAATCAACGAAAGACTCGTCGCGCCGTAAATCCGGGAACCACACCGTGCTTGCCTGCGCGGCACAGGCTGTCTGTGCCGCCCCTAGCGTCAGCTGCATCGACGAATTTCCGTCGTTGCACGCGTAGTATTCCGGATACCCGTTGTTTGTGTAGGGAACTCCGCCCGTGCCAGGCGGCGTAATTCCTCCGTGGCCGGTCCAATAGGGCACGCTCGCGTGCCGGTAGTCATATTCCCAGCGGAATGTAAGCCATTGCCTCGGCATGTAGTCAAACGTGATCGAGGAATCCCACGCTTTGAATGGGTCTGAGGGATTCTCAGAGAAATAGGGAGAATTGATCGACTCCGACGGCGCGGTTTCACCATTGATGGGCGGAATCAGCACCAGATAGCGCCCCGGGTTGTTGATCTTGCCGCCCCCGATCGTGAGCGCGTACTTGTCCTTCTTGAACCAGGTACGGTCGTAGAGCATGAATCCGATGAAGCTCTGCTTGGGATTGATTCCCGCGCCAAAATAATCACCGCCGATCGATTTCGGGTCTTTGGTGTTGCCGTGGCAGCCCACGCCCTGCACATAGGATCCGTTAATCGTTGTACTCGGCCCGAATTCGCATCCCATGTCACCCGTGAAGGTGAACGCCATTTTGTCGAGCCTTCTCTCGGGATGGTCGTAGTACTTGATCTCGATGCTGTCGTCGGTGTGGATGCGCTGCCGATTTGGCGTGTACAAGTCGTCATGTCCCAAGCCGTAATTGTTGCTGATGATGTTCATCCACGGGAATGGAGTGTACTTGATCTGTCCACCCAATCCCTTCCTGGTATTGGCTGAGCCGTACGATTGCCACCCGTTAATGATCCAAGGCTCGATCTTCAAGTGCGGATTGGGGAAAATCTGGATCCGCACCCCGTTGAAGAACCACGGCGTGTTAGACGAAACGTAGGAGGGTTGATAGGCCCAGTTATCGTAGTTGTAATAACTGAACAGGCCGATGTACGACATGAAAATGCCCGCGTCGACGTTGATGCCGTTCAGTACATTAATGTGGTAGCCTCCGTACGCCTCAGCCAGATAGCGATAGGCCGTGTCGAGATCCCACTGCCCCTTTGCCGGGCTGGGGTCATTGCGCGGCGTGGTTTCCGAATACATTCCAAACTGCGTCATCAGGCGGGCGCGGACGTTGTCGTAGTGGAAGTCGCCGCCCACGCCGAGTTGCTCCAGTTGGATTTCATTGGCGCGAAACATTTCGCTCGACCCGCCGATGGAATTGTCGACCGGTTTGTTGAAGTCGTAGTTGTATGTTATGTCGGCCCGAATCTCGGGCGTGAAGAACTTTGAGTCGAATGCCGTGTCTTTGTTGCGCGGATTGCCGTTCAGCCAAGTCCAGTCCCAGTCCGAAAAAGGCGCGATCTTTTCTTGCTTCGCAGGCTGGGCTGAGGCGGTCTGCGCCGGGGTCACGAGAGAGGCCGACATCACGGGCGCGCTCGTGGATGGCGCGATTACCGCTGTCTTAGCGATCGCAGGCATTGCATTGGACAACATTGCGGCCGGGACAGTCGGCGGCGCACTCAGGGCAGCGGCCGGACCCGCGGCTTCACGCTCTTTGAGTTGTGCCTCCAATTGCTCGATGCGTTTCTTCATTGCCTCAAGTTCGGCCAGGAGTTCCTGCGTACCCTGTTGATTGCTGGTTGTGGTTACGGCATCATTCGCGTTGCCCTCGGCGGAGGGGCCATGCGCCGCCTGCTGGGCATGAAGCGGGCGAACCACCCCGATGGCAAGTAGCGCGGCCAGCACGGCGCATTCGCCAACTTTTTTCAAGCTAGTCCTCTTCGAGAATTTGCACTCGTGCGCGTTCGAATTCATGGAAATAATTTCTCCTAGTGACTTACGTGGATGAAATGTTGCAAAGCAGACCTGCCAGGGGAGAAGATACTCTCCTGCCCTCCGTCACGAAAGGTATCGCGACCGCATCCGAAATGACAGTGCGCTGACTCACACGGCTGGCGCTACAACTCCCATCATGTCGCCGGCACACTTGTAGTGGAAGGGGTCTGAACAAGATTTGACACTGCCACCCATAAGCGCGGGATCAGGAATTCATAAGGAATTCGCAAGGGAGTCCTGAGGTACTACGAAAGTTACAGTGAAGATCCTGGCAGGAGGAGTTCTTAGCAGCCCCAGTCTGCCTCGCCGGGCTTGGCGTAGTACTTGCGCTCGGTGGAGGGTGGGACGGGCTCAGCCGCCAGTTCGAGAATCGCCAACCGCGCTGCAGCCACCAGCAGTTTGCGTTCCTGCTCGGAGGCTCGCTCCCAGGAAGACCACGTCTGCTCGGCGCCGCGGCCGTTGCAGCCATGCGCCAGAGCCTCCTGATAGTGATGGAAAACTTTCGCCAGCCGTTCCGCTGACACATCCTGAATCATCGACATAATGCCTAGCCTTTCTTCCCTTGAACAATCGTCCTACTCTCGAGCGCTTCACTCTATTGGATATCGAAGGCTGTAAAGATTGAGTAAAGAGTCCATAGAATGTTCATAAGCGGTTGGACACAAACGGATCATCACTGCTGAAGGTTACAAGGCAGAAACAACAGCCCAGTCGACGGGTAAAGTTCACCGCAAATCGGAGAAAAGAGCCGGAGGATTTCGAGGTGAGTAGGGGTGGTGAGGGCGCGCGCTGACGAAATGGAGGCGCAACGGGTGCGCACGCCCAAGCCCGAAAAACCGTTCTACAAAAGGCCCTGGGACCGGAACCGTGTGACTGGGTCAACTACAGGCACGGGCTGTCTGCGAAATATCCAGCGGGCCACCGCAAACCCAATCGCCGCGTAGCACAGATGCATCATTCGCATATACACCCCCCAATCAGGATCGGCTCTGCATCCTAGGGGAGGAACTACTTGCACTATCGGCACGATAGCAACGCCTGATCAGTGGAACAAGGCACAACCGTGCCATCAAAGTGGCACGGAAGTAATACGAAGGAACTTGCAAAGGTAACCCGAGAAAGCAAAGCGACTTGCTGGCGTCACCGGGGTCGACAAACTCAAACAATCCTCAAAGGTCAAGGAAACGGGCCCTGGTGCCCGGACTGGGGGCAGGACAAGTGTCATAACGGCCGAAAATCCGGTAGCGGTTCCGGGCGACCAGGCGGTAGATCCAGTCTCGCATGGGGCGCGGCAGGGCCGCGAAGACGCGCCCGGCGAAGCGCCAGAAGCCGCCGAGTGCGTGGAGAACGAAGTTGACGGCTTCAGATCGGGAGAGCAGGGATTCTGCCTCCGCGGCTTCGGCCTTTGGATCGTCGCTTTGGAGGCTGGAGGCGTTGTTCAGGACGGAATGAGTCGGGACAGCATGGGTCGGGAAAGCATGGTTCAGCACAGGATGGTTCTGCACGGTATGGTTCAGCACGACATAAAAGGTATCGAGAGCGGCGGGATTTACGCCGTGGCCGGCGAGAATTTTCGCGGCGAAATGGCTCTGCAGGGCAGCGAAGCGAAAGACCTCATCCCGATCGTGCCGAAGGATGAACTGCACAAGCCCGTTGCAGAGTCCGCAGACGCCGTCGTAAAGAAGGATGGGGTACATTCTCCTACTTTGATTACAACCAGGAATCGCTTGATCCGAGGCGCAGCAGTTCGCTGCGCAGCCGCGGAAGGCGCTGGGTAAGCCCAAGGTATTGCATTTCGTTGGCGCCGGATTGGGACTGGATGATCTCGATCAGTCCTGTCTTTTCTTCGGGCGACCAGCGCGCGAGATCCGAGATCAGCGCCAGAATCAATGACCAGTTTTCGAGCGACCGGCGTTGCGATGGAGTCCATCTTGCGGGATTGAGGCCGAGCGCACGAGTAACCTGCAGGACCGACGCCTGGCGGATACGGCGAGCATTCCCCCCGAACTCGCGGGCCATGCAGCGGTTCACGCGCAGGCCCAGGTTGCGGGTGGAAAAGGTATCCCAAGGACCGATCTGATCAGTTTTCGCGCCTCTTCCCAGTTCATAAAACACGTGCGCTTCTGCCAGGCACTTCAGCATTCTTCTCGGCGTGCGGTATTGCGGATCAGCTGCGATCTTCTGCTCTTCCTTTCTTGCCAGTTTCTCCAGGTCGGCGCGGCCTGAGCGGAATCCAAGCTTGCGATAGAACCAGAAAGCGCCGGAATCGAGTGCTTCGTCGTTGTTCTGGCCGATCTGATACGGATACACGGAAATCGTGGTCGCACCGGTAAAGGCGTGCAGGCAGCGCAAAGCCTGCGCATAGATCCACGCCGTCTCGCCCTGACGGTATGTGTAGAAAGTGTTGAAGCCAACCTCGATCCATTCGCAAACGCCGATGGCTTCGATGTAGTTGATCGGGACTCCGTTCTTCAGCGTGAATCCAGCGACGTAGGCGCGCAGCGGCAGACGCCGCTCGGGCGGCAGGTTCCAGAGATGAATAACGACACCCCGGCCCTCGGAGTCAGCACCAAGGTCGGCGCGCACCACCGAGCGGGGATCGCCGAGCGTGGTGCCATAGAGTTCGCGGTAGCGGACCAGCATGACTTCGCGGATGGTCTGCATCGCGGCCTCGCCCTCGCTCGTTGAAAGTTTTTTCAGTTGCGGTGCGGGCTTCGCGAGTTCCTTTGCCAGGGAGACTTGGCTGCGCATGATCAGCGGCCCGGTGTGGAAATAGAACCGGCGAGGGTGGCTCCAGTTGCGCGTGCGCGAGAGTTTCAGATTCTGAAGGTGCCACCGGACCGGGATGCGCAAGGAATCGTAGATCTCGGCAGGTTCGCGAGGCGTAACGGGAAGTCTCTCGAACTGGCTAATAAGAAATTCGAGGTCGCGCTCCCGGCCGCGCGCAGCGTCGAGCCAGCGCCGCCAAGGAATATTGGCTTCCACGTCGGCATCCTCGGCGAGCAAGGGAATAAAACGCGGCCAGGTCGTTCCCATCGAATGCTCGGCCTGGTAGTCCTCGGCGTAATCGTCCCACGCGATCTCGAGGTTGCGCGGGATGCGGTGCACGACCCAGCGTGCAGCCTCAAAGTTCAACGTGTCTTGCATAGTCGTGCCGGCGACGCCCGAGGTGTCGAAGTCATCGAAAACGGACATGTCGGCGCCGCGAGCGCGAATTTTCTCGATGCGATCGGGAAATGTGTTCAGCAGTTTTTCGACCTTCGGAACCAGCGACGCGGAGTGGGGAAACGCGCGCAGAAACAGCAGGCATTCGTGGAAGCGCAGGAGAGATTTCGCATCGGTGAACTTGTGGCGGGAAAGTTGCTCGAGCAGCATCTTCGTTTCTCTGGTTGCTCCCGGACCGAAGCGGCTCTTGGCCGCTTCGAGACTGCCGAGGAGCGCGTCGAGGGTTTTGGGCATGGAAGGTTGCACTGGCGGCTGTTTAGTGTACCGCATGGAGGGGGACCGGGGAGAAAACTAAAAGCTAGCCTTGCCGGGTCAATTTCCGCGAGAAAACTGTTAGGTGGGATGAAGCATGGAAAGCGATCAAGTCCTAATTTTTTTCAACTGCTAGTTGCGAAGGGCCGCGGAAGCCGAAACGGTCGGCGACTCAGGAGCACTGTTGATCCGGTAGTCTTTGTATTCGATGGTCAGTGTCGCACGCCCGCCCAGCCGGATGTAACTGACAGACTGGTTGCGCGCGGGCAGCCAGAACCCCTGCACTCTTACGTACTCGTGGTGGATTTCGCTCTTCTTGGTCCAAAAGGAAGGATTCTGCTCCGGCTCGGCCTCGATGCGAGTGATGGCGAAGTCGCTTGCGTCGACCCAGATTTTACCGCGGTAGACGAACTTGCTCTTTGATTTGGGAATAACCTGCAAGACGTACTGGCCTCCGCCCGACTCCTCGTATCCCGCCAGGGCAAATTCATAGTTGTCGCGGTTCACCAGACTGCGATCACGCATTTCCGGCGCTGCAGCCTCTTTCTCGCTTTCAAGCAATTTCCTGAATACACGATCGAGAATCAGTTTCGAACCGCTCTGCGACATCACTTGGAAATCTTTTGTGGAGGGACTGGAATAGACGGCGCGCACCGTCATTTCGGCCTCGCGGTCACCCGGGAAACCACGATAAGCGAGGTGATAAACGCGAGTGGCCTCTGCCGAATGCAAAGCTTCCGCGCGTTCTGCGTTTCTGCGCACGAGATTATCGACGACCTGATCAACCGTGAGGGGCGCGGCCGAAAGTGACGCCGCCGACAGATCGGACACTGCGGCAGACTGCGCCGGATGTGCCGCCAAAACTGCCACAAGCACCAAGCAAGTCAAGATCTGAGCCTTCGGCATTCGTTTCGTCCTCCTCGGTCCGCTAGGTTTTCGCGATGGCACTGGCTCTCAGCTTTATATTTAGCCCTACAGATGTTGCAGGCCGAAGAGCCACCTCGTAGGCGCGATAGACAGCAGCGAACACCGCGTCCCAGGAAGCGCCTTCTGCCTGCTTTCGCGCCTCGACGCGCATGACGCGCAACGCGTCTGGCGATTGTTGCAAGCGGTGAACGCAGTCCACAAACTCTTCGTTGCTGGCGCAGACGTATCCTGTCACGCCGGACTTCACCATGAACTGCGGGCCACCTTGGTCGGTTACCAGTGCTGGCACACCCGAGGCCATCGCCTCCAACACCACATTCCCAAACGTGTCGGTCTTTGAAGGAAAGAGAAACACGTCCATGTTGGCGTAGGCCCGAGCCAGATCTTCGCCGTAAAGCACTCCAGGGAGATCTGCATTGGCAAGATTGGCGCGCAAGTAATCTTCGCTGGCGCCTTGACCGACAATGAGAAAACGATAGCCGGTGATGCCGGCAGCCCGGAGACCGCGCTCAATTTCAACCAGTGACTCGACGTTCTTTTCGACGGTGATCCTGCCAACGTAACCGATCGTAAAGACTTCGTCGCGCTGGTCGCGGCGACGCGGGTGAAACTGTTCAGTATCCACGCCCCGCGACATCAGGAAGCAGGGTTTGCCTGTCGATTTTTCCAGCAGCTCGATCAGTTCGCGATTGGGCGCCATCAGGACACGGGGAATCTTGTAGAAGCGGCTGGTGGCCAGGAAGCTCCATTCGCGAATGCGCCCACCGAGCCGGGAGCGCCAACTTTGAGGCAGAAAGAACATCAGCGGCAACGCGCGCCGCTCGGCATATTCATGCAAATTGGTGTGCCACGACGCCACCAGCGGGATCTTCATGCGGTGCGCCAACAACGCGCCCAGAATGCCGACATCGCTGGGACCGGTGATGTGCAACACATCCGGCTTGAACTCGCGAACCATCTCTTCGGTTCGGGAAAGATGCCGCAGGAACGCCAGGTCGAACTCATGCTTGCGGTCGAGCGCGAATCCGATTGGGCTGCGCGGCAATTCAACGCGCGTAATGGTTCCATCCTGAATCACTTGCTCCCGTTCATAACCGCCGTGCAGAATCAGAAAGGGAATCTGCTGACGCCGGGCATAGGCTTCGAAGTGCCGCGCGGTGTTTGCCACGCCATCCACTTCGAGATAAGCATCGGTGAAATACGCGACGCGACACGGATGTTTGCTCATACGGAGACCCCCTGTCCGGCGTCGAGATTGACTTTTGCCAGCTGCCCTCCTCGGCTGAACGCGAACCGCAGGGCGCTGCGAACCGGCTCGGTCTCGCCCAGTCGCACGATGTTCAAAATTCTGGTCATGAACGGGGGAGGAAAATCCCACAGCATGCTGGCCGGCCGGGGCACACCCTGCAAATCGGGATGGTAGACGCGCTCGTCCCAGTGCCGCGCTCCGACGGAATGGTCAGGGTAGTAACGAATCACGTCAAGCACGGTGTGGTAGACGCGCAGCGCGGCGCAATCGGCATATTGCGGCATCGCCAGCACGTGGCTGTGGCCGTCCTTAACCTCTGTCACAAACTCCGAAAAACTGTTGACATTAGTCAGGTTCAGCAAGGCGCTCGGTTCGCACCCGTGACGATCGCCCCCGGCAATAAAGGGCCGGCGGTAAGCCTGCGCTAACTCGATCACTTCGCGATTTTCCTGCCAACTGCGAAGTCCGCCCAGTTCAAAGCCGTGAAAAAATTGATTCACGGCGGAAAGCAACTCACGCACCGCACTGCGGTGTTGCAGCTTGCCGATGTGCGGCAAATCCCAAAGCGGATGGTTGAAAACCACCAAGGCCTGAGGAATCTTCCCCACAGCGGCCAGCAGGTCGCGTAGTTCCTGCGGATTCGGACGCGCGGTGTATGCCGTCATTCGCTCGACCCACGCTGACGCTTCGGCGGTGGGCAGGTTGTGGATGCCCAGGTGAAAAATAGTGCCGGCGAACGGCACTGACCACTCCAGTGACACCGGGATACGCCGCGCCTCCGGCACTACGCGCAGCAGAAGCGGCGCCTGAATCGTGTCGTGATCCGTAAGTGAGATCAGGCTCTGCATGCCGAGGTTATCTTCGATTTGCTTGCGCTCTACGGTGAAGGCCTCGAGCGGCGGCAAAGGTGGCGTCCAATAGGCCTTCCAGAGGTTGGGCTTAATCGCGGAAGCCCTCATCGCTCGGCGGTCCAGATATGGCAGTGTGCAGCGAAGCGCAGGGTGCTTCTTCATGAACTCACCAATGAAGTAGAGACTCTCCTTGGAGCGGTTGGTGTGTCCGTGAAGCGAAACGGCGGTCTTGAACTGGCGGGTAACATCGCGGTCTTGCCAAAGACACGTGAACTGGTTGCCCACTTTGCTCTCCATGAATGGGAGATTTGCTGGCTTTGGGTAGGAGTCTGCCAACCGCACGTAAAAGCATGATTACGTTTGAAACATTTTTTGATGAATTTGTTTATTACCTTGGTCACGGCGAACGATTCACATCGCATTTACATTTGCAGAAAAACTGCAGGCTATACTGTGCGCACGTAGCTGGGGATCTGTTCAGGCTTCTGGCAGGGACGCCTGTCTGGGCGATGTCAACGCCCGCCGAGGTTGTTTACTTGCTCTGGAATTGGAAATCGGCGATTTTGAGCATCATGCTGCGCGTGCCCGTGTTCGCAGTGGCAGCGGCGCGCCATGGCCTGGAAGCGATGGCCTTAGCCACTTTCGCCGAGGCTGTCGTCTGCGGATTCAACGCGGGGTGCTATGCCGCTGTCGTTCAGATCGTCCGCAACCGCAAACCAGTCTGGCTCACAGCAATGATTATCGCAGTTGGCCTGCCGACCGTGGGTCAGGTCATTGAGTACAAGGTGCATGCCTGGCGGGGAACACCCCACGCCGAGGTCGCCGTCATCGTTTCGACCGTACTTGCCGCCATCGCATCGCTGTTCAACTGGTATGCCATGAAGCGAGGCGCGCTGCTTGTCGGAGGGGAAAGCAGTTCGTTTGGCAACGATCTCCGCCAGTTTCCTCTGCTTCTGGCTCACTTCTTCTGGCTGGGCCCGCGCTGGGTCCTGCAGCGCGTGGGATGGATTGAGTAGGCAAGAGCGGAGCCCGCACTCGGATAAACTCGCGCCACTGCGTCCGTAGCTCACTGCGGTAAACAACATTAGGACCATCGCTAGCAGATTCGCCGTTACGGCATGTCCATTTGCCGATTGGTCAGTACTCCAAGAAGAGGCATCAAAAAAAGGATCCGGCCGCGATGAACTGGTCAAAACACATCCGCCATAGATGCCGCGCGATACGCGTTGCTCCAAGAACACCTGTTCCACGTGATCGGCTCCCCGATTTCTGACTGCACCGAGTACAGCCAACATGTTTATGTGTAAAAAAAGCTGATTGCCCGGACCTCAATCAATCGCTCCGTCGTGGCTTCGACGGCCTTTCCCAAGCTTTCGACTTCGAGAGCCTTATTACGTTGGTTATCTAGGGTGCGATTACGCTCGCCGCTACAGTGCTTGCATGACACTTTCCTCGATGGTGGTTTCCCGCGATTGGCAGGAAGTCAGTGTTCTGGAATGCATCATGAGCAGCCTTCACATGGATGTTGCGATCGAAGAAGAACCGCAGCGCGCCATGGTCCGGCTGAACAAGTCGAAAATCGACGCCCTCATCGTGGATTGCGATCTCCACGGCAGTTCGCAGTTCCTGCGCGAACTGCAGCGCCAACTGCAAAGTAAAGAGAGGCGGCCCAAGACCGTTCCGCTGGTCATCATGGGCGGGCCGGGCTGCAACTATCGGCTGGACGATACCGGCGCACTGTTCGCCTTCGCCAAACCGATCTCGGTGGAGCAGGCGGTGCGCACGCTCTCGGCGGCGCGCAACATGATTCTCGACGGACGCCTGCGTTACCATCGCGCCGGCCTGGAAGTTCCGGTCGCGCTCAAGGGCAAAGGCAGCAAGGGAAAAGACGCAGTGTTGGTCAACATCAGCCAGGGTGGGATGCAGATTCACACGCACAATCCCATCGAAATCCAGCAACCCCTGCACATCGCTTTCGACCTGCCGGGCGCCAAGTCGAAGCTGAAGGCACAGGGGGAAGTGGCCTGGCAGGATCAGCGCGGAAACATGGGCATTCGCTTCCTGAAGATTGCTTCGCGGCAAGAGCGTGTGCTGCAGCTGTGGCTGGCGCAGCAGTTCCTGGCAAATTAAGGCGGCGGTTGACGCCCCGTTAACTGACTCCGACACCGTGAACGCTAGCGGAAGCGGGCGTTCTTCATCTCTTCTTCCTCCTCCAGGTGATAGCCCGCGAGGCGCGCCAGGCGTGCGCCGGGGCTTGATCCTCCAAACAGTTTGAAGAATCCCCAATACAAAGCAGCCACTAGAATTGCAGCTCCAGCGGTCAGTGCGAACGGCCATTTGGGAAGTTCGCGAGTTACGCTCAAAAAGATCAGAGCAAACAGCAGCAGGCCGGCCACGATGGCGAGCAGGTTGATGGTCCAAGCCAGGCTGCGTCCGGATAGCGGTTGCGAGAGCCAATCGAGCGCAGGCGCAGGCTCAGGCATCTCGGCCGCGGTCGGTTGCGGGCGAACGCCATTGTTCCGGTCGCCACTGCGCGCTTGACCCCGGCTCGTATGCTCTGGCTCATGACGCAAGGGCAGTTCGATGACCTTGACGGGATCGCCGGACACGATGAGCCCGTCGTTTTCAGCGCGAACATCGAGTGAGGATCTGGGCTGTAGTCGACCATCCCATGCGGGCGGATCGAGCTGGGAATGCAGCGAGATGCCTTCGAGCAGATTGCTGAAAATCCACTCGTCGATTTGCCGTGCCATGCGCGGGGGCAGGTCGAGAAAACGAATGCCACACTGTCCGGAGAAAGTCGCCCACACGACTTCCCCGCGAGTTTCCACGCGCAGACGGGGATGACGCAACTCGAAGCGCACGCGCATCTGCTGCCGCGGGCGCACGGCTGCCACCAACTGCACGGCGATACCTTCGTGACTAATATTGCGGATGATTCCGCCGTTGGCCTGGTCGAGTGTGACGTAGGTCAGCGTGTGCAGTTCATGCCGATGGCGAACCCGCGCTTGTCGCGCGGATAATCCCACGTCCATAAACACCGCCTTGGAGAAATCGCCGGTGGTCGAGCCGCTATTTTCGCAATGTTATCCCGCGCGAATCCAAAAGAATGAGTGACTGCAGAGGTTCGGGATGAAGGCGTGGGGAAGCACAGGCAGCCTTACCGAAGGACATGTCCAAGGGGGCACCCCCAGGTAATTGCATACCTCCCTACAGACCCGTTAACTTACAGATGAAGTGTGTCCTGATGGCACCGACCACCTCTAAGCCGGACATGCCCGGGAGTAGTGCGCACGCAGGAGCAGGCGTGCCGGAGAGTGGTGTGTCTGAGCACGGCGTACCGGCATGGCCTCGCGAGCAGAGCGGGGCGGAGACTTCGTCGCTTGGACAATTCGTCGCCGGGTCGGATCATTCCTCGGCCAGCCCCTCGCCCAAGCCCTCGCAACGCGACGCCCTGCAGGCGCTGCTGGCTTTTTCGGCGCTGCATCAGCAGGTGCGCCACAGAAAGGCTCTCGCGGCGAGGCATAAAGGATTTGACGCCGCACCGGCTGCTGAGTTTGAAGAACAGGAGCAGTTCATCCTCGATGAAGTGCTGCAGCTGGTTGCCGAGCGGGCAGTCGCCATTACAGGAGCGGACGGCCTGGCAATCGCGCTGGCGGAAAACGATGAGATCGTTTTGCGCGCCGCAGCCGGCACGGTGCGACCGGACATCGGGCAACGCATCGACCGCGACTCGGCATTTTCTGGGGCCTGCTTCCGCACTGCGCAGATCATCAACTGTGACGATACCGAAGTCGACCCGCGTGTGAATCTGCAGGCTTGCCGGAAACTGGGCGCGCGCTCCATGGCGGCCGTGCCGTTGTGCGGCCGGCGGAGGGTGATTGGGCTGCTCGAGGCGTTTTCCTCGTGGCCATTCGCCTTCAATGACAGCGACATACGCAACCTGAGCCTGCTCGCGGAGCTTGTGCTGGGCGCGCTGAAGCCAGAGGATGAGGATCGCTTCGCACAGTCGGCGCAGGTCGCTGCGACGAAGCTCGAAGCGACAACCCCAAAAGCCGCCTCAAAACCGGCTGTCGTGCCAGTGGTTCCTCCGCCAGTTCCAGTTGTGCCCGTTTCCAAGGCAGAAGTTCCGAAGGTTGCAACTCTGCCGGCGAAGCCCGTGGCCCCACCGATCCCCCAGATTGCGAAGCCAGAACCTCCGAAGCTGGCCACCGCTGCTGCGCCGATTCTCGACCTGCCGAAGCCGGCTGACAAAGTTGCCGCGTCGGAAGCCGCGGTCGCGGCAGCAAAACCGGCAGCGCTGAAAATCTCGCTTACGCTGCCGGAACCTGAGACCCGCAGGCCGGCTATGCTGGTGCTGCTGGTTTGCATTGTCGTTGCCGCCGCGTTTGCCGGCGGAGTGTGGTGGAAAGTGGGGACGGCGCAACTGGCTCACGTCGCACTGCTGAGCGATAGAGTCACGAAACCTGCGGCGCCGGCCCCATCGCAAAGTGCAACAGCGGCCACGGCAGGCAAGTCTGCAGCCGGCACCGCCGCCAGTCTAGACGTGACTTCCGACGAGACTGAGCTTTATTCTCCGGCCACCCCTCAGGAATTGTCGAAGTTTCCGCTCATCTCGGGCATTCGGCACTGGTCGTCAGTGGACTCGACTACGGTGGTGCTGGACCTGGAAGACCAGGTGCAATATGAGGCTCACCGGCTCGCGAGTCCGAACCGTATCTATTTCGACTTGCATGACACGCAGCTGTCGCCCGATCTCGCCGGCAAGACGATTGATGTCGGCGATGCGCTGCTCAACCGCGTTCGCGTGGCGCAGCCTGTGGCGGGAATGACCCGCATTGTGCTCGAGACTAAAGCCGACTGGAATTTTTCCGTCAGCCTTGAGCCGAACCCATACCGCCTGGTGATGGAAGTCAGTAAAGTTGGAGTGACGCCGAAAACCGCGGTGAATCTGTTCCCGAATGCAACTGAAAACAAGCTGGCGATCATCGTTCCACCGCCGACGAAAGAAGACATGCAGCTGCGGGCACGCGTGCCCAGGATGCGCGTCGTAGTCGACGCCGGACATGGCGGGTGGGACCTAGGCACGGTTGGCCGCCGCGGCCTGCTGGAAAAGGATCTGGTGCTTGAGATCGCGCAGCGGCTGGACAAATTGCTGGAGAACCGGCTGGGATGGGAAGTGATCCTGACGCGCGATGACGATAACTACATTCCGCTCGACCAGCGCGCCGATATCGCCAACCAGGCGCAGGCGGACCTGTTCGTCTCGGTCCATGCCAACTACAGCGACCTGCCTTCGGCCCGCGGCGTGGAGACTTACTACACGAACTCGTTCTCGGCGCCGGGATCGAAAGAGGCCGGCCCGAAAGAGCCGGGCGCAAAGAATGTCGCCGGCGCTGGAGTTGGGGCGAAGAACTCGATCGCGCCAACGCTCTCGCCGGCGGACTTGCATGAGCGCATCGAGCAGTCGCGGCGTCTGGCGGCGAGCGTGCAGCGGTCTCTATATGGCACGCTCTCGACGCAGAATCCCGGGCTGCGCGACCGCGGCGTGAAAGAAGCCGGATTCGTGGTGCTGACCGAAAGCGCCATGCCGGGAATTCTGGCGGAAGTTTCGTTCGTCTCGAGTCCCACCGACGAGCAGAAGTTGCGCTCCGACGGTTACCGCGAAGAAATCGCCGAGGCGCTGTACAAGGGCATCGCGCGGTACGCGGTGTCGTCGAAGGGCGTAAAGCTGGCCAGTGCGGGGAAATAGAGAATCCCGCTTTGCCGACTCCTCGCACAGCGCACTACTTTTGACCCGCTCCACTCTCCTTCACATAACTCGCACTGAACGTGCCTTTACTGCGGGCGATCGGCAGCAGCGTGGGATAGAACTCGACGAACGTTGTATCAACCGCCGCGTGCTCCGCGTGGCAACTGTAGCAAGCCATGTCGGTTGCGACCATCTTGGCAGTCTTTGCATCGTCGAAGATGAAGAACGCCCACTTGCCGGGAAAGCGCGATTCATCCTTCACGTGCACCTCCCGCCCCATAACCTCGGTGCTCTGGTAGTTCCCTTTCTGATTGATGGAACCTTTGCCCTCAGCCATCCGGCCTTCGA
>JASHNU010000081.1 GCA_030041475.1 Candidatus Sulfotelmatobacter sp.
CGTGCCGGAAAACCTGATGGCGAAAATGCGTCCCTTATGACCGAGGGATTTATAAGGACCGGTGCGTACGTATCATCATCAAGTGCCCGGAGAACATTCTCCACCTAAAGGCCGGATACATTTACGCGGACTGTCGTTCGTCAACTTTAAACCTCTTGCAGTCCGGCGGCGGACCATACATTTTCGCCAACTACTTATTTTTTGATTCTTGCAGGGCCTTTTGTCCTTGGAACCATTTGAACAAGAAGAAGGCATGTACCCCGAATGCCCACAATGAAACTGTGAGGATTAGAGCAACCATGTCCGCAGCATAGATAGCGATACCGGCTAGGAAAGCCCAACGTTGTCCGTTGCGAGCCGCAAATCCCAATCCCAACATGACGAGCACCCACATTGCCGCCGTGCTGTAGACCACCAAAGGATAGAAGGAGCCAAGCGGCCTGCCATAAAGTGTCAGAAGATCAACCGTGCCTACGTTGACCAGAATGTTCAGTCGTACCGGAAGCAGGCCGGTGGCAAGCACAGATAGACCTGCGGCCCAAAAGAAATAATCTGCGTCACTTCGGCTCTCAGCAAGCAAATCGGCGCGTCGCTGCTCTTCGTTGGCTTTATATTCTTCATCCGTTCGGCCAGCGCCAACGTTTAAAGTCTGCATAGTGCAATACACTATCGAGCCTATGGTTATGGGCGCAATGGGAATTTTGAGTGTAATCGCAATGTTACGCCAACTGTCCTTTAGCCTTGCCTGTTTGACAGGCGCTCCCTTTGAAGTGGGTTGTCATCGTTCGCATGATCACCTAGGAAAGGAACAGCGCTCGATGAGGGGTGAAAGGTATATTGGGCTCGACGTTCATCGAGCAACGATCTCCGCGCGGCGGTGATGGATTCCGCGAGTAAGGTTGTGATGGAATCCATCCTGTTCCACCCCCCGCCGCGTTCTGTAGATCTCAAGCGTTCTGCTCACCACTGGTGCTTAACAGCACTGCCCTGATAGAGGAGAAACGCGCCAGCCAGCAGCATTAGGGCGAGAGTAACCAGTTTTCTACGCTGCGGGATGCCGGACTTTGCAGCCACAATTGCAAACCAGACCGCAATCAAAACGCAAATCGGTTTAGCGAAGGCGTAAAGTAAGAACATATATATGACCAAAATAGAGGGCAGGTGCTCTACACCCACAACACGGAAAATCCGAAGGAATACGAATTGCACGAAGGGTCCGCCTGCAGCTATTGCGGTAAGGATCCAAGCGATCCACAGAATAACAGAATAACAGCGCCCCCCTTTGAAGTGTCCTTCATCCCGGATTCCTCGTTGCGTGGATTGCAGGTATTCTAATGGTGAAATGCGGCCCGACGGATATTGAGCAACATGGGGACAGCGCTTAGCAGATGAGCGTAATCGGGATGTTACGACATAGGTGTCGATTCCCGAGCCTGCTGGCTCTTCAAACGAAAGCGCGAACGAACATCGGCGCGCATAAAGAATACCCACCACCAAATGCTTACAGGTAGCAGAATTGTCAGTAGGCAACCCGCGAGTACATTCGTAAAATCTTGGACGACGAATAGTGCGTCGCTCACGTATTTGGGATGATGCAACTTCAAATAAGCCACGCAAGCAAACGCGGGCACGGTTGCCATGCAAAGCGTTACTCGTCGCGCCCAGCTGCGCAGCCTGAGAAGCCCTATCCCGGTAAGTACCCCGATGACGGACAGGCACAGTGGAAGGCCCACGACCACCTCGTAGTATGGATGGCTTCTTTTAGGAAGTGTGATCAGTGCGTGGGGAGCGGCGGCCGCGGCAGCATAGCGATGGTACAGGATCGCATCGTTAAGTAGCAGCAGTCCAGACGGAAGCCAAATCAGCGCACTCACAACGAACTGAATTGCCGCAATGGGAATTACTCCGCGCGGTCGATCCTGTCTCCCCTGTTCAGGCACCTGTTGGACAATTTGTGAGTCCATTAAATTCGCCTCAAGAGAGTATAGCTAATCGTTGGCGTAATCAGGCGTTAGCGCTCATTGACCACGCCCGGCGTTCTGGGGAAAGGGGTTTTGAGCGTAATGGGGATTTTGCAACAGTTAGAGCGTGATCTGGTTTTGCGGGTCTGGAACCGAATGAAGGCTACGCCCCTTTTCACTAGTGAAACAGTCGATTGCGCCTGCACCCGAAGCGTTCAGGGTTGCTCGGCGAGCAAGGTGTCAATCTCCCTGGAGAGCCTGGTTTGGAACTGTTCGGAGCGATCATAGCCAGAATGGGTCAGACGTACCCGCCCGCGGGTGTCGATAATCACAAGCGAAGGGAAACCTTCCAGTTTGAGTAGTCCTTCGCTGGACGTCTCGCTACCCAAGGCGACCGGCAGAGTGTATCCCGCCTTCTGCATATAGGCGCGGGCTTTTTCCGGGGTTTCCCCGCCATCCCGCACATCAACGGCCCAGATGCTGACCCGCGAGTTTCCCTGGTATCGCTGGTAGAGCTTCTCAAGTTCCGGCATTTCCCGCCGACAGGCCGGGCACCAAGTGGCCCAGTAATCCAGGACGACCACGCGCCCCTGAAGTTCAGCTGAATTCACCACCGTGCCGTCGAGTTTCCTGATCGAAAAGAGGGGGGCGGGAGCGGTCATCTGACGAGTCGCGATCCGGGTGGCAAGTCCAGGGGCGGCGGTCACCACCACTAAAGCAAGTGCGGTAAGGGGAACAAGGAGCATCAAGGCTGCTCTGCTTGCGGAACGCAGCCAGAGGCGGCGGGCGTTCACACCGCAGATGGCGGAGAGATTCGCGATCAACAAAAGCACGGCGACGACGAGATGCAGCAACTGCCCCCATAACAGAATGAGCAGAACGAGCGAACCGCCGGAACTCACTAAGAGTCCCTTCAGCCAGACGCTGCCAGGGCTGCCCTGCCCACGGACGAACCCCGCAGTGAGATACAGAACAGCAAGGCTCATGATGCAAAGGCGCAGGTCAGCGGCCAGATGAATGAAGGCATCACCGAGGATGAACAGAACGAAGGCGGCCAATCCGGTAAGAATATCGGCCACGACGGAGGTGATCTTGATTCTCATCCGCAGACCTCCCCGAAAGACTTTCTACTGGGAATACGTAGGAGGACGCTTCGCGGTTCCATCCGTCGAGTACCGGACAAACGTCTTTTCCTGCGAAATCGTAACTTCTCTTAACAGGCGTTAACACTCATTGACCCTCAATGAGTGAAATGGGGATCTATCATCAGATGACCGTTCGGGACTAGGCCAATTGTTTAAGGGCGGTGAAGGGTTCTCTGGCCCAAGCGGGGAGCACGAATTAGGGAAGGGAACCTGAAGGTGCGCAACTTGCCTGGGCGCAATAGGTCTTTGCTCGTCGCACACTACAGACTTTCTAGAAGCAATACATCCTCCCGCCGCGTTAAGGGATCGGGTTGCCGAAATTCTTTGTCTCGAGTGCGTGACACGTGTCACAAGCGTCGGTGCCCTGCGTCACAGACACACTCTCCCCGCACGATCTAGATTCCTGAGTTCAACTAGACCAAAAAGGTCCAATTTGGGAATTTCATGCAGATCACTCGCGCTACGGATTACGCCGTCCGGGTGATGATTCATCTGGCAGGGCTGCCAACGGGCACCTCCCTCCGTCAATCGGAGTTGTCGAAGGCGACCGATGTGTCCGGCCACTTTCTGTCCAAGGTGCTGCAGCAATTGGTCCGGTCCCGGCTGATCCGGTCGCAGCGTGGAACGGGCGGCGGGTACACGCTAGCGGTTTCTGCGACGACCGTTTCGTTGCTCGACGTTGTCGAGGCCATGGAAGGACCCATTCGTTTGAACCAGTGCCTCGAGGAGGGACCTTCGTGCGACAGGAAGTCGTGGTGCCCCGCTCACCAGGTCTGGGCGGAAGCGCAATTGGCGGTGGCGCAAGTGCTGGGCGGGGCTGCGATCGCAAAACTGGCGGCACAAGCGGGAACAGTTTCGCCGGCGCAGTATCGGCGCCATGACGAGCCAATCTGGATTTCCGGAATTCCCAGAAAGGGACGCGGCAAGCGGATCCATCGCAGTCATAGCCCATAGGAGCGGCAAATGGAGCTTACCTGGCTCGCCATTATCGCCAGCTTGTGTATGGGAATTGGCGCGGTGCTCCTGTTCGTGTTTGCCGTCAAGAAGAACTACTTCCGGAACCTGGAAGACACCAAGTACCAGGTCTTCTGGTCAGACGTAGAAGAACTGGTCGACTCTCCTGAGGAGTCAACCCGACCGCACGGGGAAGTCGAGGAAGAAGAGAACGAGGAGGAAACGGATGAAGACTCCGGCGAAGCCTGAGATTGAAGAAGGCGGGGACGCGATGACACGGCGGAGGCTATTGTCGTGGCTGAGCGGCTTCGGGCTGCTCGGCTCGCTGATTATCACGGTTCTCTCCAACCTGATCTTCATCAAGCCGCGCGCCACCTATGGTCAGCCCAATCGTTTCTCCATCGGCAAGCCTGAGGACTTTCCTTCCGGCGCCCGGCTCTCGCTCGATGCGCGCCGCGTCTGCATTGTGCGCGACGGCGACAAAATCGCCGCCATCTCCACCACCTGCACTCACCTGGGCTGCATCGTCTCGGTTTCCGAGACCGGCTTTGCCTGTCCCTGTCACGGTTCCCGCTATGACCAGGACGGCAATGTGACCGGCGGCCCGGCGCCGAGAGCCTTGCCCTGGTATCAGGTCAGCCTCGCGCCCAACGGCGACATCGAGGTCGACAAAGACACTGAGATTGAAGCGGGGAACTACTTGCGCGTATGAGCAGCCAAACGAAAACTCGGAATCCGCTAATCGCTTTGCCGGAGAACATCTGGCGGTCGATCTTCCGCAACCCGCTCCCGTCGTCGGATCTGGGGCGGGCCTCGACCAGCTTCACTAACTTCTTTCTGCATCTGCATCCGGTCAAGGTGCACCGCAACAGCTTGCGGGCCACCTTCACGCTGGGCCTGGGCCTGATGGCGTTTTTCCTGTTCATGATTCTGGTGGTGACCGGAATTCTCCTGATGTTTTATTACGTGCCCTCCACCACCCAGGCCTACGACCGCATGCTCGACCTGCGGGGGACGGTGGCGTTCGGCATTTTTCTGCGCAACATGCACCGCTGGTCGGCGCACGGCATGGTGGCCGTTGTCTTTCTGCATATGTGCCGCGTCTTCCTCACCGGCTCGTACAAGCCGCCCCGGGAATTTAACTGGGTGCTCGGCGTCTTGTTGCTGCTGGTCACCTTGTTCCTGAGCTTCACCGGCTACCTGCTGCCCTGGGACCAGCTGGCTTTCTGGGCGATTACTGTCGGAACCTCCATCGCGAGCTACGCGCCCATCGTCGGCAAGGAAGTGAAGTTTCTCTTGCTCGGCGACTCCACCGTCGGCCAGGAAGCATTGCTCCGGTTTTATGTGCTGCACGTCGCCGTGTTGCCGGCCGTGCTCTCGCTGCTGGTCGCCATTCACTTCTGGAGAATTCGCAAAGACGGCGGACTGTCGCGGCCGGAAGAAGAAGATGCGCTTCCTGCCGACGTGCCCGCGCCAACTCAGGTGGAAGTCGTGCAAGGCCCCGCGGTCGTCATGGCGACGTCTCCGGCGGCTGCAGCCGCGGCCCAGCCGGTGCTCGAAAAGCGTCACTACGGAATTCAGGGACTGGTGCGCGGGCCATTCACCAAAATCGGCAACGTGCCCGACCGCTCCGTTTTCGCCTGGCCCAATCTGTTCATGGCTGAGCTGGTGGTGTTTCTCATCACCGTTGCCGGAGTCTTGCTGGTTTCGCTGTTCTTCAACGCGCCTCTGGAAGAGCCGGTGAACGTGATGCATCCGCCGAATCCCGCCAAAGCGCCGTGGTATTTCCTGGGGTTGCAGGAGCAGGTGAGCTACTCGGCGTTTTGGGGAGGCGTCGGCATCCCCACCATCGAGGTGCTGCTGTTGTTCCTGGTGCCGTATCTCGATCGCAAAATCGCGGGCGTGGGCCGTTGGTTCGCCCGGGAACGCCTGCTGGCCAATTTCCTTTTTCTGACGTTCGTTATTGTAAACGTCGTTCTGATCATCATCGGGACATTCTTCCGCGGTCCGAACTGGGAGTTCGTATCGCCCTGGTGAACGAAAGTGTCGAACCGAGATTGCCGACCCGAGAGTGTGATGAGAGTTTGAGGAGCCTCGTGAGCACGCGCGTAACGCTGGCCGTCGCAAGTTTCGTGGTGCTGATCGTGCACGGCATCGTCTTCTACGATCAGTTCTTCAACCGGTGGGAAAAGCACCAGACCGCCTACTTCGAGCAGGCCCGCAGCCTGGCGAAAACCGATGCCGAACGGCGCGCGCTCGACCAGCGCAGCCCGCGCATCGAACAAATCATCGTCACGCAGTTTGGCGAATCGCGCGTCGACCGCTGCACCACCTGCCACGTCGCCAGCGACGACCCGCGCTTCCAGAATCACGCGCAGCCGCTGCGCACGCATCCTTACTCCGCTGCGCTGGGTGATGTGCAGGTTAACGGGCGCTGGGAACGACGCCACAAGTTTACCGACTTCGGCTGCACCATTTGCCACGACGGTCAAGGACGCGGCCTCGAGTCCTTCTACGCGCACGGCGAGGACATCTTTTGGCCCGATCCCATGCTCGGCTACGTGACGCAGGCCAGCTGGCACACCGAATTTAGACCGAAGTTAACCGGCAAGGAGTACATGCAGGCAAACTGCGCCCAGTGCCACACAGAAGACAACTTTGCCGGAACTCCGCTGGTGCAACGCGGACGGCAGCTCTTCTTTGAGAAGGCCTGCTACGGCTGCCATCGCATCGAAGGGCTCTCCAACGGCACGCTGGGGCCCGATCTCAGCGATGTCGGCAAGAAATACAAGATCAATTATCTGTGGGAGCACACGGTCAACCCGCGCGCATTCCAGCCGACCTCATTCATGCCGAAGTTCGATCTGAGCGACGAGGAAATCAAGGCGCTCACCGTTTTCCTAAAGAGCCGCCGCGGCATCAATTTCGCCGAAACTGCGCTTGGGCAATATCGCGCGCGACTGCAGCAGGTGAAAGCAGAGGGGGCGAAACAAGAGACGTCCGCAATGCCCTCCGCCATGCGCGGCGAGCAACTCATCGGCGAGCGCTCCTGCACGGCCTGTCACCGGCTGGGCGAAAAAGACGGCCACATCGCGCCCGATCTTTCCTACGAAGGTCTGATCCGCGACGAAGACTGGATGATGGCCCATTTCCGCGAGCCCAAATCCAAGATTCCCGACTCCATCATGCCCGTCTTCGGATTCGCCGATGCGGACTTCCGTTCCATCTCCGCTTACCTGAAGACGCGCAGCACGCCGCCGCCGTTCAAGACGGCCGAGGAAATCTATAAGGGCCTGTGCGCGCGCTGCCACGGCGAGAAAGGCGATGGCAAGGGCGTCACGTACCTGTATCTCGATCCGGCGCCGCGGGACCTGACCAAAGCGTCATTCATGAACAGCAAGCCGGAAGAGCGCTTCCTGCAATCGCTGAAGAACGGCGTCCCGGGCACGTCCATGCCGCCCTGGGAGCGCGTTCTCACCGACGAGCAGCGCCGCACAGTTCTCACTTATGTCTTCGAAACATTCGTGAAGGAGCCGCGCGGACAACTCAAGGAGCGCAAGGTTCCTGACAAGAATCCCGTTGCGTTCAACGTGGACTCGATCCATCGCGGCGAAGAAATTTTCCTCAATCGCTGCACCGGTTGCCACGGACGCAAGGCCGATGGCAAGGGGCCGAACTCGCTCGACATCAGCCCGCGCCCGCGCAACCTGCGCAATTCTTTCTTCATTAACAACGTTCCCGACAAGCGGCTGTTCGACTCGATTCTCTACGGCGTGCAGGGAACGGCTATGCCGTCCTGGATCGACTACGGCCTCACGCAGAACGATGCCGGCGATCTTATTAATTTCATTCGAAGTTTGAACTCCCAGACGGCTTTGCCCGGCGGTGAGAAATCTCCAACCCTCACCTCGCAGGCGAATCTGTCCCAGACGAATCAGGAGGTGCCATGCCTGAACAAGGGCAACGACAAGTGCAAGTAACGCGTGCAACCCCGATCGGTGCCGTACCGCTGGCCGATTCGATTCACGAAGACACGACCGCAAAATGGTTTCTGCTCAGCTCGGTCACATATTTTTTCATCGTCGGAATCATTGCTTTGACCATCGCGGCCAAATTTGTCTGGCCTCAGCTGCTGGGCAGCGTCGCCTACCTCACTTATGGTCGGCTGCGCCCGCTGCATGTGAACGGAATGCTCTTCGGCTGGCTTCTTCCCGCAGACCTGGGGTTGGCCTATTACGTCGTTCCGCGGCTCTGCGGCGTCAAGCTTTGGAGCGAGAAGCTGGGCATCGCGACTGCGGTTCTCTGGAACGTGATCGTTCTCGGCGCCGTGTACGCCCTTCCCGCCGGCTACAACAAAGGATGGGAATACGCCGAACTGCCCCTGCCGCTGGTTGCGCTGGTCGTCGTTGCCTGGGTCATGTTCGGCATCAACATTTTCGCGACCGTGGCCACGCGGAAATATGAACAGATGTACGTCAGCCTGTGGTACACGCTGGCGACCATCTTGTGGACCACGTTCGTCTATCCCACGGGCAATGTTGCCGTGCTGTTCACCACCGGCACGAATCAGGCGAACCTGAACTGGATGTACGTCCACAACGCCGTCGGCCTGATCTTCACGCCGATTGGCCTGGCGATGGCGTACTACTTCATCCCCAAGGCCTCGAACACACCGCTCTACAGTCACAAACTGTCGATGATCGGCTTCTGGTCGCTGGCCTTCGTCTACGTCTGGACCGGCGCCCACCACATGATCCACGGTCCGATTTCGCAGTGGCTGCAGACCATCGCCATCGCCTTCTCAGTGATGCTGCTGATCCCGGTCTGGACGGTGGTCTACAACTTCTTCGCCACCATGAAAGGGCAATGGCATCAGCTGCGCGACAACATTCCGCTGAAGTTCCTGATGTCCGGCGTGGTGTTCTACCTTCTCACCTGCTTCCAGGGACCGATGCACAGCCTGCGCTCGGTCAACGCCATCGTGTCGAAGACCGACTGGATTCCCGGCCACGCGCACATGGCGCTGCTCGGTTGCTTTTCGTTCTTTGCCATCTCCGGCACTTACTATGTCGTCCCGCGAATGTTCAAAACCAAGCTGCACTCGGACGCGCTGGCCAACTGGACGTTCTGGTTCTTCATGATCGGCGGCCTGGGCTTCTTCGTGACACTGTGGCTGGGCGGATTCTGGCAGGGCTGGCAGTGGAACAACCCGTCGATCCCGTTCATCGACACGGTCAAAGCCCTCAAGCCGGTCTGGACCGTTCGCTTCTTCTCGGGCGTGCTGATGTTCCTCGGCATCGCCACGTTCCTGTTCAACATTCTGGCGACTGTGGTCAACAGCGGCCAGCAGACTGCACGCACGGCGCCGGCCGTCACCGCCTAAGGAGGATGCCATGTTAGGAAACACTGACAAGAGTGCGATCGGCTTCGTGATTGCCGCCCTGGTGTTCTTCTTCATCGGAGGCCTGCTCACCACGGTCGTCCCGCCCCTGGTCGACAAGAGTTGGTCCAAGCCCTTTGAGAACGAAGATCCGTCGAAGGGGCCGACCGGGAAGCTGCGCCAGTACACCGAACTCGAGCTCAAGGGCCGCGCGATCTACGTTAAAGAGGGCTGCTGGTATTGCCACACGCAACAAACGCGCACGCTTCTGGCCGACACGAAGCGTTCCGGCTGGAAAGGCGTGGACTCGCCAATCTCCACGCCAGACGAGTTCGTCTATGACAGTCCTCACATGTTCGGCACGAAGCGCACGGGGCCTGATCTTTCCCGCGTCGGCGGCAAGTATGACCGGCAGTGGCACCGCACGCATTTCCGCAATCCGCGCGATCTGACGCCCGGTTCGGTCATGCCGCCGTTCCCGTGGATTGCCAACGATGACGAGCAGTTCAACGCGCTCGTGGCCTACATCCAGACTCTTGGCCGCGCCAAGAACTGGCGGCCCGACAACGACTACGAGAAGTAGAGGACGCGACCATGCACGACTACGTTTATCCCAGCATTTTCCTCGCGTATCTCATGTTCTTTCTATGCCTGGCGGGCGCCATCTACTTTCTAGTCCGCTCCCGCCATGGCGGCTACTGGGGAAGTCACAGCGAAGATCCCAAATACCGCATGCTGGCCGATGATGAAAGCGGCGCCGATGCGGCCAACGAGACGAAGCAGGGAGGCCAGTGATGGCAGAAACCAAAGTCCCAAAAGAACCTGAAACGGAAACCGATCTCCACCAATACGCTGACGGCTGGATCAGTGAACGCAAAGGCACCGGCGTTCCTGCATTCTTGAAGTTTGCCTACATCGTGATCATCGCCGGGGTGCTCGGCTATTTCTTCCTTTATATGAACGGCGAAGTGAACCACTCCGATCGCGGCGCTCTCGTACGGCAGTTCAATGCGGTGACGCAGTCCTCGCCTGCCCTCATGTACGCGGTCATCGCGATGGTCGCCGTCTATGCCGTCATCGTAGTGGTGTTCGCGTTCAAAGCGGTTCGAAAAGACCAATAAGGACGAAGAAGGACAAGAAAGAAGACCGATGAGCGAGTGGGCACAGTTCGAAGCGATCGAAGGGGCGGACTACTGGATCCGGATGGTGAAATGCCAGCACGCCTGCCCCGTGCACACGAACGCGTGCGGCTATGTGACCGCGATCGGCGAAGGCCGCTATGAGGATGCCTATCGCATCGCCCGCGCCACCAATCCCTTCGCTTCAATTTGCGGCCGGGTGTGCGGCGCTCCCTGCGAAGTGAACTGCCGCCGTGCCGACGTCGACGCTCCGGTTTCCATTCGGTCGCTGAAACGCTTTGTCACGACCCAGTTCGGTCCAGAATCCGGGGACTTCCACGTTTATCGCGAAGGCTGTGATCAGCGCATGTTGCCGCCGAACCGCGGAAACTACGAAAAAATCGCAGTTATTGGCGCCGGTGTTTCCGGGTTAACCGTGGCGCACGACCTCACCCAGATCGGTTACAAAATCACGATCTTCGAGGCGAACTCCGAACCGGGTGGCATGCTGACGGTCGGCGTGCCCGTCTTCCGCCTGTCGCGCGATCTGGTGAAGCGTGAGATCGACGCTGTTCTGTCGCTCGGCGTCGAACTCAAGTGCAACATGCGCCTTGGCCGCGACTTCACCATCGCCGATCTGCGTCGCCAGGGCTACAAAGCGATATTCCTCGGCATCGGCCTTCCCAAAGGACGCAAGCTGCCGCTGCCCGGTTCCGACCGCGAGATGGTCTACGACGGCATGGATTTCTTGCGTGCCTTCAACGAAGGCAAACCTCTTCCCCTGGGCCGGCGGGTCGTGGTCATTGGCGGCGGCAACGTCGCCTACGATGTGGCCCGATCCGCCGTCCGCCCCGCCGGTGCGGTGACGCGAGGCGAAGCCATCGCCGACATGGGGCGCGGCGAGCAGGTTGCTTATGACGTGGCCCGCTCTGCGTTGCGCCTTAGCGCTGACAAGGAAGTCCACGTGGTTTGTCTTGAGAAGCGCGAAGAAATGCCGGCTGACGAAATCGAAGTCATTGAAGGCGAAGAAGAAGGCATTAAGCTGCACAGCTCTCGGGGCCCCAAAGCCATCTTTGGCGAAAACGGAACCATCACGGCTCTGCGCACCATTCGCTGTACGTCTGTATTCGACCAAACCGGCCGCTTCAATCCCAGCTTCGATGAAAGCGATGTGGAAGACATCCCCGCAGACACCGTAATTTACGCCATCGGCCAGACTTCGGATCTCTCTTTCCTCAAGCCGGAAGATGGCGTCGAAAGTGAACGCGGCCTGATTAAGGTCAATCGCGAAACCTACCAGACCACGGCACCCGACGTCTTTGCCTGCGGCGACATTGCCCACGGGCCGCGGCTTTTTATCGACGCCATCGCCTCGGCCCAGATTGCGGCCCGCTCCATGCACGACTTCCTGCGCGGCACCCGCACCGATATCGTGGTTCGCAGTCACTGGGCTCCCGCCGTCTACACCATGGCCGAGGGCTGGGACCGGCTGCCGCGCGCCACTCCACCTGTGATCGACGCCGCGCAACGTTCCGCCTCGCTGGAAATCATCGAAGAGAATTTTCCTGTCGAAGACGCCCAGCGCCAGGCTTCCCGCTGTCTGCGCTGCAACGTCAACACCGTCTTCGACACCTCCACCTGCATCGCCTGCAACGGCTGTGTGGACGTGTGCCCGCAAAACGTCATTCGCCTGGTCGGCCTCAGCCAGCTCCGTCAGAACGGAAACGAGCAATGGAACGACATGATCACGGCCACGCTGGGCATCAGTCGCGATGAGTTGCGCACCATGGGCGCCAGCGAATCGGGCCGTCGCGAACTCGACGCACTCGGCGGAGTCATGCTCAAGGATGAGACCACCTGCATCCGCTGTGCCCTGTGCGCCTCACGCTGCCCGACGCGCGCCGTGACCATGAAAAAGTTCGAGTTTTATCGCGAGTGTGTCACCGTGCCGACGCCAAACAGCAAGATTCTGTACCGCGGCAGTGTCGTAGAGTCCGTTGCTCCACAGGGGGCGTTGTGACCCCGCTCGAGTTCGGACTGATGTTCATGCTGGGTCTGGTCAGCAGTTTGCATTGCGTGCAGATGTGCGGACCCATCGTGCTTTCCTACAGCGTCGCCGTCAGTGAATTAACTAGACGCCATAGCGGACGCTCCGCCGTTTCATCTCTCCTTCGCAACCATCTCGCCTACAACGCTGGTCGAATCCTCACCTACGCAGCGTTGGGCGCCCTCGCGGGGATCGCGGGAGGCACTCTGGGTCTGCTGGGACGTATCGCCGGATTCAGCCACGCAATCGCCGTCATATCAGGCGCATTGATGATCGTCGGCGGCATCACCATGCTTGGCGTCATTCCCGCGCGCGTGCTGGGCAGCAATCTTTTTCGGATTCCGTCCGCGTTTCTTCGGCGAGTGGGCCGCCTGATATCGGCGGCAGGCGCGGGTAACCGGTTCTTCCTCGGGCTCGCGCTTGGCTTCCTGCCCTGCGGGCTCATCTATGCCGCTTTGCTTAAAGCTATGGCTACTGGTTCCGCGCTCGCTGGGGCTTGTTCCATGTTGGCGTTTGGATCGGGGACCGCCGGAGCCTTGCTCGCGCTGGGAGTGTTCTCCTCCGCCATCCGCATGCGAGTGAACCGCTGGGGAAGCCAGTTGGCTGCGGCAGGTGTCACTCTGATGGGGATCCTGCTCGTGTGGCGCGGAACGATGCCGGGCATGCTGATGCTGGGGGGCCACATGCATGCTCACCACTGAATCCAAGTCGGGCAACCCGAACATAACCATCTCGACCCAGCCGCTGCCGAAGTGTGACCGCAAACCTCCTGTGCCTCCGCAGAAGTCTTTCGCCTATCACCGCTTCCGCAAGGCTGTTCATGTTGTCTGCGTCATTGTTTTCTTCACGCTTCCGTTCGCCAACCTGATGCGCGCCGACATTCCGCGTCAGCGCTTCTATTTCTTCGGCTACGAACTCTGGATCAGCGAATTCTCCATCCTCTTTTTCTCGCTGATGTTTCTAATGTTCATCGTGGCCGCCATGGCCATGCTCTACGGCCGCGTCTATTGCGGCTATCTTTGCCCGCAAATGATTTTCAGCGAGGCGTCTCTGGCGCTCGAAAGCAAGCTGACCCGAACGGTGAATAAGTACGTTCGCTGGAGTGCGCGTCCGCGGAAGCTGCTCAGCCAGTTTCTGTTCTATGGCATCGCCACGCTGGCCTCGATTGTTCTGGCATTTATCTTTATTTCCTATTTTGTGGAACCACGCGACCTGCTGCACCGGCTGCTGGCGTTCGACATCAAGACCGCCGGCGGAATGGCAGGTGCGACCACCACGCTCCTCACCCTGCTGGATTTTCTTTTTCTGCGGCAGCGATTTTGCACCACCGTTTGTCCCTACGGATACCTGCAGGGAATGCTCGGCGACGGCGACACCCTCATTGTTCAATATCGCGACGAAAACTGCGAGTGCATCGAGTGCAAGAAGTGTGTGCGCATTTGCCACATGGGCATCGATATCCGCACGTCGCCCTACCAGATCGAATGTATTCACTGCGGCGAGTGCATCGAGGCGTGTGTCGACGTGCTCGGCCGCCTGGGCAAAGAAGGCCTCATCCACTACGTGTGGGGAGAACACGGCGAGGAACTCGGAACCGGCGACAAAACCTGGTATCAGAAGCTCGGAGTGCGCAATGCCAAGCGCGTGGTCGTTCTGCTGGTCATTCTCTTCTACGCAGCGGGACTGTTCACCGCACTTTCCATGCGTCGTGCAGTGCTCGTCCGAATAGCGCCCGATCGCACCACGATGTACAGCGTAGGCAAGGATGGAACAATCTACAACCGCTTCCGCCTCCAGGTCGCCAATCGTGGGCACGAGCAGGCCATCGCCCAATTCTCAATTGAAGGCCTGCCGGGTACGTCTTTTGCCGATTTCGCAAACGCCATTGTCGTCAATGCCGGCGACACGGTGGAACGCGAAGTAGAGATCGCCGCTCCATCGTCAGCGCCCCTTGCCCCGGGCGTGAACCACTTTCGCATCGTCAGCCGCGTGGGCAACGAAACGGATTTGGTCGAAGAGACATTCATAATGCCGTCGAGAGATGAACGGTGAGGGAACGCTCGTTCTTTTTTCGGAAGTGAGCGTGGGTCACAGAAATAACGGGAATCATAACTAGGAGGACACTCATGGCACTCGGTGATCGGAACAAACTCTTAATCATGAGCATCGTGCTCATGGTTGCCGCAATCAGCTCCGTCGCAGCCTTCGCGCAAGCGTCGGAGCCCACTCAAATCGCAGCCAACACGACCCCGCCCACTGTTTCCAAGGCGGCTGGGGAACTCTCGCCTTCGACCGCCGTCTTGCAGGCTCGTATTGACGCGCAACAGCAGGAGATCAACCGGCTGAGCGCTCTGGTTGAGCAACTGCAAGCGTCACTTCAACCTGTTGCTTCAACCCACCCCGTACTGCCAAGTTCGCTCACTGGATTCCTGCCTTCGTACGGCGCGGAGCCGGGTTCTCCGGCAGCACCTGCCGCACCCGAACCACTCGTCGCCACCAACTCCACTCCACGAGAACTGCTGCCCGACATCGGGCACATCGGTGCAGAGCTCGGCTTTTTCGTGGGCGGAGCAACCAATCCTTATAAAGACAATAACGGCTTCGCCACCGGCGGCTACATCGACCTGCCCTGGAAAAACGTCCCCGGCGGCAAACTCTCGTATGAAATCATGATCGGCCTGCAGCGGGCCGTCACGACGCAGCAGACAACCTCCGGAGTGAACGTGCTGGTCAACGCCTCGCTGAACTCGTTCCTGGGCAACCAGGCAATGGGACTGCCCTTTTTCCTTGGCGTTGCACCGTCCACCGGTGGCACTCAGCCTCTGCTGCCCGATACCACCACCGTGCAGGAGCGGTCAAAAGTCCTGACGGTAGCTCCATTCGAACTGAAGTACGCGATCACGAAACTGGGCAGATTCCGTCCCTATGCGGTTGCCGGCCTGGGAGCGTATGTGTGGATCGGCTCAGACAACAACACTGCCGCCTTCAACGCCGTTACGTCGCTGAACAACTATGCGCCGGGCCTGGGAAACACTTATGGCGCTCTGGTGAACTCGCTGCTGCAAGGTTCGCAGATCGGAGGTCTGGTTCCGACTGCGCCGCAACTGGCTTCCCGCGGCGTGCCGCATGGCCAGGGCAACCTGCTGTTCGGGGGCCAGGTGGGCGGCGGCTTTGAGTTTCGCGTCACGCCGAAACTCTCGCTGGGAGCGGATTTCCGCCGCAATCAGGTAGAAGGCGCCTTCGCCAGCTTCAACACGTTCACTTTCAAACAGGGCTTGCACTGGTAGGAAACCGGAGGCGGACATGTCAACCAAAAATGACAAAGCCAATCCCAGACCGGTTTCGCGGCGTCAGGTCTTGCAGACAGGCGGACTTTCGGTTGCGGCAGGAGTCATGGCATCGGCCATGCCCGCAGCGGCCAAAGAAGCCCGCTTTGCCGGTGACCTGGCGATTCTGAACGTGGCCCTTGGCCTGGAACATCAGGCCATCGCCGCCTACGATGCCGGTGCTAAGAGTAAATTGCTCTCTGCCGATCAACTCAAGATCGCAGTCAGCTTTCAATCCGATCACAAGCGCCACCGCGACGCGCTGACGGGATTCATCAAGCGTTTCGGAGGGACGCCGGTCGCGCCGAAGAGCAGCTACGATTTCGGCACGATCACTTCTGCGGCAGATATCGTGAAACTCGCACAGAGCCTGGAGGACGGCGCGGAGGCCGCCTATCTGGCCAATGCGGGCAAACTCGAGAACCGCGAGATTCTGAACGCCGCGGTTCCCATTCTTGAGGACGAGGTGCGTCACAACACCGTCTTCAAACAACTGCTCGGCATGGATGTGACCGAGCGGTTGAAGTACTGAAGGCGGAAAGGAGGAACCAGTTCATGCACACACAAAAACCGGAATTGAACTCCGTGGCGCCCGTCCTCGAAAACAATGTGGCAGAAAGAAACGTTCGCCGGGAATGGCTTCGCCTGGCCAGCACAGCCAGCGTTGGAGCTATGGTTTTCCTGCTGACGGGAAACACGAAGAAGCTGTATGCACAATCGCTCCAAGGCGACCTGGGCATTCTGACGGCGGCACTGTATCTCGAACATGAAGCGGTCGCCGCCTATCAGGCCGGAGCTGAGAGCAAGCTGCTGTCGCCGGGCGTGCTTCAGCTTGCAGTTGCCTTCCAGAGCGACCACAAATATCACCGGGACGGAATCAGTGGAGTACTGAAATCGCTCGGTGTAGAACCGAAAGGGCCGGAGAAGAAGTACAACCTCGGGAGCTTGCATAGCGAGAAGGACATTCTTCGTCTGGCTCGGGATCGGGAGAACGGCGCCGTGCTGGCTTATGGCACACTGGCGTCGAACATCCTGACCAAGGCAGTACTGAACTTCGGCGCCAACGTGCTGGTGGATGAAGTCCGTCACCGCACGGTTTTGAATGCGGCTCTGGGTATACCGAACTACTGAAGCGACAACGCATGGGGCCGGCAATTCCGGCCCCATGCCGAATTCGAGAGCAACATTTCAGGGCAAACGGGCAACTGCCCGATCAAGGAGTTAGAGTATGAGCACCATGGCCATCGGATCGAGCCGCACCAACAGAAAAGTAGCACCGCTCACGTATTTCTTGGGGTTCATCTTTGCGCTGTTCATTGGAATTCTGATCTTCTGCTACGCCGTGACCAAGCGCACGAACCCGGTCTTTCTTGACGAGCACGGCAAGCCGGTTCCGCAAAGCAGCGAACACGCGCAGCACTGAATATGAGCTCGGGCCGAGAATGCGATCTGTGCGGCCTGCGCTGCGGCAAGCATCCCTTGCAGCAGGCAGTCGGTGAACTCGACCGCTACTTCTGCTGCCTCGGCTGCATGAACGTGTATCTCATCCTCTGGGAGAGCGGCGCAATCCAGGCCGGGCAAGACGTTCGCGAGACCGAATTATTCCAGCGCAGCCTTCAGCTTGGGCTGATCTCCAATCGTGCGTCGGACGAAGTCTCTTCCGAAACCATCGCCACGCCCGCCGGTCCGACGGAGGAACTTCTTCTTCATGTGACCGGCATGTGGTGCACCTCATGCGCGTGGCTTATCGAGCATGCAATCGCGACAGTCCCGGGAGTGGTCAAAGCCGAAGCCTCGTTCGCTGCTGATCTGGTCAAAGTGCAATACCAACCCCAGATTACTCCGTCGGAGCGCGTGATGAGCCGTATCAATGCCCTCGGCTACAAAGCTCAAACTTACGAGGACCACAACGAGGCGGCCGATGCCGAACGCCGCGACCTGATCATCCGCTTCGGTCTGGCCGCATTTCTCTGGGCCAACGTGATGAGTTTCAGCCTTGCGCTCTATGCCGGATACTTCGAACAGATCTCCGGCAGTGTGCGCCGCGGTCTTCCCTTTCTTCTCATGGCTCTGGCCACCCCCGTCGTTTTTTACTGCGCGCAGCCGGTGTTGCGCGTCGCCTGGCGCGGTTTGCTCAATCGCACCATCCGCATGGAGTCCTTGCTGGCGCTCGGCATTCTGGCGGCTTACGGCTACAGCGTGGTGCAGGCTTTCCGCGGCGAGATTCACCTTTACTTCGATACCGCAACAGTCATCGTCGCGCTCGTGCTGGCGGGAAAACTGATCGAACGCAACGCGAAGGAGAAGGCCTCGCATTGGATCGCCCAACTCCATCGCATGATGCCCAATAAGGCTCGCCTGCTGAGCAAAGGGACAGAGCGCTTCGTCAGCGCGGACGCTCTCGAGCCTGGGCAGATCTTCGTAGTCAAAGCGGGCGAGCGCATTCCAGCTGATGGAGTTGTCACCGAAGGCGAGTCGCACGCCGATGAATCGCTTCTGACTGGTGAATCAGTCCCTGTTAGAAAACGAAGCGGAGAAAATGTTGCCGCCGGCAGCATCAATGTCGACGGTGTCATCAGTGTGCAGGCAACCAATTCCGCCAGTGATTCGACGTTGTCGCGCATCATTGCACTCGTCGAGAAGGCGCTCAGCAGCCGCTCCGACCTGGAGCGAACGGTCGATCGCGTGTCTCGCATTTTCGTTCCCTGCGTCGTGCTGACCGCCCTGCTGACATTTCTTTTCACCTGGACCGCCGGCGCCGCGACTCTCGCTCAGGCCCTGATGCGTGCCATCACCGTGCTGGTCATCGCCTGCCCTTGTGCGCTGGGGCTGGCCACGCCATTGGCCATTACCGCTGCTTTCGGCGCGGCGTCGCGCCACGGCATCCTGGTTCGCGATGGCCACGTGCTCGAAACTCTGCGCAAGGTCGACACCGTCATCCTCGACAAAACCGGAACCGTGACAGAAGGCAAGTTTTCGCTTCTTGAGTTCGTGGCATGCCGGCGGTTCTGTGCCGAGCCGGTCCTGGCCGGAGTCGCACCCTCCGGCCAGGCCACGATGCTAGATTCTGCAGTTTCCCCCAGCGTTCCATCCGACGACGAAACCCTGCCCCTGCTCGCCTCACTCGAACAGTATTCAGAACACCCGCTGGCCAAGGCCGTTGCAGACTTCGCCCGCCAACAGCGCTTGACTATGCATGACGCGACTTCGGTCGAGATCCATAAAGGCCGTGGCATCACGGGCGTCGTCGGCGAAAAAAACGTCTTCGTCGGGAACCGCCGCCTCACCAGGGAACTCGGCATCTGGATCGACGAGGCTGCAGAGCAACAGGCCTCCCAGTGGGAGGAACAAGGCAAGACCGTTTCATTCCTGGGCTGGAATGGCGAACTGCGCACTCTGGCTGCTTTCGGCGACCGCCTGAAGCCTGAAGCCGTCGACCTTGTCATGGAACTAAAGCGCCGTGGACTTGATGTCCATCTCGTTTCTGGCGACGCCCGCGCCACCACGAAATGGATCGCCTCCTGCGTCGGCAGCGATTCATATGAATGCGAAGTTCTTCCCGAAGAAAAGGCCGGTGTGGTGCGAAGGTTGCAAGAACAGGGCGCCGTGGTCGCAATGGTCGGCGACGGCATCAACGACGCTCCAGCCCTCGCTCAGGCCGATCTCGGCATTGCCATGGGTTCCGGCGCCGATGTCGCCATGAAGGCCGCGGCAGTCGTGATGATGAACAACTCACTGCACAAAGTCCTCGACGTCTTTGCGCTTTCGCAGAAAACCATGCGCATCGTGCGGCAGAATCTCTTCTGGGCTTTCTTCTACAACACTGCCGGAATCACGCTCGCAGTAGCCGGAATTTTGAACCCCATCATGGCAGCTTCTGCCATGTTGCTCTCCAGCTTGTCGGTCGTGGGGAATTCGATGCGCCTTGCCCGATCTGAGAAATTGCGTCCCGCCCAAGCCAGAATACTTTCGCCGTTCAGGCAGCCCGGCTGATTTCAGTCGGGATCAGTTAAGCCCCGGTCATTTCAATCCCCGGACCACATACGCCTCCGACAGCACTTGAACGTAGATGTAGGCATAGGTGCTGCCGTCATTTGAGAACAGCGGACTGGCCACATTTGTGACCCCGGCCGGAACGCTGTCGCCCAGTGTCCTCCACAGCTCCATTTTCCCGGTGGTCGTGTTCACCTTGTAGACCTTTGCGGTTCGCTCCCGCTGCAGGGCGGAGGCCGCGTAGACCGAGGTCCCGTCGGCTGTCCACGAGCTGACGTAGTACTGCGGGTCAAGGCCCGGAATCGGATGCAGGCCTCCTCCTTCCAGCGGCCAAATCCCCCATTTCCCGTCAGGTCCGACCACGGCTAAATTGCGCCCATCGGGAGATAAGATCGTACCGGTAACGCCCTCGGGCGTAATGGGCCTGGCATCGCCCGTACCCACATCAATCACGTAATCACGAGCTCCATGCCCTGCTTCGACTCCGCCGGCCACCAAGTGCTTTCCATCGGCCAGGAAGCGTCCCTCGGCATAGGCAATCTGATCGTGGGTCAACGTCCTCGCTTCTCCTGCGCCCGTCGGCACCACGCTGAGC
This sequence comes from Candidatus Sulfotelmatobacter sp., assembly GCA_030041475.1. GTDB lineage: Bacteria > Acidobacteriota > Terriglobia > Terriglobales > Acidobacteriaceae > Sulfotelmatobacter. The sequence continues at coordinate 20,520 of JASHNU010000081.1, forward strand.
GGCCCGCCTTTCGGCGGCTTGGTGATCACCCACTTCGTGTCCGGCGACATTGCCAGAGCGTTGCCTTCGCCCACGCGGATGGGAGGCGAGCCATCGGTATCGCGCAGAAAGACGGTGTAATTCGGCCCACCTCCTTCGCCGGATTCCTCGAACAGGAGCTTCTTCCCGTCCCGGCTGATGTCTCTAACGATGGACCAGCCCAGCCAGCCCAGTTCCCGCTCTTCCTTCATGCCCGGAGCGAGCCCGCGAATGCCGATCCTCTGCTGATTTGTCACCAGCAGCGCTATGCCGTTGCGCACATCCTCCAACCACATACCGCCGGGAACATTGGTGATATTGCGCAGTTTGCCGCTGAGCGTCACACCGCGCAGATTGTCCGCAGGCCCAATGCGTGTGGAAGTAAACCACACCTCGTCGCCGGCTGGCGACCACAAAAGGCCCTCGATGGACTCCCATCCCGTGGAGAGTTTCCTTTCATGGCCCTCCATGTCAACCACGGCTAGCGAGCCCTCATCGTCGCCTCCCGTATTTTCGTGGTCGGCGAAAGCCACCCATTTGCCGTCGGGCGAAATCTTCGGCGTGCTGATCCAGTTGATGCTGTCTACCAGGGTATGGCCGATGGGATATTCCAGCTGCCAGTGCCTGGTCGAAGGGATAAAGTGCACCACAGCCATGTTCTGGCCGTCCGCTGCCCAATCGGCGTCCTCGACGTTGTCGAGAACCTCCCGCGGTGTTCCTCCGCTCAGCGGAACCCGGGCCAGCGTTCCCATCCTGGCATAGCCCGCCAGACCAACGGTGTTGAGCCGGACGGCTAGTTCTCCGTTCTTCGAGATCGCCAGCAACTCCGTGTCTTTCATCCCGAGTTCGCGCGCGCCGGTCTCGTCGGTTCGGGCCAGGTACATCTGGCTGCTGCCGCCGTCCCACGCGGCGCTGTAGACGACCGTGCCGTCGGGAGTGAACCGGGCGTTTCCGATCGAACCAGTGCGGAAGGTAAGCTGCTGGTACTCCGGCGGAGCCACCGCGCCACCGCCGCGTCCCAGCCACCAGCCCAGGCCGAGCGCTGCCGCCGCGATCGCGACGACGCCTGCCGCAGCGACCAGCGAAGACCGGGTTCCTGCGGTCTTCGTTGGTTCTTTTTCCAGCACTGCTTGCGCGCCCGACTTGCTGGTCCCAGAAACTTCCGTCAGCGCTTCCAGATCAAACGCCAGGTCGCCCGCTGACTGAAACCTCTGCGCCGGATGCTTCTCCATGCAGTGCCGCACAATCCGCTCCAGCCCCGGTGGAACGTTGCGCGCCGTCTCTGAAAGCTCAGGCGTCTCTTCTTTCAGGATCGCGCTCATGGTGTCGGCCGCGGTTTCACCGTGAAACGCACGCTTGCCCGAGATCATCTCGTAGAGAATCGCTCCGAACGAAAAAATGTCGGTGCGATGGTCGGCCGGTTTTCCCCGAACCTGCTCTGGAGACATATATCCCGCCGTGCCCATCACTACGCCGGCTTCGGTGGCTACCTGCAGGGTCGGTGCGTCTCCGCTGCCGCTCGTGGCCTCCGGCTTGGTCAGCTTGGCCAGGCCGAAATCGAGAATCTTCACCCGCCCATCGTTGGTGAGAAACAGATTTTCCGGCTTCAGGTCGCGGTGCACGATTCCTTTTTCGTGCGCCGCCGCCAGCCCGCGCGCCACCTGAGTTGCGTACTCAATGACGCGCCGCACCGGCAATGGCCCCGTCCGCAGCCGCTCCCGCAGCGTCTCCCCTTCCAGCAATTCGCTTACGACATACGGGGCGCCTCGCTCCTCGCCAATGTCGAAGATCGAAAGAATGTTTGGATGATTCAGAGCTGCCGCCGCCCGTGCTTCCTGGGCAAAGCGCTGCAGCCGTTCGCGGTCCGCCGAGAACGTCGCTGGCAGAACCTTGATCGCGACCGTGCGGTCCAGCCGCGAATCGTGCGCGCGATACACCTCGCCCATCCCGCCCGCGCCTATCATCGACTGAATTTCGTACGGCCCAAGTTTCGTTCCTGGATTCAGTGCCATGAGTGAGTGATGTGTCGCGGCATTATACCTGTGCTGCGTGCCGCTTCGCGAAGAACTACTTCGCCGCCTCTATCTCCTCGGCCATGGCCAGCATTTTTGTGACGCTGTTCCAGTTCCGGGCAGTACCGCGGGTCCCGACTTGCCTTTCCAGTGATGACCAAGGCAGCTTCGATCGGCCGGCGCCGTTCGGGAAATAGATGTAAACTTCGCGCCCGATCAGGTGCACCTCCTCGGGATCGGGCTTCAGAGCGAGCAAATTCGCCCGCGCCTCACGAATGGGCTCCTCGGCCAGAAAACTGATGAGCAGTTTGCCGGGATTGAGACCCCTGCGGCGGGCAAATGGATTTCGAGCGATGGCGCTACGGAACTCGTCCGGGGTACGAAGAATCACATCCGGGCGGAAGCCGGCTTTGCGTTCGATCGCCTCTTCAATCTTGCGGCGCAGCGCCGCCAGATTCTTCTCTTTCGTCCGGAAGATCACGTTGCCACTCTGCACGTAAGTGCGCGGATCCTCCAGCTTGAGAGATCTGTAGATCGCGCACAGCACATCCATCTTAATGCGATTGTGAGCGCCGACGTTGACGCCGCGCAGCAAGGAAATCACGACCGACATGGCCGTTCCTTTCCGTTGGTGGGCTTTCAAGGGCAATGACATCATACGCGAGCCGGGCGGCTTCCAGACCACCCGCAGCCTGCCCTCTCGAGTCCGCCTCGAACCAAGAAAATCACTTTGAGCGGGACGGGTCTTCTCTCAGAATCAGAGAAAGTGGCAAGATTGCGCTGATCGTCGCGCCCTCGTCTGAAGCAGATGTGCAGGCCTGTCCATCGGGCCTGCGGGGAGATGTGCCATATGTCGGGACAGGTGGTTCTGTATTTTGACGATCAGGCTGACGCGTTGCGTTTCGCTCTCGCGGCAGGCTCAGTAATGGCGGGCGAAGGCGGCAAGTTCACCAGCGAACTGGTGGAAGAGACCGCCAGAGTCACGCGCATCCGTCTTGATGCAGTGAACGCCGGAAATTCCAAGAAGCAAAATCCTGGCTGCGCTGCTTAGCGGTGTCCCTCGCGCATATTCGCCCGGGATTACTTAGATTCGCCACGTATCCCAGCAACTTCCTACGCGTTTCCCGCATTCGTGAATGCTTCAATGGCGTCGGACAGCGTGGGAAACATCAGAAAAACCTGCTCGACCTTTGTAATTTCGAAAACCCTGCGTACCCGCTGGTTCACTCCCGTCAAGGCAACGCGCCTGCCGGACTTGGTGCAGGAAGTGCATGCGCTCACCAGCGATCCCAGTCCGGATGAGTCCAGATACGGAACACCCGTCAGGTCCAGAATCATCGTGGGAGCGTCCTCGCGCCGCACCGCATTCATGAACGGTGACACATTTTCCATGGTCAGCGGACCGCGGAAGCTCAGCACTCCCCGGTCCAGACGTTCGACCTCCAACGGTTCCGACGGCATGGAGGAGCGATTTTAGGCCACATCACAAAGCGCGTTCAAGTGGAAGTCTGATGAAAGTCCGCCTTTGGCGCCTTTACTCAGGCCGGAATTTCGTTTGTAATTTTTTTGTGTTTTCTGCGAAGAAACCTCTCTTGGGAGCCTGCCATTGCTAGGATTGCAGACATGGCATGTGGGGAGAAACGGATGACGAAACGACTTGGAAATTCACGCAGGTGTTCGCAATAGCCATTCCAGTGTTGCCGAGGTGAGCGCTGAAGCCAGCGCCGAACAAAACCTCACGCAAGCTCCGCCGCGCCATCCCAAGGGAACCGAAGCCCGCATCCTGCTGACCTCGGTCTTCGGACCATACGCGCAGGACGATGAATTCGGCAGCCGCTCCATCAATCCTATGGAGCTTTATCACAATCAGGTCACGCGCGCCCAGGGCAGCTTTTCCCTCCGCATGTTTCATCGTTCCTGGGGCATCATGCTGATCCAGGCCAATATCTCCGCCCCCTGCACAGTTCTGGATTTTCCAACTCGCAAGGCCTTCGCTCGCGAGCTCACAAAACACGACTACGACATCGTCGGCATCTCGTCCATCATCGTGAACGTGGGCAAGGTGCGGGAGATGTGCCGCCTGATTCGCAAACTCTCGCCGCACTCCGAAATCGTTGTGGGAGGCCACGTCGCCGCCATACCGAGAATCGAATCTATGATCGACGCCGACCACATTGTGCGCGGCGAGGGCGTTTCCTGGATGCGGCGTTATCTCGGCCAAGACGAAACCGCTCCCATCCGCCATCCTGCGATCGTCTCCGGATTGCGCACGCGCATCATGGGCATTCGTTTACCAGACCGCAAAGGCGCGACTGCCGCAACCATCATCCCGTCGGTCGGCTGCCCCATGGGATGCAATTTCTGCACGACCTCGGCTTTCTTCGGCGGCAAGGGCAAGTTCGTCAACTTCTTCGAGAGCGGCGACGAGCTATTCGAAGTCATGAGCCGTATGGAAGACAAGCTCAAAGTGCATTCTTTCTTCGTGATGGACGAAAATTTCCTGCTGCATCGCCCGCGCGCCATGCGTCTGCTCGAGCGCATGAAAGAAGCCGGCAAAAGCTGGACGATGTCAGTCTTCGCCTCCGCCAACGCGATCCGCAAGTACACCATGCAGGAACTAGTCGATCTCGGAGTTTCGTGGCTCTGGATGGGCCTGGAGTCTCCGCAGGCCACCTACAACAAGCTGCATGGCACAGACACGCGCCAGCTCACCCGCGAATTGCGCGAACACGGAATTCGCGTGCAAGGGTCCACCATCATCGGTCTGGAGCACCACACTCCCGACAACATCATTGCCGAGATCGAGCACGCCGTTTCCCACGATACCGACTTCCATCAGTTCATGCTCTACACCCCGGTTCCTGGCACGCCTCTGTACCAGCAAATGGCCGAGGAAGGCCGAATGCTCGGTGACATGGACTACGCCGACGTTCATGGCCAGTTCAAGTTCAATTTCAGGCACGCGGCGATTTCACGCGACGACTCCAAACGCTTTCTCGACTGGGCGTTTTGGCGCGATTTCGAAGCTAACGGGCCCAGCCTGTACCGCATTGCTCGCACCTTGTTGACAGGCTGGAAACGCTACAAGGATTGGCCGGACGCGCGCGTGCGTGAGCGCTTTGCCCACGAGATGCGCCGCCTGGCCGGTGTCTACAGCTCGGCACTCTGGGCCATGGAGCGTCAGTTCCGGAAAGTGGATCGCGATGTCAGTGAGCAGATTCGCGCCCTGCGCCACGAATTCCAGCAGGAGTCTGGAGCCGCAGCTCGTATGCTTCCGGTTCTGCTCGGTCCCGTTTTGCTGTGGACCACGCGCCGGGAAGCGAGACGTTTGGCGCGCGGAAAAACCTACGAGCCGCCTACGATTCTTGAACGCACGAATTGGGCGGGCGCCTAGTTCTTGTGCCTTGCCGGGCTCGCGCCGTTCTTAACAGCGGCGATAGCCGATCGCGAAGAAAATTCCGAGAGCGAGGATCAGCAGGCCTGCGCACACTAGAATGACCCAGAGTCGTCGCGAACCCGAAAGCTGCGTCAGCCGCAGCGCCGCCGGATCGGCCGTCGGCAGTGACGAACAAAGCCTGTCCACCACTCCGCGATAGACATTCCACAACAAAAGTCCGGGTCCAATGTAGAGCAGCGTCGCGGTAATCGCGTACACCACGAGCCCAAATTTCAGTTTGTAGGCCAGCGGAGCCGAACGCTCGTCGAATGTCAGCGACTGAGTAATGGCAATCGCAGCGGTTGATCCGGTGACGTTAATGAGCTGGGCGGCAACGATGTAGACCTTCACCAGCGATTTGATCTTGGGTTCGTCGGGGGTATCGACGAAGTAGGCAAGCCGGCGCGGCCCGCGAGGAAGGAAGACCAACTTTCCACTCTCGTCCTTCGCGAACTGCCGGTCGGCGAGATTATCCAAAATTCCCATCACGGTTCCCCGCTGCATTTCCAAGTATGAGTAGGTCTGTGGTCTGAGCCTAACGCAGTCGAGGAAGGGCGCAAGTCACAGAGGTAACGGGTACGTTCAGTGAGTGTCGGCGCACGGAGCCAGATTGACGAGCGGTAATTCGAGCGGCTGCGGCAGCTACCCCGTCTTGCGCGTCGACAGCATGGTCAGGATTTCGCGCAGTCCCTGGCGGATGTGCTGAATTTCCGAGTGCGAATGCGAAGGGAAAGGAATCGCAGCCTGCGTTTTGTCGGTTTTGGTTTCCGCCCGCAAGTGCTGCCGTGCTCCCGCAATGGTGAAGCCCTGCTCGTAGAGCAGCTCCTTGATGCGCAGCACGTTTTCGACATCGCGCTTGCGGTACATGCGCTGCCCAGTGCTGCTTTTCACGGGCTTCAGCTGCGGAAACTCAGATTCCCAGAAGCGCAGCACATACGCCGGCAGGTGGCACAGCGTCGCCACTTCGCCGATGCGGAAATAAAGCTTGTCGGGGATGACCACTTCACCGGCCTTCGCCTTGCTCGTGCTCTTCTTCCTTGCAGCCATCTGGAGGGCTCCGCCAAAGCCGGAGCGTCACTATTGTGACATACCTGCGGTCCGAGACATCGGAGATTTTCGCAAACGAGCCGCATTCGGCACTCAGCACTTGGCCCCACACTCAGCTCTTGAGGGTTCACGATAGAGGGTCTCGCAGGAACTGACCTGGCTGAATGCGGACGGATGATTGCTCCAAGCTCAAAATGGAAAAGCCTCTCAAGAGGTTCTCTTAAGAGGCCTGTGCAGCTCGCGCAAGGCTGTCCTCGCTGCGTTAGTGCTTCTTTTTCTTTTTTGCTTTCTTCTTGGTTGCCATGAAGTTCCTCCGTGAACGATTCTCCCTTTGCAGGAGTGTTGAACTTTGGGCCCTTGAATCTCCAGGCCAACCCTAGCGCTAGTATGGGAAGGCCCTATAACGCAAGATATTGCGGCAGGATCGAACAAACTGTCAACAGAATTCTGAAAACCGGGTGGCTTCCGTCGCAGGTGCGGCCGGGACTCGCGTTCGATTACACTGCGCTTCATGGCGCGCGATCCGGTCGAACTCGAAATCTTCAAGAACGTATTTCATTCCATAGCCGAAGAAATGGGCGCCGCCCTGCGCCGAACCGCGTTCTCGCCCAACATCAAAGAGCGGCGTGACTATTCCTGTGCGGTTTTTGACCGGGCCGGCGAAGTCATCGCCATGGGCGACCACATGCCTGTGCATCTCGGTTCCATGCCCATGTCGGTCCGCGCGGCAATCGACAGCGGCGCCATGCAGCCGGGCGATGTTGTCATGCTCAACGATCCTTTTCGCGGAGGCACGCACCTGCCCGACATCACCCTCGTCGCGCGCGTCTACGTAAACTCCGCATATGTGGCGCGGACACTCCTGTCCGAGAACGTTTCTAGAAAAGGCCGCCGTGCCGGGAAGGTTTCTGAGAAACCGCATTTCTACGTCGCCTCTCGCGCTCACCATGCCGACGTCGGCGGATCCTATCCCGGATCGATGGGCCTTTGCCGCGAAATCTACCAGGAAGGGGTCCGCATCCCTCCGGTCAAACTGATGCGCGCGGGCGTGCTTGATCGCGATGTGCTTTCGCTGCTGCTTAATAATGTCCGGACTCCCGACGAACGCGAAGGCGATCTGGGCGCTCAACTCGCTTCCTGCCACACCGGAGACGAGCGCCTGCGCGAGATTTGCGCGCACTATGGCGTGAAGCGGGTCACGGCTGCCGCAGCCGAGCTGCAGGACTACGCCGAAGAGCTGATGCGTGCCTTCCTGCAGAATGTCCCCGCCGGCCAGTACCAAGCTGAAGACTTTCTCGACAACGACGGCGTTACTGACAAAGAGGTGAAGATCGCAGCAACGGTAACAGTCGCAGAAAATGCCGGACCCAGGCAACGGAATGTGTGGGGCCGGGTTTCTGCCCCGCCCAAGAGGAGGCGCAGCCTCCCCGGTACAAAGCCGCTCGTCACCGTCGACTTCACTGGCAGTGATCCTCAGGTCGAAGGCAGTGTGAACGCGGTCGCCGCGATCACCTACTCCGCCTGCTTCTACGTATTCCGCTGTCTGCTCGCCGAAGACGTTCCCGCCGCCGCCGGCCTGATGCGCCCCATCCGCGTGATCGCCCCCGAAGGAACGATTGTCAATGCGCGCCCTCCTGCGGCCGTTGCCGGGGGCAACGTGGAGACCTCGCAGCGGATTGTCGACGTCTTGCTCCGCGCCTTGGCGCAGGCCGTCCCCGACCGCATTCCCGCCGCGGCCTCGGGCACCATGAACAATCTCACCATCGGCGGAATCGATCCCCGTACTGCCGAGCCCTTCGCGTACTACGAGACCGTCGCGGGCGGCATGGGTGCCGGGCCCGGCAAGGCGGGCGTTTCCGGCGTCCATACGCACATGACGAATTCGCTGAACACTCCCGCCGAAGCGCTGGAGTATGCGTATCCCCTGCGCGTCCGCCGATATTCGCTGCGCCCTGCGAGCGGCGGCCCGGGCAAGTTTAGCGGTGGCGACGGCATTGTGCGCGAAATCGAAGTGCTCACCGATTGCGAAGCGACTTTGCTCGCTGACCGCCGCTCCCGCGGCCCATGGGGCGTGGCTGGCGGCGCCGATGGCGCGCCGGGCAAAACGTCGATCACTCGCAGCAACGGCACAGTCGAGCCCATGCCCGGAAAATTCTCGACGCGCCTCCGCCCCGGCGAGCGCATCACGATTGAAACGCCAGGAGGCGGCGGCTGGGGCACAGCTTAGGATTCGCGTGGCGGAAATGGCATCAGGAAAATGCGAGCGGAGAAGGAGCTTAAAATGCACATCGTGAAGTCAGTCGGAGTGATGTCGTTCGCAAAAATTATGGGTTTGGTATACGGGTGCCTGGGTTTGATCGTTGTCCCCTTTTTCTTGATCGCCGGCCTCGCGGGATCATTCGCGAGCCCGGATAAATCCGCGTTTCCGTTTGCTGGTGCCATTGGAGTTGCATTTACCATTCTCGCGCCCCTTATTTACGGAGGCATGGGATTCGTGTTCGGGGCGATCGGTGCACTGATTTACAACCTTGTCGCGAAGTGGATCGGCGGTCTTGAACTGGAACTGGAGGTGCGGCCTTCGGCTCCATCCGCACCGTATCCCTTAAGTCCTCCGGCGACTCCGAACATCTAACACTCAGAAGAATTGGAGACCGTAATGGACGCAGCAGCCCACTATCTCGAAGAAGCCCGCCGCCAGTTTCGCGGCCACAAACGCATGGGCGAAAACGCCATGGCCCAACTGCGCGACGAAGATTTCTTCGTCACGCTCGACCCGGAATCCAACTCCGTCGCCGTTCTCGTCAAGCATCTCGCCGGGAACATGCGCTCACGTTTCACCGACTTTCTTACGAGCGACGGCGAAAAGCCCGACCGTTTCCGCGATCGCGAATTCGAAATCACTCCCTCAACCACCCGCGCCGACGTCATGAAATGGTGGGACGACGGCTGGGCCATCGTGCTGAGCACGATCGAATCGCTCAAGCCGGAAGACGTGATGCGCACGGTGACCGTCCGAAGCGAGCCCCACACTGTGCTGCAGGCCATCAACCGCCAGATCGCCCACTATGCCCAGCACACCGGACAGATCGTCTTCCTCGCTAAGCATCTGCGCTCCAGCGAATGGAAGACTCTGAGCATTCCGCGCGGCAAATCCGAGGACTACAAAACCGCCCCAACAAAACCATACAAGCCGCAAGCCTGACAGCGCTTGATTGTCATTCTGAGCAAGCGTTCTGTGCGCAGCGAAGGACCTGGGCGAGCCGCGCGATCGGGGCGCGTTCTTTGCGACGCAACAATCGCGCGCTTGGCTCGTTTCCGAATCAGCGCGTCCTCGCCCCGTTCGACCCAACTGCCATCCCAGTACTAGACTAGACTGTTGCAATCCACATTCATCCGCGCAAATCCGTGGCGAAAGGGTTCTGAGGTTTTCCGATGACCACCGCAACCCGCATCAATCCGCTCTCCTACCTTACCGACCAGCTCGACGAACTCAAAGCCAAGGGCACGCATTTCAAGCTGCGCGTGCTCGAAGACGAGCAGGCGCCCGTCTGCACCTTCGACGGCAAGAAAGTCATCAACCTGGCGTCGAACAATTATCTCGGCCTGACCACCCATCCCCTGCTGCGCGAAGCCGCAATCGAAGCCACACGCAAATACGGCGTCGGGTCAGGCGCCGTCCGGACCATCGCCGGCACGATGAAAATCCACATGGAGCTGGAGGAAAAAATCGCGCGCTTCAAGAACGTCGAAGCCTGCGTCGTCTTCCAATCCGGATTCGCGGCCAACGCCGGCACCGTCTCTGCCGTGCTCGGCAAAGACGACTTCATCATCTCCGACGCGCTCAACCACGCCTCCATCATCGACGGCGCACGCCTCTCCAAAGCCAAAATTCTCGTCTTCCGCCACAAGGACATTGCCCACGCCGAAGAACAACTCGCCAGCGTGAAGAACGAGCCCGGCAAAAAGCTGCTCATCACTGATGGCGTCTTTTCCATGGACGGCGACATCGGCCCGCTGCCTGCGCTCTGCGACCTTGCCGAAAAATACGGCGCCATCATGATGGTCGATGACGCCCACGCCTCCGGCGTTCTCGGCCGCAACGGCCGCGGCACCATCGATCACTTCAAAATGCACGGCCGCGTCGACATTCAGGTCGGCACGCTCTCCAAAGCCATCGGCGCGCTCGGCGGCTACGTCTGCGGCACGCACGATCTCATCGACTTCCTCTATCACCGAGCGCGGCCATTTTTGTTCTCTACGTCACATCCGCCTTCAGTAGCGGCAACATGCATCGCAGCCTTCGACGTTCTCGAAAACGAACCCGAGCGCATGGAGAAACTCTGGGAGAACACGCATTTCTGGAAAAAAGAGCTCGGCCTGCTCGGCTTCGACATCGGAGGCCGCACCACCCCCGCCAGCGAAACTCCCATCACGCCCATCATCATCGGCGACGGCAAGCTCACCATGGATTTTTCGCGCGAACTGTTCAAGGAAGGCGTGCTCGGCACCGGCATCGCGTTCCCGACGGTGCCCGAAGGCAAGGCCCGCATCCGCACCATCATGACCGCCACGCACACGATGGAAGAATTGGAGCAGGCACTGGGCGTGCTGAAGAGCGTGGGAAAGAGGATGGGAATTCTAATCTAGGATTTCCGTGTGAGGGAAGGGCTCCGCGAGCACCTCATTGGGACTTCTTCTGTTCTTTGCCTGGAACCAATTGAAACGCAGTGCCCTCCATCAGTTGCTCCTGCGATGCTTTCGTCACAAGGTTGCATTGTTTATCAGGCGGCTTAGTCGGTGCCTGTGTGCGCAGAACGTTTCCAGTTTTGAAATCGATGTCAATTGTGTAAGAGATACGACATGCGCCACCGATAAAACGAGCCGTCAGACCATCTGTTCTCCAGCTAATGATGTCGTACTCGGTGTGATCAGGCTGGACTTGAAATCCAAAGAGCGGAAGCACCGTTGCCGATTCTTCACTGCAGCCGCCTTCTTTTCTGTAGAGCCCTGGTTTATCGCAAGTAAGATTCGAGACTGAAAAACCGATCGCATCCTCTTCGTCTTTTCTATCCACCCACATCCAGTGGCCACTCGCGTATACGCTCACAGTCGGTTTGGTGCTGTACTTGACGGCGTTCGCTGGTTTTTCCTTCTCATCGATAAGATGGAAAGCCTGCAGTTTATATGTTGTTTGTGCATACGTCGGCCCGGCCAGTAGCACGCTAAACAAAATCACCCTTCGCCACTGCATTGTGCCCCCCTTTGAGGTAAAAGCGTCGCCGAGCTTCGCTCGGGTGGACAGCCGGGGCGGCTGCCCTACATGAGCGGATTAGATTTCAATCCGCCCTGTGCACAATCTTTCCGCCAACCACTGTCGCCACTACTTTCCCTGTCAGCTGCCAGCCGTCAAACGGACTGTTGCGAGACATCGACCGCGACTTCGCCACTTCAAACGTCCACCGTTTCTTGGGATCGAAAATTGTCACATCGGCAAAATTGCCTTTAGCCAGCGACCCGCGTCCGCGCAGATCGAAAACCCGCGCCGGCCCCGCCGTAAATAGTTCGACGATGCGCGCCAGAGGAATCCTGTGCTCGCGATGGAGTTTCGTGATCGCCAGGGCCAGCGCCGTCTCCAGCCCCGTTACGCCGAACGACGCCCTCTCGAACTCCACCTGCTTTTCGTGCAGCGCATGCGGCGCGTGGTCGGTGGCGATCGCGTCCACCGTGCCATCGGCTAGCGCAACCAGAATCGCCTCCAGGTCCGAAGCCGAGCGCAGCGGAGGGTTCATCTTGCAGTTCGTGTCATATTCGCCCACGTTTTCGTCGATCAAAGTGAAATGATGCGGCGTCACTTCACACGTCACGCGTGCCCTCGCTCGCTTGCCGCGGCGCACGGCCTTCAGGGAGTCGGCGGTCGAGAGATGCGCCACATGCAGCCGCGACTCCCGAATGTGCTGCGCCAGCGTCACGTCCCGATCCACAATCGCTGCCTCCGCCACCGCCGGCATTCCAAACAGCCCCAGGCGGAACGCAGTTGGCCCGGCGTGCATCGAGCAATTCACCGTAAGCCGCGTGTCCTCGGCATGCTGCACAATAGGGAAATTCAGCTGCGCGCCGAGCGTCAGCGCTGCGCGCATGACATCGTCGTTGAGAATCGGCTTGCCATCATCGGTGACGGCAACCGCGCCCGCGCGCTGCAGCCCGCCGAAGTCGCTGAGCGTTGTGCCGCGGCTGCCGCGCGTGGCCGCCGCAATGGGAAACACATTCACCATCGCGCCGCGCTCCGGACTCCGCAGCCACGTGACCCACTCTGCCGTGTCTACCACCGGCGCAGTGTTCGGCATGGTGCAAACCGAGGTGAACCCTCCCGCCGCCGCCGCGGCCGTGCCGGTTGCGATCGTCTCTTTGTATCCCTGACCCGGCTCGCGCAGGTGCACGTGCAGATCAATAAAGCCCGGCGCAACCGCCAGCCCGCGCGCGTCGAATTTTTCGTCGGCGCTGCCGCGAATCTTGTTCGGCGGAGCCACTTCCGCCACCCGCCCCTCACGCAGGAGCACGTCCATCGGCGCGTTGATCTTCGCCGCCGGATCAATCAGCTGCCCGCCCCGAATGAGCAGACTCTTGTTTTCCTGGCGGGTCATCCACTGCTCCTGGAGGACTTCTTTACCGCGGATTCAAGCGGATTTCGCGGATTTTTTCTGTCATTCTCGAACGCATAGCGCTTGAATTGCGCACTCGGGCCGTGCCCTAGTTCCCTGTGGATGCTGAAAAAGATGCCGATCAGCTTTTCGGTGAGATCTGCATGTTTCAATCCGCGTTGATCCGCGTACATCCGTGGAATTGAAGTCACGGTTCTCATTTCGCCTTCCCCAGCGCCCGCGCGAGAATTGCCATCCGCATCGGCACTCCATTGCGGACCTCGTCCACAATCACCGACTGCGTCCCATCCGCCACGTCCGCCGTCAGTTCCAGCCCGCGAATAATCGGTCCCGGATGCATCACCAGAGCGTCTCGCTTCGCCAGTTTCAGCCGCGCTGCAGTCATCTGGTAGCGCGCAATGTAGCTCTCAAGCTTAATCCGGTGCCCGGCCATGCGCTCTTTCTGCACGCGCAGCAGCATGATGACATCGGTCCCGCGCAGCGCGTCTTCAATGTGCCGCGTTATGCGCAGCCCCGGCGCGAGCGTCGCTGCCACCTCCGGCACGAACTCCGGCGGGCCGCACAGCGTTACCGTCACGCCGAACTTCGTCAGCAGATGGCAGGCGCTGCGGGCCACGCGGCTGTGAAAGATGTCGCCAATAATCGTGACGTGCAGCCCCTTGAACGATTTTTGGTGCTTCAGGATGGTGTACGCATCGAGCAGCGCCTGCGACGGATGTTCGTGCATGCCGTCGCCCGCGTTAATGACCGGAATGTCGAGGTGCTCGGCCATCAAATGCGGCGCTCCGGCTGAAGGATGCCGCATGACAATGCAATCCGCTCCCACGGCACGCAGCGTGTAGCCGGTGTCCAGGACTGATTCGCCCTTCTCGATGCTGGAACTGGAGGCTTGCAGCAGCGTTGTCATCGCCCCCAGCGACTTTGCCGCGAACTCGAACGAAGACCGCGTCCGCGTCGAATTCTCGTAGAACAGAAGCACCACGCGTTTGCCGCGCAGCAGCGGGCGCGTCTTCAGCGGATTCATGCGGCGGGCCAGTTTGAGCAGGCCCAGGATCTCCTTCGCTTCGAGATGCTCGATCCCGAGCAGCGAACCGCGTGCGGGCGTATTCATCGGGAAAAATACAAACGGTGCATGATACGCGGCAGACGCGGATGGCCGCAAGAGGTTAGATCACGCGCTTAGACTTTGTCGCGTCGGCCCAGAATGGCCCCGCCCAATGCACCACCGAGGCCGGCCAGCACAACAAACAGCACCGAAAATACCACACCACCGATGACCAGCATCATCACTAGGCCTTCTGGCGTCTTCAACTGCTCCAGAGCAGCGTGCACCTGCGGATCGGCCGGGCGAGCTGCGGCCCACTTCTCAGCGCCCTCGATGATCTGACTCCGAATTTTCGTTCGAACGTCCGGCGCCGTGGCCGCCACAGCCAGGAATACCGCCGTGATGCCAAAGCAAAATACGCCACTGATCGCGCCCAGTTGCGCCCCTCTTGACGCCCGCATGGGCCCCGGATTGCGCCGGCTATAAAGTGCGACCGCGAGAAATCCTGCGCCCAGCACCGCCGCAGGAAAGGTCAACCCTAGCACCATCGAAAGCGCGGCCAGCAGCGCCGCTCCCGCGCAGGCGCTCAGCGCGTGCGGCCATTGCAGCGGCAACGCCGCGCCGGGAGCCATCCTCGCACTTTCGGTCTGTGGACTGAGCGCCGCGGCATCGCCCGCAGCGGATACGCTCACAGGCTCGGCAATCGCTACCCGAATCTGGGGAGCGCCGCAATGCCGGCAGAAGGGAACTCCCTCCTCGACCGCTTGTCCGCACTTGTAGCAGGGTTGCTCCATCGTTGCTCAGCCTCGGCGTCGCTCAACCGGCGCCGCTCGACGGCTTGAGAAATCTGAGAAGGGCTTCTTCTGAGAGTATCGCACGCCTCGGCGGGACGCAAAGCCGCGGTCTGTTGCAAATTAAATTCACATCGGCGTACGACTCTGTAGCGCTAAATATCCGCTTCCTTGCCGTGCGTGCGCACGTACACCAGCGAGAAGCTCGATCCCTTTCCCTGCGGCTGGACGGCAACAATGTGCTGATTCTCTTTCGTGCCGACCTTCAGCTCCGTGCCGTTGCCGCCCGAAGATTCGCAGGTGAGTTCGTGCGACCCGTGATCCGATTCCTTGATGTCGGTGTTCGCATCGAGATGGCTGGTGTGGCACACCAGAATGTTGCCGTACTTCTTAAGCTGGTCCTGATAGAACGAGACGACCTTCGCCGGCGGGTCGTCCGAATCGTATTCGAGGGCGACGACCTTGATTCCGAAGCCAAAGCCGGAGATGTTGACGTTGGCACTCTTGTCCTCGCCGCTGGAGTCGCTCTGCTTCAGCCGCGCGCCGGGATACACCGCCAGCCCTACATCCTGTACGTCGGCTCCCTTGCTCACATGAATTCCGCCCACGGGTGTGCTGATATCGACTTTCTTATCCTCTCCGTTGCCTTCCTTTTGCACGTTTACGCTGCACGCTGGCAGAATCGCCACCGCGAATGCAGCCAAGCCCACTACGAACGGGCAAGCGAATTGAAATTTAGTTCCGCACATGAGACGACCCTCCTTGAGCGAGTTGTGCCGGACGCGCGATGCCCGCACCTCGCTCTGCGACATTGGGAATTGTGACCGGCAAGTGGCCGCGAATCGGTATCTCGCCGAACAACGCCTTCACCGCGGCTACCTCCGATACGGTCGCGTTCGAAAAAGTGCACAAGTAACTTTCGATCTTTGGGAAATCGCTGGCAAGATACGGATTTCCCATCGCAACCACCGCGGTTTTGTCCGCCGCATGATCGAGAACCTGTGCCAGTAGCGTGCCCGTGGCGTCGGCCAGGCTCACCGAGTTGCCCACCTTGCCAGCAGTCGGAATCACATACACCGCCGCTACCACGGTCTGAGCCTGGTCTACGGCCTTCAGCACCTCGTCCGTCATTCCGCCGGCGATCCGCGGATCCACATAAATCACGTGGGCGTCGGGAATGCGGGTGCGAAACTCGCGCCCAAAGGCGCGCCCGGAATCCAGCCGCACATCCTCGGAAAACAGAATCGCGACCGTGTCGTTATGTGTCTCCTCCTTCGTCATGTACGGAAGCCCGGCCTTCCCGGTTCCCTTGCCCTTCAGAGGAAGCACCTTGCCATTGTCGCGCACGAGTGTAATTGCGGCCTCGGCCACGTGCTGACCAAAAGCCATGCTTTCCGGTTTTCCCACCGCTGTCGCCAAGGCATTCACGTCCACCGTGCGCGATTCGTTCAACCGCAAAGACGCCTTCATTTTCAATATCTTCAACACCGACGCGTCCAGCCGCTGCCGCGAAATCTCCCCCGACTGTGCCGCCTTGAGCATCGCCTCATACGAGGCGCCCAGATCGGCCGGAATCAGCAGCAGGTCGTTCCCCGCCTTGAACGACTCAACCGCCGCCCCTCCAATATTGCCGGCATACAGATGCGTCAGTCCCGCCATGTCGAGCGCATCGGTCACAATCACGCCCTTAAATCCCATCTGCTTTTCGAGCAGGTCGCTCACCACCGCCGGCGAAATCGTCGCCACGTGATTCGGATCGGCATCGAGCGCCGGCACAGTAACGTGTGCCACCATCACGGAATCGACACCGGCTGCAATCGCTTGCCGGAAAGGTGGCAGTTCAATCGTATCCAGATGCGCGCGGTCGCCATTCACGCTCGCCACGCCCAGATGCGAATCCGTGGCGGTGTCACCGTGGCCAGGGAAGTGCTTCACCGTGGTCAGCATCCCCGATTCGTGCGCACCCTTGATGTACGCCGCCACCAGATCTCCCACCTCCTTGGGATCTTCTCCGAACGAGCGCGTGTTGATGATCGGGTTCGCGGGATTCGAATTCACGTCGGCGTCCGGGAAAAAATTCCACTGCACGCCGATGGCGCGCGCCTCCTCTCCCGTGATGCGCCCGAACGACTCAGCATCCTCCACGCTGCCCACCGCGCCGAACGCCATCGCATGAGGGAAAACGGTCGTCCCTTGCAGCCGCATGGAAACGCCGCGCTCAAAGTCCGCCGCCACCAACAACGGAAGTTTCGAATCCCGCTGCAAGCGGTTCAGCAACTCCGCCGCTTCATAAGGCTCGCTGCGCAGAAGGAACGGTCCGTCCACGTGCACCGTCATGGCGAACGACCCGATGTGATACTTCTGCATGTCGTCGCGCCACTGCAAATATTCCGGATTCTCGACGTTCAGAAATCCCGCGCGGCACCAGATCATGAATAGCTGGCCGATCTTTTCCTCGAGCGTCAGCTTGTGGAGCGTCTTCTGCGCCCATCTCTCGCCGTCGCGGCTGAGATGAATCGGCCCCGCCGCCCGCGCAGGTTTTTCCTTGGCAAAGGCCGGCAGAAGAATGAGAACGAAAAGAATGAAGCAAAGGTTTTTGCGCATGAAGTGAACAATAGCAGAAGTTCCCGAATCAGCGTTCATCCGGGTGAATCCGCGGCGTGAATCCCAAGCAAAGAATTCTCCACCCGCGCAATGACCGCGGAGACAATCCCCGGATCGTCCCCGAACCCGCCAAGCCACACGACCTCCGGCTCACGCCGGAACCACGTGATCTGCCGCTTTGCGTAGTTGCGGTGTGCCTGCTGCGCGGCTTCGACGGCCTTTTCGAGGCTGAGCTCACCATTTAGGAATTCGACCGCCTGCCTGTATCCGAGTGACAGTAACGGTCGTGCGCTCGCGCCGTATTTTTCGTGCAAGCACTTCGTCTCTTCGATCAGTCCCTCGTTAAACATGCGGCTCGCACGTTGATTAATGCGTTCATAGAGGGCCGCTCGATCCGGATCAAGCCCCAGCCGCAGAATCCGGAAGCCCGCAAGCGGATCTCGTCCCTTTTGCCACAAGTCGCTCATTTTCTGCCTCGAGGCCATACAAACCTCAATCGCGCGAATCAGCTTGGGCACATCGTTGGCATGAATTTTCTCTGCCGCTGCAGGGTCTAGCCGGGCGAGAATCTGATGCACGTATACCGAGCCCTTCGTGGCGGCTCGCTCCCGCAACCGCGCGCGCAACTCCTCCGAACGCTGCGGCCCGGGAAACAGTCCCTCGATCAGCGCCCGCAGGTAAAGGCCGGTGCCTCCCACCACGATCGGCACATGATTGCGCGCCTTGATTTCCTCGAGCACGGTGCGTGCCCTGCGCGCATACTCCCCCGCGGTTACAAACTCGTTCGGCTCAACGCAGTCGAAAAGGTGATGCGGAACACGTGCGCGTTCGGCCACCGTCGGCTTGGCTGTCCCGATGTCAAACTCGCGGTACATCGCGACCGAATCGCAGTTGACGATCTCTCCGTGGAATTTTTCCGCGAGTGCCAGCGACAACGCCGTTTTCCCGCTGGCCGTCGGACCGAGCACGGCAACCAGCAGCGGTTCCCACTTGGACATTCTCTGCGAGTGCCCCACCCTCAGCGCGGGCTCCACTGAATTTCGTGCCAGTAACGAACCAGGGTCAGGATCAGCAGCATGAACGCAATCAAGAGCAGACCGGTAGTCTCCGAAGCGTACACGGCGTGGCGGTGGTGCTTATGCTCATGCGCCGAGTCGTCCGGCAGTTTGCTCTCTGGACTTGGGGAGCGCACGCACATATTGTAGACCCGCCGGTGCTAAACTACGGCGTCGTCCATGGCCGTCCCGCAAAACAACAGCAAAATCGTGCGCTTTGGCGTCTTCGAGCTCGATCTCAGCGCCGGCGAACTGCGCAAGAGTGGCGCCAAGTTGCGGCTGCAGGGCCAGCCATTCCAGGTTCTCGCCCTGCTCCTCGATCGCCCCGGCGAAGTGGTCACGCGCGACCAGCTGCGCCAACAACTCTGGCCGGCCGACACCTTCGTCGACTTCGACCACAGCCTCAACACCGCCATCAACAAAGTGCGCGAGGCTCTCGGCGACTCCGCCTCCAGCCCTCGTTACGTCGAGACCCTGGCCCGTCGCGGCTACCGCTTCATCGCGCCGCTGCATCCCACCAAACAGCCCGAGCCTCTCGCCGCACCCACCTCCACCGCCGCGACCGCACAGCCCGCCGCCTTCCATCCCGAACTCCACATCCCCATCCCTCGCCGCGCCATTACCCGCAGCCTCTTCGGGCTGATTCAGGTGATGTATCTGGCGTTCTATCTCTCGGCCCTCTTCCGGCTGCGAACGATCCAGCTCATCGCGACCAATTACTTCTTGTCGCCTCTGGCCGCCGTGGCGCTCCCGATCGCAGTCCTCGTCACGGCTGGCGTGGGCATTCCCCTGCGCCTCTATCTGATCTCAGCCATCAGCTTCGATTATCAGCGCTTGGACGAAAAATTCCGCCGCATGTTCTTGTTCATCCTGGTGCTGGACGAGTTATGGGCCGTCGCCCCGTTTCTCTTGATTCACGACATCGGTCTGGGCGCGGCCTTCGCCGCGACGGCTGCGCTGCTCTACGTTCCATTCGCCGAGCGTTCTCTGATTCGCATGGCTTATGTTTCGCCGCCGCAATCGGAACCGCCGAAATCCGCCCCGGCGAACCCGGGAGGCTGATTTTGCCGGAACGATTCTCACCAATCGTCCGTAACTACTATCAGGATAGACGGGAGTGTGCCCCGCCGATCTGGAGGATCCTCGAAAGCCCAATCGAAAGGCCAGCCGAAAGGATGACAACTTATGAACTCCACCCTGATGAAATGCGTCTGCCTCACAATTCTGGCAGCCTTCGCTGTCGCCCTGCCCGCCGCGGCCGATGACTGGACCAAACCCTACACCATCACCGGCAAACCCGATCTCCGCATCGAAACCTCCGACGCCAACATCCACGTCACCACCTGGGATCAGAACACCATCGAGGCCAGGGTCACTACGTCGGGCTACAAGATTGGCGAAGGCGGCATTCAGATCGACGATCATCAGAACGGCGACTCGGTCGAAATCGAGGTGCGTTATCCCCATCATGATTTCAACATCGGCATTCTGCATGTCGATCGGAACCGCCGCGTCGACGTCAGTATCCAGATGCCCCGCGAGGGCCGCGTCAACCTGCGCACCGGAGACGGCAAGATCGAACTCGCCGGCCTCAAAGGCGAAATGACCCTGCACAGCGGCGACGGTTCCGAAAATCTCGACAGCGTCGACGGCAAGCTGCACGCCTCGACCGGCGACGGCCACATCCGCGCCAGCGGCCGCTTCGACGATCTCGACCTCAAGACCGGCGATGGCCGCGTCGAAGTCCGCGCTGCCGCCGGTTCATCCCTTGCCACGAGTTGGAGGCTTGAAACCGGCGACGGCAGCGTGACTCTCGAAATCCCCGAGAACCTGAGCGCCGACGTTGACCTGCATACCAACGACGGCCACATCGATCTCGACATGCCCGTCACTACCCAGGGAGGTCTGCGCGAACACGAAATCCGCGGCAAGTTGAACGGCGGCGGTAACCTGCTCACCATCCACACCGGCGACGGCTCGATCCACTTGCGAAAAGGAGATTCGAGTTCGTCCCGGCTTTGAGGGGCGTCTGACAACTGCCTTGACGCCCGGGCTTATACTTTTCGGTCTCACTAATTCTGTCGCCTTGTGAAGAGGTATTCATGGCAATCCTCCGCAATAGTCTTTTTGCTCTTCTTGCAGCCTGCTTCCTCTCAGCCGCCCTCGCCCAGCAGCCCGCCACGTCTAAACCTGAGCCGGCTCTCGGCGTCACTTCCATGGATCGCACAGCCGATCCCTGCGTCGATTTCTTCCAATATTCCTGCGGCGGATGGATCAAGAACAATCCTATCCCTCCCGACCAATCTTCCTGGGACACGTATTCCAAGATGGAAGACGAGAATCGCGGCCGCCTCCGCGGCATTCTTGAAGCCGCCGCCGCGCCCGATCCCGGCCGCAACGCCGTCACGCAGAAAATCGGCGACTACTACGCCTCGTGCACCGATGAAAAATCCATCGACACCAAGGGCGCCGCGCCGCTTCAGCCGACACTCGACCGGATTGCCAAACTCAGTTCCAAGGCCGATCTCGCCGATATCGCCGCGTCCATGACCTACGACAATGTCATCTTTCGCTTCGGCTCCCACCAGGACTACCACGACACGACTCAGGTCATTGCCAACGTCGATCAGGGCGGCCTCGGCCTTCCAGACCGCGACTACTACACCAAGGACGACGCCAAGTCGAAAGAGTTGCGCGACAAGTACGTGGCGCACGTGCAGAAGATGTTCCAACTGCTCGGCGACAAACCTGACACCGCCGCCGCTGAAGCGCAAACTGTGATGCGCATCGAAACCGCTCTCGCCAACGGTTCCATGAAGCGCGTGGACCGCCGCGATCCCAAAAACCGCGACCATAAGACGGCTATCGCTGATTTCGAGAAAACGGCTCCCGAATTTCAGTGGCAGGTTTATTTCGCTAAGGTCGGAGTACCTTCGCTCACGTCCCTCAACGTCTCCTCACCCAACTTTTTCACGGCGATGAATGATGAGTTGAGCAAAGAATCTCTCGCCGACTGGAAAACTTACTTGCGCTGGCGCCTCGTCCATGCCGACGCGCCGCATCTCTCTTCAGCGTTTCTGAACGAAAACTTCGCCTTTTATGGAAAGACCCTGCAGGGCCAGGAGGAGCTCAAACCACGCTGGAAGCGCTGCACCGAAGAAATCGACGACAATCTCGGCGAGGCTCTCGGCCAGGCTTACGTCGAAAAATATTTCAGCGCCGAAGCCAAGCAGGCCGCTCTCAAGATGGTGAAGGAAATCGAAGCCGCGATGGAACAGGACATCAACTCGCTCAGCTGGATGTCGCCCGCCACCAAACAGCAGGCCCTCGAGAAACTGCACAAAATGGCCAACAAAATCGGTTATCCCGACAAGTGGCGCGATTACTCCAAACTCGAAATCATCCGCGGCGACGAACTGGGCAACGTCGAGCGCTCCCGCCAGTTCGAATTCAATCGCGATCTCGCCAAGATCGGCAAGCCCATCGATCGCGGCGAGTGGGACATGACCGCTCCCACCGTCAACGCCTATTACAACGACCAGATGAACGACATCAACTTTCCCGCTGGCGTGCTGCAGCCGCCCGCCTTCGATCTCAATTCCGACGCCGCTCCCAACTACGGCGACACCGGCGGCACCATCGGCCACGAGCTCACCCACGGCTTCGACGACCAGGGCCGGAAGTTCGACGCCAACGGCAACCTGCGCGACTGGTGGACTGAAGACGATGGGAAGGAATTCGAAAAGCGCGCCAAGTGCATCTCCGACCAGTATTCCAGCTACGTGATCATCGACGACATCAAGATCAACGGCAAACTAACTCTCGGCGAAGACGTCGCCGACCTGGGCGGCCTCATCCTCGCCTACATGGCGTGGCAAGCGGATACCAAAGGCCAGAAGCTGGAGCCCATCGAGGGCCTCACGCCGGAGCAGCGCTTCTTCGTCGGCTATGGACAGAGCTGGTGCGGCCACACCCGCGACGAAACTAAGCGCCTGCGCGCCACCGTCGATCCGCATTCGCCCGAAAAATACCGCACCAACGGTGTCGTCTCGAACATGCCGCAATTTCAGGAAGCCTTCCACTGCAAGGCCGGCTCACCCATGGTGAACTCCAACCGCTGCAGCGTATGGTAGAAGAATCAGGGAGGAACTCTGGGACTGGTGAGGATTCGCGCCGTGACGCCCGTTCTACTGCAGATCTTTCTCGTTGAGGTTGTACAGGAAGATGCACCGTAACTGCAGGTACTGTCCCCCTTGCTTGGTAAACTCATCCGGTAACGGTGGAAACGGATTCGATCCCTGGATGCCGCCCCACGCCGCACGATCCAACGCCGTGTCATCCGACGTAGCCGCCAGCCTCATTCCCGCCACGCTGCCGTCTCTCAAAATGGCAAACTCGATCGCCAGCTTCCCCTTTTTCAGGATCGGTGGATAAACGGATTCGGGGAGTACTTCATACCAATGCCTCATAATCTCCAGCCGAATTCGCTCCAGGTACGGAGCGAAATCCACGCCCATTGTGTCGCTCAGAATTTCCAGGCTGCCGGCTTCACTTCCGCGCGCGGCGCTGTTCACTCCGAAATAACCCTCTTGCCCTCCAGCGCCTCGCCGCGCCGCCGCAGCTTCCGTGGCTTGCTGAATTGCCGACCCCGGACTCATCTGTCCCATATATTTGCTGAACGAATTGTTGGGGCGTGGCGGTGCTTGCAGTTGCGCGGTCTGGTTCGTCTCAAACTGCGGCCGCGATGCCGATTGCTGTCCTTGCTGCTGAGCCGGGTTCTGCGCCGTCGCCTGCTGTTGCGGCCCCGGAGGCCCGCTCGGCCCCGGCATTCCCGGAGGCGGTGTCTGCAGAATCTTCCGCAATTCCTTCGGATCGAGTTGCGGATGCCGCGTCATCGCAATGCGATCTTTGTCCGATAAAATGTTCGTCCTTGGCCTGCGCGTCAGTTTCTCCGCATCCGGCGGCAACGCCAGCACAGTCACGTTCTGATCCTTGAATGCATCTGAGTGCGTCACTACCACCGGATGCCAGACAAATTTCTGAATGACCTTGAAATTCCACAAAGTAATAAACACCAGCAGATGCACGATGATCGAAATCCACGCCGCTTCCCGCCGCCGCGATCGCTCCAGATCATCCTGCAGTTGGATCAGCAGGTGCGGAACCCGCGCATCGAACTCCTGATACGACGTTTCCCATTCGACGCTGTCATACAGCGCAAGCTGCTCCGGCTGCGGCTTCTCAAGCGGGGCGGCCGGGTCTTGGAATGGGATTTGGGTGATCGACATGGGCTGGGTCTGTGGTGTCCCTTTGGCCAATAAGTTCTTAAATGAAGCTCGGCCGTACGCGCTGCCTCGCTGGTCGTTAGAAACGAAAATACAGTCACACGTTGCATCCGGCCTTCGCGGAGGCAAGGCGTGCCGTATCCGGCGCGTTAAGGCTCACTTGTCCTTATTCTCGCATCTTTCCCGCCATTCCGCTCCATCCAGATGCGAGCCCGACTTAGGCATGTAAACATATGTAAAGAGAGACGCTTAGGAGCCAGGGGCGTTGGGATATCCTGGCCCCCCAATTTCTAGGTTTGTCATTCCGAGCGGAACAAGGAACCTGTTTGTCCGGGGCGGCGCAACCTACCTTGCCATCCCCGCCAAATCGACCTTCTTTCCATGCTCCCGGATTGCCGCCACAATCTCCAACGCCAAGCCGAGCGCCCGCCGTCCGTCCTCCAGCGGAACCACCGGCCTCGACCTCTGCCGCACCGACTGCAGAAACGATTTCAATTCCGCGTGCAGCGGCTCCTCCGATGCCACCGCCGGCTTCGCCACACCGATCTGAGGATTCACCGACGGCGTCCCTGCCACAGCCCCATCCTTGCCAACCGTGAATACCAGCACCTCCTGCCGCCCATAGTCCACCGACACATACTGCCGCGGCTGAAAGAAGCGTAGCTTGCGCACGCGCTCGGTCGAGACCCGGCTGGCGGTGAAATTCGCAATGCAGCCCGACTCCAGTTCCAGCCTCACGTTCGCGATGTCCACTTTCCCCGACAAAATCGGCAGGCCTACCGCGCGTACTTCCTTCACCGCCGAGTTCGCAAACGCCAGCACGATGTCGAGATCGTGAATCATCAGGTCGAGCACCACGTCCACGTCCAGCGATCGCGGCGTGAACACGCTCAGCCGGTGGACTTCAAAAAACATTGGCTGCGTCAGCAAAGGCAGCGTCGCCCTCACCGCCGGATTGAAACGCTCGAGATGTCCAACCTGAGCAATCCGTTTGTTGGCCGCAGCCAGCGCTACCAACTCGTCTGCCTCCGCCAGCGTGGCCGCCAGCGGCTTCTCGATCAACACATCCACGCCCGCCTTCATCAACTGCCGCGCCACTGTCAGATGACGCACCGTCGGCACCGCCACCGATGCCGCCTGCACCTCGCTGTGCGTCGTCAGCATCTGCTCCACCGACCCGAACGCCTTGCAGCCAAACTCGCGCGCCACCGCGTCGGCCCGGCTCACATCCGAATCGATCACCCCCAGCAAATACACGCCCTCGCCTTGCTGCTCCAGTTCCTTGTAGACTCGGGCGTGGTTGCGTCCGAAAACCCCCACGCCCACCACGGCGACGTAGATCTGATTTTTTGCTGACCGATTCTGCACTGGTGAATTTTGCTGCTGCAGATTCTGGGAAGACAAGCTTTGCGAAGACTGCTTATGTGCTGGCAGGGCAGATTCTCGTTGGCCGGTTGCCGGAAACAAATTGTAAACGGAATCGCTGCAAAGAGCATCTGCCTAAGCGGCGAAGGTTAGACTTGTCATTCCGAGCGGAGCGAGGAATCTGCTTCTCTAATCCGCCCGTCGGAGCGTGCCAAGAAAGGACCTCAATGCGGAGGGCAGCGCTCACATCGTTATCCGCGCACCGCCTTCCTCAAAATCGCTATTTGCCCCGCGTGATACAGCTCGTGCTGCGCCACTCCATGCAGCAAATGATAGAAATCGTATTTCTTGCCCGGACATCTGTCTCTCAACCGCGCCTCACTCAACCCCGCCACGATCTTGACTAACGTTTCGTGCGTGCGCTTGGCGTGTGCAACAGCCTCGCGCCATGCCGCCTCGGTCGGCTCGGGCACCCGCGGAAAATTTTTTTTGCCCGTAAGCTGCGTCTTCTTCCCGCTTAGCCTCTTCATCGCCGCCCCGTCCCATGCCTCAATATGCAGCACAAGCTCCCAAATACTGTGCACATCGGGAATCGGCCGCGCTGCCGCCGTGGCGGCATCCACATCCTCGAGCAGCTCGAGCAACGCCGGCCCATGCCACGCGTCGCCCTGAAACGCCCGGCGCAACTGATCCGCAATCCGCACAGCCTCTGCCATTTTCGTTGAAGTCTTCATACCTCGTATTCGATCCTTGGAAGTAACAGTGGGTGCCCCACTCTACGTGGTTTTCGTAGGGTGGAGATTTTGATTCTCCGATTTTCCTCGCGGTTGCCCCCCGTGTCGCGTTTTCTGCGACAGGGTGGGGATGTTGAATTCCCGAAGGTGCCCCATCCTAGCGTCGCGCGGGCTCGACTCTCCAAATAAAACTAAGCTTGGGCCACAACCGTAATCCCCGCCACGTCCGCCGCCTCAACAACCCTCTGTCCATCCAGCAGCAAACACTTGCCCGCATCCAGCGCCAGGCACGTCGCCCCCGCCGCTCGCATCACCTCTATCGTCTTTACGCCCACCACCGGAACATCGAACCGCATATCCTGATTCGGCTTCGCAATCTTCACCACAGTCAGAGCGCGACTCAGTGTCGAAGCTTCACCCTGCAAAGACCGCATGATCTGCCCCGCCCGCTCAATCGTTGCGTCCGTCCCCTCCATTGCCTCCACCGCCACGCACGCTGATTCCGCCACCACCACCGTCTGCCCGATATCGTGCTGCGCCACCTGCCGCGCCACCTTGCGGCCATAATCAATGTTCAGCCGCTCCTGCTCCGTCGGCCCGCGTTTCGTCAGCACGCCCGCCTTCACCAGCAACGGCTCCAGCAGCCACGTCGATGTCTCCAGCGTGATACCCTCATCCGCCAAAACCTTGGCCACCGCGCCCAACAGCGAATCCGTATTCCGAGTGGTCAGCGACAGCAAGAGTTTCCCGAGGCGCCAGTCCGGCCGGATGCTCGAAAAAATTTGTGCATGCTTCACTTGCCCGGCCATTACCGCTCGTCGCACGCCCTCGTGCTGAAAAGTCTCAATCAGCCGCGACAACTCGCCTAGCGAAAGCCAGTACACCGCCGCGGCACCATGCGACTCGATCTCTGGAAACGCCTCTTCCTTGATCGCCGCCACCACCACGTCATATCCCTGCGCCCGCGCAGCATCGAGCACAAGAAAGGGGAACTTGCCGTTGCCCGCAATCAGCCCAAGTTTTTCCTTCGCGTTCATGAATGAAATTTCAAAAAATGTCGAGCGCACGCCAGTCTAGCATCCGACCTTGAAAAACCTCGCGCGCACATTACAATCTATTTGCGATTAGCAATGTAGTTTCCTTGTCATCCTGAGCCAGCGTCGTTTGCGCAGCGAAGGATCTGGGCGAGCGACCGCGCGTCATCCCGCACGAGCGGGATGACAATCAGGCGCGACGCGAGCATCCTTATCAACTCACCCTGGAAGGAGCACTCATGCCGACTGAACACTCCAGCCCGCGCAATCTTCCTCTCCGCGGCGCCGCCACTCTCGTTCCTGCAACTCAAGACCGCGATCGCGCCAAGATTCCCGACGAGTACAAATGGGATCTCACGCCCATCTACGCTTCCGATCAGGCCTGGCGCGCCGAAAAAGACAAGCTCGCCGCCGAACTACCCAGGCTCCGCGAGTTTCAGGGGACGCTCGCGTCGTCCGCCTCCCGTCTCGCCGACGCTCTCGAAACCCAAAGCCGTTTCGACAAGGAACTCACGCGTCTCTACGTCTACGCCAGCATGATGTCCGACCAGGACACCCGCGTCAGTACCTATCAGGGCATGCAGCAGGAAATGATTCAGCTCGCCGCCGCGCTCGGCACCGAATGCGCCTTCATCGAACCCGAAATCCTGGAAATGAAGCTGGACGACGCCAACATCGCGCGCTTCCTCGCCGCAGAGCCGCGCCTCGACATTTACCGCCAATACCTCGATGACATCGCCCGCCGCCGCGCCCACACGCTCTCGAACGCCGAAGAAAAACTCCTCGCCGCTTCTTCGGTCATGGCCAGCGGACCCTCCAGCGTCTTCGGCATTTTCAGCGACGCCGATTTTCCTTATCCCTCTGTCACCCTCAGCGATGGCCAGACCGCCCGGCTCGACAAGGCCGCTTTCGCTCTGCATCGCGCCTCCACCACGCGCGAAGACCGTCAGAAAGTCATGGAAGCCTTCTTCACCGCGCTGGGAAAATATCGCGCCACCATTGGCTCCCTGATGAACTCCAACATCCAGACTTCCCTCTTCTACGCCCACGCCCGGAAATACGAGACTTCTTTGCGAGCCTCTCTCGACCAGCCCAACATTCCCGTCTCCGTCTATTCGCGCCTGGTCGATGGAGTCAACCGCAATCTTTCAAGCTTTCATCGCTACCTGAAACTGCGCCGCCGAATGCTCAATGTTCCCGACCTTCATTACTACGACCTCTATGCTCCGCTCGTCGCCTCGGTCAATCTCAGCTATCCCGTCGACGCCGCCGAGCGCAACATCCTCGAAGCCCTCGCCCCGCTCGGCCCCGAATATTGCGCCGGCGCCCGCCGTTCCTTCTCCGAGCGCTGGATCGACATGTATCCCACCGAAGGCAAACACGCCGGCGCTTACTCGCAAGGCGCCGCCTACGACGTTCACCCCTACATGCTGCTCAACTACAACGGCAAGTATGACGACATGAGCACGCTGGCCCACGAACTCGGCCACACCATGCACAGCTATTTCTCCAACAAAACCCAGCCCTACCCGCTATCGTCCTATACCACGTTCGTGGCCGAAGTCGCCTCCACCTTCAACGAAGCGCTCCTGCTCGATTACATGCTCCGCCAGATCAAAGACAACTCGACGCGCCTCTCCCTGCTCGGCAACTATCTCGAAAGCGTCAAAGGCACCGTCTTCCGTCAGACGCAGTTTGCCGAATTCGAACTGCGCATGCACGAGATGGTCGAGCAAGGCAAGCCCCTCACCGGCGACGAACTCTCGCGGCTCTACAGTGAAATCGTGCGGCGTTATTACGGGCACGATCAAAGCGTCTGCATCGTCGACGACTACGTCGCCAACGAGTGGTCGATGATTCCCCACTTCTACAGCGCCTTCTACGTGTTCCAGTACGCGACCTCATTCACCGCGTCTTCCGCGTTGTCGGAAAAAGTTCTCGCCCGCGAACCCGGAGCCACCGAGCGTTACCTGAAATTTATTTCCGCCGGACGATCCAAATATCCCATCGACCTGCTCAAAGACGCCGGCGTCGACATGACCACCGACGAACCTCTCGAACTGACCGTCAGAAAGATGAACCGCGTCATGGACGAGATGGAGAAGTTGCTGGATAAGACGGGAACTTCCGCCACCGGGAGCTAGGTTCTCTGCAGACGGAGCTTGGCGATATGAAATGGGGAGAGGTTTTCAGCTTCCGGCGCAAGAGGCTTCCTCTGTGGGCCGGCTTGTGCACGGGATGCTCTGACGGATCGAATCCAGAATATCCAGCGGGAGAGAAACACGCACTCCTTGCTATGGTGTGCGCGCACGAGTCGGACGCGCAGAATGCGATCTGCTCCCTGCTCCAATCCAACGGGTGGCGTGACCCGGAGCTTAGCAAACTTAAACTGCTAAGTGAGCCGTTCCATAGCGACGATCCGGCCATGCTCGCGTGTCACGAGAACGCGACCAAAAGGCAGGGTGGAATCGTAGTCTATTCTGATCCGATTCAGTAGCCGCGAAGCGGCAAAAGAATTCAGCCCACGGCGCAAGCCGTGGGTGGTAAGTGAAAAGGGAAGCCGCAAGCCCCGAAGGGGCGAAAGAAACTACTTGATCACGCCCCGCTCGCTCGTCTCAATGAACCTTATCAGCATCTCCACATCCTCGCCCCGGTCCGCCTCCGACTTCAGCCGCTCCAGCGCCTGCGACGTGTTCATCTTCGAAGCCAGCAGAATCTTGTATGCATGATGCAGCTTCGCGATCCGCTCTTTCGAAAACCCGCGCCGCTGCAACCCGACTTTATTCAGCAAATACGCATGCGTCTCCCGCGCCGCCGACGTCATCGAGAACGGCAGCACATCCTGCGTAATCGTCGTCCCTCCGCCGATATACGCATGCGCCCCGATCCTCACATACTGATGCACCGGGCACAGCGCCCCCACTACCGCCCACTCTTCCACCGTGACGTGCCCGCCCAGCGTCGCGCCGTTCACCAGCATGGCGTGATCGCCAATTAAGCAATCGTGCCCGATGTGCGTATACGCCATGATCAGCAGGTGGCTGCCAACTTTCGTCAGCCCGCCGCCCTTCACCGTCCCGCGATTGATGGTCACGCACTCGCGAATCTCGTTGTGCTCGCCAATCTCCAGCCGCGTCGGCTCGCCCTTATAGGTCACATCCTGCGGCGCCATGCCGATCGCCGCGAAGGGAAAGAACACATTGTCCGCGCCAATCTTCGTCGGCCCCTCGATCGCCACATGCGAGATCAGCCTGCAGTTCTCTCCCAACTCCACATCCGCGCCAATCACGCAATACGGCCCCACCTGGCACGAGGCCGGAACCTTCGCGCCCGGATCAATAATTGCCGTGGGATGGATGTTCATGAAGGAAGGATGAAACTGGAAGTTGGCAGCAGAGAAATTAGCATGTCATCCTGAGCGAAGTGCACTTTACTGAGCGAAGGACATGGGCGAGCCGCGCGATGTGGCGCGTTCTCTGCGCCACTCAAACGCGCGTTTGGCTCACTTCCTTATTCCTCACTCGCCTCCCCCGCCCCACGCCCGCGCGAGCTCTCAATCAGCTGGCACGACACAATCGCCTCGGCCACGCGCCGTGTCCCGACAAACGCATAACCTTGCATCTTCGCCGCGGTCATGCCCGGCACCGCGCGCCAGCCTTTCACTTCCACTTCCAGCCGCAGCTGATCCCCCGGACTCACCGGACGCCGAAATTTCGCCCGCTCGATCCCGGTAAACACCATCACTTTGTCGTCGCGATTTTCCACTTCGGTTAGCAGCAGCGCGCCCCCGGCCTGTGCAATCGCCTCCACGATCAGCACGCCAGGCATGATGGGCAGCCCGGGAAAATGTCCGTTAAAAAATGGCTCATTGATGGTGACGTTCTTGATCGCGATAATGCGCTCCTTGCGCTTCAACTCCAGCACCCTGTCGATCAGCAGAAGGGGATACCGGTGCGGCAAGATCTTCAGAATCTCGTGGATATCGAACCCCGTCTTCGCCCCAAGCGGAGTTTCCGTCACAGCCGGAGTACTCTCAGTCATCGATTCTTCTCAAACGGCTTGAAGATTATACTGTACGCCTTGTCAGCCGCATTGCGGCGGGATGTGAAAGCCCGGCACGGCAGTGCCGGGTGACAAGCAGGAGAAGAGAGGTAGCCCCGTAGGGGCGACAGAACTTGAACAATCGAAACATGCGGCAGAGATTCGCGACACCGAGATAACATGCCCTCAAGAAAAACGACCGGTACGAATCCTTCAAACAATCTCCAGCGCGACCGCCTCCGCTACTTCGAAGCGCGGCAGGACGCCCTCGTCCGAACCATCTGCGACTTCGCCGAAATCGAATCCCCCAGCGACAACAAGCCCGCCGCTGACCGCGTGGGTGCCCTGCTGGCGGAAAGATTTCGTTCGCTTGGCGGTGAAGTCCAAATTCATCACGCCTCCGACTACGGCGACAACCTCCAGATCGATTTTCCAGCAACCGCCGCCGCAAACTCCAAGCCCGTCCTCCTGCTCGGCCATTTCGACACCGTCTGCCCGCTTGGCACGCTCCCCAACATGCCTTGCCACATCACCGACGGTCGTCTCTACGGCCCCGGTGTCCTCGACATGAAATCCGGCCTGGCGCTCATGCTTTTCGCGATCGAAGCCCTGCAAACCTGGCACTCCGGCCTGCCCCGCCCCGTTACCGTGTTTCTGGTTTCTGACGAAGAAGTCGGCAGTGGTTCTTCCCGCGCGATCACCGAAGCCCTCGCGAAAAAATCCGCCGCGGTTCTCGTGCTCGAGCCCGCCGCCGGTGAGCGCGGCGCCGTCAAGACCGCCCGCAAAGGCGTTGGCGACTACACGCTCACCGTCAAGGGCGTCGCGGCCCACGCCGGGCTCGATCCCGGCAAAGGACACAGCGCCATCCTCGAACTCGCCCGCCAGATCACCCGCATCTCGAAGCTCAACGACCTGCGCCGCGGCCTCTCCCTCAACCCCGGAGTCATTCGCGGCGGCACGCGCACCAACGTCATCGCCGCCGAGGCCGCCGTCGAAATCGATGTCCGGGTCACGCACGCCAGGCAGGCCGCCGCTCTCGACCGCAAACTCCGCGCCCTGAAGCCGTTCGACAAGCGCTGCCATCTTTCGATCGAAGGCGGCATCAATCGCATGCCCATGGAGCGCACCGCCGGCGTCGCCGCGCTCTACAGAAAAGCCAAGGCCATCGCCGGCGAAATTGACTGGAAGCTCGAAGAAGCCGCGGTCGGCGGCGGCTCCGACGGGAACTTCACCGCCAACCTCGGCATTCCTACGCTCGATGGTCTCGGCGGAGTCGGCGCGGGCGCTCACGCCACGCACGAACACATTGTGATCTCCGAATTGCCCCGCCGCGGCCTGCTTCTGGCCGGATTGATCGAGAGCGCGTGACATCTCCGGTCGTCGACACGGCTTCTGCGAATTGTGGGTCCGGTGCAGAACCTGATTTGAAAAGGCGCGGCTTCAACCGCGCCGCTACAATCTCTATCAAGAACTCTGGGGGCTTTAGCCCGCTGATGCCTGGAATAAACCGCATGCTCAAATTCATGGTCGTTCTTTACCGCCGCCCCGATTTCACTCACGGCCAATTCCGCCACCATCTCGAACAGGTTCACAAGCCTTTGGCCCTGAATCTCCCCGGCTTGCGCAAGTATGCGCAGAACTATGTCCTGCCCGATCCCACGCGCAATCCCGAATGGGACGCGATCGTCGAACTCTATTTCGATAACTGGGAAGCCATGGAAGCCGCCTGGGCCAGCCCCCAGGGCGCCGCTTCCGACGCCGATCTTCCCCTCTTCGCCGACCTCACCCGCACCTCGTGGTCAGCAGTGGAAGAAGTCGCCGCACAAATCAGGGTCCTGCCGTGAAGACCAGAAAATAATCCACCTTGTCCGGCTTGACGAAGTCATACTTGTCCAGCAGCCGGTAGCCCGCCTGCTTCGCTTCGCGAATCACCACTTCGCTCCCCACTCCGTGATTCTCGCCATTTCCATTGCGGTCAATGATCCCCACTTTCGCCCCCGGACGCAGCGCCGCCCGCAGGTTGCGCAGCAGCACCACCGGATGTGCCACCTCGTGATATGCCTTCAGCATTAGAACCGCGTCAACCGAATCCGCCGGCAACATCGGATCATCCGGCTGGCTCAGGATCGCCTTCGTATTCGCAAGGTGTTCATCCTTCACTCGCTTTTCGATGTACTGAATCGCCTCTGGATTGATGTCCACTGCGTACACCGTCCCGCCTGTACCCACGCGCCGCGCCGCCCGCACCGTAAACCACCCCGAACCGGCCCCAATGTCGGCCACCGACTTCCCCGGCATAATCCCCAGAATGTCGATCACCCGGTTGATCTGCAGCCGCTCGTCGCGCCCCGGCGATTCGAAAATCGTCAAGTCGCCCGTGTAGGGCTCACTGGTTTTTCGCTGCCCGCCCGCAGCAGCAGGCGCCTGTGCCGCGCTCTGCGAATACACGAAGACCGCGCCCGCAGCAAGAAGCACAAACGAAATAACTGCCCGACGTATTTTGTGCATGTAGAACCCGCTCCGAAAACTCTACTTTCAACGATAGACCCATCCGCTCCGAATTGGTGAGCGACCCCGTGCTTTTTGACTCGCCGACTCGACTAGCCTAGAATTTACGCAGGGTGTTGCACAAACGACGGAGGAGCTATGGGTGAACTCTCAATCTGGCATTGGCTGTTGGTGCTTGCCATCGCTCTGCTCCTGTTTGGACCATCCAAGCTCGGCTCTCTCGGCAAAGGTCTGGGCGAAGGCATCCGCAATTTCAAGTCCGCGATAAAGGAAGGCGAAGAAGGAAAAAAGGAAGGACAAGCCGGGGCCAAGACCGAAGAGAAAAAGTGAAGCCAAGAAATCAAGAAATCCTGAGGTCGGCTGGCGTCAAACCCGTTTTAGCTCCCTGAGCATCCTCTTCACCAGCGCCACCGGCAATCCCACCACGTTGCTGTAATCGCCTTCAATGTGTGGAATCCACCGCGACGCTTTCCCCTGAATCGCATAGGCTCCTGCCTTGTCCATCGGCTCACCAGTGGCCACATACTCCCGAATCTCGTCGTCCGCGACTTCGTTCATAATGACCTGAGTTGTTTCAGAACAACTCATGATCCTCGGTCCCTCCGCCGAGTGAAGACTAGCCCCTAGCCCCTGACCCCTGGCCCCTGTTGCCACACACACTCCCGTAATGACTTCATGTACCCGTCCCGCCAGCAGCCGCAGCATCCGCGCCGCATCCTCACCATTCACGGGCTTGCCCAGAATCTTCCCCTCCACCACCACGACCGTGTCCGCTGCCAGCACCACATCCTGCGGACGCTTCCGCCACACTGCCAGGGCCTTCTCCCGCGCCAGCCGCTCCGCGCACGCACGCGCCGATTCGCCCTGCAGCGGCGTTTCGTCAATATCCGCCGCCTCGACCACAAACGAAATCCCCGCATTGCGCAAGAGTTCCTGTCGTCGCGGCGAAGCCGAAGCCAGCACAAGCATGTCCCTGATTCTATCGGGATGGGCGTGATTCTATCGAAAGCTCTGAAGGGGCTTACCCGGCGATCAACTCGATTCGGTTTCCGAATGGATCAAAGATGTGGCAGCGCCGCACGCCGGGGATGTTATCGTCGTCCTTAATTTCGACTCCCGCCGCACGCAGACGCGCCGTAAGCGAATCATAGTCCCGGCAACGCAGGGCCGGATGCGCCTTCTTCGCGGGGCCAAAGTTATCTTCCACCCCAAGGTGAATCTGTACTCCACCGCTCTCAAACCAGCAACCGCCGCGCTTTGCGAGTCCCCGCGGCTTGAGGACTTCTTTCATACCGAGCAGATCGCCATAGAAACGGCGAGCGGCTTCTTCTTCGCCGGCCGGCATGGCGAGTTGCACATGATCGATCGCGCTAAACGGAGAGTGGGCCATGCGAACAGTCAGATTTTACGCGAGAACATGGGCCACGCTCATTCGGCGAACTTCGAGGCGAACTCGGCGGGGCGAAATATCCGAAGTCTGACGCCCCGCGCCCGACACTCGATTTCCGCCTGTTAGAATTGAAATTTAGCCGCCGCCATCATGGACTCCCAGCACATCCGCAATTTCGCCATCATCGCGCACATCGACCACGGCAAATCCACGCTGGCCGACCGCCTGCTGGAGCTCACCGGGTCGCTCACCGCGCGCGAGATGCAGGCCCAGGTGCTCGATTCCATGGACCTTGAGCGCGAGCGTGGCATCACCATCAAGGCCCACGCCGTCCGCATGGCCTACACTGCGCACGACGGCGAAACCTATCAGCTCAATCTCATCGATACTCCCGGCCACGTCGATTTCTCCTACGAAGTCTCGCGCTCTCTCGCCTCCTGCGAAGGCGCGCTGCTCGTTGTCGACGCCTCCCAGGGCGTCGAAGCGCAAACCCTCGCCAACTCCTATCTCGCCATCAATCACGGCCTCGAAATCATTCCGGTCATCAACAAGATCGACCTGCAATCTGCCGACATTCCGCGCACAAAACAAATGATCGAGAGCGCCGTCGGCCTCGACGCCAGTGACGCCGTCCTCATCAGCGCGAAAACCGGCCAGGGCGTGCCCGACGTTCTCGAAGCCATCGTCAAGCGCATCCCTCCGCCCAAAGGGTCGCCCGAAAACCGGCTCCAGGCGCTGGTTTTCGACTCCTGGTTCGACTCCTACCGCGGCGTCATCGTTCTCACCCGCGTCTTTCAAGGGACGCTGCGCAAAGGACAAAAAATCCGCCTGTGGTCAAACGGTCGTGTATTCGACGTCGAAGCGCTTGGCGTCCTCACCCCGAAACCCGTCGACATCGACGAACTGAAAGCCGGCGAAGCCGGATTCCTCATCGCCAACATCAAGAATGTCGCCGACACCAAAATCGGCGACACTATCACCGACGACGCGAATCCTGCCATCGAGCCGCTTCCCGGGTTCGAAGAAATCAAACCCATGGTCTTCGCCGGACTCTACACCGTCGATGCCC
Organism: Candidatus Sulfotelmatobacter sp.; assembly: GCA_030041475.1. Classification (GTDB taxonomy): domain Bacteria; phylum Acidobacteriota; class Terriglobia; order Terriglobales; family Acidobacteriaceae; genus Sulfotelmatobacter. Next base: position 56,613 of record JASHNU010000081.1, read on the forward strand.
ATGAACACACCCAACTGCGCGAAGCGCTCGAAAAACTCCGCCTCAACGACTCCTCATTTTTCTTCGAACCCGAAAGCTCCGCCGCTCTCGGTTTCGGCTTCCGTTGCGGCTTTCTCGGCCTGCTCCACATGGAGATCATCCAGGAGCGCCTCGAACGCGAATTTGGCCTCGCTCTCATCACCACCGCGCCCGGCGTGCGCTACAAAATCACTCTCACCGACGGAACATTGATCGAGATCGATAACCCTTCGCGCTGGCCCGATCCCAGCGAGATCGACAAAGTCGAAGAGCCGGTGATTCTGGCCACGATCCTGACTAACGAGGAATATGTCGGCGGAATCCTGAAGCTCGTGGAAGAGAAGCGTGGCAAGCAGAAGACTTTCGAATACGTTAGTTCGTCACGCGTGATGCTGCACTACGAACTGCCGCTGAACGAGATTGTGCTCGATTTCTACGACCGCCTCAAGACTGTGTCACGCGGCTACGCTTCGCTCGATTACCACCTTGCCGGTTACTGGGAATCTCCCATGGTCAAGCTTGACATTCTTGTCGCCGGGGATCCCGTCGACGCGCTCTCCATCATCGTGCATCGTGAGTTCGCGTACGAACGCGGCAAAGCCCTCGTCTCCAAAATGCGCGAACTGATCCCTCGCCAGATGTTCGAAGTCCCCATCCAGGCCTCCATCGGCGCCAAGATCATCGCCCGCGAGACGGTCCACGCCATGCGCAAGAACGTCCTCGCTAAATGCTACGGCGGCGACATCACCCGCAAACGCAAATTGCTCGAGAAACAAAAGGAAGGCAAGAAGCGCATGAAGCGCATCGGACGCGTCGACATCCCCCAAGAAGCCTTCCTCGCCGTCCTGAAAGTCGGCGAAGACAGCTGAGGATCAATCCCCACCGTCATTCTGAGCGCAGCGCGAGCGCCGCGAGCGCGAGTCGAAGAATCCCTATCCGACCCCGATTCCCACCCGGCTCAGCACTGCAGGTAAGAATCTACCTTCCCGCCGCTTCCGACCGCGACTTCTCCTGCTCCTGAAACGCCGGCACCTGGGCCAGCACGTCCACGAACACGCGCCGGAACTGTTCAAACAATTCCTCGAACTGGCCCACTTCATCATCTGAGCTGACCTTAATTTCGGTCGCGTAATCCCCGCCCACCACGCGTGTCGCTACCACAATGATGTGGTCCAGCCGCCGAAATACCAGTCGGCCGAGCATGCCCGAAATCAGCATGCCACCGAGCGCCAGCGCCGCGATCGTCAACCCCACCAGCACGTTCTGCGTGTGCCACATCGCCAGGTAAAAGCTCGAAATGTCCCGCACCACGAACATCGCCCCCACGGTATTCCCCGCCGCATCGTGAATCGGAAAAATGCCGCGCACGAACACCGAATTCCCCTGCCGAAACCGCTCCAGCACCTCGCCCTCGCCCGGAACTGCCGCCAGATCGCCCGCGAATCGAATAATGCTTTCCGAGTCCGTCGTCTTGTCCGCGACCACGAAGTTCGGATTGTCCTCCCAGTTATCGCGCCGCTTCCACACTTTGCTCGAATCCGCCCAGAACTGCCGGTCCACAAATTTCTTGCTCAGCAACAATCCATAGTCGTTTCCCGTCTGGCTCTTCATCGTGTGGATGAACTGCCCCAGTTCCTCGCCGAATTCCACGTAGCCGGTCACATTCGCCTGTGCATCGTAAAACGGCCGCAGGATTCGCACCGCAAATCCCGCCTTGGCCAGCTCGTTGCCCGTGACCATGACATGCGTGCGTACGACTTCCTTGTCGATGAACCGATTCAACTGATCCCCGAACTTGCCCGGATTGTGCAACCGCAGGAACACGCTCATATCCGGCTCAGCCGTGTGAAACATCCAGTTCGTGATGCCTTCGCTCTTCAGTTCCGGATACAGCGGCCCCGTCAACTCCAGCAGCCGCTCCCGATCTCGCGCTACAAACGCATCGCGCACCTGCGGGTTCACAATCAGCATGTCGCTCACCGCTGTCATCTTGCTGATTTCCCGCGCTTCCAGAATCGTGAAAAGCTTCTGCGCCCCGGACACCGACTCCGTCGCCAGCACATGTGAGTTGCGTTCGAAGCTGTAATGCATCAGAACAATAATGCTGCCCACTCCCAGCACCAGACAGCCCAACAACGCGCCCAGTACCTTTGCGCGAATTGAATTCCATTTCATACACTGCTCCTTACAGGGTCAGGTTGAGTACTTCTTTCGCGGCAGCTTTCAGTTTGGCGATCGCGTCCGGGTCATCGGGCGTGCTCGGCGTGATGAACGCCAGCACCTTCCCCGACCGCAATCCGATCTTGCCCTTCACAGCCATCGGGTCCAGCCCGTCCGCCGTTATCTTTGCCTCAATCTTTAACTTCAAGTCATTCAGTTGACCCACAAGCCAGACCCTCCCGCGGCGTGCCTTCGAGCAGGCCGCGACGCCAGAACAGGTGGTTCCGCTCTTACCATCGGGGAAATTTCAGGAGGACTTTAATTAGGACGCAGTTGCAATCCCCTAGCCGCGCTTCTGGCCTGATTAGTACCGTGGAAGAGCGGCCCTTCAGGGCTGCGTCGGGGAATCACAGATTCGCGGGCTTCAGCCCCTGATGTTCTAGGTTGTCATTCCCAGCCCTGAGAGAAACATGTCATGCAGCGGCAGCCACCGATGTTAAGCCTGCCCTGAGCAAGCGCAGCAGCGAAGGGGCTGTCGGTCGAGTGAAACTCGACAACGCCGTCCGAGGTTACAACCGACGGGCCGAAACCGGAATACCGAACGCCCACTACCCCAACATCCGCGCCGCATCCTTCGCGTAATACGTCAGAATGATGCTCGCGCCCGCGCGCCGGATCGACACCAGCGACTCCATCATCACCCGGTCGCGCTCAATCCAATTGTTTCGCGCTGCGGCCTCGATCATGGCATACTCGCCAGACACCTGATATGCCGCCAGCGGCAAATCAAACCGCTCCCGCGCCGCCCGAATCACATCCAGATACGGCATGGCCGGCTTCACCATGATCATGTCCGCGCCTTCTTCCACATCCGCCGCGATCTCGCGCATTGCCTCGCGAATATTCGCTCCATCCATCTGATACGACCGCCGGTCGCCGAACTGCGGCGCCGAATCCGCCGCCTCGCGGAAAGGCCCATAAAATCCCGACGCGAACTTCGCCGCATACGACAGTATCGGAGTGTTGATGAACCCCGCCTCGTCGAGCGCCTTGCGGATCGCCGCCACGCGCCCGTCCATCATGTCCGACGGCGCAATCACGTCGATCCCAGCCCGCGTCAGCGACACCGAAGTCCGCGCCAGCAACTCCAGCGAGGCATCATTCACGATCTCGAACGACGACTGTGTCGCGCGTCCAACACGCTCCACCACTGCTGCCAGATCTTCCATCGCCTTCTGCTTTTCCTTTTTGCCTTTCACCGCGACCACGCCCATTTCCTTCATGGCCCGGCTGGCAGCGGCACCCAAAGATTGCGGCGGCATCGTCGCCTTCACAATTCCGCAATGCCCATGCGACATGTACTCGCACAAGCAAACGTCGCCCATCACAATCAGCCCCGGCGCCTCGTGCTTGATCGCCCGCGCCGCCTGCTGCACGATCCCATCGTCGGCCCACGCGCCCGTTGCCACTTCATCCTTCTTGTCGGGAAGCCCAAACAGAATCACCGACGGGACGCCCAGCGCATGCACTTCCCGCGCCTCCCGCACCGCTTCGTCCACCGACAAATTGAACACGCCCGGCATCGATCGCACTTCCTTCCGCACCCCCTCCCCGGGACACACGAACATCGGGTAGACGAATGCATCCGGCGTCAGGCGAGTTTCACTGACCAGATTGCGCAATTCCGCGGTTCGACGCAGGCGGCGGAGGCGGGTTACAGGGAATGCCATGGCAGATTCATCCTTCGGAGGGCGGCCCAAACACGCCTTCACTCCTTTGATTCTAGAACATCTTGAACGGCAGCGGCCGAAGATCAAAGGATAACGGCGAAGCTGTCATTTGATCCCTTACTTCTGATTTCTCATGCCTGCCACCCTGCCCCCTTAGCCCCCTGAACCTATGACAAAAGTAACCACTCTCATTCCCCTCGGTCCTCGGAATCCAGCATCGACTCCCCTAAAATTAAAATCGAATGACTCTATTTCAACGGCACCGCTGGTTTGTGGCTGCGGCCGGGATCGCCCTGGTCTTTGCCTCCGTGTCGTTGACCGCGCACAAGAGCCACGCTCTCACCGCCTTTGCAGATCTCATGGCTTTCGTCCTGCCCTTAATCGGCGCAGGCATTGCCTTCGCTAACGCCTTCAACCGCCCGCGCGTAGAGCGCAGCTTCTGGGCCATGATGACATTGGGTTTCGCCCTTTGGGCGAGCAATGAGGGGGCCTGGGCCTGGTTTGAGCTCGCACTGCATAAGGATATTCCCGATCCCTTTTTCTTTGACATCATTCTTTTCTTTCATACCCTGCCCATGATCGCCGCCGTGGCCTGGCGTCCGGACTTGCAGAAAAAGGAAGGCCGAGTCCACCTGAGCGCGCTCAACTTTCTCATGCTGCTCGGCTGGTGGGTTTTCTTGTACGCCTTTATCGTATTTCCCCACCAGTACGTTGTGATGAATCTGGTCACGTACAACGTCTACTACGACCGCCTTTTTGCGGTGGAGAACGGCCTCTTGCTGGTCCTTCTCGGCTTGGCCATTTGGACCAGTTCCGGCGGATGGCGCCGCCTTTACCTACATTTTCTCGGGGCCACCCTGCTGTATGCAGTTAACTCTCAGCTGCTCGACCGCGCCGCGGTTCAGAAGTCGTACTACTCCGGCAGTCCCTATGACATCGGTCTCATCGCAACCCTCGTGTGGATGCTCGCCGCATCCCTTTCAGCCCGCCAGTGGGATCTAAAAACCGTCGAATACCGGCTCGACTCGCGATGGAAGCAAGTGGTGCCCCGTGCTGCCATGCTCGCCATCCTGTCGCTGCCGGTGTTGGGCCTGTGGACTGTTCTGCGCGACCAATCCTCGTTTCGCACGGTCGCCTTCCGCATTTTCATTGTGCTGGGCGCAATGCTGGTCCTAGGCACGTTCGTCTTTTTCCGGCAGTTTTTCCAGAACCAGGCCCTGATGACATTGCTGCGCGACTCGCGCCATAGCTACGATGGCCAGAAGCGCCTGCAGAGCCAACTGGTACAGAAAGAAAAGCTGGCTTCCCTGGGCACGCTGGTCGCAGGCGCCGCCCGGGAGATCAACAACCCCCTCACGTCCATCATGAATAGCTCGGAGCAGCTTTGGGCACAGCCCGGCCTCACCGATCAGCAGAACGCCTTACTGCGGAAGATCGTGCACCAGGCCAGCCGCACCCGCGATCTCGTCGCCAACCTGCTCAGCTTCGCCCAGCAGTCGCCCGGCGAAAAACAAATCGTCGATCTCACCATCCTGCTCAGCCGTGCTGCTCAAATGCTCGAATCCCGCGCCTCTTCCGGCAAAGTCCGCGTCAGCGTGTCGATCCAACCCGATCTTCCCCGCGTCCGGGCCAACGCCAATCAGATGTTCCAGGCCTTCATCGAAATCATCGAGAACGCCGTGGACGCCACCATTGAAGCAGACAACTCCGGAATGGTCGAAATTACCGCGCGCCGCCAGGGCGGCGAAATCGTGCTCTCCTTTTCCGACACCGGACTCGGTATTCGAGAACCTGAGCGCGTATTCGATCCCTTCTACACCACCAAGGCCGTCGGCAAAGGCACCGGCCTCGGGCTGAGCGTCGTTTATGGCGTCATCCAGGACCATGGCGGCCAAATCACTTGCCAGAACAAGCCCGAGGGCGGAGCTCTGTTCATCGTCCGCCTCCCCGTCGCCGCCGAATCCGCAGCCCACGTAGCCGCCGCCTCCGGCGACTAAGAGGACCATGTAGGGACAGCCGCGGCTATCCGGAAAATTTCGTGTGGGGCGGACGCATTCGTCCGCTCCTGAGCAGTGAAGCCGCGCCTGAGATCCAGTTCGCGCTATCCATCACGACTGTCATTCGAAGCAAATGCGAGCGCGCCCCCACCTAAATTTTTGTCATTCCGAGCGGAGCGAGGAATCTGCTTTTGTACTTCCTGTACCATAACTAGCGATGTCTTCCGCGCTGCTCCACACCTCCGCGCGCGTCCTCGAGTTCGACTCCCTCCGCGAACTTCTCCGCGGATACGCTCCCTCCCCGCTCGGCCAGCAGCGCATCTCGACGCTCGCTCCCTCCACCGATCGCGCCTGGATCGAAACTCAACAAATCCTCACCACCGAAATCCGTGAATTCTGGCGCGTCGGCGGGCGCTTCGATTTCTTCGGCCTGACCGAAATCGCCCCACTTGTCGAGAAATCCCGCATCGCCGGCGCGGCCCTCGAAACCGCCGAAATTCGCGACGTAATCCTCGTCGTTGACCGTGCTGCCGAATGGCACGAGATCGCCCTTCACCCGCCCGCCAGCATGAAATCCGACTGGCGCGAAACCACCGCCCTCTCCCGCCAGATCGGCGACTTCACCGACTTTCTGCGCTCCTTCCGCAACAAAATTCAGCCCGACGGAATCCTCGACGACAAAGCCTCGCCCGAACTCGCCCGCATCCGCCGCGACATCGAAAAACAGCGTCGCGCCATCCAGGACTCGCTCCGCTCCTACCTGCGTCGCCTCGCCGAAGACGGCGCGCTGCAGGAGGAACTCGTCACCATCCGCGGCGAGCGCTTCGTCATCCCCGTCAAAGTCGAACACAAGCGCCGCGTGCAGGGCGTCGTCCACGGCGCCAGTTCCAGCGGCCAGACCGTATTCGTCGAGCCGCTCGAAACCATCGAGCAGAACAACGAACTCGTCCGCCTCCTCGAAGAAGAGCTCGCCGAAATTCACCGCATCCTGCTCGAAATGACCGCCCGCATCGGCACGAATGCCGCCGCCATTCTTGCCGCCGTCGATACGCTCGCCGAACTCGAACTCCAGTTCGCCAAGGCCCGCTTCGCCGAAGACTACAGCTGCGTCGAAGCAAAAGTTGCGGTTGCCCCACCCTTGTCGCGCTCTTTGCGACAGGGTGGGGACTCTGCCGAAGCCGGAAGCCCGAAGCTGCAAGATTCATGTGGGGACAGCCGCCCTCGGCTGTCCATGGCGGGCGAATCCCGCCTTTTGCTGCACAATGCAAGGCATCCCCTCCTCGAACGGAACCTCAAAGCCAAAGGTGCAACCGTCGTTCCCATCACCATCGAACTCGAAGGAGACCACCGCCAGCTCATCATCACCGGCCCCAACACCGGAGGCAAAACCGTCGCGCTCAAAACCGTCGGCCTGTTCGCGCTCATGGCCCAATCCGGCCTTCCCGTTCCCGCCGACCGTGCCGAACTTCCCGTCTTCGACGCCGTCCTCGCCGACATCGGCGACTACCAGTCCATCGAGCAGAATCTCTCCACCTTCTCCGCCCACGTCACCAACATCGATTTCATCTCCCGCACCGCCACGCCGCAATCGCTCGTCCTGCTCGACGAACTCGGCTCCGCCACCGATCCCGAAGAGGGCGCCGCGCTCGCCGTCGCCATCGCCGCCCACTTCGCCCGCATCGGATCGATGACCGTCATCTCCACCCATCACACCTCGCTCAAGGTTTACGCCGCCAACACGCCCGGTGTCCTCAACGCCGCCGTCGGTTTCAACGCAAAGACTCTGCAGCCCACCTACGAGCTGAAAGTCGGCGTGCCCGGCGCCTCCGCCGGCATCAACATCGCGCAGCGCCTGGGACTAAATCCCACGATCATCGACGCCGCGCGTTCGCGCCTCGGCACGCAAGCCCGCGACGTCGGCCAGTTCCTCGACAAACTCCACGCCGAACTCGGCGACGCCGAAGCCGACCGCCTGAAACTGCAGCAAGGCCAAAAGGAACTGGAAGAGGAAAAGAAGCGCTTAGCGGCGGACGGAAAGAAAGACCAGCAAGCCAAAGTCGGCGAGATGGAAAGGAAGCTCGAAACTCTGCTGCGCGACTTCGAATATCAAGCCCGCGAGGCGGTAAACGCCATCCAGGATCGCGCCGCCGCGCAAAAGCTCTCCAAAGACGCCGAGCACCGCATCGCCCGCCTGCGCCGCGAATTCCGCGAGCAGTTCGACTCGACGGTGGTCGCTCACTCCACCGGCGCCGACCACGGCGACCCGCACGCCCAGCCGCAACTAGTGAAGCACGTCTCCGAAGGCGACACCGTAAGACTGAAATCCACAGGCCGCTCCGCGCGACTCACGCGCAAGCTCGACGCCAATCACTTCGAAGTCGAAATGGGCGCCATGAAAATGAAAATCGCCCGCGACGACATTGCGGTGGTGCTCGCCAGCGCTACCGGCGTACCCGCCGCTGCCGCGAATCCAGTCAAGGCTGCCCGCTCGCGCGGCATCTCCGTCAGCATCGCCGACGAGAACGCGACTGTGCCCACCGAAATCAACGTCATCGGCCAGACCGTCGACGACGCTTCCCGCGAAGTCGAAAAATTTGTCGACCGCGCCTTCCTCGCCGGCCTGCCCCGCGTCCGTGTCGTCCATGGCAGCGGTATGGGCATCCTGCGCAAAGCTCTCCGCAAAATGCTCCAGCAGCATCCTCACGTCGCCTCCGTCGCCGAACCTCCCCAAAACGAAGGCGGTGGCGGTGCCACAGTTGTCGAACTCAGGGTCTAACCGGTGCCGAAGAGGTCTGTCATCGCGGGCAAAGTAACGCGCGGGTCAGTGAGTGTAATCGGGATTAATGAGATGGTCCGCCGCCGAGTAGATTACAACTCGGCAGTCCACACAAGGAGGATCATCACAATGCACATCGCGTCGATCGGAATCGATCTGGGCAAGACCACCTTTCACCTGGTTGCATTAGGAGAGCGAAGCAAGGTTCTGTTCCGTAAGAAATTCTCACGTTCGCAACTGCTGGC
>JASHNU010000082.1 GCA_030041475.1 Candidatus Sulfotelmatobacter sp.
GTGGTTCCTCAGCAAACAGGGCCAAGCCCAGGCTCCGCAGGTACTCACAGACCTCGTCTGGGTTAACCCCGAGGTGAGGATGAACGTCGAGGAACACGACAATGCCTGGGTTTCTGGAAATGGTTTGCCGCGCTCCTCGCAACACATGCATGTCGGCGCCCTCAACGTCGATCTTGATGGCATCAACAGCCCGCTCGAAGCGAATTTCCTGCAACAGGTCGTCCAGACGCCGCGTCTGAACTTCAATAGTTCCCTTTTCCCTCTGCGGTTTTCCGGCCAGCAGGGTGTGGAACCCGCTCTTTTCTCCCAGATGCAGCTGGGCGACCCCATTGGTGTCGCTTAACGCAAGTTCGTAGAGATCAATATTGTTATATTCGTTCTTCGCGATACTCTTTCGGATCCATCGACAATTGTCCGGGTGCGGCTCGAATGACAGCACACGCCCTTGAGGTCCGACCAGCCGGGACGCCAGTAATGAGAAATCGCCTTTGTTGCATCCAACGTCTACAAAGGTTGCGCGGGGCCGCAAGAATTTCTTGAATGCCTCGTGTTTCGAGATTTCATAACAGCCCAGCGCGCGCTGCAACATCATTCGGGATTCTTTAATGTTGAGGTAGATGCGGCCGCCCTCGAACTTGTATGGGTAATAAAAGTCGGGCATAACACTAGACCAGACGGGGTACGTCTTCAGCAGCAGCGATTTGCATTTTTCTCGCATCGTCACTCACAACTCCAGAGGTGGTTGTAATTTCTCAAGTCTTGGCCGTCGGCCAGTGCTGCCGCACATGACAAGAGCCGTTGTTTCCTTTGCGTCCGCCTGCTCCCAAAATGTCTTGTGCCGGTTACGCTCCTGCAGATAGGCTTTCAACTGGCTGCGGAAGCCTGCCACGGAACCTTGCCCTCCGGCTCGTGGGTTAATTTTGCTCTCGAGCGACGGACGAGGGAAATGGCGGCAAGGGACGGGCTCCGTAGCCGCATAGGGACGCTCCTTGACAGGGAAGAATGCCCTTCATACGATGATTCGCGCCCGGTTCACCGACGTTCATATGTATCGATCACACGCATCAGCGCCCGTGGTGAACCGCTTCGAGTGGAATTTCTGCTCCCCGCACGGCATGAAATGTTGCTGCCGGGCGCACCAGAAACGCTGGAGGCTTCTCTGAAGATCGTACTCGTTCACAACACCTATCAGCAGCCGGGAGGAGAAGACGTCGTTTTTGAGCAGGAATGCAGAATGCTCGAACACGCTGGGCATCAGGTGGTTACTTACTGCCGCAGTAACTGGGAGGTGGAGTCCTACCGCGGCATCCGGCTTATCAGTCTTGCCAAGAGAACAGTCTGGGCGTCGGACACGGAACAGGAATTCCTGCGGTTGCTGCGGCGGGAGAAACCCGATGTCGTCCATGTGCACAATACTTTCGTAATGATCTCACCTTCCATCTACTCGGCGTGCAGCCAGGCTAAAGTGCCCGTGGTGCAGACCCTGCACAACTACCGCCTGCTTTGCCCGGCTGCCACTTTCTTTCGCGACGGCAAGGTTTGCGAGGAATGTGTTAATGGTTCGTTGTGGCAGGGTGTGAGACACGCCTGTTACCGCAAGTCCTATTCCGCCTCAGCCGTGGTCGCTCTGATGCTCGCTGCTCATCGTCTGCGCGACACCTGGAGGCGCGAGATCTCATGCTTTGTGGCTCTGAGTGAGTTCGCTCGCAACAAATTCGTGGAAGGAGGGCTGCCCAAGGAGAAAATCTTTGTCAAGCCCAACTTCGTTTTTCCCGATCCCGGCGCCCGCACCGAGAACGGGGACAACGCTTTGTTTGTGGGGCGGCTTTCCCCTCAGAAACGTGTGAACACTATTCTGGATGCCTGGAAGCGTCTCACCGTCCCCATCCCCATCGTGATCATTGGCGGCGGTTCGGATGATCGGGAGCATCTGGTGGCACAGGCTGCTCGCGATGGCCTTGCCACCGTTCACTTCAAAGGCCAGTTGCCGCGCGAGCAAACCCTGGCCGCTATCAAAAAAGCCCGGTTCCTGATCTTTGCCAGCGAATGGTACGAAAACTTTCCGGTTACCCTGGTTGAGGCTTTTGCCTGCAGTACCCCCGTGATCTGCAGCCGAATCGGGGTCATGGAAGAGATCGTCGCTGATGGAAGAACTGGCCTCTTTTTCACTCCGGGTGATCCGGACGATCTGGCTCGCAAGGTGGATTGGGCCTGGACGCACCCCGACGAGATACAAGCCATGGGGAGAGAAGGCCGCAAAGAGTATGAAGCCAAATACACCGCCGAGAAAAACTATCCCGTCTTAATGGAAATCTACAAGCAAGCCATCGAGCACTCTTAAGTCTTGTCGCGCCACCCGAACTTTGGCCGCCTGCAACAGGCTGGGAAAAAACCGGGATGCGGGATTGCCAGGCCGCACCCCGGGTACGCTATCTGGTTTAGGAGATGATTATCTGAACCTTCGCTGACCACTGCAACTGGCTCTGCGGCCCGAATGCGCCGGTCACGGTGATAATGTAGGTCCCCTTGGGAGTGGTCGAGCTAGTCTGGACGGTCATGACTGACGTCGCACTGCTGGTTCCATTCGGGGTTACAGGATTGGTCGCAAAATTACATGTCGTGCCCGCCGGCAGTGAGCTGCACGAAAGATTGACCGCCTGATTGAATTGCCCGAACGGCGCAACCGTCACAGTTGTGTTCTTGGCCGACCCAGGAGCGATTCTGAGTGCTGTCGGCGAAGCTGAAACTGTGAAATATGGCCCAAAGCCAGTCAGGGAAATGGTTTGCGGACTGTTGAGCGCATTGTCGGTGAGCACCAGCGTCGCGGTGCGCTTTCCGTAGTTGACGGGAGTGAACGTGATTGAAATGGTGCAGGGAACATCCACCGCAAGCAGTGCGGGAAGAGTACCGCAGGTGTTGGTCTCGGCGAAGTCTTGCGGGTCATTGCCGCCAAGACTCACATTGCTCAGGCTGAGATCCTCGCCGCCGGAACTGGTGATGGTGACGTTCTCCGCCGGACTGGTTGTGCCGATCGGATACGCGCCGAAGTTGGATGGTGGAGCGTAGCTGACGGCCGGCGACAACGGAACCACGCGAATGCGATTGTTGCCCGCGTCCGCGATGTACAAATTTCCCTTACCGTCAACCAGTAGCCCGTCATTGGAAATTCTCGCCGCCGTAGCCAAGCCGCCGTCTCCTGAGAATCCTCCTACGCCGTTTTGGGCATAGTCCCCGGCGACGGTACCGATGGTATAGGTGGCTGCATCCACGCGCTGCACGACGTTGTCGTTGCCACCGCCGATGAACAGGTCCCCCGCGGGGTCCAAAGATAACTCCATCGGCGCCCACATACTTGCACTTAGCGCCGGACCGCCATCCCCGCCCAGTTTGAACGCCCCGTTGAGCGCGTAAGCGGCGATGATCCCAGTGCCTTTACCACAACCGATACACCGGATCGAGTTGTTGTAGGAGTCATCAATGTACACGTTGCCTGCACCGTCCACCGCGACGCCTGAGGGGTGATCGAGATGGGCTGCCGTGGCCAGACCGCCGTTGCCTCCGGCGCCGGCAATGCCGACGCCCGCGATGGTGGTGATGATCTGGGTGGATGCGTTCACCTCACGAACCCGGTGCACGGTGTAGTCGGCGATGTAGAGGTTCCCGGAGCTGTCCAGAGTGATGGCGAGGGGGGTGGAAAACGTGGCCGAAGTTGCCGGACCATTGTCTCCACATGGATTGGTCGGGTTGCCCAGCGGGCAGGCGACGCCCGTCCCGGCGTAGGTCGCGATGTTCTGAGTAGTCGCGTTCACCTCTCGGATGACCAAATTTCCGGTGTCTGCGATGAACAGATCTCCCGCCGCATCCAGCGCTACTCCGGTGGGCCCGTCCAGAGTCGCGCTCGTAGCCGGGCCGCCGTCACCTGTGTAGCCTTCGACTCCGGTGCCGGCCACCGTAGAAATATTCCCGGTTTTCGCGCTGACGAAACGAACCCTGTTGTTGGCTGTATCTGCGATGTAGATGTCACCGGCCGCATCCTCCGCCACATTGAAGGGATTAGCCAGAATTGCACTTGTTGCCAGCCCACCATCGCCAATCGAACCGCCGCCGGCAATGGTCGAGATATTGCCGCTACTGACCTGGCGTATGCGCTGATTTCCCTTGTCCGCAATCAGCAGATTTCCAGAACTATCCAGGAAAGCGCTTGGCGGGAAGTTCAGTTCGGCGCTGGTGGCCGCGCTGCCATCCCCGGCGAAACCCTGGGCTCCGGTGCCTGCCACAGTGCTGATGAATCTGTTGGACGCGGCGACCTCGCGAATCCTGTTATCAAAGGTGTCCGCAATGTAAATATTGGTGGAGGGATCCACAAAAACAGACATTGGCATATACAGACTGGCCTTCGTCGCCAATGCGCCATCTCCGCAAGAATCTATCGGCTCGGCACAGGCGGCTCCGGTCCCGGCGACGGTGGTGATGGTGGCGCCGCCGGACGGTATCATGCGAATTCGGTTATCCCTAGTGTCGGCGATGTAGAGATTTCCGGCGCTGTCTAGCGCCACACTCTGGGGATAATTCAGAGTGGGACCGATCGGCGAACCACCGTCTCCGCAAGCCTCGGTTGGCTTGGCGCAGGCGACTCCGTTGCCGGCATAAGTAGTGATGATCCCGGTGGCGGCGGTCACTTTTCGAATGCGATTGTCGAAGGCATCTGCGACGTAGATATTGCCGGCGCCATCGACCGCCACGCCCAACGGGAAGTTGAACTCCGCACTCGTGGCGGCCCCACCATCACCGCAAGTGTTGGTCGAGGGTTCGCATCGGGTGCCGTTCCCGGCCACGGTTTGAATGTCGCCGGGTTGGATCGTAACTCCAGCGATCGTAACCGGCGCGGTTCCCATATTCACCGCACGAATTCGGGGGGTGCCGTAGTCGGCGATGTAGATGTTCCCTGTGCTGTCAATGGCCAGCCCGCTGGGCAGGGCTAGCGTCGCCGCGCTAGCCGGGCCACCGTCGCCGCCATAGCCCTCCACACCCTGGCCGGCAAATACCGAGACCGCGCCAGCTGTACTCATCTCAAAGACGTCGTTAGAGTAGGGAGCTGTGAAGTAAGTGTTTCCCGCTGCGTCACGAATCGCCGCGGTCGGCCCCGGCAGATCGAGAGTCGTCGCAGTTGAACCGGGTGTTCCCCCGCCGGCGTAGGTGTTGATGGTGTTCTGAGCATGCGAGTCGAGAGGCATTAGCACCAGACAAAGCGCACAAAGTGCGGCGGCAGCTAGACTCACCATACTGGTTAATGTCGTCCTCCGGGGGTTCATCGTATCCACCTGGGAAATCGAGTCCCCGCATGCCATCTTGCGATCCTGGGTGGGGGACAGCGTTAAAACGTGAGCATTCACAGAACTACCTCCAATAGAATTTTGAGTCCGAAGGACTAAAAGCAAACAGCGAAAACTCAAATTGGCCTTGGCCCGATGCGAGCCACGATACTTCCCAACTTGGACGACTGATGCGGAGACCTACGATCCCACTCCTGAAAATCCGAGCCGAGATAGAACACTGCCGGCGCATTGCTGCATGAGCTGGGCTTGTGCGTCGGTGAACTTCTCCCGCCAGCCCTCCACTGCCCCGCTACGAACGAACTGGCCTTTCGCCGAGGCTTTTACGGGATTCTTTTTTTCGTGGTCCCGCATCTTTTCTACAGAATTGTTAGAGACGGCGCGGTGGATCACATCGGCTGCAACCGGCACCTCCAGAAACTGCATCATCCTTGTCAAGGAACTTTCGGGCTCCCGGCGCAGCTCGTCAAAACGCACCAATAGAATTTGCACCCGGCCCTCGTCTTTGGCTTTCATCCAGGAATCCACATGAGCGGTCCAGGACCCGAACGGATTCACGGTGCCGCGAAGGAACCCCGCCAGAAATTGGTCGAAATCATCGCTCGCCAGACCCAGCGCTTTCTGGTAGGCAAACTCTGACAACGCGACGTCGCGGGCATCACGGACAAGGTAAATCGCCTTTTTGTATTCCGCGCGATAAGGCTCATGCGTCTTGATGAGGCGGCCACGGTTGGGTAGTACGGGCGATGCCTTGCGTTGCTTCCCGATATCGGGGACCACTCTATCAACGTGGTTGAACGATGGGGACTGGCCGAGAAGAATCTCAAACAGCATGAACCTCAGCCATGTGTTCCCGGACCTGGGATAGGAAGCGACAAAAACATCGGATGGAATGAGGTTGCGATGCCGGACCCAAGCCAACGGCTTGTGTGCCGGACCCTTGGCAATCCTGTGGCGAACTTTGCGCAGTGCAGGCACGTTTTTCCTCTAATAATTGAAGTCGGGGAGACCTAAGTCTGTAAGGATTCGAGATACATGGACAAAGACAACCACAAAAAACCACTGCGACCCTGATTAGCCGAACGCCGGGGAAGGCGCGGGCTTCGACCACGCCTGAAGACGGCCGCTTACCACGACCAACGCGATCAGCATCATGTAGGAGGCGTCCGCACGTCCCCCGAAAGTAGCGTTAAACATTCCGGTAATGAACAGGTTGACGAAGGCGGCCAGGCAGCCAACCGCGAGGTAACGGATTTGTGGAGGAGCCATGCGAATAGTTCGAAACAGGTTCCTGACAATCACGAACTGCACCATCAGAATGAGGCCCAGACCAATCAGTCCATTGTTGTACATGGCCTCGATCAAACTATTGTGCATGTGAGTGCTGGCGAAGGGAGTATCCGGATGTACGACGGCGATGAAGCGGGAAGCGGTGAACCCGTAGCCGAGGATGGGCTTCTGCAGAATAAAGGGCAGCACGAACGTCCACAAATCGGTCCTGCCGGTGAAGCTGGAGCCCACCTCCAATTGAGAGTAGTTCGCCATGTAATCGGCGAGGGGAGTGAATTTCAGGGCGAGTGCGAGCATCACAGCCGCTACTGCGGCGAAGACCAGGACCGCCTTGAAGCGTTTTTGCAGCGCATAGAAGAATACTCCGGAAAAAATTCCCGCCATGATCCCAGTCTTGCCGCCCGCAGCCACCATGATGATCAGAGATACCGCAGCGACCCAGAGCGGCCAGCGGCGCTTTCCCGGCGAATAGAGCATGAGACACAAGATCGCCAGTAGTCCCGCGATTGCCGAAATTTCAGTCGGAGCTTCCCGGAAGCGCTGCTCGAGCGGCCCTGATCCGTATTCTCCCAAAGGATCGGTTTCGAAGAGGGAGCGGAAGGTCGGCACCAGAACCAGTATGAGGAATCCGCAGACGGTTACATTCAGAAAGTCCCGCAGGTCGTCCATGCCTGCGAGCTGCTGGTAACAAAGGTGGACGACCACCACTACCAAGGCCAACTTAAATGCCCAGGCGAAGGAGAAGGCGGGGTTGGGCGCATAGGAGCAGGACAAAATGCTGATCAGCGTGATCCAGCTCACCCACTTGTAATCGCCCTGAAACAGGCCACGCAAAGATTGAGGATATTTCAGAACGATGATCAGCACTCCCAACAGCGCCACAATCCAAAGGACGGCTTGGTCATACGCCTGAGAGGCAAAACCAGCGCCTCCCGCGATGTCGCTGCGATAAGAGAATACTTCTTCCGAAACCAGCAGCCCCCACCAAACCACAAAAATAAGCCACTTTGCGGGCTGAGCGCTGGCCCGGCCGTAGGCCGCTGCGAACATCAGCAGTGCAAAGAAAAACAGCGCCGCCAGGATCACAGTTATGGTGTTCGCATCGGTGACCAATTCCCTGGCCGCGACCAATAAGAACAGGGTCGCAAAGGCCAGAGTGGCTAGCACTGCGACTGTGGTACCGCGAAGCTGTGTCAGTATGGAGTGCATGTGCAGGGGTTTGAATCAGTTGCGTGCCCGCTATGGCTAGCTGGCTCCTGAACCCTTCAAAACCGCGGGAATGGTTCGCACCAGAATCTGGAAGTCGAGCCAGAGGGACCAGTCGTCGATATACTGTAAATCCAACTCCATCCACTTTTCGAATGGAATCGAGTTTCTTCCCAGCACCTGCCACAGGCAGGTGATGCCGGGGCGCACACTGAAGCGGCGGCGCTGCCAGTCTTCGTTGAAGCCTTCATAGTCGCGGACCGCCATGGGCCGCGGACCGACCAGGCTCATATCGCCCTGCAGCACGTTGAACAGCTGCGGCAGCTCATCAATGCTGGTCTTGCGCAAGAACCTGCCGATCGGAGTGATCCGCGGATCGTTCTTGATTTTGAAGACGGGCCCGCTCACTTCGTTCAGGTGCTCAATTTCTTTCATCCGTCGTTCGGCGTCAATCACCATGGTGCGGAACTTGTAAATGTAGAAGCGGCGCTTGTTCAAGCCAAGTCGTTCCTGCAGGAAGAGCACTGGTCCGGGAGACGTCAACTTAATGAACAGCGCGGTGATGAGAAAGACCGGAGACAGGAAGATGAGCAGGGCGAGCGAAGCGGTGAAGTCGCATACGCGCTTGATGATGGCGGGCCAACCCGCGATGATGGTGCCGGTCGAGTGCGTGATGTGAGCGTCGCCCTCGAAGTCTTCCGCGCGGGTGCGGGCGCGTTTGAGGGTGAAGATGTTATTGGCAAAGCGCAGCAGGATGCCCTGCTCCTCGCAGATTTCAGCGATCTCGGTGGCGTAGGAGTGCAGGGAGCGCATGGGCAGAGCAATGACGACTTCGTCGACGACGTTCTTGCGTACGAAGTTGCGCAGACCGCTCAAGTTGCAGGTGACGGAGTAGCCCTGCTCATTGAAGTGCTGCAATCCCGGCCAATCTTCGTCCACGAAAGCCAGAATGCGATAGCCCAGCCACGGTCTCTCCTCGATCTTGCGGGCAAACTGCATCGCTGTGCCATTGCTGCCCACGATAACCATGTTGCGCAGGTTCTTGCCCTTGATGCGAACCTGCCGGAGAGTAAACCGCACCGCCAAGCGGCCGGCCAGGGTGAGAGACGTAAGCGCGATCCAGAACACGCCCACGAAGATGTAATTCACCATGGTCACGTGAAAGGCGATGCTGATGGCATACATCAGGATGGTTCCCAGACAGCTCGCCTTCATAATGTCGAGAACTTCTTCGCCGATGCGGGAGAGCCGGCGTGACTCGTACATGTTGAAGGAGTAAAAAACCTGGTGCCAGAGAAAGATCATCGCGCCGAAGATGAGGAAGTTGCGGACACTGATCCGCATGGAGAGGAATTCGCTGAAGGCAACCTGGCTGAAGATGTGCCACACGGTCTTGCTCGCAATCCCAAAAGCAATCAGGACTGTGAGGAGATCGCACAACTGCACGATTTTCTTGAGAGTTGCGCGACGGTCGTTGCCCACCGGAGAACCTCCAGAGTCTTTCGTGGAATCAGCTTCAGGGATCAGACGGACCGCGTTCCCTGCAGGGAACGCGCAACCGGAGGAAAAATCAGTTCGTGTGTTAAATTCTCGCCGGCCTAGAGGGCATCCTCGGGATTCACCGGCACGCTAGTAAACATGTCGGCGGCGTGAGAACCGTTGCCGTTCGCGCTGCCGTTGGCGTGAGCGTAAGCCGGTTCCGTGGTGCTCTTGCGGAGCGGAAGTGCGGCCAAAACCGGAATATTCAATTCGGACACTACTTCAGACGGGGTGCGCAGCGAGGGGTCGAGGTACTCGATGACGAAAACCACGCCCGCGCTCAAAGTGGCAGCCAGAAGGGTGCCGGCAAAGGCATAAAGCCAGCGGTCGTCGTTGGGAAGGGAAGGAACAGCAGGATTCTCGGCGATGGAGACGTTGAGGATTCGCTGCTCGTCGAGCGCGTCGGCCATGCGGGCTTCTTCGCGCTTGTGCAAATAGAGCAGGTACGTGTCTTCATCTGCCTT
>JASHNU010000083.1 GCA_030041475.1 Candidatus Sulfotelmatobacter sp.
TTCACGATCGCCGCAAACGACTTCGGGTCGAGCGACGCTCCGCCGACCAGTGCTCCGTCAATCTCTGCCTGCGCCATGAGGGCTGAGGCGTTTTCCGGCTTCACCGAGCCGCCGTACAGGATGCGCATCTGGGCGGCAAACTCCTCGCCGAAAATCTTGCCGGCTTCGTAGCGAATCACGGCGTGTGCTTCCGCTGCAATTTCCGGAGTTGCGGTTTTGCCGGTGCCGATGGCCCAGACCGGCTCATAAGCAACAATCAATTTCGCGGCCTTCTTCGCGGAAATCGCGTGGAACGCCCGCATGCATTGGCGACGCAGAACATCGTCGGTCATTCCTGCTTCGCGTTCTTCCAGCACTTCTCCCACGCAGCAGATCGGAGTCAGCCCGGACTCCAGCGCGGTCTTCAATCGCAGGTTGACCGTATCGTCGGTCTCGCCAAAGTACTGACGCCGTTCCGAGTGGCCCACGATCACGTGAGTGACGCCGAGGCACAGCAACATGGGAGCGGAAATTTCGCCAGTGTAGGCTCCGTCGGCTTTCCAATGCACGTTCTGCACGCCGATGGCGACGTTTGATCCACGGCCCGCTTCGATGGCCGCCGCCACGTCGGTGTACGGCGGGCAGACGACGATTTCGTCGCGGTTATGGCCTGCCACCAACGGCAGGAACTCGCGGAAGTACGTTCGCGTTTCGTCCGGAGTCTTGTACATCTTCCAGTTGCCGGCCATTACTTTTTTTCTCATGTGCGGGCCTTTTCAGCTCCAGGTCTTGTGTTACGTATAAACTCGTCAGTGTTGGAGAACAACATATGTGTGCCGCTCTCGAGCGCCGAACCGTGGACCCCGATAAGGTCGATCCGTTCAATCTGGAGCGCTTCATAGTGGCTCAGCGGCCGGTGTTCCGTCGCGTGCTGGCTGAACTCGTAGCCCGGACGAAAACGAGCCATTGGATGTGGTTCATCTTTCCGCAGATCCAAGGTCTCGGCCGAAGCCCGACCGCGGTCGAGTTTGCAATTTCGGGCCTCGATGAGGCACGAGCCTATCTCGAGCATCCGGTTCTCGGTTCTCGCTTGAAAGAGTGCACGCGGCTGGTCCTCGAAGTGCAAAACCGGTCTGCGACCGAGATTTTCGGATCTCCCGACGACATGAAGTTCCGATCCTGCATGACTCTGTTTGCCCAGATTTCAACCGACGACGCTTTTGCCAAAGCTCTGCAAAAGTACTTCGACGGAGTACCCGATCAACTGACGCTCGATCGTCTGTAAGCTGACTACTTTTTTTCCGTCAGCGCTTCCACGCCGGGCAGCTTCTTGCCCTCAAGAAATTCCAGCGAAGCGCCACCGCCGGTGGAAATGTGTGTGATCTTATCGGCCACGTTCGCCGCATGCACGGCCGCGACCGAATCGCCGCCGCCCACGATCGAAGTCGCGCCCGCATTGTCAGCCACAGCTTGCGCGATCTTGAACGTTCCACGAGAGAATCCGGGGACTTCGAAGACTCCCATTGGGCCGTTCCACACGATGGTGCGGGCGCGCGAAATTTCTTCGGAGAAAATCTCGATCGTCTTCGGCCCGATATCGAGCGCCATCTTGTCGGCCGGGATCGGCTGGCGTTCGCCGATCTGCTGAATCACGGCACTGGCCTCAGGCTTTGAGGCCACCACGTGATCGACCGGCAGGAGGAATTTCAAGTTGCGCCGCTTGGCTTCAGCGAGCAGCTGTTTGGCGAAATCGATCTTGTCGGCTTCGAGCAGCGATTTGCCGATCTCCTGTCCCTGCGCCTTGAGAAATGTATACGCCATGCCTCCGCCGATGATCAGCGCATTCACCTTGTTCATCAGATTTTGAATCACGCCAATCTTGTCGCTGACCTTGGCGCCACCGAGAATCGCGACGAATGGCTCTTCGGGATGTTCCAGCGCCTTGCCCAGGTATTTCAATTCTTTTTCCATCAGGAGCCCGGCAGCAGACAGCTTTACAAATTTCGTGATGCCCACAGTTGAGGCATGAGCACGATGTGCGGTCCCGAAGGCGTCATTCACATAGTACTCGGCCAGGTTGGACAGTTGCTTGGCGAACTGCTCGTCGTTGGCTTCTTCTTCGGCGTGGAAGCGCAGGTTCTCGAGCAGCAACGTCTGGCCCTTTTCCAGTTGCGTCGCGACCTCCTCGGCTTCCGGTCCAATGCAGTCAGGGCTGAAGCCGACGTTTTCCCCGCGCGCGAGTTCCTTGTCGAGCAGCATGCGCAACCGCTCGGCCACAGGTTTCAGACTCATCTTGGGATTAGGTTTGCCCTTGGGACGTCCCAGGTGCGAGGCCAGAATCAGTCGCGCCCCGTGGCGCAATGCGTATTCGATGGTCGGCAGAGTTTCGCGGATGCGAGTGTCGTTCATCACGCGGCCGTCTTCGAGCGGGACGTTGAAGTCCACGCGCATAAAAATGCGGTTGCCATTGAGCGGAAGATCGCGAATGGAAAGCTTGGACATGGCTGGAGTCCTCGAGAGGCTGGATGTAATAGTGGAGAACAATTTGTCATCCTGATGAGGTGCGCGCCTTTTTGTGCGCCGAAGGATCTGGGCCAACCGCGCGTTGCGCCGTGCTGCTTTTACTTGGAAAAGCCGCGGCGCACCATCCGCGCGCCTGGCTTGCATCCTTACAGGCCCTTGCCGGCAACGTAGTCAATCAGGTCGCGGACGCGGCAGGAGTATCCCCACTCGTTGTCATACCAGGAGATCACCTTCACGCAGTTGCCGCCGACCACCATGGTCGAAGGAGCATCCACGATCGAAGAGCGCGCGTCGCCCTTGAAATCTGACGAAACCAGTTCGTGCTCTTCGTAGCCGAGATATCCCTTCAGCGGGCCCGACTCCGACGCCTTCTTCAGCGCGGCATTGACTTCTTCCTTTGTCGTCTTTTTCTCGACCCACACGACCATATCGACCACCGAAACGTTCGGCGTGGGCACGCGCATGGAGAAGCCGTCCAGCTTGCCCGCGAGTTCCGGAATCACCAGTTTCAGCGCCTTCGCCGCACCGGTCGAGGTAGGAATCATGTTAATCGCCGCCGCCCGCGCCCGCCGCAGATCCTTGTGCGGGAAGTCGAGAATCACCTGGTCGTTGGTATAAGAGTGAATCGTCGTCATGGTGCCGCTGACGATCCTGAACACGTCGTTGATCACTTTGGCGACCGGTGCCAGGCAGTTCGTGGTGCAGGAGGCGTTCGAGATGATGTGGTGCTTGTTAGCTTCATACTTCTCGTGGTTCACGCCAAGCACGAGCGTGACGTCCTCATTCTTCGCCGGCGCCGAGATGATGACCTTCTTCACCGGCCCGCGGAGATGCTTCTTGGCTTCATTCGCGTCGGTAAACTTGCCGGTCGACTCGATAACGACCTGCGCCCCGACGGATTCCCAGGGGAGCGCGGCCGGGTCCTTCTCTTTGAATACCTTGATCGTCTTCCCATCAACAGTGATGCTGTCGGCGCCGGCGGAAACCTGATTGGGCAGATTACCCAGGACTGAGTCGTACTTCAGCAGATGAGCCAGGGTTTTCGGATCGGTGAGATCGTTCACCGCGACGAATTCCAGATTTGGATCCTTCAGCGAGGCGCGCAGCACGTTGCGGCCGATGCGTCCGAAGCCGTTAATACCAACTTTGATTGCCATGTTTCCTCCGTAAATTTATGAAGGCGTAATCAGATTCGGTTGAAGCTGGCTTGTAAACAGATGATGGTAGCAGGGAAGGGGAAGCGGCGTAAACGAGACTAACCTACTTCTGGACGTACGCTATTCCCGATCGTGGAATCGAGTGCGGGGAGTCACTGACTGTGAGCGCAGCTTTTCCTGGGCCAACGGCCGCTATCGCTTGATTACGACAATTGACGACCGGCTACTGCTGCAGCAGGATGGACACTGTTCCCGTTCCTTCGAGGCTGTTCGCCACGGCGAGGTCGAGCTTGCCGTCGCCGTTGAAATCCGCCGCGGCCAGTGCGAGCGGGGCTGTTCCAACCGTGTAGGGCGAGCTGGATGCCTCTGTGAAGGTTCCGTCGCCATTGCCGAGCAGAAGTGTGACCGTATTGTCGCCGTAGTTAGCGATGGCCAGATCCAGTTTTCCGTCGTTGTTGAAGTCTCCTGCGATGATCGCTTGCGGATTATTCCCTACTGCCATTGGCGAACCGGACGCGGTGACAAAATTTCCCGTGCCATCGCCGAGAAGAATGGTCACGGTGTTCGTGCTGGAGTTGCAGACGGCCAGGTCGAGTTTGCCGTCGCCGTTGAAGTCGGCAACGGTCACGATGGCCCCGATGTTCAGAGTGACTCCCTCGTTGAATGTTCCATCGCCGTTCCCCAGCAAAATGGTCGCTCCACCGATAGCCAGGTCCAGCTTCCCATCGCCGTTGAAGTCGGCGGCGGCCGATGAAACTCCCGGAGCCTGGAAAGTTTGCTCTACAGCGTTGAAGGCGCCATGACCATATCCCAGCAACGCTAGGGGTGAGATTCCGCTAATGCTGTTCAGCGAAACCAGATCCATGTACCCGTCCGCGTTAAAATCTGCCGCCGTGATGGACTCGGTAGGTCCACCCATGGTATTTGCCTGCGTGTCAGCCACTGTGAAAGTACCATTCCCGTTGCCGAAAAGGATGTCGACGGCCTCATTCTGAAGCAGTCCGATCGCAAGTCCCTGATGCCCACTATTGTTGAAATCGCCCAAGACCATCGGACCGACGAAGGGAGAGGGGAAATCATCATAGGGCGGGCTCGGCAACGGCACCGGAGAGCCTGAGGCCGACCGGAATGTGCCATCGCCTCTCCCGAGGTACACATACACCCTGTCGACCGCTGCGATAGCAAGATCCTGCTTTCCGTCCTCGTTGAAGTCCGCCGTCGCGAAGGCGGAGGGTTCGGGAACCTGCAGCGGCGATTGCTGAGCATTCGCGAAGGTGACGTTGGTCTCCGGAGGCCCGACCGGGAAATACGCCAGGTTCGATTGCCCGCCGCCGGGCGCGGGATTCACGATCATCACCGAGGCTGTTCCCGCCGTGGCGACATTGTTCGCCGGAACCATGGCGGTGAGATGCTCGTTGTCCACAAATGTTGTCGTCAGTGGTGTGCCGTTCCAATCTATGGTCGCTCCGGACACGAAGCCAGCTCCGCTCACACTCAGTGCAAAGCCGGCACCTCCGGGCGCAATCGCTGTCGGAACCAGCGGTTGGTTCAGCAGGGGAATCGGATTCGAGGGCGGTGCGACGGGGTTGACCTGGATGCTCGGAAAACCGTCAAAAGCGGTTACCCCGGTCGCGTCCGTCACCGTCACCTCGAAATACCAAGTTCCTCCGCCGGTCGGCGTCCCGTTGACCACGCCAGTACTGGTGTTCAGCGTCAGCCCGTTTGGCACTCCTCCACCCACGTAGTTGCCGGTGGCAATTGGCCCGTTGTAGATGCTCCACTGAAACGGAGCCGTGCCGCCGGTGAGTTCAATCATCTGACTATACGGCGTGCCGACCGAACCATTCGCGAGCGACTGAAGAAGTGAAAGCTGTGGGTAGGGGTTCACTGTGATTTGCACTGAAGCGCTCTTGGTTGGATCGGCTACCGACGTTGCCGTGACCGTGGCTTGCTCTGCGCTGGTGATGCTGGTCGTCGGGGAAATATAGCTGACTGCTAGGCCAGTCGATGTGTTGAGCGAACCTGGGCCGACCAGATTCCACGAGAGCCCTTTGGCGGACGTGTCGTTCGTTATGGTTGCCGTGATCGCGACCGATTGAGTTTGATCAATCGCCTGCGGAGAGGAAGGAGACAAGCTGACGGAGATCGGCGGCGTTGACGTCGATGTTGAACACCCGCCCATCACCATCGCCGTGACGAACGCCAGCAAACAGCACAAACGGGTCATAACCCCTCCCCGCCTCATTTTCCCTGGGAGCGAGTATCCCACACATCCTCCGATTTCGCTTCCCGATGCTTTGAGCGGGCGGTTTGAATTTCGCCAGAAATACAATTCCGGCCCGGTACAATCCTGGCCCGTTACAATCCTGACATGGAGCGAAAAATCTTCTGGCTGGTCTTCCTGCTCCTGGGGCTCGTCGCGGATTTCATGCTGCCGTTCTGGTGGGCATTTGCCGCAACCATTCCCATAATTTTCATCGCCTGGTGGGTCGCCTACCGCAGCGGCTGGTTTTGAGTTGACCCGTTCCCTAGTTGAGAGCTGTGACCGCCATCACATCCCCCCGCGACCCTTATCACTGTCCCAACTACGAATCCCATCCTTTAATGGGACAAGCGGTCAAACCGGTGCAGAGCGGCATCCGGACCGCAGAATTCCCCGTCATGTACGACGACCAAGAGGCCGGCAATGATCAATGACGACGTTGTGAAGTGTCCGCTGTGCGGCGGTTTTACTCATATTGAAAAGTCCGAACTACGAGATGCCCTGAAGAACCCACGCCTGCGGGAACAGGTGGAAAAGTACATCGCGGAGCTTCTGAAGTCCCCGATTGAGGACTTGGCCGCGGTCGGCGCCACCCAGGCGGGGCGCGATTTCCAGAAGGACGTTCACAGCTGGAATCCGTGCGTGCCCATGTGGAAGCGTAGTCCGAAAGAGTGAGTGCGTCCCTGCGCAGTGTTAAAAGCGGAGCAGAAGCATTGAACTCGTGCCGGCATTAGCCCCGTCGCGAGGAGGTAACCCCATGAAAACCAAGAAAATCCTGATTCTCGGCGCGGCAGGAAGAGACTTCCACAATTTCAACGTCGTGTTTCGCGGCAATTCCGAGTACAACGTGGTCGGATTCACCGCCACGCAAATCCCCGGCATTGCCAATCGGCGCTATCCCACTGACCTAGCCGGGCCGCTCTATCCCGCCGGAATCCCGATCTTCGAGGAGAAAGACCTGGAGCGGCTGATCGATGAGCACGAAATCGATGCGGTCGTGTTCTCCTATAGCGACATCTCGCACCAGAACCTGATGCATCTGGCGTCGCGCGTTGTGGCCACGGGAGCCGATTTCTGGCTGCTCAGCTCCGAACGCACGCAGCTTAAGGCAACCGTGCCAGTCATTTCGGTCTGTGCCGTGCGTACCGGATGCGGCAAGAGCCCGATCGGGCGGCTGGTGACCTCCCAGCTTCGCCGGGAAGGGTGGAAGCCGGTCGTCGTGCGCCATCCCATGCCCTATGGCGATTTGGCCGCCCAGGCGGTGCAGCGTTTTGCCAGCCTGGACGACCTCGACAAACAGCAATGCACCATCGAAGAGCGCGAGGAGTTTGAGCCGCATTTGCGCGAAGGCACCGTCGTATATGCGGGCGTGGATTACGGGCGCGTACTGCGCCAGGCGGAGAAGGAAGCCGACATCATTCTCTGGGACGGCGGGAATAACGACACGCCCTTCTACGCCTCAGATCTGGAAATTGTCGTCGCCGATCCGCACCGGCCGGGACATGAGATCTCTTACTATCCCGGCGAGGTCAACCTGCGCCGCGCCGATGTCGTAGTAATTAACAAGGTCGACACCGCCGCGCCCCAGGACGTGGAAACCGTGCGGCGGAATGTGTACCTCTGCAATCCCCGTGCAACCGTGGTCGAAACCGCCTGCCGCGTTGCTGTTTCCGCACCGGAACTCATCAAAGGCCGCAGCGTGCTGGTGGTAGAGGATGGTCCAACCCTTACCCATGGCGAAATGCCGTATGGCGCCGGGGTCGTGGCCGCGCGGCAGTGCGGAGCGGGCGAGCTGGTCGACCCTCGGGCTTACGCGGTGGGATCGATTCGCTGGACCTACGACCATTTCCCGCACCTCACCAGCCTGTTGCCGGCGATGGGTTATAGCGCTATCCAGCGGCACGAATTGGAAGAGACAATCAATCGCGTGCCCTGCGATCTGGTGCTGGTGGCCACGCCCATCGACCTTGGCCACCTGATAAAGCTGAACAAGCCCTGCTTGCGGGTGACCTACGAGGTTGAGGATTCCATGCATCCTGGACTTGCGGAAATTCTGACTCGCTTCACGCGGGAGCGAGCTGGAGTGGGGGTTTAAGCGGCGAAACTATGCTCACGGCGTCAGGTGACCGCGATCACTGCCGGGAAACGGCCTTCGGGATATACGGTAAAGTGAAAATCTTTTCTGGCGACCTGCGTTTGGCCGCGAGGAGGTAACTATGCCGACCCTCGCCCACGTTACCCGAATCTCCCTGAAAAACATCCTTTTCCCGACCGATTTTTCACCGACATCCAGCAACGCTCTACCCTTCGCGCGGACGCTGGCAGAAATCTACGGTTCATCTGTCTTGCTCACGCACGTTATTCCACCGGAGCCGCATCGCCAGGTAGTACCGGACCGGGTGCCGGCTGAAGACGATGGGGTCTGGGAGGATGCGCGGCACAAGCTCGAAGAATTCAAGCGTGACCCCAGTTTGTCGGACATTCCCTGCCGGCAGCTGCTGGACCGTGGCGATCTGGCCGAGGTGATTCCGGCGATGATCGGCGAGCACGCGGTCGATATGGTTGTGTTGGGCACACATGGACGCCGAGGCGTCAGAAAGATGGTCTTGGGATCCGGTGCCGAAAAAATTTACCGCTCGGCAGACTGTCCGGTGCTGACCGTCGGTCCCAACGCGGAAGCCAAGGGCTGGAAACTGCGCCGTATTCTCTGCCCGGTTGATGTCAACGAACATTGCGAGCCCGCGCTGCTATACGCGCTTTCTCTGGCGGAAGAAAATCAGTCGGAGTTCATCGTCCTCGCTGCTGTTCCGATGGTTCCCTGGCAGCATCGCCTTTCCGTTGACCAGGAGAACCGCGGCCGCCTGGAGAGCCTGATTCCGGAGCAGGCGAAAGACTGGTGCACACCCCAGTTTCTGATTCGCTGGGAGCATCCTGTGGAAGCGATCTTGAAGACCGCGGAGGATCGACAGGCCGACTTGATCGTCATGGGAGTGCACAAGGCACGGGCGGCAGGATGGTCGGCGCACTTGCCGTGGCCAGTTGCGTCAGAAGTGGTGAGCCGGGCTCGGTGTCCGGTGCTCACGGTACGCGTTTAGGTTTCAACGCCCAGAAGCTTCGGCAAAGCAGTAGCGGACGGGCGCAAATTTACGGAGGAAATCATGTTAGTGACTAAGCAGCAGGCCCTCGATTATCACAGCGGGCCAACCCCAGGAAAAACCGAGATCACACCTACCAAACCCTGCCGCACCCAGCGCGATCTGAGTATGGCGTACACGCCGGGTGTGGCCCAACCATGTCTGGAGATCGAAAAAACTCCGCACGATGCCTTCAAGTACACCGGCCGCGGCAATCTGGTCGCGGTGGTCAGCAACGGCACCGCCGTTCTGGGCCTTGGCGACATCGGAGCCCTCGCCGGCAAGCCTGTAATGGAAGGCAAATCTGTATTGTTCAAGCGGTTCGCCGACGTCAACGTCTTCGACATCGAGGTCGACACTCACGATCCCGATGAGGTCATCAAAGTCTGCCAGTTGCTCGAACCCACGTTTGGCGGCATCAACCTGGAAGACATCAAAGCGCCTGACTGCTTCTACATCGAAGAAAAGCTACGGCAGACCATGAAGATCCCTGTCTTCCACGACGACCAGCATGGGACCGCCATCATTACCGGCGCGGCGCTGCTGAATGCACTAGAACTCGTTGGCAAGGACATCGACAAGGTGCGCATCGTATTCAACGGCGCTGGAGCGGCAGGCATCGCGACGGCCGAACACTATGTTCGTCTCGGCGTAAAGAAGGAAAACATCATTTTTTGCGACACCAAAGGCGTGGTTTACAAAGGCCGCAAGGAAGGCATGAATCCTTACAAAGATCGCTTCGCCGTGGATACCAAACTACGCACGTTAGCCGAAGCCATGGTGGGCGCCGATATCTTCGTCGGTCTTTCCGTAAAAGACGCGGTCACCCAGGACATGGTGCGCTCCATGGCCCATGATCCCATCGTGTTCGCGCTGGCCAATCCTGATCCAGAAATCACCTACGAGGATGCCAAGGCTTGCCGCAGCGACATCGTCATGGCGACCGGCCGCTCGGACTATCCCAACCAGATCAATAACGTTCTCGGCTTCCCGTTCCTGTTCCGCGGTGCGCTCGACGTGCATGCCACCGCCATCAACGAGGAAATGAAGCTGGCCGCGACGCGTGCTCTGGCTGCTCTGGCCAAGGAGCCGGTTCCCGACTCGGTTTGCCGAATCTATGGAGTGGAGCGGCTGAAATTTGGCCGCGAATACCTGATCCCGACGCCGTTCGATCCGCGCGTTTTGGTCTGGGAGTCCTCAGCCGTGGCCGAAGCTGCCATGCGCACCGGAGTGGCCCAGGAGCCAGTCGATCTCGCCACTTATCGTGATCAACTGGAGCGCAGGTTGGGCAAAGCCCACGAAGTCTCGCGCACCATGATTCACAAGGCACAGGCCAATCCCAAGCAGGTCGTATTCCCCGAGGGCGAGAATGAGAAAATTCTGCGTGCCTGCCACGCTCTCGTGGAAGAGAAGATCGCCAAGCCGATCCTGTTGGGAAACACAGCGAAAATTAAGGCCCATGCCGAGCAACTCAGTGTCAGCCTCGCCGGCATGGCGATCGTCGATCCCGCGAATTCAGACCACCGCGAGGCGTATATTCTCGAGCTGTTCCGTCTGCGGCAACGGCGAGGCGTTACGCTCGACGAAGCCCACAAACTCATCAACGATCGCAACGTGTTTGGATCGATGATGGTGCATATGGGCGACGCCGACGCACTGGTGTCCGGCGTAACCCAGCATTTCCCCGATACCATCCGTCCGGCGCTGCAGATTATTCGCATGCGTGAAGGATTTCACCGGGTTTCGGGCTGCTACGTGCTGATTACGAAAAAAGGCGAAGTTTTCTTCCTCGCGGACACCAGCGTCAACATCGAACCCACGGCCGAAGAACTGGTCGAGATCGCGCTCTGCACCGCCCATATGGCCCACCGGTTCGAAATCGTGCCACGCGTAGCGATGCTGTCGTTCTCGACCTTCGGCAACGTCGATCACCCGATTTGCACGAAGGTGCGTAAGGCGGTCGAGTTGCTGAAATATGCCGATCCGACGCTGATTGTCGACGGCGAAATCGCAGCCGACGATGCGCTGTCCCCGGAAGTCATCGAACAGCAATATCCCTTCAGCGCCCTGAAGGGCGGCGCCAATGTGCTCATTTTCCCCGACCTGGCCTCGGCCAACATTGCCATCAAGCTGCTGGGCAAAATCGGAGGGAACGAGAGCATTGGCCCGATCCTGATGGGAATGAGCCGGCCGGTCCATGTGCTGCAGCGTACCGCAACGGTGGAGGAAATCGTGGGCGTGGCGGCGATTGCAGTGGTCGACGCGCAGGAAAACGACACTTACGCCCATCCACACGTGCATGTTGCCGTCGAACCGGAAGTGGTGGGGGAAGACTAATAAGTAACTTGCAAGTGATAAGTGAAGTGGAGAAGACCGATAGGTTGAGCTGAGCGTCGGCGTGTACTGCCAAAGGCGAGTATGCGGCGCCGCTCAGCGCCTGCGTTCGCAAGCGAGATCGGAGGAATTGCTCGATGTCGACGCTTTGGAAGTCGCGGTACGCTCAGCGTACGCTCGGAATCAAGAGCTCAGCGATTCGTGAGCTTCTGAAGATAACCCAGAAGCCGGAAATCATCTCTTTTGGGGGCGGTCTACCCGCCCCCGATGTTTTTCCAGTCGCGCGCTTTGAAGAAGCTTGCCACAAAGTCCTGGCCGAGTATGGCGCCATGGCCCTGCAGTATGGGACGACCGAGGGCTACCAGCCCCTGCGGGAGATGATTGCGCGCAACATCGCCCGCTATGGCATCTTTGCCAAGGCCGACAACGTGCTCATTACGTCCGGATCGCAGCAGGCGCTCGACCTGATCGGCAAACTGCTGATCAACCGCGGCGACCGCATCCTGTGCGAGGCCCCCACTTATCTTGGCGCCCTGCAGGCGTTCAACGTTTACGGGGCACAGTATGTTCCCGTTCCCGTCGATGATGACGGCCTGATCACCGACCTGGTCGACGCATCTCTGCGCACCGGTCCCAAGTTCATGTACGTGCTGCCGAACTTCCAGAATCCGGCGGGAGTGACGCTCTCCGAAGGCCGCCGGCACCAACTCATTCTGCTCGCCGACAAATACGGCATCCCGATCGTGGAAGATGATCCCTACGGCCAGCTGCGCTACGAAGGCGAGCACATCGCGCCGCTGGTGGCCCTGGATCGCGAGAACCTTCGCCGCGATAACGGCTTCACGTTGGGCAACGTCATCTACCTGAGCACCTTCTCGAAGACCCTGGCCCCGGGAATCCGCCTGGCCTGGATCGTTGCGCCCGAAGATGTGATCCTCAAGTTGGTGCAACTCAAGCAGGCAGCCGATCTGCACACGTCAACCTTCAATCAGTACGTGGCCTATGAAGTCGCGCGCGACGGTTTCCTCGACCAGCATGTGAAGCTGATTCGCAAGGTGTATCGCGAGCGCCGGGACGCCATGCTGCAGGCTTTGAACGACTACTTCCCTCCCGAAGTCACGTGGACTCATCCCAAAGGCGGACTGTTCCTCTGGGTGACTATGCCGGAAGGCACGGACTCCGAAGCACTGCTCAAGGCGGCGCTGGCTGAAAATGTTGCCTTTGTCGCCGGAGACAGCTTCTATGCCAACAACGGCCACGAGGGCAGCCGGCACATGCGGCTCAACTTCTCGCACTCGCAGCCGGATCTGATCCGCGAAGGCATTCGCAGGCTGTCGCTTGCGGTAAAGATGCAGCTGCGGGGAAGCCACCACCCGGTCAGCTCCTAGTCATCTCTGAGGCCTTCGGTAGGTTGGTCAGCACGCACGCGGCGTCAGGGATTCAAACTGCGGTCAATGAGTGTAACGGGGATGTTTCGCCAACTACGCTGTCTGGACGTCAGATTGTCGCGCCCATGATCCAAACAAATCTGCAGCCAACAGCGCGGCGAGGATTATGCCCCCGATGACATCGCCCCACGGCCAACCGGGATCGCGCACCGATGCGGGAATGAAACTGACCGACGCATCGCTTGGATTGTAGGCGATAGTGACAGTGCTTCCCGATTGATGTTGTGCAACAAAGTCGTAGGCATCGGGCCAACAGGTGAAATCGAATACTCGGTTTGAGCCAGCGTAATCGCGCCCATTTATGGTGTACTTGTATGTCAACTGAGGGCAGTATCGCTTATGTTTTCCGTTCCATGAGTAGCTGGTCGAGTAAACGTTACCCGAAAAAACGGTCGCCTGTGTCATGGGCCACTTTGTGGCTTCTCTGTACTGACGACTGGCTGCCGATTCCAGTACCGCCGCGCGAAAGCAGAAGTAAACAGCAACCGCAAGTACCGCGCGGCGTACCACCGGATTGCGTCCTAGAAATCTCTTAAACATTCGCTGTACGAATAGTCGCAGGCCAACATGATAAATGGCCAAAACAGGCGATAGCGCTCATTGACCCCGGCTGGAGGGCGGCCCGGGCATTTTGAGTGTAATCAGGATTTTACGCCAACAATGCGCCGATTCGGCTCACGCCTTCCCTTGATCTCGGTTGGCCCGCTCCAAATCTCTGCGTCCCAACTCTTCCCAAGTACACAAGTTAGACATGTCTGGAAAGCGGTGGGAGGACCCCGGCTGAGCATCGTATACCTCTAACATTACGATCTCGCCTTCGAGTCCCCAAAGAATTAGTCCCGCTCGCTGGCCATCAGGATAGACAGCCAATTCATCGGCAAGCCTCTTCTTTCCCATTAGCTGCTCAAGAGGCTTGAAATGAAGGGTGGTACATCCGCAAGTGCAGCCTCCGACAACACGCAAATGTGCTGCGGGCTTAAGTCGATATGCTGTTACGTCAGTCAACGCATGGTCGAGAAGCCATTCAACGACCTCGACTTCATTCGGGGAAATGGCTCTTTCCATACGCACCTACTTTAGGCGCGGAACAGACCGATTTCTAGTGGATGGCGAAATCAGGCGATTACGCTCACTGACGCCTCCACCACCGGGGCTCCCCGTGACCCCAATCACATGCGCGGGTGACCCCCCGCACCGCCTTTTTCCGTGATTTCAAGCACGCTGACCTTACGCGCTGTTCTCGCCGGGAGGTGCCTCATGTCGGTTACCATGCTCGTCGTTCTCGTGGTAATTCTGCTGGCGGTCGGCCTCTTTGTATTCCGTGCCATCCCCGGCGTGCGCGCCTACTTCGGCTATCGCGGAAAACGCCTGATCACCTGCCCTGAGACACACAAGGCCGAGGCCGTCGAGATTGCTGCCGGAGAAGCTGCCGTCGGCGCCTTTCTCACCGAACCGACACTTCGTCTAAAAGAATGCTCCCGCTGGCCCGAGCGACAGGATTGCGGCCAGGAATGTCTGCAGCAAATCGAGATTGATCCCAAGAACTGCCTGGTGTGGAATATTGTCTCGAAGTGGTATGAAGGGAAGAGCTGCGTGTTTTGCCATAAACAGATCGGGCCGCTTCATCACCTCGATCACGCTCCGGCTCTGCTGTCCCCGGATCACAAGACGGTCGAGTGGAAGGACTTCCGCCCCGAGCAGCTTCTCGATGTCTTCGCGACCCATCGCCCAGTGTGCTGGAATTGCCACGTGACCGAGACCTTCCGGCGCGTGCATCCGGAGCTGGTGGTGAATCGGGAACTCGAAGCGAAGCGCCTCCGATAAGGCAGGGAAGTCGGACCAGAGCGTTTGACGAAGCTCAAAGAGCGGATCCGGTCAGGAATCCGCTCTTTTCTCATCCTCAGCTCGCCTGTGTCAGCTTGCTTTCGACCTACGGTTTCGAACTTGCCGGCGCCGCCGCGTCATTTTTGTGCTTCCCCCCAAGCATGCGGTGAATGTCCGGCCAGAATTCCTTCACTACGTAGGTCAAGGTGTCTAAGCTGAGCTGTGTTCCCCATACACTCGCGGCGTTCCGTAATGTTCGATCGGAAGAAAGATACTCGAGCTGATAGTTAGGCATGCCGGAACTCGGGTGGTCGACGTAGTGGTACACATACTTACCCCGCGGATGGTAGCTGTAGGTCGAGACCGCGGCCGCGAAGGCAGCCCCAAAAATTTCGGAGTAATTAAACTGCTTGTGCCCGGAGTCGCTCAGGGTCACAACCATGCGTTCCATCCCATAACCCAATCGGCGTCCAAAACTGCCTTTGCCCGACTCGTAGAAGCGGGGATCCTGATGAAGGGCGGATGGAAAAACAGCGCCGACCATAAAGTTCTCGATGATGCTGTCGCTAGCCGTGGTCGCGTAGCGCTTTCCATAAGCGGCCCATCCCTGGCCGTATTGCGGCTCGCTGTTGTCGGCCTGGCCGATGGCGGAGAGTAACCCCCACCAGGGGTAGTTCACGGGATCGAATGTGCTGAGGGCTACGACCTTGTATTTATCTTTTACCGGCATGGGTGGGAGCTTGCCCGCGTTCTCCAGGGTAAGGAAGTTCGGCAGCGTGTAGAGGAGCCGGTCATTCGAGGTGCCAGCAACTTTGCCCTGACCTGCTTGTTTGGAGTCCTTAACAGGATCCGCGGGCTGCGCGGAATTCGACGGCGCCGATGCGGGCTTACCGGGATCCTGAGCTTGAGTTTGCGCCGACGAGTCAGAACCTGCGGATGGGGTCTGCTGTGCGGAGGACGGAACCGAGACTGTGCACGCGACCACAAGACAAGCCGCGACCTTTACCACGAACTTGATGAACAAGCATTTCTCCCCGGCTAAAAAGTGTGACGTCAAATCGGAGGGTTCCCCTCTATTCTATCAATTCACTTGGATGCCGGGAGAATGGTGTCCGTTCCTTTACATTCATTTACGCGCGAGGTTCACGTCTTTCCCTAGGAAAGGCGGCCCGCGAAAGGCCGCCTGTCCTGTGTCGGCGACTAGAAGTGGAATCCAATCTCCGCCGTGAGCGTGCGTGGCGTGACGTAGTGGGTCCCGCTGAACGTCGAAAGAAAGTTGTACAGGGCCACTTTGTTCATGAGATTGACGGCGGTCACGCGCACATCCCACTTGCGCTTGTCGCCGTGAAAGATGTCGTCCATGCCCACTGCGGCGTCGAAAAGGTTGCGGGAGGCGATACGCGGCGGATTGTGATCATCGTTCTCGGTCCACGGCGCAGGTACTTTGATCAATGTGGAACCGAATTGCGAAACCGGGCAGACCGAGGGCAATGCCGCCGTCGGCGTGGCGCGCTGCGCGCCGCAGTAGAAGCCGGCTTCAAACTCCTCGTCGCCGGTCAGAGGCGCTCCGTTGCCCACCATCTGCACCGCAGGCAGCCCGGCCAGGGTCGTAGAAGCAGGACAGTCGTTTCCCGGGTTTGTGCCGTAACACGGGGCCGCTCCCGCTACCTGCCCGCTGTCGTAACGCCAGCTCAATCCAAACCACGGCCCTCGCTTCATCGGCTGGTACTGCAGGTGCGTTGACTGGTTGAACTTTTCGTCGTGATCAATACGGAAGGGAAGGCCGTTCTGGCCGACGGTTACGCCCAGGCCTCCCGCTTGCGGTGGAAAAAAGCGCGCCGCGACGCTCGAAAACGACACGGCGGCGCTGAACCCGTGGATTTCGGGTACGCGCAAGCTGCCCGCGACTCCCGGAATCTTCGAGTTGTGCCACTCGATCGGAAACGTGATTGGCGTGTTGCCCAGCACGCTGAAATCGTATCCGTTGTGGGTGTACTTCCAGATGTACTCGCCATTGAACACCAGGTACCGGCCGAGTGCCTGCTCGAATCCGGCGTGAAATTCGTTGCGAAATCCGGGATTCAGCGCCGCCGGAACACAAGGCACCAGGGCCGCGATCACAGCAAATTCGCAGCCGTTGTTGGAGAGCACAAGGTTTTCGTTGAAGGGAGTTTCCAGCGTGCGCGCATACGAAATGCGCAGCACCGTGGCCGAGGCCTTGATGTTGTAGGCAATCCCCAGCCGCGGTTCGATTTGCTTGGCTACGGTCAGGCCGTTGTAAAGATCGCCGCGCAGACCCAGATTGAAGTTCCAACTGCGTTTGCTGATCGTGTCCTGAGCGTAGAGCGCTAATTCCTTCACGTCCGTGTGCCCGGCGAAGCTATACTGGCCGCCGGAGCGCGTGAGGTCGAAGGGAAGCAGAATCGGGTTGAAGAACGGATACGGCGGCGCGCCCGTTGCCGGGGACCCGGTCACAGGCGCGTTCTCGAAGAACCCTGCCGCACCGCAGGCAGCCGGATTGGTCACTCCTGGCGCCAGAACCGGGACTCCGCTTGCGTTCACGCACGGGGCATTCAGCAACGGGTCCACGATGCCAAGGTCGTCATTCTCGTCAAGCAACGTCTGCTGATACGTCGCTCCAATCTTCATGTTATTCATGCCGCGTGCGTAGGCAAAATCTGAGCGAACGCCGGCATTGGTCAGGTCGCGATGCTGGCCGATGGTCTCGCGCTGCAGGTTCAGCGGCCCCAGGTCGGCAAACGGATCACCGCTCGGGTAGTAGTGATAATCGTCGCGCCGTACAAAGCCACCCAGCGTGAAGACTTCGGTGTTGCTGAGGAGCCGCGTCCACGACGGAGCGATGTTCAGGGTCTTGATCTGGGTGCGCTGGTCCGTTGCGGGAACGGGGTTGCCGAACGGATCAAGCACTCCAATATTCAAATTGTCGTAGGTCTGCGGCGTCTGGAACCAGGAGCGGGTCCACGCCAGGTTCAGGTGAACGGTGTTGCCGGTGGCCAGCTGGTAGTCAACGCGGTCGAAAAAATTTTCCTCGTTTCCTTTGTCATGCATCACCGCGAATTCAGGCGCGTCCAGAACTCGCCCGCCGTTTGAGCCGCTCACGGCGACGAAGTTTCCCCAGTTCTGCCCGCCGTAAGCGAGATCGAGCGAGGTATCGGCCGTGCCGAACGAACCATACGAGGACGTGAGTGTTCCGTTGGGCGTCGTTACGCCCTGTCCCGACCGCGTGCTGACTTTCACCACCAGGCTCGTCTTGCCGCCAAATTCCGCCGGCGGCGCGCCGGCAATTACTTCCATGGACTGAATCGAATTTGAGGGAATCTGGTTGGAGAACACCTTGCTCGACTGATCGGAATTGACCTGGTCGTCCACGGCGATCGTGTTTTCGGCGTGGTCGCCGAGTCCGTGCATCTGCTGGTTGGAATCGGCCGATACGCCTGGCGTCGCCTCGGTTACCGCCCCTGCCACCCCCGCTTCCGCCGGAAGCGGCAGCCGATCGAGCAGGCTCTTGTCCACGTCGCTGTGGAAAGTGGAATCGGTCTCCACGAGGTCGCCCGCCTCCTCATGCACAGTAACCGTCGTTGCCTCAACCACTGCCTGCAGCGTGATGCTGAGCGTCACCGGTACGATCGAGCGCAGTTCCACATCTTGCGCAGAAGCCGCGAATCCCTTTGCCGTGACGGTCAGGTGGTAGTTGTTGAAAGCGATGTTCGGGAAATTGAATTGCCCCCTTGCATCGGTCTGCGCCGTGCGGTCGAGACCACTCACCGGATTGTGGATTTTCACGGTTGCGCCAAAAACCACGGCTCCGGTCGCGTCCTGCACAGTTCCGAAAAGCGATGTGGAATTGCCAACAGATTGGCCGCTCAGGCTGCTGACTGCGAGCGATACCACCGTTGCCGCCAACAGAGCGAAACACAAAGAACGTGCGCTGAGCAATAACCTGAAATGTGTTTGAGGCTTCAACTCTCCTGTATTCTACCAACCCGGGCGCGCGGCTCCGTTGACGGTAGGATTTATACATTTGTTTACAAAGGGCCGACTCTGCACACGAAACGCGGGCGGTCTGTGCTGTAACCGCCCACGTAGCCGTTAGACGTCGTCGCTTCAGAAATGAAATCCAATCTCGGCCGTCAGCGTGCGCGGCGTGACGTAATGCGTCCCGCTGAAGGTGGAAAGGAAGTTGTACAAACCATATTTGTTGGCAACATTAATTGCCGTCAATTGCAGGCTAACTTTGTAGCGGTCATTGTCGAAGTGAAATAAATTGTCGTCTCCAACGGCCAAATCGAACAGACTGCGATGCTGAATTCGTTGGGGATGGTGATCGTCGTTTTCTTCTCCTGGCGGCGGGATGTTGACCAGATTGGAGGTGAACGCGTTGGCCGGACACACCGAGGGCAATGGTGAGGTCGGCGTTGCCTTCACGCCGTTGCAGGCGAACCCGGCTTCGAATTCCAGGTCGGCGGTCAGAGGATTTCCGACATAGTCATTCATCGCTATGGCCGGTTGTCCGTTGAGCATCGTCGATTGCGGGCAGTCGTTGTAGGCCGTCACCCCGTAACAGGGGGTATTGCCTGCGACCAGTCCGCTGTCATACCGCCAGTTGAAGCCCATCCATGGCCCGTGTTTTGGGAGTTGATATTGCAAGTGCGCCGTCTGCGCGTATTTCTCATCGTGGTCGATGCGGAATGGAGTTCCCGGAGCTCCTACCGTCGCGCCCGCTCCGCCAAGCTGCGGTGGGAAGAAGCGTGCCGCCACACTAGAGAAAAC
Organism: Candidatus Sulfotelmatobacter sp.; assembly: GCA_030041475.1. GTDB lineage: Bacteria > Acidobacteriota > Terriglobia > Terriglobales > Acidobacteriaceae > Sulfotelmatobacter. Next base: position 19,454 of record JASHNU010000083.1, read on the forward strand.
TACCAGACCGGAAATTCCGTGGTAGTTCGGCACGCTAATGCGCCCGGCGTAACCCGGAATCTTGGACTTTGTCCATTCAATTGGAAATGTGATTGGTGTATCGCCCAATACACTGAAGTCGTAGCCGAGGTGAGTGTACTTCCAAAGGTACTCGCCCGAGACGACTATGTACCTTCCAAAAGCCTGCTCGAATCCGAGATGGTACTCGTTGCGCAAGCCTGGGCTCAAAGGATTGGCCGTTCCCGCAAGGGTAGAGTTGCAGAGGAGCAGCGGTGCCAGAACCGGGTTGGCGCAACCCAGGCTGGAAAGTATCAGATTCTCGTTGAATGGAGATTCCAGCGTGTGCGCATAGGAGGCGCGCAGCACGGTATTAGTCGCCTTGATGTTGTAAGCCGCACCGACGCGAGGTTCCGCTTGGCCGTGACTGGTGAGGCCGTTATAGATGTCGCCGCGCAACCCAAGGTTAAGATTCCATGGTCCCTTACTAATCGTATCCTCGATGTAGGCCGCAGCTTCCTTTACGTCAGTGTGCGTGAGATAGCGAGCGTTGGCCTGGACACTATAGAGAATGCCACCGCGCGTCAGGTCGTAGGGCGCCAGAACCGGGTTGAAGTAGGGATAAAGCGTGGAGTTGGGCGCATTGGGATTCGAGGCATTGTTCTGCTGGTAGAGGCCACTGTTGCCCGGACAATCGGCGGGAGTGAGTCCGGGCGCAGCGACATAGGTACCAAAGGCCCGGTCGGTGGAGACAGTGTCAAGAGTGACGCAGGGCGCGTTGTAGGCCGGATCGACAATTCCCACCGTGTCGTCCTCATTCAAGAACGTCTGTTCGTAGGAAATGCCACCCTTCACGTTGTTAATCCCTTTCGCATAAGAGAGCGTGGCGCGCAGTCCCGCATTGGTAAGGCTACGGGTTTGACCGACACTTTGGCGCTGCAAGCTCGGTGGACCCAGATCGGCAAAAGGATTGCCACTGGGGTAGTAGTTATACGCGTCGCGGCGCACCCATGCGCCCACGGTGGACACCATGTGCGTGTTCAGCGCGCGCGTCCAAAACGGAGCAATGTTGAAGGTTTGAATCTTCGAGCGTTGATCCGTAGGGCCGACGACCAGACCGTTCGGACTGGTGCCACCGTAGTTTTCGATGGACGGAAGTATTCCATCCAGCCCGCTCCAGGGCGTGGCATTCTCTCCGTCGAATGTATTCGGCGTCTGAAACCAGGAACGCGTGTACTGAAAATCCAGGTGAATGGAGTCCTTATTGTTGAGCTGATAATCCACGCGATCGAACAGATTTTCCTCATTTCCCTTATCGTGCAACACTGTGAACTCCGGGGGATCGAGGAATCGTCCCGTACTCAGGCCGTTGGCGGAGATAAAGTTTCCCCAGTTCTGGCCCCCGTATGCAAGCTCGGCCGCCAGGTTGGATGTTCCAAACGTCCCGTAGGAGCCGGTCACGCTTCCATGAGGAGTGGTTACGCCCTGGCCTGAGCGCGTGGTCGCTACGATTACGATGCTGGTCTTGCCTCCAAACTCTGCCGGCGGAGCTCCGGAGACAACTTCCATTGACTGTACAGCGCCGAGCGGCAGCTGATTCGAGAACACTTTACTTTGCTGATCGGTGATTGGCTGGCCGTCGACGGAGAACGAATTCTCCGCATGGTCGCCCAGCCCATGGAACAGTCCATTCGAATCGGCGGCAATGCCCGGCGTTGCCAGCGTTACTTCCGAACTCAGTTCCGAAGTCGTGCTTTCCAACGGAATCTTGTCGAATAAATTTCTGTCCACGTCCGTGTGAAAGGTGGGATCGTTCTCCAGCAAATCGGTTGCCTCAGCCTCGACGTTCACCGTCGTCACCGAACCCGACACTTGCAGGGTAACCTTGATGTTGAGCGGCACAACGGAGCGGACTTCCACGTCCTGCGCAGTTTGGTTGAATCCGGCTGCAGTCACCGTCATGTGATACGGATTGAGGGGTAGGTTCGGAAAACTGAAACTCCCAGTCTTATCTGTGGTTGTCGAGCGGTCGAAGTGGCTGACCACGTTTTGAATCTCGACGGTTGCGTTGGGGACAACGGCGCCGGTTGGGTCCACGACGGTGCCGTTAATCGACTGGGCATGTGTGACTGCAATGGTTAGAAAAACGGTGGCGGCGACAATGGCAATCAGACGCCATCGATGAGATATAGGCACATCTTCCTCCAGGAAACAATAGGGATTTTGCCGGCACGGACGCCGTTAACGCCTGGCCGGAACATCGATTTTTGGGAATCCCTACAGGACAGGAGGACCGCGTATGCCGAGATCAGAGAACTCGATGCGCGCCTTGAGGACAGGCTCTTCTTCGTGGAACAAGCCAACCGCAATGAAAACCGGCGTGCCGTGGCCGGAACTGACCGTCGGACGAGCCGTATGCGCCACAGCGCAGATTGAGCATGCCGTCGATTCGGTTTGACTGGGGTGATTGTGGGTAGACTCCGCCGCGACTGTCCACAACAGGAGTGACAGCGCAAGCCAAGCCGACCATCGCATCCACGACCGCATCCATTCCCCAGTTTGCGATTGGACTGTTGGAAGCTTATAACGGTTATCCAGCGTTAGGCAACACCACGCAAGTTACCATGGATGTGCGGGCTCATAAGGGCTCCGGATCTTCCCTGGGCCAATGACATTTCTAAACGCGAGGCAAGCAATGGCAGAACCAACCTACGAAGAACTAAAAGCAAAGCTAGCCCAACTGGAAAAGGAAGTCGAAACCAAGAAGCGCAGCGGCGACCTGATCTTTAAAGTCGGCGAAAAGGGCGGCGTCAGTGTCTACGGGCTTGGCCGTTTCCCGGTCACTCTCTACTACGAGCAATGGAACCGCCTGCTCGGCGCTGCCGAGCAGATCAAAGCCTTCATGGAAGAGAACAAGTCAAGACTGAAGCTCAAAGAGCGAGGCTGAGACGCGCTCCGCTGATTCTGCCTGTCTGCATCCCCAAGGTAACAGGCCAGGGCACGAGAATCGTGGGCTGTCGAATTCCATTTTGAGGCTATAATAGAAAAACTGTGCCCAAATACTCCATCGTCGTCCCCCTGCACAACGAACAGGAGAACGTCACCGATCTCTATGACAAGCTGAAAGCGGTCATGGAGGCCCATGGCGAGAGCTTTGAGATCGTTCTCGTGGACGACGGCTCGAACGACCATACCTTCCCGATGCTCCGCGAAATTGCCGCCGTCGACAGCCGCGTGACGGTCGTCAAGCTGCGCCGGAACTTCGGCCAGACCGCCGGTCTGGCAGCCGGTTTCGACCACGCCCGCGGCGAATACATCATCGCCATGGACGGCGATCTGCAGCACGATCCCAACGACATCCCGTTGTTTCTCGAGAAGATTGCCGCCGGCTACGAGATCGTCAGCGGATGGCGGAAAGTCCGCGTCGACAATTTCTGGATGCGGCGCCTGCCCTCGCGCATTGCCAATTGGATGATGGCCAAAATTTCGGGGGTCGACATTCACGACTTTGGCACGACTTTCAAGGCCTACCGCCGCGACATTCTCGAGCAGGTTCCGCTCTACGGAGAGTTGCACCGCTTTATTCCAGCGCTCGCTTCCTGGCATGGCGCGACCATCTGCGAAGTGCCCATTCGCAACGCGAACCGCGAGCGTGGCACCTCGCACTACGGTATCGGACGCACGTTCCGGGTGTTCTTTGACCTGCTCACCATCCGCTTCCTGCTGCGCTATCTCTCGCGCCCGCTGCACTTTTTTGGCGGCTTCGGCATGATGAGCATTTTCGCGGGCAGCGGCATCGTGCTCTGGCTCGGGATCGAAAAGTTCCTGCGCCACGTTCCTATAATGGCGACGCACGGTCCGCTCATGATGGCGTCGCTCGGCCTGCTGCTCGGCGGCCTGAACCTGCTGGCTATCGGCCTGCTCGGCGAAATGCAGGTCCGCCACTATCACGAACCCAGCCGCCGCGCCCCATATTCTGTGGATCGCGTTCTGCGCTCGCAGAACGAAGAGCACAGCGTCTCGGAATAGATTCATGTAGGGACAGCCGCCTTCGGCTGTCCTGTCGAGCGAAGCTCGACCGCTCACTGCGATCCTAAAGTTACCTTCGTTTCTCGACAGGAACCGCATCTTCCGGCACGGTGTCCCTATAGGTATGCGGTCCTTTATCGTCATTCTGGTACTTCTATACACGCTCGCAGCAATCAACGCGTTCGCATGCCAATGCGGGGGCGATCATCGGGGCGGGAATGCCTGGGAACTCGCCAAGTTGCAGGCCGAGGACACCGCCGTCATCTTCGAAGGCACGCCCGTGCACTTCGAATTGAAATGGGACCTCCTCTCCGCCAAAGACGGCGAACTGATTCCGACCGACATCTTCTCCCCGAGTGACTGGAGCGGCATGCCCAGCATGGTTGTCACGTTTCGTGTACAGCGCAAGTACAAGGGAACCCTGGGGCCTGAAGTTGAACTCCAAACCGGACTTGGCGGCGGTGATTGCGGCGCGGTCTACTCTCCTGGCTTGAAATACCTCGTATACGCGGGTGGCCCTAGCCTGGATCAGCTGGGCGTCAGCATGTGCAGCCCGGGAGGGTGGATCGGGGACGGCGCGGTGGAAACCGACCTGCGCTATCTACGAAAAGAACGCCCTACATCCGAAGACTTAACACCAATCAAGCACTGGTCCCAACAAGGTTGGGCTGAACAGGAAGAGCAACGCCGCCGCAGCTTTGAAGAATCCCACAGGAAGTATGAAGCCGCAACAGGAAGGATCTGCGGCTCGCTCGTACGCTCCGGTCCGAAGAGCGATTCTCGTGGTTCGCTCGCATTTCTTTCTACCCTCGGCTATTCGCCGGTTGCAGATAGGAATTTCGGCGAGATCAAGGACGACGATTCCTTCTGTTCGCCTAACCTAGGCCCGGGCAAGTACTACATCTATTTCGTGCAGGCCGACGATCACGGGACATCAGCCCTGTACTATCCGGGCGTGACCGACGTCTCCAAGGCGACGCCGCTCGAGGTCCACGCCGGGCAGACCTTGCCAAACATCACCTTCCACGTTCCTGCGCAGAGTTCCTATTCTGTGCGCGGCTTCATCTTCGCCAACGAGAAACCTGATTTCAGCAAGAACGTTCAATCACACGATGTCGTCGTTGTCCTTATCAGATCGGACGGGGACCGTCGCGTGTGGTTCAGCGATGAGGCGAAGTTCCTCCTTCCGAAAACAGCGTATTTCAAAATCGGTCACGTCGTTCCCGGCCACTATTTCGCATGGGTGCAAATGCCGGGACAAGATTGGATGGCGAGAAAAGTTGAATTCGACGTGACCGACCACATGAAGTTCATCTCGGTCGACGTAGTGCGCAAGAAATAAGCAGCCGACGGACCCTGTTCCCGCCTCCGGCGTATAATGTGCCGTTCGCCCCTCTAAGAGTTTCCTGCCGGAGTCTTGATATGGAGAAAGCCGTCCAATACGAATTGCAACTCGCCCGCCGCATGTCGCGGCTCGGCACCGAGACCGCTTTTGAAGTTCTGAACAAAGCCCGCGCCCTGGAACGCCAAGGCAAGAGCATCATTCATCTCGAAATCGGCGAGCCGGACTTTGACACGCCCTCGAACGTCATCGAAGCCGCAGTTGACGCCCTGCACAAAGGCTGGACGCACTACGGCCCATCCGCCGGCCTGCCCGAGCTGCGGCAGACGCTTGCTGAATACGTCAGTCGCACCCGTGGCGTGAAAGTCACCAGCGATGAAGTGGTTGTTGTCCCCGGCGGTAAACCAATTATTTTCTTCACGATCCTCGCCTTAATTGATGAAGGCGACGAGGTTATCTATCCCAACCCCGGGTTCCCCATCTACGAGTCGATGATCAACTACGTCGGCGGCCGTGCGGTGCCGATCAAGCTGCGCGAGGAACGTGACTTTGCCCTCGACGTTAACGAACTGGCCTCGCTAATTAACGACCGCACGAAACTCGTCATCATCAATTCGCCGCAGAATCCAACCGGCGGAATCCTCGAGCGCCGCGACATCGAGCAGATCGCCAAAGTCATCGGCGACCGCAACGTGATGATTCTGTCGGACGAAATCTACAGCCGTCTGATCTTCGATGGCGCGCAGCATTTCTCCATCATGACGGTGCCGGGGATGCAGGAGCGAACGATCCTCCTTGACGGCTTTTCGAAAACCTACGCCATGACGGGATGGCGCATGGGCTACGGCGTGATGCGCCCGGACCTGGCTGCACAAATGACGCGCCTGATGACCAACTCCAGTTCCTGCACGGCGAGCTTTACCCAGGTGGCGGGAATCGAGGCCATCCGCGGCGACCAGAGTTCAGTCGACCACATGCGCGACGAATTTCAGCGCCGCCGCGACGTGTTCGTCGCCGGGCTGAACAAGATCAAAGGATTCTCGTGCCGCATGCCCAAAGGCGCGTTCTACGTCTTTCCCAACATCACGCGCACCGGATGGAAGTCGAAGGCGCTCGAAGAAGCGCTGCTGGAGCAGGCCGGAGTCGCCGCCCTTTCCGGTACGGCGTTCGGCGCATTCGGCGAAGGCTACCTGCGGTTCAGCGTGGCCAATTCGCTTGAGAATCTGCAGGAAGCTCTCAACCGCTTGGATCAGTGGACGAAGAAGAATCTGTAGGCGAGATGGGTACTCCTACACTCCCGGGTCGAATCTTGTCCCTGCTTGCGGCCCAACTAGGGCTGTCTGACCGCGAGATTACCGATTTGCTTCTTGGGAAGACGGCTAACCAACAGCCCGTCAACTCTGCTTGCCGGCGACTAGCAGCGCAGAACTTGCTGCTTCGTACTCAACGGTCTGACGGGCGTCTCGGCAATTACCCGACAGAGGGAGCCACCCAAGCTCCATGGCCGGCGGCAGGCGAGAGCCCCAGGGTGGGCCTAGAAGAGGACGCAGTTAAGCAGGCGCTTAAGACCTGGCTGGAGGAGCAGGGATGGAAAGTGGAAATCAAATGGGCGCACGCGCATGGCGTTGACGTCGCCGCCGCCCGAGGTTTCGAGCGGTGGAACATCGAGGTAAAGGGCTGCGGCTCGAGGCCGGAAATGAGAGTGAATTACTTCCTCACCATCCTTGGCGAGGTTCTGCAGAGAATGAGTGACCCTGAAGCGCGGTACAGCATCGCTCTCCCATACCTTCCGCAGTTCACAAAACTGTCGGAAAGACTTCCGCGTTTGGCGAAGGAGCGAACCGGTATAAGCGCGCTTCTTGTGACCGAGGGCGGCGAGGTTCGAACCTGTTGAGAGCCCCCCGAAGAACGATGCCGAAGCTGGAAGCCAATATCGTCCTACCCAAACCCTCCCGCATCGCCGCGCCAGGTTACGGCTTCCCAAAGGGCACCAAAGGTCTGTTGCCGTGGTCGTGGGCCGAGCAGCGCCTCAGGAAGTCGCACAATTACTGGATTACCACCGTCAAACCCGACCACACGCCTCATACCATGGTCGTCTGGGGACTCTGGCAGGACGGCTGCTTCCTGTTCTCCACCGGCAGCCAGTCGCGCAAGGCTCGCAATCTCGCGCAGAATCCCAACTGCATCGTCTGCACCGAGCACGCGAATGAGGCTGTCATCGTCGAAGGCGTCGCCGAGATCGCCGACGTCCCCATGCGCCGGAAGTTCCTTCCTGCCTACGAGCGCAAGTACAAGTTCGACATGTCGACGATGAAAGACGACATTCTCTCGATGAAAGAACCAGTCTTCGCGGTGCGTCCGCGCGTTGCCTTCGGCCTTTGGGAAAAGTACTTCCAGAGCCGCTCGACACGCTGGAAGTTCGACGCCTAGCAAATCTCCTGCCACAGGCGGCGCTGCCTCTACTCGAAGGGGCAGAGTTTACGCCTTCCGAACAAATCCAACAAAACAGCTTGACCTTGTTGTACGTGCGGATAAAATGGCGCGACTCCGGAACAGCTCGGCCCAAATTTCGGAGCGAAAGGACAACAGAGACGATGCTATCGAAACGACTAGGAGGTCTTTTGGCGCTCGCAATTATGCCGGCGCTTGCCCAGGTTCCTAGCCAAGTACCCAGCCAGGTTTGAGCCCCCACGGGCGATGTACTCGCCCCCCGTCAGCATGCTCCCAGAAAACCCTACGACAAAACGACGCCCCGCGTGATCGACAACGTTACCGTGGAAG
>JASHNU010000084.1 GCA_030041475.1 Candidatus Sulfotelmatobacter sp.
ACCTCGCTCAATGGGATGGATTCTCTGCTCTCGACCGTGCAAATGCCCGCCGGCATTCCGGTAGCCACGGTGGCGATCGGCAAGCCGGGAGCGACCAACGCCGGAATCCTCGCCGCACAGATGATCGGACTGGCTGACGCTGCCATCGCCAAGAAACTCGACGCGCACAAAGAAAAACTGGCGCGCGGCGTGGAAGAGAAATCGAAGAAGCTGCGCGGAGCGTAAACCGGCATCAGTGCGGCACGCGGAGAGCGGCGCCGATCGACGATTTGCGGAGCAGCGGCGCGAGCGAGTCCAGATAAGCGCCGATGCGATTGCGGTCGGCGTCGGCAATTTGCGTGAAGCGGATGCCAACGCCGAAACCCGGCGTGCGGTGCGCCACTTCGCCCTCTGCCCAGGCCCGCTCCTGGCCGAACCAGAGGGCCATCTTCAGTTTCGCGCCGGTTTCGAGCGGGATGGGCATCTCCACGTAACAGCCTCCCAGGCTGAGATCGGCGAGGTTTCCCCAGAACGATGGCCCGTTGTGCACGTGGATCTCGGCCGAGAGCTGGCAGCGGTAGCGCGGATGTTTGCGGCGCTCGGTTTCACCGGGTTGATAGGGATCGGGGCAGGAAGCGTCAAGAGGAAAATCCCACAGCGGCTTTCCGGCTGAAATGTTGAGCATGCCTACCCGGCCGGCTTTAGGCGTGCCTGGCGCACCCACCCACTTTACGCGGAAGTGCACGCGATTGTTTCCGTAGGAAAGGCCGATGATCTCATCCAGCGCGAGTTCGGACTGCACGCCTGCGAGTTCCACGCCATTCCGGCTGACGTTGATGGTGATCGCTTTCTGGGAAAAGACCGCGCCGGTTTTGTCGGTGCCGAAGATGCGTACCGGAACCTGAACATCTTTTCGCGGTTCGCTTCGCCTTCCCATGCCGGATGTAGTCCTCGCCTAAGATGAAGCACGGGGAATCGCGCGGATGACAAACTCGCCCGGTTGCAACCCTCCGCGGCGCACACCCCCGCAGACAAGAGTGTACCTGCGCATCCCAACGGCGAAAAGTTGCAAGGCAGAGACCAGAACCGGAGCTAGAGTTTCAATGCTTTCAAGTACTCACGGAATGCACCGCCGAGGTCGTCGCGTTTCAGCGCGAACTCCACCGTCGCCTTCAGGAATCCCAGCTTGTCGCCAGTATCGTAGCGGCGTCCCTCGTACACATAGGCGTACATCCTTTCCTGCTTCAACAGCATTCTCATGCCATCCGTGAGCTGCAACTCGCCGCCGGAGCCGGTCGAAGTTTTTGCCAGGCAATCGAAGACGGCGGGCGTAAGAATGTAGCGTCCGATAATGGCCAGGTTCGACGGCGCTTCCTCGGGCTTTGGCTTCTCCACCATGTTTCGGATTTCGAACAGCCGGCCGTTAAATCCATCGGCAGGCTTGGCATCGAACACCCCGTAGGAAGAAATCATCTTTCCCTCAACCACCTGAGCGGCAATGATCGAACACTGTTTCTGGTTGAACACGTCTGCCATCTGCTTCAGCGCAGGCACGGGATGGTCAATCACGTCGTCTGCGAGCAGCACGGCGAAAGGCTCGTTGCCTACCAGTTCGCGCGCCATGAGCACGGCGTGGCCCAGGCCGAGAGCTTCTTTCTGACGAACGTAAGCCAGGTGAATCATGTCGGAGATCGAGCGCACGATCTTGAGCAGTTCGTACTTCCTGCGCTCCTCCAGCATTTTTTCGAGTTCATAGCTGACGTCGAAGTGATCTTCGATTGCCTGCTTGCCGCGCCCGGTGATGATGATGATCTGGTCGCAGCCCGAGGCCATGGCTTCTTCGACGCCGTACTGAATGATGGGCTTGTCTACCAGCGGAAGCATTTCTTTGGGCTGAGCTTTGGTCGCGGGCAGAAAGCGCGTGCCCAGGCCGGCGGCAGGGAAAACAGCTTTGCGAAGTCTCATTGGCATGGAAGTTGGTCGTTAGTCGTTAGTTGCTGGGACCTCGTCGCTAGTCGTTGGCCTTCCGGCTCAAATCGATGCCGGACAATTGTAACTGTTGTGAGTTGTCGGTTGTCGGATTAGATCGCATTTGCATCTGGCCTGCCCTTTCGATTACCCAACCCACGCTTGCTCTTCGGGAGGCCGGGATTCGTATCAGGGCGCGCCTTAAGGCGCGCCGTCAAGGCACGAAAGTCGGGGAACGGCTTCAGCCGCTGTGGCTCTGCGGACGAAAGCCAGCGGCTAGAGCCGTCGGCGTCTATCCAGTCGAGCGGCATCGCTGAAGCGATGCCCTGATACAAATCCTTCCCCATCCGTACCACACCCTCTATTGTGGCCGATTCGTTTCTGTCGATTCCACTTCGGATGCCGCTTCAGCGCTCGCCAGTTGCTCTAAAATCGTCCGCAGTGCCCGCAGAACTTCATCTGCCGCTGTTGGTTTTAGAACAAACTTCAGCATTCCGTCCGGCGTGAACTGCGCTCCGCGCTGAGCGGAGACGAACTCAGCCAGCTGCTCGGGATCGACGGCTGCATTCTGCCGGAACTTGAAGGTCACCGATTCGCGCTTGCGTTCGATCGCGTTTACGCCGACGCGCAGGCAAAGCAGCTTCAACGAAGCGTAATCCAGCAGGTTGCGCACCGCCGGCGGCGGCCCATAGCGGTCTTCGAGCTCAGCGGCTACATCGCTCAACTGCGATTCCGTCTCGACTCCCGCCACCCGCTTGTACATGCGCAAACGCTGATTTTCTTCCGGAATGTAATCGGCCGGAATACGAATGTTCAGGCCGAGATTGAGTTGGGTTTCGGCTTCTTCCGGCGCGGCTTCGCCCTTCATCTCACGCACGGCGCGCTCGAGCATCTGCGTATAGAGCTCGAAGCCAACCGCTTCGATGTGTCCGCTCTGCTCG
>JASHNU010000085.1 GCA_030041475.1 Candidatus Sulfotelmatobacter sp.
CAGTAACGTCTTTGAATCCGTCGGGTCCGAGATTGCGGAAGAGTTTGATTTCGGCTTTGCCTTCCTTTGTCTCGCCAACCGCAACCAGGTCGACCCAGCCGTCGTTGTCGTAATCGAAAGCAGCGACGCCGTAGGCACGAACCCAATTAGTCTCGGGAAGTTTGACTTGCTCGAAAGCCTTGCCCTGATTGTTGCGCCAGAGGGAAAGTCCCGACGTCCCACCCCAAAAGTGGGAAAAAGCGAGGTCCATCCAGCCATCGTGATCGAAATCCAGCACGGCAACACCGTACTCAGGAACACCGAGGCCCTGAAGTGGAGGGGTGGCTTTGAATTTTCCCTCCCGCAGATTCTGGAAAACGGTGGCAGGTGAAAAATAACCACTCACAACCAGATCGACAGCACGGTCGTTATTGATATCCGATCCCATGGCTGCGATTGCTGGCGAAGGTTCACTCAGGCCCGTCTCCTTCGTCACATCGGTAAATGTCCCATTGCCATTGTTCCGAAGCATCACATTAGGTATGGACTCGTAGTTGAGCAACCCGGAAAATTGCTCGCCTAATCGCGGAACGGTGCCGGTGGGCCCAAATGTGAGGTACAGGTCGAGATCACCGTCGTGGTCGTAATCAACGAAGGAACCTGTCCCATATCTATCGTGGACTCCCGCAGATTCTGTCGCGTCGCGGAACGTTCCGTCCTTCTCGTTGTGCAGCAGTAGTACCTTCCCTCCAACCACCAAGTCAGGCCAGCCATCATTGTCGTAGTCGCCGGCAGTGCAGCTGTCGCCATGCAGCGTCGGATCAAGCCCGGCCTTCTTCGTCACATCTTCAAACTTGCCATTGCCGAGGTTGTGATATAGCGACATACCGCCCTGCGAACCGTTGTCAGGCAAAAAGATGTCGATTTTCCCATCGTTGTCATAATCAAGGAAACAGGCGCCAGGGCCCAGATATGTGCTTATATCCTTGCTCGACGGCGCTGAGGATTGCGACTTCAATCCCGCTTCTTTCGTCACATCCACAAACTGCACCTTGATCTGCGGCGGGGGCTTGAGGGGAGCCAGCGGCGACTCGACCGCGCGCGAGTACTGGCCCTGCTCGCCGTAAGCCAGGCTGATGGGTGCGCCAAATTTGTGCTCGGTGATGTACTGGAACTTCTTGAGATGGTCGCGGGCGTGATCCAAATTAGCGTGGTCCAGATCCGCCGATTGCTGATACGCGCGCGACAGGCCGAATTCTGCTGAGGCATGCAGCGGGTTGATCTGCAACGCGTGCTGAAAAGCCTCGATAGCTTGCGGAAATTGCCTCGCCTGCGCGTAGGAGGCACCGAGGAAGTACCAGGTGTCGGCATCATTCGCGTCAATCTCGGCGACACGCTGGAACGCGTTAATCGCCCGTTGTGCATCACCAGTATTCTTGGCAAGCAATCCGAGGTTGTACCACGCATTCGCATTTTTCGGATCGTGCTTGATCCCGTCTTCGAGCACCGCCCTAGCCTCGTCGATCTTCTGCAGGTTCAGATACGCGATGCCTTGGTTTAGCCCCGCAATCTCAAGTTTCGGATCAAGTTCCGCTGCCTGCTGAAACGCCTTCAGCGCCTTCTCAAAAAGTTGCTGATTCATATACGCGCAGCCGAGATTATTCAGCCGCGCCGCTTCGACAGGATTTGTTGTGGGCGCGAGCAGGCCAAGTGCGGCGAGAAGCGTGGAGGCAAGCGCAAAGGAGGTCTTCAGCTTCATTGGAAGTAAAAATTTAACCACAGAGGACACAGGGAAACACAGGCTGACAATGGGCTACCTTGTCTGCCCGTAGACGCGGCTGGCGGAGTAGGCGCGGCTGCCCACGATTCCCTTCCCTTCCTGCACCCTCACCGTTTGCCCCGCGTTCACATTCGAAAATCGGTCGACTTGACCGCTCGGCCACTCGATTTCCACGCTGTCGGCCTTCGTTTGCGAACCCAGGCCGAAAGTCAGCACCAGTTCACTCTGCGCCAGATAACTGGAGCCCGAGCGCAGCATTTTCTCCTGCTTGTCGCTTCCGGAGGTCACGCGAACAACCGCGCCGATCCCGTCCCGGTTCGACTTCGTTCCCACCAGTTTGAATCGCAGGCTGTGATTCTTCCCGCCTTCATTGTGATACAAGTGCGCGGGACCTGCGTTGGTGGTGAGCAAGACGTCAAGAAAGCCGTCATTATCAATGTCGGCATAGGCCGCGGCCCGCGCCACTTTCGGCGCGGCGAAAGAGTCTCCCATCTGCGTGGTGACTTCGGCAAACTTTCCGCCTCCGAGGTTGCGAAAAAGATGCGGGGGCTCCGCATAGGTCACACGCTTCTGCACTCGCTCGACGCCATCTTCAATGTGTCCATCGGCGACAAAGATGTCTTGCCACCCGTCGTTATCGTAGTCGAAGAAAAAACATCCGAAACCGAGCGTCACCAATGTATCGCGTCCAATTTCCGATTGCGCAGCTTCGTCTACAAACAAGCCGTTGCCCTCATTGTGATAAAGCGACACCATCTGATTGGCGAAATTCGTGATGATGATGCTCGAGTGGCCGCTCCGGTCATAGTCGGCGGCGTCAACGCCCATGCCCGCGCGGGCCACGCCATCCTCGCTGAAGCCAACGCCGGCCGCAACTCCCCGCTCCTCAAACGTGCCGTCCTTTTTGTTCAGGTAGAGCTTGTTCGGTTGTGTGTCGTTGGCAATCAGAATGTCGGGCCAGCCGTCGCCGTTGTAGTCGAGAATGGCAACGCCCAGACTCTTCGATGTCGGATCGCCCAGCCCAGCCTTCTGTGTCGCATCTTCAAATTTCCCGCCGCCAAGGTTGTGCCACAGACGCACCGATGTGCCTTTGTACGATTCGGGCGTGCAGTAGGACTTGTGCGCGCCGTCGAGGGTACAGTACAGATCGCCCTGCTCGGTCCACTGGACGTAATTCGCGACGACCAGATCGAGTCTGCCGTCGCGATCGTAGTCGACCCAGGCTGCGCTCGTCGAAAACTCGCTTGGACCCCAAAGGCCCGCACTCCTGGTCACGTCGGTGAACGTCCCGTTGCCGTTGTTGTGAAACAAGTGGCTCTGACCGAGAGCGGAAACGAAAATGTCGTCGAAGCCGTCGTTGTCATAGTCGCCGACGGCAACGCCAAGTCCGTACATTGGAACGGCAAGCCCGGCCTTGCGCGTCACGTCGGTGAAGGTGCCGTCGCGGTTGTTGTGGTAGAGCTTCATTGTCATTGTGGCCGATTTTCGCGGAATGCTCGGATGGCCGGGGAAATCTTCGCCGTTGATCAGCAGGATGTCGGGGTATCCGTCATTGTCGTAGTCGATGAAGGCGCAGCCCGGTCCCATCGTTTCCGGCAGCCACTTCTTCCCGAATGCGCCGTTATTGCGCGTGAAGTGGATTCCGGCTTGTGCGGTGACGTCACGAAAGTGGATCTGGGCTTGCGTGGTCACGGCCAAAGATATGGCAATCAACCACGGAACTACGGAAATACGGAGGAATCTTGAGAAAAAAGCGAGACGAATCTCTCCCTGCCTGTGCGTCTCAGCGGTGACTCGATCTCTGATGCCGAGCATCTATCGGGAGGCTCCGGTCGTCATATTTGTCTCGCTCAGCGCTGGCAAGCGAACCGACACATGCTCGTGAACCGCCTGTCGCTCGTTGTTGTCTTCGGGATGTTTTTGCCGGTAAGGGCCGGTGAGCGCTTGCGACGATTCATCGGCTTTGAAGCGCAGATAGCGCGCTTGGTGCGCTTTGGACATCTTCTCGTCGCCCAGTCCGTTGTAGCAGAGCATCAGATTGTAATTCGCCTGCAGGTCTTCGGGGTCGATCGCTAGTACCGCGTTCAAGACCTTTACCGCATCGGTATAGCGGTGCTCGAGAAACAGCACTCGCCCCAGATCGTTCAATGCGACCCGATCGCGCGGATAACGCGCCAAAACCACATTCAGTCGCGCGGCGGCTGCGGCGTAGTCGCCATCAGAGCGCAGCACTTTCGCGTAAAAGAAATTCGCGCGAGCCAGATTCGGAGATAAAGACAAAGCCTTCTCCAGCACGGTGCGGGCGCGCTGCATATCACCTTCCTGCACTGCACAGCGACCCAAATTGACCCATCCATCTGGATTGGCAGGGTCGGCCTCGGTGACCGTCTGAAATGCGGCTGCCGCGCCCTTCAGATCTCCCTGCAGAAACAGTCCAATGCCGTAATCGTTCCAGCGCTGCCACTCGTCTTTGAGTGCGATCGTCTCCGGCTGTGGCTCCGACGTGTTGCGCGCAACGACGGGGAGCGTGACTTCATCTTCCGCGACCGCAACGATGGGCAG